>JAAYIN010000031.1 GCA_012523405.1 Clostridiales bacterium
ACTTTTCAACTGTACCGAGATTATTTGGACAATTTCCGCATCAATTTCGCAAGGAGCTGAACATGAAAGTTGAACTATTTCCCTTTCAGAAAAAAGCAGTTTCCGATCTTCGGATTAGAGTTGCTGAAGCATTGGGCAGCTATCGCCGTACGAAGACGCCTCAGGTTGTTTCCCTGCAAGCGCCTACAGGTTCAGGCAAAACCATTATCATGGCTGCACTGGTAGAGGACATATTGTTTGGGAACGAGCAGTATGAAGAGCAAGCAAAAGCCATATTCGTATGGCTGTCAGATTCACCTGCACTCAATGAACAGTCCAAGCAAAAGTTCGATTTGAAAGCGGACAGAATTCGATTTAATCAATGTGTAACCATTGAGGATGGCTCTTTCGATATGGAAGTGCTTGAGGATGGGCATATTTATTTCCTGAACACGCAGAAATTGGGGAGCAGCGGTAATCTTGGCAGAAAATCGGATACACGTCAGCACACTATCTGGGAAACGCTGGAAAATACTGCACGGGAAAAGTCAGACCGTCTTTACTTTATCATAGATGAAGCGCACCGAGGCATGCAGGGCAGGGAAGCGGGCAGAGCAACCTCAATCATGCAGCGGTTTCTGAAGGGGAGTAAGGCACATAAACTGTCTCCTATGCCCGTCGTTATTGGCGTCAGCGCCACAGCAGCTCGATTCAATGCGCTTGTGGGCGATACTACGTCAACCCTCCAAAAGTGCATTGTTTCTGCAAATGATGTACGCGCTTCAGGATTGCTGAAAGACCGAATTGTCATTACCTATCCGGACGACCCCGAAAAATACAATGAGATGGTATTGCTTCAGGCTGCAACTGACGAGTGGACGGCCAAATGCGAACACTGGTATCAGTATTCATATGAACAGCACTATGCACAGGTAAATCCAGTCTTTGTTATTCAGGTGCTTGCAGGAAGCGGCAAAAAAATATCTGATACCAATTTGGATGATGTGCTTGCAAAAATTGAGGATCGATTAGGAACTCGATTTAAGGAACACCAAGTGGTGCATACCTTTGGTTCTATATCTACCTTGTTGATAAATGGCCTCCAAGTACATCATGTGGAGCCACCAGAAATTGCTGATGACAAGCGCATTCGCGTGGTATTATTTAAAGAGAACCTCTCAACAGGTTGGGACTGCCCGCGTGCGGAGACAATGATGTCTTTCCGCAAAGCGGAAGATGCCACCTACATTGCGCAGCTGCTTGGCAGGATGGTGCGCACCCCTTTGCAATGCCATATTTTGGTAGACGATTTTCTCAATGATGTTCGCCTGTTCTTGCCCTACTTCAACAGAAAAGCGGTCAAAAGTGTTGTAGAAGAACTGCTGAATGCCGAGGGCAGCGAGCTGCCAACAGTCATTGAGGGTGAATCTATCGAGGAACCGATGTTCGTCCCTTGGTCAGTACATCTGCGGAAAAGACCAGCTAATATACCCTTATCAGGGCAAGTCCGAATGTTTGACGACCAAGATTTGAACAGCGATTCATCACAGAAAACATCACCGATGCAGGATGATACTGAAGGTTTGCAGGACATTCCCTCTGAAGTGCCCCTAAAGGATGTACACCCACAAAGCGAGCCCAGCCCAGTATATCCAATTGCCCCCAGACGTGAAGAGCCTGGGAACAACAGCACAGAGAAATCAAATGCACATGTTCAAATAGCGTTTCCGGGCGGCCCTTTAGACAGAGAGGGCATCACCAAATTTATCAATGAGCAAGGATTGTTGACCTACCTCGTTCGGTCAGTAAAAATAAACAGTTACTTGCGTTCCTTGCTTAGCCTTGCCTCATTGCTAAGTCAAACCAACATTTTTCCGATTGCCAGTGAAGAAGTAAAACTCGAAGTTGTCCAGATGATCCGGTCTTATGTAGAATCACTGCAGCGCGATGGAAAGTATGCTTTGCTCGCTGCGCAAGTGCTTTCCCTCAAACTATCAATCAGTGTCTTTGATGTATTTGGTGAAACTGTTGATAGCTCACTTGCGCACGACTTCTTTACCTCATCGGAAAGCGATCTTGACCGGCAATTAAGGGCTGCCGATTTGAAGCTGGGCGGCTATGGTATCCCATTTGAGTACGGCAGAAAGTATTTGGAAGATGATGCCCCAAACGCATTCAAGATCGACTGCATCCTTTTCGCAGCGGATGATGAGTGTATCGGTCATCTGAACAGGTATGCTCAAAAGAAGTTCCATTTGCTAAATGACGAATATCGCAAATTTGTCGTTAATAAATCTGAAAGATGGAAAAAAGCATATGGCGATATCATTGCAGACGGTGATATTGTAAGCAAGCATAACTTCGCCCTTCCAGAAACAATAAGCGCGAGGATTGAGAAAGACGGCAGAGAATATGCAAATCATTTGTTTGCTGATGAAAACGGGAATGCCAGGATTAAGCTGAATAGTTGGGAAGAAGGCGTATTGGAGGAAGAGTTCAAACAATCTGACTTTGTGTGCTGGTTGCGCAACCCGCCAAGAGAGAAGTGGGCATTGTGCATCCCCTATGAGATTGGCGGGGTAACCAAATCAAGCTATCCAGACTTTCTGATTATCAGAAGCGATCCGACTCTTGATTATGTGATAGATTTTCTGGAGCCACATAGCCCGGACTACAAGGATAATCTTGCTAAAGCCAAAGGTTTTGCCAAGTATGCTGCGGCAGAGACAAGAATTGGCAGAATCCAGTTAATCCGTACCGGGAAGGATCAGACTGGAAAGACGCGTTTCAAAAGACTGGATTTATCAAAAGGCTCCACAAGAGAAAAGGTACTGCACGCTATGACCAATGATGAGCTGGATCACATTTTTGATGTTGATGGTTTCTTCATGTAAGAGGGTGGGAACGTAAGGTCGTTTTTCTATGTAATGTAATTTATATATTACCACCTATCACAGCGCATAAAGTCCTCGCCGTTATCAGAACGGTAACTGTCGAGAACGTCAGGGGTCAGTTCCGCGACGACGTTTATTCCAGAGGCGTCAAGGGCGGTTTGTGTCGTCAGAAAACCGTCCACTGACGCCGTCCTACTTCCACACACCGTCCCCTGACAATTGACGATTGGTTTAGATTACTACTTAGAGCAAATTGCGACATTGTGGCGCACAA
>JAAYIN010000032.1 GCA_012523405.1 Clostridiales bacterium
ATACATCCTGCTTTGCTGTGCCTACTTCCTCGTGGTTTTCCATGTTTTCTCCATGCTTGTATGGGTTTCTACGAGAAAAGAGGCTGTTACAGGATGATTCTTCTGAATCATTCTGCAACAGCCCCTTCTTTGTCAAAGGACCCAAAAGAGGCGGCGGAGATACGCAGACAAACGTGCGAAGCCCCTCCGATCAACAATCCACAAGAGCGTTTACAGTACTTTGCGTCATGAAGAGCAATCGCGCAAGACGTGAGCCATAGCCCGACAAACGAGCGAAAAAACGGCTTCCTTGTTATGCGGTTACTATGGGAAAATGCTTAACTCAACAGGTCATTCAAACGAATCATTTGACTGCCTTTACTTTCATAATACCGTAGCATTTCGTCAATTTTCCTTTTATCATAACTGGTAATGCAATCTGATAGGACATTAACGCCATAATTTGCTTTGCGCAAATTGTAACAGGTTGATTTAACACAAGCAACAGCATCTGCTCCTGCTATGTAGAAATCAGATATTCCATTTTTACTAATAAAGTCTCTAAATTCTTCACTACTTAACGCATTTCCTTTGTATTTTGTGAAAATATTTTCTGATACGATGTTCAAGTCAGACGCCAATTCAGCCCCGCGGGTATTGGGCTTAAAAGTCCTCGTGCCGGCTGATAGATTTTCATGCCTGATATAAACAACATAAATATTATGATTGACTGCCCAATCAATCGCTTGATTGATATTGTCAATGATATCCTTGTAATTCTTTGTGATGTCATTTTGAATATCGATTATAACTAAGGCTTTTTTCTGCATAGTGTCTCCTCCTAATAGGTAGATTGCTTTGTTTGCTTTTCTATTGTACTATATAATTCTTGACAACATTATGGCCACGATCCATCATGATGAAAAGAATTCTGAAAATCGAAAGGCGGCTGTCAGGTGAGAATTGACAGGCTTGTTAGCATCATTATGATACTCCTTGAAAAAGAGCGGATAGGCGCACAGGAGTTAGCAGATAAATTTGAAGTTTCACCCCGCACAATCTATCGCGACATAGATACTATTAACATAGCAGGTATTCCTGTTCGCTCAATATCAGGAGTAGGCGGAGGGTTTGAAATCATGCAGAAATATAAGATTGATCAAAAAGTTTTTTCAGCTACCGACCTTTCCGTTATCCTAATGGGGCTTTCCAGTGTGTCGGGCATGATACGAGGTAACGAACTAGCAGGTGCCCTTGCGAAAGTTAAAAGTTTTATCCCCACCGACAGAGCAAAAGACATTGAATTAAAAGCAAATCAAGTATATATAGATTTAAGTCCGTGGATGGGCAACAGAAACGTACAACCCTATTTAGAAATGATCAAAACAGCTTTACAGGAAAGCAAGCTGCTTTCGTTTGAATATGTAGACCGCTATGGAAATAAAAGCACACGAACAGCCGAGCCATATCAGCTTATATTGAAAAACAACCATTGGTATTGGCAAGGGTATTGCTATCAAAGAAATGATTTTCGCTTGTTTAGAATATCTCGCATTTCAAACCTACAAATACAAAAAGAGTTTTTTACACCACGAGATTATCAAAAACCACAGTTGGATTTTGATGATATTTTGGCAACCATGCAAAAAATCATCAAAATTCGTATTCATAAATCTGTTATGGACAGGGTACTGGATTTTTGCGCTTATGAACATTTTTCACCAGACGGGAACGAGCATTACATTGTTCGTTTTCCTTTCATAGAAAACGATTACTATTACAATATTCTTTTCAGTTTTGGGGATCAATGTGAGTGTCTAGAGCCATTAACTATTCGCGCAGAAATGAAGCGTAGAATACATGATATTGCTACCTTATATGAAACCTAGCACAGTGGAATACCCAGGAAAACAAATGCCTTGCCTTACTCCATTTTCTGTCGCCGCTTTCGTCTGCTTTATTGCATCGAAGAACCGTTTGCGCTGCTCCCTTGGCAATTGAATACTTTCGCGGGATTACGCACCCCACCCGCGACTTCAAACAAAGAACCGAAAAGAAAAGACATGTTTTTACAAAAACGCCTTTTCACCTCTTATCAAATGACCGTCTGGCTTCACAGGGTACACGGCACCATATGGATAGCAAAACAGTGCGCCTCCTTCATTTGGAAGCGCACTGTTTTTAATTTGCAATCATCACTCATCATTGCTTGGCATACCCATGTCTCAGTCAAGCAACTGCCTATGAATGATACAGCCCGTATGTGCAGGATCGACGGCAAGAACATCATCGTACATCTTTGCTGCTCGGACATGATCCTTCATTCCGAAGCATCCAAGCGCGATCAGGTACTTGCAGTGAAGCTTGTTGCGAACGGTTAAATCCTCCTCAAAGAGCTGTAGATCGGGAAGCGAAACTGCGAAATATTCGATCTTCACCTCGTCAAAGATATGCATTTCACCGTAGTCAATGAGCTTGTGGTAGCGGGTTTTCGCTGTGATAGCATTGCCAAGCTTTTCAAACGCAAGACCTTGGTAGAGGATCAAATCTGCGGGCTGATCGTTGTAATACATAGCGCCTACAGGTTCACTGTCTCCAATTGTTGCCAGCGACCAGTACTTTGTTGCTTCAGCTGATTGTCCCATCGCATCATACGCGCAGCCTAAGTAGTAGTAAATATCATTGTCCTTTGCGCCTTCCAGCTTGCCCTCACCAAGGCTATGAGGGAATGAGAGCGCCTTGGTTAAGTACGCTGCGCTCTCCTCGTTCTTGCCGGATTTGAGGCAGGTCTTAGCCATCTGGATCAAGCTGAGGGTATACTGACCTGTCACCTTGCCTTCTCCGCCTTCCCATGGATGGAACTGACGTCCCATGATGAGATCATATGCCTCTTGCGGGCGGCCCACAAGGTTGAGGAGCGTTGCAATTTCAATCATGACATCGTCGCGCTTCTCGGCCGTTTCCATGTGTTTCATCAAAAAGTCAAGGCGTTTTTGAGGGGGCGTTGCAAGCTTCTTGTATAGCTGATCCAGTTCCAAAAGAATGCGGGCATCCTGCGTATCCAGCGCAAACGCCTTTTCAAGCGAAGCAAGCGCCTTTGCCGAATCGCCGGATTTGTTGAAATAAGCAAGCGCGAGATTGCGGTAAGCAGTGGGATAACCATCATCGAGCTGCACGCTCATCTCCCAAAGCTCCCGCGCTTCCTCATAACGCTTCTTGTCATAAAACAGATTGGCCAGATAATAGGGCGCTTTGCTGTCCTGTGGGTTGGCAGCAATCGCGAAGCCCAGCACCGCGATATCCTCCAGTTTATTGGGGAAGCAGTAAAGGGGTGATGCCTGCGCAGCTTTGCCCAATTGAGCATTCACTTGCTCCGTTTGTCCAAGCGCTGCATAGCTGTAAGCCGCATAATAGTGGAGCAAGGGGAAGTCCTTGGAGCACTTCTCCAAGCATTCCACCGCCAGCTCATCACAGCCCATTTCCTGCAAATCGCGTGCCAATGCCAGATAATTATGGACATCGTCGCGCATCAAAGCACTGGTTAACGAGCCATCGCTATTGCTGATCTGATCCAGCGTGACTCTGGATACATAATCGAATCGATCAACAAGCAGATTCCCCTCTAGCCACTGCACCGCTTCGCTTGTTTGACCAAGAGCCAGCAGCAATAGCCCTTTCAAGGCACGTGCTTTGATGTTGTGGGCATTGCGCACCAAAGACCGCTCGGCAAAGTGCAGCGCCTCATCAAGGCGGTCTTGACGCTTTGAGATACAAGCCATGTAGTAAAAGGACATCTCTTGCTGCGCAGCCGTCCACGTCGCTTTATAGAAGGCATCAAACGCCTCATTATCGCATCCTTGATGCAGGAGTGATAGACCTAAGTTGAAATAGGGTTCACTATCATACGGATTGGGGTTGCGATAGGTGATGCGCTTGATGGCGTTTCTGAAATGATTCTCAGCTTCGTCAAACAACCCGCGGCGCAGCAGTAAGGTTCCGTATGCATTGTTGATTCGGCTGTCGAGCGGATCGCGCTTTAGACCTTCCAGATAATAGGGATCAGGATCATAGGTCGCATGGCGGTATTGCTCAAGGTGCAGTCCTGTAAGGTATAGCTCTTCATTTGTAGCGATTTTCTCGGGCTGGGGCGCAGCTTCTGCCGCTGCGGGAATTTGCTCAACGCATTTTGGCTGGGGCTGATAGTCCAGCATGAGGCGCTCGCCATCATACACGCTCAAGCGCAAATCCGTTTCTGGGATACCCTTGCAAGGAATGCTCGCACTGTGGATATTGGTAGGCGAAAGCATGCCTTCGTATGTATATAAAACCTGATCTCCGCATGTCAAAACGATTTTGCCTTGCTCGTAGGCTGCTGTTGTATACACGCAAAGGTCAGCCGACTCCTCTATCTTCTCAAGACGCATCACAACTTCTGTTGATGCGTTTTTGACATTGCCAACCTGCTTGTAGGGCATGAAGTACTGGACGAAAGTCTTTTCTTCAAAGGGCTTGAGCCATGTGAAGTCAGGCTGATTATCGGTATACATGCCCGTCATCAGCTCAATATAAGGGCCGTTTTCATCCGTCAAGTTGCGATCCCACGCTTGACCAAAGTCACCATTACCCCATGTCCATTGCTTTTTGCCGGGGGATACGTGATGGTCTGCAACATGCAGCACGCCGGCTTTTACGCCATAGTCATAGCCGCCAACGAAGTTGTAATCGCTATGATACGCCATATAGGATGTCGGCACGGGTATATTGCAGTAGCGGGAAATATCAACGCCCTCGCCGTAATCATGCTTGTAATAAACCCCAGTTGCAATGGGGAATTTTGACACCGCACGCTTCCCGTGATCCATCACCGCATGCACATCGGGGGGGAAGATGGACTGCGTGTGGTCGTTGACAGGCACAGCAGGATTTGCCCACCACAGAAATGTCTGCGGCAACGCGGTGCGATTATAGAGCTGTCCCTTGATTTCCAAGAAGGATTTATCGGGATAAAGCGTGAAGGAAGCGATGGATTTTGTGCCGTACATTTCATCAATGTCATTGATCTGCACGGTTTTGCTGCCATCAGCATTCTCCACCAGCATATAATCGGTTGGCAAATAAGTGGCAGGGCGGTGATGCTGAGGCCAGTTAAACTCAATGCCGCCGCTGATCCAAGGTCCAACCAAACCAACCAAAGCAGGCTTGATCACTTCGTTATAATATACGAAGTCATAGTCATTGGTTTTGTCGTAAGCGCGCTGAACCCTGCCGCCAAGCTCGGGCAGCAGCATGATGCGCAGATAGTCGTTCTCCAGCCATACTGCGCGGTAGGTCTTGTCTACCTTTTCATCTTGGATTTTATCGATAACAGGCAAAGGATATACTCTACCGGTACTCCCTTGATAAACTCGCTTTTCAAGAAACATTGGGTTTTTATCAGCCGCACCCACTTCATATGTAGGAATTACGATGTTTTCTTCCCAGACCTGTACTTGTTGCAGTGAATGTTTCAACGTATACGCCTCCCTCAATATCATTCGTTTGATATTATCATAACATGAATTCTGAAATTTTCATTAGTCTGGATTGTCTCGTTATTTTGATTGTTTGCTATGTTCATATAAAGTGATTTGTTGACATATTCTCTATGTATGTATAAACTATCAGTATATATAAGGTGCTGATTATTTGGCGGCTATGCGATGAATGCACCAAAGGAGGTTGCCTTGATGAAAATCAATGAAAAAGGCGTATTGCCAGCATCAGAGGTATATTTCTATACAGGAAGCGAAACAGCAAAGAGGATTTACTTTTATATCAGATGTGCAGGCAGGTATCAATGCGACGATCAATATGCTGTGAATCGGCAATCCTACAACAGCTTTCTGCTCCTACATGTGCTGAGCGGAAAAGGGTATTGCTATCTGGATCAAAAGCGCATGGAAATGGAAGCGGGGAGCTTTGTATTGCTGGATTGCTATCACCCGCATCGATATGGCTCGGATAACGGTTGGGAAATTCTTTGGATTCATTTTGACGGTGTGCTCGCCAAAGAATACTATCAGGTCATCTGCCAAAATAAAAAGCAGCTGATCATGCCGCCAAACCCGTACAACGCAATGCGCGGGCTGGAGCGAATCTACCGCATGTTCAACCACGACAAACGACCGATCGAAGCCTTGATTTCCCAAAACATCACCGCCGTACTCACGGAATTTCTGCTCTACGACACCACAACCGAAACTCGCCCCGAGCATTCCACCTCCATCGAGGAGCTGCTCAGCTATATATCGGAAAATATTGACCAGCAGCTGACGCTTGATGATTTGGCGCATCGCGTTTCGCTTAGCCCGTTTTATTTCTCGCGGATATTCAAAAAGGAAACAGGGTATACGCTGCGAGACTATATTGTGATGACCAGAATCAATGCTGCCAAGTTCTATTTAAAAACCACCCAACTCTCACTCAAGGAAATATCGTACCGCTGCGGATATGGCAGTGATTCTACGTTTTGCACGACTTTTAAACGCATTACCAATCATACGCCATTGCAGTATCGTAATCAATCGATATAAATAAAAATGAGCGCTGAATCAAACGCTGCATTGAATCCGTCAACTTAATATGCAAAAAGGCTGAAAGCACCATGCTTCAGCCTTGCGTTTATTATGTTTGCAATATGTACTTAGGAATCCGCCTGTGCAAAAAACTTCAATGTATTTTGTGCATCCATCAGCATCGCTCCACAGTCCTGATCAAAGATCTGCGGCACATCATAGGCAAGCCCGAGACGGTAGCATGCCAGCGTATCAACCATGCCGCTTCCGATAGCAACGTCAGGCGTGCCTGTGCTGCCCGCCAAAAAATCCTTATGATGCAGCGAGCGAATCACCGCGGACTTTCGCTCAAGAAAGCTGACCGGGTCCACTCCGCCCACCTGCATCCAGCCTGTATCCAGTTGACTAAACACCATGCCGCCGCAGGCATCAAGCACCCACTCATAGGCACTTACGCCATCAACTTTGGCGCTCACATCAGCAGCACCGTTATGAATCAGCAACATGGCATCGACCTCTTGCAGCGCATGTGCAATCACGCAGAGCTTCTTTGAAAACGCCTCCAAAGAAGGCTTATCAAAGGCTGTCCAGCAGCCGATAACAAGCTGAGGAATCCCGTACTTCTTTGCAAAAGCAGCTAAGGCAGGTGCATCCTTTAGGGGATCTTGGAAAAAGACATGGCAGGAGGGGATCGAAAGTCCGTTTGCCTTGAGCAATGGGAGGTTTTGCGCAAACTCTGCCTCTGTCCAAAACGCGTCCATCCCGGGCAACGTTTCGCCAACTACGACGCAGGGCTCAAACTTATCAAAGCCGCTTTCGTGCAGGTTTTGGAACAGCGCTTTCGGGTCTCTCTTGCACATATCGCGCAAGCCATACATCTGAATACCAAACTTCATCATCAATTTCCCTTCGTTCCATTACAAGCAATCACCATTGGTTCGGATCACCTCTGCATACCAGCGCGCCGAGTCCTTGATGGTGCGCTTTTGTGTTTCGAAATCCACATGGATGAGCCCAAAACGATCGTTGTAGCCAGTATCCCATTCAAAATCGTCCAATAACGTCCACACGAAATATCCACGAATATCAATGCCCTCCTCCGAAGCACGGCGCAGGGAGCGCAGATAACGGCACAGCAAATCCTGTCGGTTGGGATCATGCACCTGCCCGTCCACCGAAACCCAATCGTGGCAGGACATGCCGTTTTCCGTGATGACAAACGGCAGACCGTAGCGTTCAGTAAAGAACTTAGGCGCCCAGTAGAGGGAATCGGGCGTGACAGGCCAGCCAATTGCTGTGCGGGCAAAGCCCTCCTTCATGCGGACACTGCGGAAACCGCCCATACCATCTGATTCAACGCAGCCGCCGCTGTAGATGTTCTGACCGTAAAAATCCAGAGGCTGGCGCATTGTACGGAAATCATCTGCAAGAATCGGAGGCATGTCCGCACCCAAGATCGACTCCAGCTCCTTGGGATATTGTCCCAAAATGACTGGATCACTCCAGAATGCAGCGCTCATCAGCCAGTTATCCTCGGTTAGCGTAAAGTACGATTTGCGAGCAGCATCCACATCCGCTTCACTGTTTGTTTTGGGAAAATTCGCACCGCAGTTAGGCGCATAACCCACCACAGCATCCGGCACAAGTGCACGCAGGGTTTGCACGCCCTTGCCATGTGCCAGCATCACATTTCGAGCCATCAGCGCCAGCTCCTTGTTGGAGCGCTTCTGCCCGGGTGCGTGCGTGCCCTTGTTATATCCCAATCCGATAAAACACGCAGGCTCATTGAAGGTAATAAAATTCTTTACACGATCGCCCAATCGCCTAGCGACAGTTGCCACATAATCCGCGTACCAATCGGAACTATCGGGATTTGTCCAACCGCCGCGCCGCGCCAATTCAGCCGGATAATCCCAATGATAGAGCGTCAAGTAAGGCGTAATATTATGCTTTAGCATCGTGTCAATCAGCCGATCATAGAAAGCCAATCCTTTTTCATTTGGGTGGTTTGCCATGCCGCCGGGGAGCACACGCGGCCATGAAACAGAAAAGCGAAACGAGGGAATACCCAGTTCGCTAACCAATGCCAAATCATCTGCATAGCGATGGTAAAAATCCGCGGCCACATCGCCTGTTTGCCTTGCAAATGATCTGCCCTCATGAACGAATTCGTCCCATATAGACAGGCCTCGGCCATCCTGTGCATAGGCACCTTCGATTTGGTAGGAGGCCGTTGCCACACCCCATGTGAAGTCCTTGGGAAATGCCATAGTGTTATCCTCCTTTATCAACCTTTGACAGCACCGATTGCGATGCCCTTAGCAAAATACTTTTGGAAAAAGGGATAGATAATCATAATCGGCAGTACGCCGATGACCGCAATCGCCATGCGGATTGTAACGGATGGCAGCGTGCTGACCTGCTCGGCCGCTTTGGAACCAAATGCACCCGACGACAGCAGCATAACGTTTTGGATCATCTGATTGAGCAGATATTGAATGCTGTAAAGCTTCTGATTGCTTACATAATACAGACCGTTTTGCCAGTCATTCCAGTAAGCCAGCCCGCAAAACAGCCCGATGGTCGCCAATATGGGCAGCGAGAGCGGAATAATGATTCGAATGAAAATCGTAACCTCGCCCGCTCCGTCAATCTTAGCCGCTTCGATGATGGCGGGATGAATGGAGGTTTTAAAGTAGTTGCGCATAATCATCACATAAAAGCCATTCATGAGCAAACCCGGCAGTATCAGCGCCCACAGCGTATCGCGGATGTGGAACCACTCGGTCCAAATCAAATAGCTAGCCACGAGACCTCCGTTAAAGAGCATGGAAAAGAACACCATGAAATTAATGGGCCCGCGCAGCGGTGTTTCAGGGCGAGAAAGCGGATAGGCAAAGGAAGTGGTCACAATCAAGCTCAAAGCTGTGCCGATGAATGTGACTAGAAACGTGATGAAGTAGGCGTGGAAAATAGACTCGCCATGATCCCACAGGTACCGATATGCAGCAATGTCCAGCCCCTTTGGGAAGAAGGAGTAGCCATATTGCATGATGGAGGATTCCTTGGAAAATGACGAGATGAGCAACAGCAGAAAGGGAAGCAGGCAAAACAATGTCCAAGCGAACAGAAAGATATGTGAGAAGCGTTCAAACCCGCGTGTGCGCTTCAGACGTCCGTGA
>JAAYIN010000033.1 GCA_012523405.1 Clostridiales bacterium
AACAGACAGCCGAAGCTTGACCGTCTGCCCTGAGGGTACTGTCTTTTCCCTCGCGTCCATTTGTACTGATATCATAATAGCACAGAAAAAACGGACAGAACGGACAAGCATGCATTTTGGCAAAAAAACAGACAGCCGAAGCTTGACTGTCTGCCCTGAGGGTACTGTCTTTTCCCTCGCGTCCATTTGTACTGATATCATAATAGCACAGAAAAAACGGACGAAACGGACAAGGATGTCACTCTGTTTGTGCCAGAAACCTATCGAGCGTCTTTCGCACGCCGTCCGCGCTATTCCCGCCTCCCATGCGCATGGCGGTAGCCTGCCAGCTCAACCCGTCGAAATACCGGAGGCGAATCAGGCTGGAGATGTAGCAGTCGTCTAGCTCGGCGAGGTAGGTTTCCACGTCGAGGCGCAGGGCTTTGAGGTGCTTTCGGCGGGCCTCGAGCATGGTTAGGATGCTCAGGTCTATCGTGGTGTCAATCCCCGAAACGCTGATGGTGTGCTTGCTGTAGGGGAACTCGGTCAGCGACCCCGTCACGACATCTGAAACGGTATGATAACGATGCAGTTCGTGGTCGATGAGCTGCATTTCGAGTCTTGCATGGTGGTATTGCTCAAGCTTGTCCTTGATTGTGAGCATAGGATGTCCTCCTTGTTGCTGATGAAATGTGAATGGAACCCTTCGCGCTGCAGTGCGCATAAACCATAGTCCCTTGGGCAGGTATTGATTTGCTGAATGGCTGGGGCATGGAGAATTTACGGTTGCAGATCTTCTGCCTTTTGCCCCTCTGCCTTCTCCAGCGCCAATAGCTGCTCGGGCGAAAGCCCGTCAAACTCGCCTGTATCGTACGCTCGCTGGCTGTACTGCTGCTCGATTACGGTCTTTGCACTGCGCCCATTTGGAGCATAACCACGACTGAAAGAAGCGTTGCCGCTCGATGTTTGGCCACTGGTGGCTTGACCTCCCCCAGAGCCAGAAGACGAATCAGCGCAGGAGGAAGCATAAACGGGAGAATAAGAGGGCGAAGCCCCCCCTCCGTGGTCTTGCTCTTTGGAGAGCCAGCCTACAATGAATCGCTCGATCCCCTTGATGGTTTTGCGGCGCGGCTTGTTGGCATCGAGCCAGCCGTGCATGCTGCGCAGCTGCTGGAGGACATCCACATTCGGGTAAAGCGATTGCCACTGGGCGAACTGGTCGGGGGAGATGTCGTAGAGCGTGTTATTGTTGAGCGGCAGCGAATACGCGGGCTGCGGCTGCGGCACGGAAGCGTCTGGACGCTGAGTGTAATCATTCGTATTCGTATTCGATTTCGTATTCGTATTCGTATTCGGATTGGGATTCAGGCCGCCATCTGCCGCGATTTGCGGCGAGTTGCCGCGAGGGGGAATGGGCTGGGGCGCAGGGAATTTGGGAATGCTGCGACGAAGCCGCTGATGCGTCCCCCAGTTGCGCAGCTCCAGATACGGCCGCCTGCCGATGGTGTACAGCGTCAGCATGCCGAGGGACTCAAGGGCGGCGATGGACTCCTTGATCTGGGCGGTGGTGACGCTGCGAAGCGGGTACAGCCTCGCTTTGAGGATCGCAGGACGCGCGTCCATGCGACCGTAGTCGTCGCAATTGACGATCAGTCGGTAAAAAAACACCTCGCAAAACAAGCTCAGCGCGTCAATGCTCTCGCTCACGCAGATACTTTCTTTGAGAATTCGATTGCCCATGGCTATCCTCCGTTTTAAAATGGCAGGTCGTCGCCTAGGACGACCTCGTAGTCCTGCGCGATGGCGGCGTACTGCGCCAAGCTCCTGCGCTCGATTAACTCCTCGGGCTTTTCCTTGGGCGTTAGATAGATGACGTCCTCCGCGCTAATCTCAAGCTGAGACTTGCTTTGCCCGTCCTTCGCCGCATAATGATGCAGCCTCACCGCCCCGCAAACCGCGACCTTGCGCCCCTTGCACAGGTGCCAGCTTTCGCCTAGACTTCCCTGCGCATTCACGCGGAAATAATCCACTTGCGCCTCGCCGCTCGCCTTGCTTGGGCGCCGATTCACCGCCACCGTAAATGTACAAACCGTCGCCCTCGCGCCAGCCGTGCGCAGCTGCGGGTCACGCGTGAGATTGCCGATAATCGTTAGTTGATTCATCCTTGATTCTCCTCAATTCGTTGGATCGTGGAAATGCGAAGAACGTAACTTCGCAAGTTTCAATGTAAGTAAAAAAAGGGGCAGCTTTAATTGGCATGGTCAAACAACCCAATATAACAGACTCCACATCTCTGTTTGCAACCCAACAAGCTACCAATATGGCAATTATACCCACTGACAAGTAACCTGTCAAGGGATATTTTGCGATCTATTCATTTCGACTTGTAATCTGTCAAGTTATTTGGTATACTTTCAGCAGTGGAAAGGGGAGTCATTATGCTGGGAGAACGAATCAGAGCGCTTCGCAGGAATGCCAAGCTGACCCAACAGGACTTAGCGCGCAAGGTGGGCACCACCAAGCAGAATATTTACAAATACGAAAAGGGCATTATTACCAACCTGCCCATAGGCAAACTCGAGGCGCTCGCCTCTGCCCTTGACACCTCGCCCGCGCAGCTCATGGGTTGGGACGACTCCGACGACAGCCCCTACGCGGGTCTCGCCAACGTCATGCCCATGCCAAAGACCCGCTACGTGCCGATTCTGGGCACCGTCGCCTGCGGTCTACCCATTCTCGCCGAAGAAAATCTCGACGGTTACGCCGCTGTCCCCGAAGACGTACAAGCTGATTTCTGCCTTCGCTGCGCAGGCGACAGCATGATCGGCGCCCGCATCTTCGACGGCGACATGGTCTACATTAAAAAAACCTCCGAATGCCGCGACGGCGACATCTGCGCCATCCTCATCGAAGGAGATGCCACCCTCAAGCGCGTCTATCGCATCGGAGCCTCCATGCTCGAGCTACGCGCCGAAAACCCGACCTTCCCCATCCTTCGCTATTCAGGCGATCAGCTCGCTGACGTCTCCATCATGGGCATAGCCGTAGCATTCACTAGCCTAGTCCACCATTAGCAGGGGCTCTGCCCCTGCACCCCGCAAGGGGACAGAGCCCCCTTGACCCCAGAGTGTCCGTGCTTTGCACGGACAGTTGGGTATCGGTGGTTTGTTTACTCCATGGGGACGGCGCAAGGGCGGCTTCGCCTGCTTGCCCGTGGGGTGACGAGGGGGCGCAAGAGCGGCTTCGCCTGCTTGCTCGTGGGTGACGAGGGGGGCGCAAGGGCGGCTTCGCCTGCTTGCTCGTGGGTGACGAGGGGGGCGCAAGGGCGGCTTCGCCTGCTTGCTCGTGGGTGACGAGGGGGAGCAAGAGCGGCTTCGCCTGCTTGCCCGTGGGTGACGAGGGGGCGCAAGAGCGGCTTCGCCTGCTTGCTCGCGGGTGACGAGGGGGCGCAAGGGCGGCTTCGCCTGCTTGCTCGCGGGTGACGAGGGGGAGCAAGAGCGGCTTCGCCTGCTTGCTCGCGGGTGACGAGGGGGAGCAAGGGCGGCTTCGCCTGCTTGCCCGTGGGTGACGAGGGGGCGTGTTCGGGGTATTGGGTGAAAATCGCATGCACCACCCTAATAGGAGGAGAATAAATGAACACAGTTGAAGTTATCGCGCAGCGGATACGGGCGTTATGTGATCAGCGGGGCATAACGCCCAACGGATTGCGTTACATAACGGCAGTACCGCAGTCGACGATCAAAAGCATATTAAATAATGAGACGAAGAGTCCGGAAGTACTTACCATTAAGAAGCTTTGTGATGGGCTGGAAATGACGCTTGCGCAATTTTTTGATACCGATACTTTCAACAATCTCGATCAAGAAATAAAAAAGCAAAGCAAGCCTGATTTCATGTGTCCGCTACTTAATATCCTGTTCCAGTTCGTCAAATTCCTTGGTGCTGAAAAACTCGCCAAGGGTGATACCCAAACCGTCGCAGAGCTTTTTAATCGTTCCGATTTTGGGGTCGCAGCTTCTGCCATATAGTATATTTTTCACAGATGATGGAGGCAATGCGGAGATCGTAGCCAGTTTGTTGATCGTCAAATCGCGTTCGTCGCTCAGTTGCAGTATGCGGTTGCGGATTGTATTTACAGTATCCATCTTCATATCTCCCTATCTTTTTATGACAAGATTACAGCATTCCTATTGAAAAAGCAGGCTACGCATGCTACTATTAGGCTACGCATAGCCTAACAAAGAGGAGTAGATCAGAATGAGAAAGAACACTTGCTGTTTTACAGGGCATAGGAGACTACCCGATTACAAGGCGGAAAGCATCAAAAAACGCCTTGACCAAGAGGTTGAGAACCTCATCAATCAAGGCGTGACGGATTTCATATCTGGCGGCGCGATTGGGTTTGATCTGATGGCTGCTGCGGTAGTCGCGGAGAAGAAAAAGCACCATGATTCGCTGCGCCTGATCTTTGCCCTGCCCTGCGGCAATCATAACGCACGCTGGTCGAGCAGCGAAACAGACCTGCTCCATTCCTTGCTCACGCATGCCGATGAGGTCATATGCCTTTGTGATGCATACACCCCCGACTGCATGAGAAAGCGCAATGAATACATGGTGAATCACTCAGCGCATTGCATCTGCGCGCTGATTCATCAAAGGACAGGCACCAGCCAAACCGTCAACTTCGCGCAAAGAAATGCTCTGCAAGTCATCAACGTTGCAGACTGAAAACAACCATTACAGATCGTCCGCATCCTGCTCGGGTACATCGCCGTCCGCGGCCGTGCCCGTGTAGCTGCCAAGCACATCGGTGGACATCGGCTCGTCTGCCATGTGCGCCATATCGCATAGCTTCCCGCTGTGATCATCATGATCATGGCGTTTCTTTTTTTGTGCTGCGAGCACCGCATTTTCCTGCGTCTTATTATGCACTCCGTAATTCTTGCAATCACACGAGTACCCCTGATCAGGGCTATATGCATCCTTTGGATTGCAGTTGCATGCCCGCTTAGGCGTATCATTTCCAGTCTGTTTCTCCATACTCATTATCAAAGACCTCCTCAAAATATATCGTCTATGCAAAGCATAGGATGTACATTGATCAAGGAGTTCATACGCGAGGGTGCTTAGTAAGCTGAAGCTACATTGATCCTCCCCCCCTCGCTACTTACGACCATTTTTCAAGTGTCATCCCCATCTTTTTTCCATCCACCCATACTCCTACACTCCCTGTCCGTGCAAAGCACGGACATAACGGGGTCAAGGGGGCAATAAGCGAGCGAAGCTCCCCCTGCAAAAACAGGGAAAGTACGATAACCACTTGCTTTATTTCGGCATATGATGTATATTAGGCGCATGCGGTTTAATTATCGCCCATAGGGCAGAAACCGACCCGCTCCGCGACGGAAATGGAAAGCCCGTCGTGAGAATGTAAGATATAATAGGGAGGAAAACAATATGGAACGCGTATTTAACTTTTCGGCAGGCCCGGGAGCGATTGCACAGAGCGTACTTGAGAAGGCAGCGAGCGAATTGGTTTGCTACGGGGATAAGGGCATGAGCATCATGGAGATGAGCCATCGCAGCGCGATGTACATCGAGGTGTACGAAGGCGCAAAGCAGGCGCTCAGGAATCTGATGAAGATTCCTGATAATTACGAAATCCTGTTTTTGCATGGCGGCGCAACGATGCAGTTCAGCGCAATTCCGCTGAATATCATGAAAAAAGAGGGCAACGCGGACTATGTTGATAGCGGTAACTTTGCGCATTTAGCAGCTGTTGAAGCTGAGCGCTACGGCAAGGTCAACATCGTCGCTTCCTCCAAGGAAGATAATTATGCCTATGTGCCAGACGTTGATCAGATCAAGTTCAACGCGGATGCCGATTACGTGCATATCACCACCAATAACACCATCTACGGCACGAGATACACCAAATTGCCCGACACGGGCGATGTGCCGCTGGTTGCGGATGCGAGCAGCAATATTCTGTCTGAGCCAATGGACGTAAGCAAATTCGGCGTGATCTATGCAGGCGCGCAAAAGAACATCGGTCCAGCTGGTCTGTGCGTGCTGATCGTGCGCAAGGATCTTCTGGTGGACGCATGCCCCTTGTGCCCCAAGCTGTTGAACTGGAAGCTTCAGGTGAAGAACGATAGCATGGTCAACACCCCAAATACCTACGGCATTTACATGGCAAAGCTTGGCTTTGAGTGGCTGGCAGGACTTGGCGGGATTGACGCGATCTATGAAATCAACAAGCAAAAGGCTGCACTTCTGTATGATTATATCGATCAGAGCAAGCTCTTCAAGGGCTGCGCGCAGAAGGAATACCGCTCGCTGATGAACGTCACGTTTGTGACGGGCGACGCGGATAAGGACGCGGCTTTTGTGAAGTACGCGACCAAGCAGGGGCTTGTGAACCTCAAGGGACACCGCAATGTGGGCGGCATGCGTGCCAGTATCTACAATGCGATGCCGCTTAGGGGCGTTGAGAAACTGGTCGAAGTAATGGCCGCATTTGAAAAGGAGAACGCATAATCATGTTTAAAATTCAAACGCTCAATAAGATTTCGGATATCGTCCACCAGCATTTAACGGCTGAAAACTACCTGATTGCAAACGAAGAACCCGTTCCAGACGCGATTCTTGTGCGCTCGGCGAGCATGCACGACATGGAAATGCCCGAGAGCCTGCTTGCGATTGGCCGCGCAGGTGCAGGCACGAATAATATCCCGATTGAGGAGTGCTCAAAGCGCGGCATCGTCGTGTTCAACACCCCTGGCGCAAATGCGAATGCCGTTGCAGAGCTTGTGATTGCGGGCTTGATGCTGGGCAGCCGCAACGTGATTGGCGGCGTGCAGTGGGCAGCGCAGAACCTGACGGACAAGGGCGGCGAGGTCGCAAAGCTCGTTGAAAAAGGCAAGGCGCAGTTCGGCGGCCCCGAAGTTCGCGGCAAGACCCTTGGCGTGATTGGCCTTGGCGCAATCGGCGCAATCGTTGCTAACGCAGCGTCTCAGGGGCTTGGGATGGACGCCTTGGGCTTTGACCCCTTCATCAGCATCGAGAGCGCATGGTCGCTCAGCCGCGCCGTTGGCCGCTGCACCGCTGTGGATGATATCTATGCGAAGGCGGATTATATCACCATTCACGTCCCGCTCAAGGACAATACCAAGGCGATGATCAACGCGGACAGCATCGCAAAGATGAAGGACGGCGTGCATATTCTGAACTTCAGCCGTGCTGAATTGGTTGACTCCGCAGCGATGGCAGCTGCGCTGGAGTCGGGCAAAGTCGGTAGCTACGTCACCGACTTCCCAACCGCCGAAGTGCTCGCGATGAAGAACACCGTCGCGATCCCGCATCTGGGCGCATCCACCCCTGAGAGCGAAGAAAACTGCGCCTCGATGGCAGCCGCCCAAATCCGCGACTACCTAGAGCGCGGCCAGATCCGCAACTCAGTCAACCTGCCCGAGATCATCCTTGGCCACAGCGAAGGCGTTCGCGTGCTCATCATCCATGAAAACGAGCCGGGCATGGTCAGTGCGATTTCCGCAGCCATCGGCGCGCGCAAGATCAACATCAACAATATGCAAAACAAGAGCCGCAAGGATATGGCGGTCACGGTGCTAGAAATCGGCAAAATGCCCGACCAACGTCTCCTAACGGAGCTAATGGCATTGCCAGGCGTCATAAGAGTGAGAACATTCGAAGAGTGATCGTCCAAAAAGCTCGGAGCTTCGCTCATTCATGCGATCTTTTTTCGCCGGGGCTGTCGCCCTTTTAATGCACGTCGTTCCTGTTCGCTTCCCATATCACCTAGCATTCTTCCAATAAAACATCCATCCACACCCCGTCTTCCTATTCAGGAAGGCGGGTTTTTTGCCCCTATTTCCCCCCATCTTCGCCCAAAATCCACTTTGTTTCATATGTGAACTCTGCCCCCCGACATGGGCGAAGCCCATACTGGGTCAGGGGTCCAGACCCTTGCGGGGGTCAAGGGGGGCAGCGCCCTCTTGTTTTATTTTGCAATTCCGCAACGCAATGGGGTAGTTGCACGTCTATGAAGCATGGGGCCCAAATAAAGCTTGATTGAGGGAGGAATGGCACATATAATAGGGTGAGATAAAAAAACGAAGGTTGTGTACGTATTATCGTTTGGCGCCGAAGCTGGAAGGCGAATGGAGCTATTCGATTTTTATACTGGTATGAGTAGCGCTGACGGTGGGCGGCCTGTGGCTGTTCAAGCGCAAAAAAATGGTTTTGATGGGAGTGGGAGAATGTTCGAACCAAAGCGGCTGTTGGCGCTGATGGGCTGTGTGATCATGCTTTTTAGCACATGCGCCTCAGCGGAAGATTTTGCCGATAACTATAATGACGAGAACGAAACGACAATCACAGAAGAAGAACTGCTGGAATTGGACGGCGCGCTGGACATGCAGAATGTGGACGAAGTGATCGCGGTGGAAAGCCAGCTCGCGACGACATTTCGGGAATATTCGACGCTTGGCGCAAGCGTGGCGGTGATCCAAAACGGCGAGATCACATTCACGTACCAATACGGTAAAAGCGGGATACGCGGGGATGAAGTGACGGCGGACACAGGGTTTCAGGTGGCGAGTATCAGCAAATTGGTGTCCAATATCGGGCTGATGCAGCTGGTGGAGGCGGGTAAGGCGAAATTGGATGACGACTTGAGCGATTTGTTCGGGTTTGAGGTCAGAAATCCAGACTATCCCGATACGCCGATCACGCTGCGCCAACTGATGAGCCACACGGCGGGCTTCGCGGATCATAAATACTATCAGCAGGCATTGCAGGGCAAGGTGCGCAAGCTCAGCGAGATATTCACAGGCTCCAGTCGGCGTATTTTGTATCGGGACGACACCAAACCGGGCTCCAAACGCCACTACAGCAACTTTGGCGGCGGACTGATCGGCAGCCTGATCGAGAAGCTGTCGGGGCAGCAGCTTGACGCGTATATGGCGGAGCATGTCTTCACGCCGCTTGGGATCACGGCGAGCTATCAGCCAAACCAACTGCCCACGGATATGCTGCTTGCGGATATGTACAGCATGCCAAAGGGCAAGATCGAAAAAAGACTTCGCGACGATGCGAAGGTCGTGACCAAGGAAAGCTGGGAAACCGCTTATGTGTATAGCGCGGGCAAGCTGGTGATCACCGCAGTCGACCTTGCGAAGATCATTTCGGCGCTGTGCGATGGCGGGATATACGGCGATGTGCGCATATTGGAGGAAAGCACGGTGCTTGAGATGACCAAGCGCCAAGGCAACCGATTTTCGGTGGATTGCGAATGCACCCATGGTCTGTTCATGAACATCATCACGGATTATCAGGTGAGGGGGCGCACGGTGTACGGACATGGCGGGAAGGCCAACGGCATGCTCTGCGCGGCCTACTTTGACCCAACCGACCGCACAGGCGTTGTGATGCTGACAAACGGCTGCGAAAACGACAGAGCCTACTACGGATGCGGACTGCTGGGGCGCGCGATTCTACGCGTTTGCTACGATGAAGTGATCGGGGACAAGCATCAATATATCGACCCGTTCCTGGTAGACTAACGTCTGGTCGTCGGAAAAGCTCGGGCAAAGCCCGAGCTTTTCCGACGGAGCTTCGCTCTTTTAATGCACTCCGTCCCTGTTCGCTAACGCTCACGGCCTTGGCTACGTGTAGGGAATCCATGCTTCGCATGGTCCCCAAACCACCGGGGCTGTTGCCCTTTTATTGTCGCTGGTTTCGGATTACAATCGGAGGGGGCTTCGC
>JAAYIN010000034.1 GCA_012523405.1 Clostridiales bacterium
CTAGGGGCTTCGCCCTTTTCATAACCTGTTTGGTTCGTGAACTTCAACCCTCTAGGAGCTTCGCTCTTTTCATGACATGTTTGGTTCGTGAACTTCAACCCTCTAGGAGCTTCGCTCTTTTCATGACCTGTTTGGTTCATGAACTTCAACCCTCTAGGGGCTTCGCCCTTTTCATGACCTGTTTGGCTAAATCACAACAACCCCCGCTCAGACAGATGAGCGGGGGTTTACCTTTCGATCTAGGCAACGCGGGAAAAATGCACGGAAGTTGATTTTATGATATCCATCTGATATACTTCGCTTGCAGTAAACTATCCATCAATAGAGAAAAACAAACCGCCGATCAATGATTTGCGGTTTGCCTATTTCGTTAGGGAGGCACGGCATGAGTGCATCGTGGCGTATGAAGGCGCTTTGTTTGGCAGGGCGGATCATCCTTGAAAATGGCGGCGAAACGTATCGCGCAGAGGATACAGTGATGCATATTGCTCAGGCGCTTGGGCTGGCTGAGGTAGATGTCTTTGGCGTACCAAGCGGCATGTTTGTTTCCTATACAGATGAAAATGATAACCGCCAGACCTCCGTCAGCCGTGTATACCTCAAAGGATTTCACTTGGCGCGCGTGGATGCGGTGAATCAAATCAGCAGAAAACTGACTTCTGGCGAGCTTGAGCCATCGGGTCTGTACGCAGCGCTCAAGGACGCGGAGCGGCTGGGAGCCGATCTTTCGCCGTGGTACATGCCCGCAGCAGCGGCACTGTCGGCGCTTGGCTTTGCGGTGATGTTTGGCGGAGGTCCCATCGACATGCTCATCGGTGCATTTTGCGCTGCGCTTACCCAGCTTGTGAACAATCGCCTCAGCCATAGAACAGCGGGCTCCATGGCATCCGCGCTCATCGGCAGCGTCTTTTGCACGATGATCCCGCTGCTGTTTCATGCGGTCACAGGGCTTGGTGTTACGGACGCGATGGTCGTTAGTGCGCTCATGCCGCTGCTCCCTGGACTCAGCATGACCAACGCCGTGCAGGACATATTGCGCGGCGACATGGTGTCGGGCGTTGCGCATGGCGCGCGTGCGGTGATGATCGCGGCGCTGGTGGCGGGCGGCGCATTGATGGGGACTCGTTTGTTTCATATGATGGAGCTGGGCATGCACCTCGCGCAGGTGACCCCCGCGGCAGCGCAAAGCGCGCAGCTTAGCATGGCAGGACAGGTGCTGATGGTTGCAGCGAGCAGCTTTGTGGCAGGCGCTGGCTTTGGTGCGCTCTTGCATGCGCCTAAAAAGGCGATACTCTGGGGCGGCTTGATTGGTATTGTAGGCTATTTGACGTATTGGTTCATGATGCAGGAGAGCATCTCCGAGATCATTGCGATGTTTGTCGCAGCGTTTGTCGCGGCAACCTTCGGGCAGCTCGCAGCGCGTAAGCTGCGCATGATCGCGACCGTTTTTGTCACCATCGCCATCCTCCCCCTCGTCCCCGGACTTGGGCTTTACCGCGCGATGAGTGCACTTGGGCAAAGCGATATCAGCGGCGGATTGGCCATTGCAGCCAAGACGATGGCGCTCTTTTTAATCATGGCGATTGGCATTGGCCTTGGGTCAGCGCTCTTTAGCGTGCGCAGGCGACAGGAAAGCAGGGTGAGATTTTGAGGACGTATGAAAATACGAAGATATCGTCGGGGCTGGTGAATGCTTCGATTTTACTTTATACCTTTTGGCTCATGCTGCCCGCGGTGCAGACCACAGGCAGAGCGGTGACGGGCGCAGCAGCAGTCGGCATTTTTGGGCTAGGCGTGCTGCTTGATATCCAGTATGTCAAAAAGCACTGGAAATGGCTTGTGCCCTGCGCTCTTTGTGTGCTTGCGCTTCCGCTGGTGCTCAAGGTATTCCTACTGCGCGGCGGCGATCACTTCGCAGGTTTCTATGTGCAGCAGGTGATGTTTTGGTTCCCGCTGGCGTTTTGCGCCTATGCAAGGCGGCGCAAAGACCCGCAGCTATATCGTTTTCTCAAATGGATGCTCTTTGGCGTAATGGTCATCACAACCCTCACCACCATTGGCTGGCTGGTGGAAGGCATGTTCTTCAGAGGCGGCAGGGTATATGCCTACGCTCGCTCGCTTGGCTCGGCAGAGCCCGGGCGCGAAGCCTACCTCAAGGAACTCATGCTCAAAAACATCGGCGGTTATGATTTTATCTATGCAACCGTGATTTCTATCCCGCTGACCTGCATCGGTGTGCAGCATCACAGAGGTATGAAGCGCGGCGTAATGGTAGCATTCCTGTGCGCGCAGGCAGCGATGATCGTGCTGTCCCAGTACACCTACGCCATGATCTACGCCGCCGTGATCCTGATGATTCAGGTGATCGCTGCACTCGCGCGGATGATCTCAAAGGGCAAGCTATCCATGGGCAGCTCTTTGCTGATCGGGGTGATTCCCCTCGCTCTGATCTTCCTGCTTCACATGCCGCTTGTGACCCTTGCGGCGGATTTATGCACACGCCTTGGGCTGACAAACTTTGCCTTTAGCTTCGAGCAGCTCCTTGTAGCGCTTAGGGGCGGCGTGACGGACGGGGAATCTCGGCTGGGTCATTATATGCTCGCGGCGCAGGGCTTCACATCCTCCCCGCTGATCGGATCGATGTTTACCTCCGCAAAGCAGATCAGCCAGCACAGCGACATCCTCGATCTGCTCTCGGGCGTGGGCGTGATCGGAACAATGCTTGTAGGCGATATGATCGCCGTCATTGGCAAGGGCAGCCTCAAAGGCATCAGGTCAAATCCCTATCGGGCGCAGCTTCTATTGATGCTTGCGGCGTTGCTGGTAGTCGCGCTCTTTGGTACGGTGGTGTACTCGCGTGATATCATGCTCGTGGTCGCCATCGGGATCCTGCTTGTGATGGAGCAGGACAAAACATCCCCCCAAAAAGCATAAAGCAAAGAACGGCACAGCTGTGCCGTTCTTCTTGCTATGAATCATTATTAATGAAGGAAGCTGCTTTACTTTCCGATATTCGCAAAGGCGATGATGCTTTCTGCGATTTCACCCGCATTGCGGTTATCGGTGCGAATCATCAGATCGTAGTTGCTACGCAGTCCCCAGTTGCCATCTGCAAAGAAGTTATAGTAGCTTCTGCGCTGGCGGTCGGTTTTGCGTACCAATTCCTTCGCCTCGGCCTCGCTCGCGTTTTCAATGCGCATAATGCGCTCGATCCGCTTTTCAACCGTTGCGTAAATGAACACATGCACTACATTGGAGAAATCCTTGAGCACATAGTCAGCGCAGCGCCCGACGATGACGCACGGACCTTCGGCAGCGAGTTTGTTAATCGCATCGAACTGTGCCAAGAACACCCGTTGGTTCAGCGGCATTTGCAGCCCCATGGGTGCGCGTGACATGGACATGCCAACGCTGGGTGAGGCGGATAAAAGGGTGGACATATTCGCCTTTTCATCATTTTTCTCAAAGAGCTCATGAGCTAGGCCGCTGTCCGCAGCCGCCCGAGTTAGAATTTCCTTGTCATAGAAGGGGACCCCCAGTTTTTCTGCAACCAGCTTGCCGATTTCCCGCCCGCCGCTTCCGTACTCGCGGCCAATGGTAATGATCTTGCGTGTGGTATTCATATCGTCACTCCTTCGGAGATTTCTTACTTCGGAGATTTCTTACTTCGGATGCTTATTACTTCGGAGATTTCCCACTTCGGATGCTTATTACTTCGAAGTCTCAGTGCTTGAACAATATGCCCCAAATGGTGCCTCAAAGATTGATTCTTTGAAAATCGATGATTATTGTTCTGCTTTTCCTTATTATACACCAGCAAACTTGAAAGTTCAACGGAAAGATCTTCATACTGATTGACATTCGACACAGACGCTGGTAAAATAGGCGCAATCTAAGAATATGAAAGGGTGGAAGTTGATGTTGGAAGAGAAAATTCGCCTTGGGCTCACATTTGATGATGTGCTCCTAGTACCTAGGGCAAGTAGCGTATTGCCGCGTGACGTAGACACCTCTACCGTGCTGGCCCCAACCATTAAGCTGAATGTACCGCTTTTATCGGCGGCAATGGACACCGTTACAGATGCACGCTTGGCAATTGCTATGGCGCGCGAGGGTGGTCTTGGCATCATCCACAAGAACATGACGGTTGAGGAGCAAGCTGCTCAGGTTGACAAGGTGAAACGCAGTGAGCATGGCGTCATCACAGATCCTTTTTTCCTTTCGCCCGATCACCTGATCCGTGACGCTGAGGAATTGATGGCCCGCTACCGCATCAGCGGCGTGCCCATCACCCGTGGCAAGAAGCTCGTTGGCATTCTCACCAACCGCGACCTCCGCTTTGAAACCGATGATACCCGCAGAATCGAAGAGGTCATGACCACCAAAAACCTCATCACGGCGCCTGTTGGCACCAATTTGGATGAGGCAAAAGCACTTTTGGCGACTCATCGCATTGAAAAACTTCCCATCGTTAATGACGATTATGAGCTTTGCGGCTTGATCACCATTAAGGATATCGAGAAGAACGTCAAGTATCCAAACTCCGCCAAGGATAGCAATGGTCGTCTGCTCTGCGCTGGTGCCGTCGGCATCACCAAGGACGCGATGGTTCGCATCGATGCACTCGTGAAGGCAAAGGTGGATATGATCTCCATTGACACCGCTCATGGACATAATATCGACGTCATCAACCGCGTGCGCGAAATCCGTCAGGCGTATCCCAACCTGCCCATTATCGCAGGCAATGTAGCGACCGCAGGCGCAACCCACGACCTCATCAAGGCTGGCGCGGACTGTATCAAGGTTGGCATCGGTCCTGGCAGCATTTGCACCACGCGCATTATCGCTGGCATCGGCGTGCCCCAGCTCACCGCAGTGGCTGATTGCGCAAAGGAAGCATCCAAGTTTGGCATTCCTGTCATCGCAGACGGCGGCATTAAGTACTCGGGCGATATCGCCAAGGCAATCGCTGGCGGCGCAAGCGCTGTCATGATCGGCAGCCTCTTTGCAGGCGTTGACGAGAGCCCGGGAGACATGGAAATCTATCAGGGCCGCAGCTTTAAGGTATACCGCGGCATGGGCAGTCTGGGCGCAATGGCGCAGGCACATGGCTCAAGCGATCGTTATTTCCAAGAGGCTGATAAAAAGCTTGTTCCCGAAGGCGTGGAAGGCCGCGTACCCTACAAGGGACCGCTGGCTGACACCGTATACCAACTCATTGGCGGACTTCGCAGCTCCATGGGCTATTGCGGCACACCTTCCATTGAGTCTATGCGCAATGATGCAGAATTTATCCGCATCACAGGTGCAGGTCTTCAGGAAAGCCATCCCCATGATATCGCCATCACCAAGGAAAGCCCCAACTACTCCAGAATGGATTAACGAAGGCGCAGCCTGAACCCAACGGAGGTATCGGAGGATTGAAAAATGAATGAGCGAAGCTCTTCCCTTTTGAAAAGCCTACTGACAAGAGACGCGGCCATGGCGCTTTTACGCAAATACAATCAGGAAGCCTTTCATATTCAGCACGCGCTGACGGTTGAAGGCGTGATGCGCTGGTACGCAAATGATCTGGGCTTTTCGGATGAAGCGGAAGACTGGGCGATTGTTGGACTGCTGCATGATATCGACTTTGAACTATATCCCAATGAGCATTGCCAAAAAGCCCCTGAACTACTCAGGGAAGGCGGCGCAGGCGAGGACATGATCCGCGCAATCTGCTCGCACGGCTACGGCATTTGCTGCGACATTGAGCCTGAACATCTGATGGAGAAAGTGCTCTTTGCGGCTGATGAACTCACGGGTCTCATCGGTGCGGCGGCGCTTATGCGTCCCTCCAAAAGCGTGATGGATATGGAAGTATCCAGCGTGAAAAAGAAGTTCAAGGACAAGAAGTTCGCTGCTGGCTGCTCGCGTGATGTGATCAATCGCGGTGCGAAAGCACTGGGCTGGGAGCTGAGTGAATTGTTTGAAAAAACGATTCTCGCCATGCGCTCCTGCGAAGCGGATATCGCAAAGGCGATGGAAACAATCGCATAACATAGCATAGTAAAACCGCACTGCTTGAAAGATAAGCAGTGCGGTTTTTTGATTCGATTCTGTGGTTTATCGGAGCGCTTCTTCCACTTCCTTGGCGTAGGGAATCGAATCCGCTGCGCCTTCTTTGCTAACGGCAATGGATGATGCACGCGCTGCGCGGATGAGCACATCATCCAGCGCATCCCCGCGCGAAAACCCCGTAATAAAATACCCCGTGAAGGTGTCGCCGGCGGCTGTGGTATCAACCGCTTGGACCTTGAAGGCGGGCTGGAACAGCGTTTGGTCTCCATGCATACAGTACGCGCCATCTTGGCCAAGGGTCAGCACCACACTGGCATTTGGGAATGCCTCCTGCATACCGCGAAGGATCAAATCGGGCGCGGTTTGCCCTGTGAGCGCGCAGCCTTCCACCTCGTTGAGCAAAAACCAGTCCACATCCCCCAGCGGATAATCGTTGATCGCCTCATTCGTGGGCGATGGGTTAAAGACCACGCGCATACCCTTTGCCTTTGCCAGCTTCATCATGAGCGGGGAGTTGTGCAGCTCGTTTTGCAAAACGAGGATATCCTCAGCCTCAAAGCCTTCCAAAACCGTCTTGATTTCAGCTTCTTCAATCCGCATGTTCTCATCTGCAAATACGATGATGCAGTTCTGTCCCTGCGCATTGACCTGAATGACCGTGTGGGCGGATGGACCGTGGGCACGCTTGATGAACTCCGTGTTCACGCCGTGGCTGGTCAAAAGCGCCAGCAGCATATCGCCGTCATCCCCCACAACGCCCGCATGATAGACGTTTGCGCCCGCCTTTGCCAGTGCGATGGATTGGTTGAGTCCCTTGCCGCCGCAATAGACGTTTCGCTGATTGGCTAGAATCGTTTCGCCTGGAGCCGCAATATGCGCTACCGAGTAAACGTTATCGATATTCATGGAACCATAGTTCAGTATTTTCATCCGATTCACCTTTTCATGAGAAGTCTCTTCCTGCTTGTAAAAACATCATATCATCGGCGAAAACGAATGTCAATCAGGGCATTTCGCTGTCATTAAATGAAGATTCCAAAAGAACCAGATTGGGTGATTTTTGGTCTATTTTTTTGTTCTGTAATGTTTTTAAAGATGTATGGCTAAACTATGAATTCGATGAATAAACTGACAATTCAGGCGGGTTTGGCTTGACATGGATAGTTAGCCGACTTATCATTTGAAGACACTGATTCAACCATGACGAATTGAATCGGCTGGATTTCATCAAGGAGAGGATTTACAAAATGTCTCAAAACAATCAACCGATAATGCCCAAGAAAAAGAAGAAGAAGAAATGGCCTTGGATTTTGCTGGTGCTGGTCGTTGCAGTTGCGGTTGTGCTTTTTTATTCTGCTGGAAAGCAGGTTAGCGCAAGCTTCAGCGAGGATACGGTACGGGCGCGAGATATCGTAACATACTATAGCTTTTCCGGTAATTTGACCCCTGTTGATGATCATACGCAAACCGCTAAGGACAGCATTAAGATCAAAGAGCTGTACGTGGCGGAGGGCGATACGGTAACGCAGGGCGATGCATTGCTGCGCGGCGCGGACGGAACGCGCATTTTTGCGGCATATACAGGTACCATCGAGGAGCTTTACCCTGAAACAGACGATCAGCTGCAAGCAGGAAGCCAAATCGCACGCATTGTTGACTATACCACGATGGAGGTCAGCATTGATGTAGACGAATATGACATCGACGCAGTGTCCGTTGGCAAGGAAGGCGATGTATATATCAATGCACTGGCTAGAAATATCACAGGCCGCGTGAGCGAAGTGGCTCGCAATGCGACAACGGATGGCGGCGTGAGCTACTATGAAGTGACGATGGAAATCGAAACGCTTGACGATGTGCGCAGCGGCATGAGCGTTGAGGTACAGATGCTAAACAAGCAGGAGCTTGGCGCGCTGAGCCTATCGCTGGATAGCATCAGCTATGATGAATACAACAAGCCCTTTGTGTACCAAAAGGATGCAGACGAAAACATGTCCGCTGTCTATGTGGAAACGGGCGTGAGCGATAGTCAGAACATCCAAATCACATCGGGACTCACCGAAGGGGCAACTGTCTACTATCAGGCGAATGACATGGCGCGTTTTTACATGATGCAGAACATGATGACAAATTCGCGCAGCAATTAGTCGATGGTTGGAGATGAAAAAATGACAAACGCAAATGGTTTTTTCCAGATGAATAATATCAATAAAGCCTACTGGATGGGGGATGAATGGTCGCCTGTACTCAAGAATGTGAACCTGACGATTAACGAAGGTGAATTTTTAAGCGTTCTTGGACCAAGCGGATCAGGCAAGAGCACGTTGATGAACATTATCGGCTGCTTGGATACCCCGACATCAGGCGAATATATTCTTCACGGCAAAAGGGTCGATGACCTAGAGCCTGATGAACTGGCACTTATTCGGAATAAAGAAATTGGATTTATTTTTCAGTCGTTCCAGCTGCTTTCAAGGCAGGATGCGCTCTCCAATGTCGAGCTGCCGCTGATTTATGCGGGCATGCCGCCAAGGCAGCGCAAGGAACATGCAGCGGAGATGCTTACCCGCGTGGGTCTTGAGCATAAGATGTACCACCTGCCAAACCAGCTCTCGGGCGGTCAGCAGCAGCGTGTTGCCATCGCAAGAGCGCTTGCGACAAACCCGACCATCCTTTTGGCGGATGAGCCTACGGGCGCACTCGACCAGAAGACCGGTCATCAGGTAATGGATTTATTCCATCAGCTTCATGATGAAGGCAGAACGATCATCATGATCACCCACGATGTCAAGATCGCGCAGAATGCATCGCGCACAGTGCGCATTCTGGATGGCGAACTGAGCGAGGGGGTGCCTGAAAGTGTTTAAAGAGAGCCTTAAAATGTCGTTTTCCAATATCCTTGGCAACAAGATGCGCTCCTTCCTCACCACACTAGGCATCATCATCGGCGTTATGGCGATCATTGCACTCATCACAGTCATGGAAAGCGCAACGGGCGAGGTAACGGCGCAGTTTGAATCACTTGGTACAGGCAAGCTCACGGTGCAGGCAGCGGGTACGGCACTCAAACAAGGCCTATCCGAAACCGATTTGACTGCGATTTCAGAGCTTGATAACGTAAGCGGCATTTCCCCCACGATTTCAAACACATTAAGCGTCGTCTATGATAACGCAGTGCTGGAAGATGTGAAGGTAAACGGCTATGGCTTTGCGTATTTCCGCAAAGAGGAAGGCGTGGTATCGCGCGGACGTCCGCTTCTGCCCACAGACGAGGAGGAACGCTCGCGCGTATGCCTCATTGACAGCGCAATGGCAGAAACGATGTTCTCAGGCATTGACCCCATTGGCGAGGAAGTGCTGGTCAAGGGCACTCGCTTCACCATTGTCGGACTGCTGGCAGATGCAGATGCAGACGATATGATGAGCCAGCTGCAAGCGGGCAATGAAAACGGCAAATTGGTCATGCCCTATACTACCTACATGCGCCTCTTCGGCGTTAGCGGCATCACGGCGCTTGAGGTCTATACGATGGATTCCAGCGGAACTAATGCGCTGGTGGAAGACCTAGAAGTGCTGCTCGACCAGATTTTCAACTACAAGGATGACAGCTACTCCGTGATCAACATGGAGAGTTTGCTAGACGTTATGGACACCATGCTCGGATTGATGACAGACCTGCTTGTAGGCATTGCGAGCATCGCGCTGCTGGTCGGCGGCATTGGCATTATGAACATGATGCTGGTGAGCGTAACGGAGCGCACGAACGAAATCGGTCTTCGCAAGGCACTGGGCGCACGTCCGCGCAGCATACAGGTGCAGTTCCTGATGGAAAGCGTGATCCTATCGCTCTTTGGCGGATTCATAGGGGTCGTGCTGGGCGTACTGGTGAGTATGGTGCTGAGCAATATGATGGACATCGCCTTCGTCCTTTCCACAGGCGCGATTGTCCTAGGCGTAACGTTCTCACTGGCAGTCGGCGTCATCTTCGGTTGGGCGCCTGCACGCAAGGCAAGCAACCTCAACCCCATCGACGCATTGCGTAGCATGTAAGAATAAAGGAGGAACTTTCAATGATGAAGAAAATAACAGCGGCTGCGGCTGCGCTCATGCTATGCGTGATGTCCCAGCCTATGCTTAGCGCTGGAGCGGAAACCGTAGACGGATTGATTCTGGCTGCGACCGTTCAGGCAAAAAATGAAATCGTGCTCACCGCGCCGGCAAGCGGCGAACTGGACACGTTCTCGGTAAACCAAGGAGACCAATTCGCATCAGGCGACACTCTCTTTACCGTTAAACCCGTGAAGGTGTATGCTGATATTGACGGCACAGTCGCAGGGGTTTACATTGAAAAAGGCGATATTGCAGACGCGGCTACCGCTAGGTATGGCGCAGCGATGCAAATTGAATATACTGAGCGCTATCAGATCACCGCGAATACCCGCTCAAGCTACAACAATGCCGAATGCCGCAACCCTTACGTCGGTACGCAGGTCTATCTGCGCTCCCTCAATGAGAAGCATTATGCAGATGGCGTGATTACGGCAGTGAGCGGCCAGACGTTCACCGTACAGATTTTTGGCGGCGACTTGGTATTCACCCAAGATGTGAATATCTACTCAGCGCCCGAGTACGAGAGCAAAAGCCTTTTGGGCAGATCGACCATCTCCATTGTTGAGCCCTACGTAGTGAGTGCAAGCGGCACGGTGACCCAAGTTGCGGTGAAAAAAGGCGACGAGGTCAAAGCGGGTGATTTGCTCTTTGCCTATGTCCCCGACAAACTGGATCCCGCGATCAGGGGCACTGCAAACTGGGCGAATGTAAAGGCAAAGCAGGACATCGTCATCAAGGCGGTGAACGTGCAGCAGGGCGCAAGCGTACAAAAAGATCAAATCCTTGTATCTGCCTATGCGCTTGGTGATTATGAGCTGATTGCATCGGTGGAGGAAAGCGATGTAAGCAGGCTTCAGGTCGGCGATTTGATGACGATTAGCTTTGAGGAGCTCGGCGTGTCCGACATCGAAGGAACCGTCGCAAGGATCGGCGCTATTGGCAGCGATGGCGATGTGAGCAAATATACCGTCGCACTTGATTTTGAAGTGCCTGAGGGCGTGCTGATCGGTATGCATGCAACGATTATTGGCAAGTAATATACACTCAAGGTGACAGTTACCAAAGGGCGGTGCATCATGCATCGCCCTTTGCATCTGTAAAATGATATGGATTGTCCTAGGTGTTACTTGATTTTTGGGTTACATCAGTTATAATGGATAGGTCTGTTGTTGTATGCTTTTGCATGCGATAGGGTACATAAAGATATATTGGGGGTTGACGCAGTGAGTGATTCACAAGAAAATATGACTGATATGAACTATATGCCTCTATCTGAGGATGAAATGGAAATCGATCTCAAGGGTTTGATGTACTACCTGTATGACAAAAAGAAGATGATCATCATTGTCACACTTGTATGTGCCTTGCTTGCGACCGCTTTTTCGCTTGTGAAGATGATGGCGCCGGAAGATGCCGATGAAAGTGTTGATGAAGTGGTGATAAGCGAAGGCTATTACAATGCCTCTGCGAATATTTATATTTCTGAGCCTAACGGCGAATTCGTTTTGAATCAGTTTAGGCATGATAACAACTGGGCAATTGCTGATTTCAGAGGGATTGTGCAAACGCCCGAGCTGAGGGATATGGTCATTGAAAACCTTGCACTTCCCTACGACAATGCTGTGCTCAATGCCATGATCAGTGTCGGTACGCCGTCCGGCCGCATGATGTCCATTGGTGTGAAGGCGCCGAGCGGAGATGAGGCAATTGAGATTGCCAACGAATATGCTCGCCTCGCAAGTGACTATATCAAGACCGTTCAGGATGTGGAACGCACCATTGCTGTATATGATGCATCGGTTTCATCCAGAGCACTCACGGAGGACGAGTCCAAATTGCTGGCGGAAGGCGCGTTCCCAACGAGTGAAGAGCGCGAAGAAGCGTTGGCGGAAGCAATGGAAGACGCGATGAAAGAAGTTGCATCAGGATCAAAATCCTTCAGCAAGAAAACAGTCGTCATCGGCGGCGCGTTAGGCTTCATCCTCATCGTTGCTATCTTTGGCTGCATATTCCTCTTTGGCAGCAAAGTGAATGCCAAGGATGACCTCGCAAGGCTTACGGGCGGCAAAATGCTGGCTGTATTGCCCAAGGGAAAAGAAAATACCGCGGCTCAAGCGGAAGCGATGAACACCCTCTGTGCCAAGCTGACCTTTATGGACAGTAACATCAAGCGTGTGGTGCTTACAGGCACGCGCGACGGGGAGGGCACGAGTTTCGTGGCGGCCAATATGCTCCGTACGCTGACCGATATGGGCAAGCGCGTAGTGCTCGTGGATGCAGACATGGAAAAATCGACGCTTGCATCCAATCATGGCATGAAAATAACCAAGGATGCCAAGGGTTTGGCGGGCTATTTAAGCGACGATAAGCTTGAGGCGAAGGACGTTGTCCTGAGCGCGGGCTTTGGCGATGCATCGATCGTGCCTTGCGGAAAAGCGTCCAAGAACACCACGGCAATGCTCATGACAGCGCGCTTTGCGCAGCTCATGGAGGACTTGGCAGCGCAGTATGATTACGTGCTGGTTGATACCCAGCCGCTCGGCTATGTGATGGATGCTGCGGTTGCTGCAAAGGCATGCGACGGCGTGCTGGTGGTAGCAGCTGATGGACACTCCTGCGCATCTGAGATCAAAGCAGCTGTGAAACGCCTTCCGAGTACGGATTGCCGCGTGATCGGCTCGGTCTATACGAATGTTGATATGAAGACAACGTACAATCGATATTATTTCCCCAATGAAGCAGCAGCCAATAGCTACCGCTAAATGCTGCAAAATCATTGGTAAAAGGAAGAGGCTGCTTCTCATGCGGAAGCAAGCCTCTTTTTTCTTGTTTGACATGGCACGCAAGCAATATAACCATCAACTGGTTCACATCAAAAGGCGAGAGCGTGCATCACCACCCTCTCGCCTTGGTTATGCAGCCGTTATCCCAAAGTCATCACAATCAAATATGTGCCATAGGCGATCATCAGCCCGCCGCCGACCTTTCGAATAATGCCCTGATGCTTGCGAACCCAGCCCAGTGCGCCTTTGAGCCACTGGTAAAAGAGCATCACCAGAATCATGGGCAGGCAAAGTCCGATGGAAAAAACTGCGAGGGAGATAATGCCTGTGGTCATCGTTGCGCCGTCTGCCGATGCTGCGAGCACGAGCGCGTTGGCGAGCACTGGCGTGAGGCAGGGCGTCCATGAAATCGCGATCAAAAGCCCAAAGAGGAAGGAACCAAAGAAGCCGTTCATCTGGGGTTGGTGCTTGGTAAGCCATGAGGGCATGGCAATGCCGCCAAAATGAAAGACCTCCAGCATCCATAGCCCAAAGAAGATCATAAACACGCCTGTGATGAGGTTTAATGTGCCTCTGTCCATGCGCTTGAGCAATCCGCCCAATGCGCCTGCACCTGCCCCCATGAGGGTAAATAGCAGCACAAAGCCGCACAGGAGTCCAAGGCATCTGCGAGCGACCTGCGTCCAGCGAAGGCTTGCGCCGCCGCTCCCGCCCATGAGGTACATCGCATACACGGGGAGCATGGGCAGGACGCAGGGCGATACAAACGCGAGGAGACCGCCGCCAAACATCGCCCAGAGCGATAGCGCTTGGGGCGCGGAGTCAAAGAAACTGTTCACTGGGCCGCCGCCTTTTTGCTCACACCCAGCTCCTGCATGTACGCGGAGAGCTGCTCATAGGTGAGCATGTAGTTGGCTGCTCCATGGAGGGTGCCGTCCTTGCCGATGAACAGGCTGCCTGGATAACCGCCAAGACCGACGAAGGCTGCGACCATCCGATCCTCATCCTCAAAGAATGTCAAACCCTCCAGCCCGTAGATGCTCTTGACGCTCTCGCTATTGCTCGCGTCCTCGCCGTCCCATACGTGAACCAGTATGACCTGCAATTCGTCTTCATTATATTCGTCGTACAATTTTTTGATGTCGGGCATTTCCTGCATGCAGTAGTAGCACCATTCTGTGAAGAAGTTGATGAAAATCGCCTTGCCCTCATAGGGCGCTAAATCAAGGTTTGTGTACGTTGAAAAAAGCTCCGAAACGATAGGCACAGCATCTTCAGCCGCTTGAGTTTCCGCAGCGGGCTGTGCGGTGGGCGTTTGCGCGGCTTCGCTTGTTTGCGCTGCGCAGGCTGTGGGCGCTGCGATGAGGATTGTGCAGCAAAGAAGGATCAGCGCGCGGTGCTTCCAATTTGTATTCATATCAAAAACCTCCAAATACTATTCGTACTCTTATCATACCATATTCATAGGGGGCTGAAACAAGGGTTGGGATGAGAAATATTGCAAAGCCTGCAAAATGCAGAGAATGAAATGAAATAATTCATTTTTGATGTAAAAGAAAAAAACATATTATGCACTTTACGCAGTAAAACAAATATGATATAATGCATATCGAATCGTATTTTTGTGATTGAAAGGAATCCAAATACGAGGATTTGCAGGATTGGATGAATGATGTTTCACAATCCGAATGATTAGCGATATAATGACCAGACAGGGAGGAATTGCCATGGCTCTTGGAATATCTGAAAACTGCCGGCAGATTGCACCTTCGGCAACTTTTGCAATGGACGCGAAGGCTAAGGAATTACGCGCGTCAGGTGTCAACGTCATCGGCTTTGCAGCAGGAGAACCCGATTTTGATACCCCAAAACCCATTCGAGATGCGATGAAGGATGCCATGGATATGGGCATGACACGCTATACCCCCGTACCCGGAACGCTTGAGCTGCGCGATGCGATTGCGCAGAGGCTGAAGCTGGATCACGGGCTTGAATACGCTCGCAACGAAATCATCGTTTCCAATGGCGCAAAGCATTCGCTTTATACCGCCTTTCAGACGATTTTGGATTATAAGGATGAGGTCATCATCCCAACCCCTTGCTGGGTGAGCTATCCTGAGATGGTTCGCATGGCTGGCGGTGTGCCTGTTTTTGTGGAAGGCAAGGAAGAGAATGATTTTGTGCCCTCCATGGAGGATATCAAGTCCAAAATCACAAGCAAAACCAAAGCATTTATGCTCACCAGCCCCAACAACCCCAATGGCAACGTCTGGCCTGAGGCGAATATTTGCGAGCTCGCGGACGTTGCAGTTAAAAATGAATTCTACGTCATTTCGGACGAAATCTATGAGAAGCTTGTCTACGGCGGCATGGAGCATGTGAGCATCGCAACCCTAAACGACAAGATCAAAGCACAGACCTTGCTAGTCAATGGCGTGAGCAAGAGCTATGCCATGACGGGCTTTCGTATCGGCTACACCGCTGGTCCAAAGGACGTTATCGCGGCCATGAACAACTACCAAAGCCAAGCTACATCCGCGCCTAACGCAGGTGCACAGCATGCAGCAGCCGTTGCGCTGACGATGGATCAGAGCTGCGTGGAAGAAATGCGTCAGGCTTTTGAAGAGCGCCGCAACAAGCTGGTTGAGCTCATCAACAATATTGACGGCGTTAGCTGCCGCATGCCCGATGGCGCATTCTACGTCATGCTGAACATGAAGCAGCTCATTGGCAAGCACTACGGCGATGAGGAAATCATCGACAGCGAAGCCTTTGCTGAGCTGCTCTTGATGAAGGCGCATGTTGCCGTCGTCCCCGGCGGTGCTTTCATGGCGGAGGGCTATTGCCGCCTGAGCTATTCGACTTCTATGGACAACATTTGTGAGGGCATGAAGCGCATCGCTTCTTTTGTAAAGGAGTTGAGGTAGGTGCTATCGTTTAACACCAAATACAATCAGCTCATTCAGTCCAAATACCGCTATGAGCTGCAAGACGTCCAAGAACCCAACCTATACCGCGAAGTCTTTGACTATGAAAGCATCCCCAAGATCGCTTTTAACAATCGCCTCGTGCCTACCAACATGCCCGATCATATCTGGATGACTGACACCACTTTCCGTGACGGACAGCAGAGCGTCAGCCCATTCACCCCCAAGCAAATCGAGCATTTATTCAAGCTTGAGTCGCGCCTTGGCGGACCAAAAGGACTCGTTCGTCAAAGCGAGTTCTTCCTATATACCGACCACGACCGTGAGGCACTCGAGCGTTGCCAAGCCCTTGGCTTGCCCTTCCCCGAGATCACCACATGGATTCGCGCCAATGAAGCGGACTTCAAGCTCGTCAAGGCGGCAGGCGTCAAGGAGACTGGCATTCTCGTTTCTTGCAGCGATTATCATATTTTTAAGAAGATGCACCTCACCCGCTCGCAGGCGATGGAGAAATACCTCGGTATCGTCAAGGCCGCGCTTGATCAGGGGATTATTCCGCGCTGCCATCTGGAGGATATCACGCGTGCCGATTTCTACGGCTTCGTATTGCCCTTCGCCGAACAGCTTCGCAATCTATCCATTGAGGCGGGTATTCCCATTAAAGTGCGCGCATGCGACACCATGGGCTATGGCATCAGCTACCCCGGTGCAGCCCTGCCCCGCAGCGTTGCAGGCATTATCTACGGACTCAATCACTATGCTGAAATTCCCTCCGAGCAGCTCGAATGGCACGGACACAACGATTTTTACAAGGTTGTCAGCAACGCAGGAACCGCATGGCTATACGGCTGCTCCAGCATCAACTGCTCACTCCTTGGCATCGGCGAGCGCACAGGCAACTGTCCCCTCGAAGCCATGGCCATCGAATACCAGGCCCTTCGCGGCACAACCGACGGCATGGATCTCACCGCCATCACTGAAATCGCTGAGTACATGGAGCGCGAGATTGGCATAGAAATTAGCCCGCGCCAGCCTTTCGTCGGGCGGCACTTCAACGTCACCCGCGCAGGCATTCACGCCGACGGCATGCTCAAGGATGAGGAAATTTACAATATTTTTGACACCGCTACCATCCTCAACCGCCCCGCATCCGTTGCCGTTGACAGCCACAGCGGTCTGGCAGGTATTGCCCACTGGATGAACAGTCACTTCGGTCTTGAGGGCGATCAAGTCGTTGACAAGCGCACACCCCTCGTCACCAAAGTCAAAGTCCTTGTCGATGCCCTCTATTCCGAAGGCCGCAACACCGTCATGGGCGACGAAGAGCTAGAGGTTATGGTACGCGACTCGGATGTAAACCAATACGAACGCCTACTCTTCCACAAAAGCAAGTAGTGGGCTTCGCCCCCTTCATTAGCCCCTTTGACCCCAATATTGCACGCGCTTTGCGCGCACAATGGTTGAGTATAAGATGCTTATGTGCGAGGGTAAGTAAGGGGTAGTGTCAAGAATTATGCGCAAAAAGGTTTGCGGACCTAGTAGTTAGAAGAAATTATCCAGCAATAAAGGGTTCCTCGAGGGCAGCCTCTAGATGCTTCATGTTCATGTATTTCTTGCTACCCCA
>JAAYIN010000035.1 GCA_012523405.1 Clostridiales bacterium
GCGGTATAAGGTACTGTGCTGGAATCATGTCCATCGGGATAGCGCACGCCGCCATCTTCGTTTTTGACATAGTCTCTGCCTTCAATACCATAGATGATCAAGTTGCAGATATCTTCATCCGTGAATGTTAAGTTAAGGAACTTGAGCGCTGCTTCAGGCACCTTTGTAGTGGAGGCGACAAGCCATGTCAAAGCATTGATGGAGGTTGTATCCAAAAATGCGTTGCTTATGATTTTTGCGCCGATGTCATAGTTACCTGTTTGAGCCTCAAGGCTTGCAGCCGTGTCAGCTTCAGGATAGCTATAGGACGCGATATATGCAAAGTAATTGCCCGATGACATGAGTTCCGCTGCTGTGCTGGAAGTGGTTGCAGCATCTTTCATCACTAGGCTCTCGTTATACCAAGTGCGTGCCAAATTCGCGATGCTTGCGAATTCTTCAGATGCATAATAGTCAACAACGGTGAGCTCATCGTGCATCAATACGCCCTTTGGCGCATAGTAATCATCGGTCAGGTAATCAACATCAGGAACCGTCAATCCAAGTCCGATATTACCGGAGTTAACAGCTGCTAAAGGTGTCATATCCGGATAGGATTCCTTCACCTTGCGAAGAACATCCGTCACCTCATCCACGCTGCTGATAGCACTCATATCAATGCCTAATTCGTCCGCAATATCCTGACGATAGATAATCATAGGTGTTAATGCAATCGGTTTATAGGTGGGAATACCATAGATTCTGCCTTCAGAGCTGGTCGCTTGCAGCCAGCTTTCGCCAATTAGCGCTTTTGACTCTGCTGCGCAAGTATCCATTAGGTCTGTGATATCAAGGCACATGCCGGTGCTAATGGAGTTGTTTAGATTGCCTAGGCTTTGAAATACATCGATTTGCTCGCCGCCTTGCAGGCTCAAGCTTACCTGAGATGCATAATCCCAGATCATGATGGGAAGCAGTTCAACCTCAACGCCAATTTTTTCGCGTGTGATTTGATTGATTGCCTCCTCCACCTCAGCAAGCACTTCCTCAGTGGGGATGTTGTTAAAGGTAGCATACGCATATACGACCTTTTCATAGTTGCCTTCTGCCATACCGGATGGAAGCATAGCGATGTTCATGCATAATGTGAGAACCAAGGAAAGAACAATACAAAGAATCCGTTTTGATTTATTCACAGGAACAACCTCCTTTTTTGTACTTTCAGTATATCTCAGTTCATTCTTTTTCTCTTTCAAAATCAAGTCAACTTCTTTTGAAAACAAGTTGACTTTAACCAAAACAGACAAAAAGTGCAGATGTCTGCGCTAAAATATCATTCACGCTAATTCTTCAATAATGTGTCAGGTCTCAGGCGTTTTTCTGCTTGTCTGCGATATTCTTGAGGTGCAAATCCCGTTTGTTTCTTAAAGACTGTGGAGAAATACGAGAAATTGCTAAAGCCCACCGCAACCGCCACATCGGATATCAGCACTTCATCGTCCATCAATAGACGTTTTGCCTGCTCCACACGATATTCCTTCAGCGTATCCTTGAGGTATTTTCCCGTCTTTTTGTGATAAAGCTTTGCTAAATACTCAGGGGTGAGATGAAATTCTGCCGCGATTTGATTGCGTCCCACATCCTCACGATAATGCTCATGAATATATGCTTGGATGCGTTGGATCAATGAATCCGGTTTATTGAGCGTTGCTTGGCAGGCAAATGTTTTTTCAAGCAGATAGTTAGTCCATCTCAGCATATCCACTGCCGAACGGCATGCACGCTCTGATAAGCGAACCGAATTTTCATCATGAAAAAGACTCGTTACCTGAACGCCCGCACGGAGCAAATGCGCATAGACGGCTTGCTGCATTTCTTGGCGTATGAGGTAGAGCGTCCGCTCGCTTAGCGTCTTAAGCGCCACGCGGCTGCTCAGCACATCCTTCAAGTAGTTTAGTATCGACACCTTATCATAGACAAGCAGCAACTCTTCCAGCTTATCAATTTTCAGCACCTGTGATTCGCCGTTAGCCGCCTGTACCCCTTCGCGCTGCGTAAATACCTGCCCATATAGTGCTACGCTTTGGGTTAAGAGTTTTTGAATCGCGATCAGCTTTTTAGGCAATCGCTCAATTTCGCATGCATCACCAATGCATATCGTTCCCTTCACATGGGTTGCCTCATGACATGCCCGCAGAGCATTCGCGCAGCGCTCACGAAGCACTGCCTCCTCTTCATCAGGGACAGACAGGAAGAACCAAAGTCCACTTGTACCAAAGCGACGTATCACTCGGTGATTTCCTTCACTCCCATAAAAAATCCGTGAGTAGATGCTCTCCATCACGTAGAACAATAAATCCTGTCCGATTTCCTCCGCCGCCGTCTCAAATTCATCTATCTTGGTCAAAATCATGCGATAGCGCACTTCAGTATCAATGGGAAGATTGCGCGCCTGTATTTCCTGCATGATTTCAGCATGGGAGTTTCGGTTGAATCCATTATATAGCGAGAGCCAGAAGGCATGTTCCTGCGCTCTCTGGTTACGTGTATACCACGCACCGCGCTCGCTGCTCTCTTTAAGCAATTTGTTTTCGTTGATTGTCGCCACAATTTTTTGCAATGACATCTGCATCAGTTCAGCATCAAAGGGTTTGGTTAGGTATGCTGCTGCATTCAAACGAATAGCACTGTTTGCATAATCAAACTTCTCATGGCAGGTCAAGAAGAGAAATTGTACTTCATTGCTTCCCTGATCCCGCACCCATGACAAAAGATCCAAACCCGATTGTTGAGGCATCTCAATATCGCTTACAATAATGTCAACTTCATTTTCTTTGATGACGCTTTTTGCTTGGGCAACGCTATACGCCCGCTCAACTTCATCAATCCCGATTGATTTCCAATTCACAGCGCTAATAATCGCGTCTACAGTTGGCATATCATCGTCAACGATCAAGATTCTCATGTTTATCTCCCTTCGTTTGCTGTAGTGGTGTAAAGTGCTCCGGCTGCAAACTGTCCGTCATTTCATGCACTGGCTCTTTGGGTATCCAGATGCGGTTCATGCAGCCATGCGGCTTAATATTGCTCAGTTCAAGCAAATCATCGCGCTCATACATCAGTGTCATCATTCGCTTCACGCCCCAAAGCCCAACGCGGCTCCCATCATTGGCTGGACGCGTTTCTTCTCCGCTCATATAGTGCAAGACATCCTGCGGATATCCCTTTCCATCATCTTCAATGCGAATCAGCAGCATTTCTTCGCCCTTGTACTCACGCAGAGAAATGCGTATTAATATTGTCAGCATGGCATCAACCGAGACAGCATACTTATATTCATTTTCAATGAATGTTTGAATGACCATTTGGGGGACAGGCCAATGTTCTAGTTCGATGGGCAGCTCGATAAAATGAAAAATACAATTGGGATATTTACATTCCTGCATCTCAAAATAGTTTTCAACATGCCTGATTTCTTCTCGAACAGGAACCGTATGTAAACCCGATTTGAACATGTAGCGAATGTTCTTGCTCAATGCATCAACATAGGTTTTGATTTCTGCATCCTTCCCCTGCATGCTCAGGCTGGAGATGGTAGAAATCGCATTAAGGAAGAAATGAGGATGGATTTGCAGGCGTATACTCCGAAGCTCCATATCCTGCATTTCGATCAATTTCTCATATCCCTGTATTTTAAGATTCATAATCTCATCCATCAAACGATTGAACGAGGATTGTAATTGCGAAAATTCGATTGTTCCAACTTCATCTAAAAGTCTCAGCTCATGTTCGCCTTGGTCTATGCGCGAAATCACTTCCGTCATTCGCTTTGTCGGCACTAGTATCTCGCGCCTCAAATAACCAACCAATACCACGCCAAAGATAAAGGTAACAAGCGTCACTGCCAGCGAAACCAGCATACCAATTCGTGTTTGATTCCATATAACCACGCTATGTACATGGTTATATAAGTAAATTTGCTGTGGTGCAATCTCGTACCCTACAACCGATGCGAAATTGCCAAAAGCATCCTCAACATTCACGCCAAGCTGCACAGCATCCATTTCTTTCCCCGAAAAACCTACGATCATCCCGTCTGTATCCGTTAACACAAAGGTCTGTCCATCATCACCAACCGCTAAAGCCATCTTCAACAATTCAGCTGTAGACGTAAACGCTGCCACAACCCGACCGTCGTATACAAACTGCTTGCACAAGTAGACGCTGCCGTTAAGATCTACAAATGTCCACGTTCTCGGATTGTCGCTTTTGTGAATGCTGTCCTTGGCATACTCCCGCAGATATTCCGTATTCCAATAGCCCACCGTCGCAACACCCGCATCAATGCATAAGTCGTACTCAGCATCCGCTACCACAAGACAGCTGACACTAGGATCCTGTGCCATCAGGTTACGTATATAGTTCTTAATTCGTTGAAGCGCATATACGCGCTTTGATTCTTCATCGCTCTTGAGCAATAGCA
>JAAYIN010000036.1 GCA_012523405.1 Clostridiales bacterium
CCTTCTCCTCTGGAGCCTTATCGATTTCGTCGTACTTCATCGCCTTTGCCTCGCCCAATGTGGACAGGGTCATGGTGATAGCAGCGGTTAGAGTGGTCTTGCCGTGGTCAACGTGGCCAATTGTGCCAACGTTTACGTGCGGCTTATTGCGTTCAAATTTTGCCTTTGCCATTGGTCAAATCCTCCTTAACAGTCGGGTAAATTCATTTTGATAGCATATACATGCTTATTATTTTCGATCAGCTTATTCGCCTTTTTTGCCATTCAGCTTTTCAGCGATATTCTTGGGAACCTGTGCGTAGTGGTCAAACTGCATGGTGAACAGTCCGCGGCCCTGTGTACGGCTGCGAAGGTCGGTTGCATAACCGAACATTTCACTCAGCGGCACAAAAGCGTGTACTGTCTGCTCGCCTTGACGAGCTTCCATGCTATCGATATTACCACGACGAGCAGTAACGTTACCAATAACATCACCCATGTACTGGTCTGGGATGACGATTTCAACTTTCATCATTGGCTCAAGCAGGCAAGGATCGGCCTTTGCAAGCGCTTCCTTGAAAGCCATAGAACCAGCGATCTTAAACGCCATTTCAGAGGAGTCGACATCATGATAGCTACCGTCAAATACGGTTGCCTTGAAGTCAACCACTTCGAAACCGCCGATGATACCGCTCATGGATGCTTCGCGAATACCAGTATCGATAGGAGCGATAAATTCCTTGGGAATCACGCCGCCAACGATCTTGTTTTCGAAAGTATATCCAACGCCGGGCTCAACAGGCGAAATCTCGATCCAGCAATGACCGAACTGTCCATGACCACCGGTTTGGCGGACATAGCGGCCTTCTGCCTTTGCAGCACGACGGATGGTTTCGCGGTAGGAAACCTGCGGCTTACCAACCGTTGCTTCAACCTTGAACTCACGGAGCAGACGATCAACAATGATCTCTAGGTGAAGCTCACCCATGCCCGCGATAATGGTTTGGCCGGTCTGCTGATCGGTGTAGGTCTTAAAGGTGGGATCTTCTTCTGCAAGCTTGATCAGAGCCATGGTCATTTTATCCTGACCAGCCTTGGTCTTGGGCTCGATGGCGACCTGGATAACTGGATCCGGGAACTCCATGGATTCAAGAACAATTGGGTTCTTCTCATCGCAGAGGGTATCAGCTGTTGTGGTATCCTTGAGGCCAACAACGCCGCAAATATCGCCGGTATATACTGCATCGGCTTCTTCTCGGTGGTTAGCGTGCATCATTACCAAACGGCCAACGCGCTCGCGCTTACGCTTGACAGGGTTGTAAGCGTAGCTGCCGCTTTCGATTTTACCGCTGTAAACGCGGACGAAAGCCAACTTGCCAACAAAGGGATCTGTCATAATCTTAAAGGCTAGAGCAGAGAAGGGTTCGTCATCGGAAGGATGGCGTTCCATCTTAACTTCAGGATCATCAGGATCACTACCCTCGATCGCAGGAATATCCAGCGGTGAAGGCATATAAGCAAGCACTGCGTCCAAGAGAGGCTGCACGCCCTTGTTGCGGTAGGATGTACCGCAGAGCACAGGGGTCATGGAGCAATCGATGGTTGCCTTGCGGATTGCTACATTGATTTCTTCCTCGCTGAGTGTGCCTTCCTCAAAGAATTTCTCCATGAGAGCTTCATCTGTCTCAGCAACACATTCAACCAATGCCTGATGATATTCTTCTGCCTGTTCGAGTAGATCTGCAGGGATGTCCTCATCACGTACATCTTTGCCTTCATCGTCATAATAGACTTCCGCCTTCATGCGAACAAGGTCAATGATGCCCTTGAAATCAGCCTCTTTGCCAATAGGCAATTGGATCGGAACTGCATTTGCACCTAAGCGATCCTTGAGCATGTCCACGACGCGGAAAAAATCTGCGCCCATGATATCCATCTTATTGATGTATGCCATACGGGGGACATTATATTTGTTTGCCTGGCGCCATACGGTTTCGCTCTGGGGTTCTACGCCGCCTTTAGCACAGAACACAGCTACCGAGCCGTCTAGTACGCGCAAGCTACGCTCTACTTCTACAGTAAAGTCAACGTGACCTGGGGTGTCGATGATGTTGATGCGATGGCCTTTCCAGTTACAGGTAGTCGCAGCAGAAGTAATGGTAATACCACGCTCTTGCTCCTGCGCCATCCAGTCCATGGTAGCCGCACCTTCATGCGTCTCACCCAGACGGTGCACGCGTCCTGTGTAGAACAGAATACGCTCGGATGTGGTGGTTTTACCGGCGTCAATATGAGCCATGATGCCGATATTGCGCACCTTTTCCAGTGGGTGACTTCTTGGCATAACGGAGGGTCTCCTTTCGATCTTCACATGCAAAGTTTATTTTGGCTACTGAATAGCCGTATGGTTGCCTTACCAGCGATAGTGAGCAAAAGCCTTATTAGCTTCAGCCATGCGGTGCATTTCTTCTTTACGCTTGACAGCAGCGCCAGTGTTATTGGCAGCGTCCATCAATTCACCTGCAAGGCGATCAGCCATGGTCTTTTCACCACGTTTGCGGGCAAAGTCAATGAGCCAGCGCAGACCCAAGGTCTGGCGACGCTCGGGACGAATTTCAATTGGCACCTGATAGGTAGCACCACCAACACGGCGAGCCTTAACTTCCAGTTGGGGAGCAACATTTGCAAGAGCAGCAGTGAATATTTCATTGGCATCCTTGCCAGTCTTGTCTGCAATGGTAGTAAATGCACTGTAGCAAATACGCTGAGCTGTACCGCGCTTGCCATCAAGCATAATCTGATTAATGAGCTTGGTTACAACCGTGTTCCCATAAATAGGATCCGGCAAAACCTCGCGCTTGGGTATAAAACCGCGACGGGGCATTCGATTTCCTCCTTCATTGGGGCGATATATCGCCACAATTGTGCTAATGCACAACCTAAGATTTTGGTCCCGATTAAGATTGATACGCTACTATACGATTCCTGACGGTCTTCAGCATCGACCGTTCCCAGATCTAGGGAAAGTCACGCGGTGTGTATTTGGCAAATACGTGCTTAGATTCTCACACATGCGCCTATACGCCTGCGCCCACTTCGAAATATCCGCAAATAGCTTTGCGTATTTCGTCTTATTTCTTGGGTCGTTTTGCGCCGTACTTCGAACGGCTCTGCATCCGCTTAGCCACGCCTGCTGTATCAAGAGCACCGCGTACAATGTGGTAACGAACGCCAGGCAGGTCACGAACACGACCGCCGCGGATTAGTACCACGCTATGCTCCTGCAAGTTGTGACCGATACCCGGAATATAGCAAGTACCTTCAATCTGATTTGTCAGACGGATACGTGCGATCTTACGCAGGGCGGAGTTAGGCTTCTTAGGGGTCGTGGTCTTCACGCTCAGGCATACGCCGCGCTTTTGCGGGCAGCCCTGCAGAATGGGCGACAACGACTTGTTGTCCATCTTCTTCCGTCCCTTGCGGATCAACTGATTGATCGTGGGCATGGAAACACCTCCGAATTGATATGCTATAAAATCACCGCAACCCTGGTGTCTTATAGTTAATGTTGATCCGTGCTTTATTTGAGCACGGCGGCGGCCGCCGTCTTGACGCCCACCTGGCACAGCTTTCCAAGCTGAGCCATGCTGTCCACCACAATCAAGGGCACCCGCTTCTCCTCACAAAGAGCATTAATCTTGTGATAGATGAAGCTGTCTGCATCCTGACCTACAAAGACCTGTGCGGCCATTCCGTCACCGAGTGCACGAAGCACTTGTTTAGTCCCAACTACCCGATTTTGGGTGTTTTTGAGTCCTGCTTCCATCAAAGGTCGCCTCCTTCTTATCTAGGCTTAGTGATGTGTGTTCTATATGATCTGAGCAGTTGATTCTGCGCCTTTATCGCGCAAAATTTGCACACGAACAAACAGTTCACGGACAACCATATCATAATACCACGTTGTCAATGTCATTGTCAAACAATTTCAAACGTTTTTTTTGATTATCTGACCCCGTGGTTTGATGTGTCTATATTTTTACCAGATTGAAGAAATTTATAGTCGAAAATACAAGAAATTAGGATTCAATCCACGTTTTCCACATCTCTTCATCTGCACCGATGGTAATCTTGCTTCCATTTCTAACGATGGGGCTTTTGATGGCAGATGGGTTTAGCAGCAGCTCATTGATGATGAGACTATCTGTGTTCATATGCGCAACAGGCCGCTCCAGCGCTTTCTTTCCTTCGCGATCAACCAACGCTTTTGCACCCGCTGCCCGCACAAAAATCTCGAGCTCTTTTTTGCCAAGCTTGTGCTTTTTCAGGTCCATCATCTGGTAGGGGATGCGCCGCTCCTTAAAGAAGCGCTCCGCCTTCAGGACATCGGGATTCTTCTTGTTAATATAGATGATGATATTCATTCCTCATTCGCTCCTCTGCGAAGATTCTTGCGAATGTCGTCCCCGATGAACACAAGCCTTGAGCAGCCCGTCTGGTCTAGGAAGCGCGAAGAAATGCGCTCGGTATAGCGCGCCGCAATTTCATTGAAGGAAAGATTGGTGCTGATCACCGTATGCCTGCCTGCGAGTTGGCGCTCATTGAGCAGATTAAAGAGCTGGGTGACCGTCACGTTGTTCATCAGCGGCTCTGTGCCAAGGTCATCCAGCAGCAATAGCTCCGCATTCATCAGCTCCTGCATGATGGCGCTGTTGTTTTCCATATACGCGCGTCTGGTCAGTTCAAACATGCGATACGCGCTGGTGTACACAGGCATGTATCCGCGCTGAACTACGCGGCGAGCAATCGCCTGAAGTAAAAACGTCTTGCCAAGTCCGCTCTTGCCGATCAAAAGCAGGTCACGCGTAGGCGTTTGCGGGAAGCTGTCCGCATATCTGATGCAAATATCGCGATTGATCTTAGTCACCGCGCGCTGGCTTGGAGCACCATCGGTTTTCTCATCGCTAAAGAGCGTCTCATCAAAGGCTTCAAAGGTATGCTTATCCCCGTCCAGACCCAAATCGCGCAGCACACGGCTGTTTAGCTCCGTTGCCATGCATTCACACATTCTTCTGGACGGATCGTAGATATAGCCTTCATCCTTGCACGCTTGGCAGGTGTAAATCGGCTGCAAATAATCAGAATCAAGCCCGTTTTTTTCAAGAAGCGCTGCAATTCTCTGATTGTACTGTTGCATGGCATTGGGCAGGTTAGTGCTTGCTTTGGGGTTCTTCTGCTTTTGAAGCAAACTTGTGCGAACCCCCATCACAATCGCTGCATGCCGCGCGACAAGCAGGTCTTCAAGCCCCACGCAGCGTGCGCAGGCTTCGTCCTTGTGCTGTTCATACAGGCGCATATTATCCTCACGCTTCTGCGCATACTCCTGCTGGAGTCCCGTTAGTAACTGCTCACGCGTCATACTTGCTCAACTCCTTTAGCTGATCGGGGCTTAGCCCGGAAAACTCATCAGGATCATAGGTACGCTGCTCGTACTTTTGCTCAATGACCTTTTTCTCGCCGCTTGGAGAGGTCTGTTGCTTGTGCTCTTGGCTTGCAGTGAACCGCTTGCGATCCTCCATGGCGCCTTCCAGCGTTGCAATGCCCGCATCATGCCAGCTCGTGATGAGCTTATCCATATAGGGCATTGGGTAATCGACGTTACGGGAATACTCTGCCGCTTGTTCCAGCAGTTCTTCGGGCATACGCCACTGCTCCTGCCATTTGGACAGGCGTTCGCGGTTTTGCTGATTGCATCCGCATTCCTTGCCTACAATAGAGAATAGCTCCTTGAGGCGCTTGTTTTGCTGAGCGAGGTGACCCAGATAATCGGATACTGAATTAGCATCCGTCAGGCCGCGTTCGCGCCATGATTCCAGAAGTGTCGGCACATCATCCAGCGAATGGGTGCCGCTTCTCTTGCCCACCTCATGCGCCGCCAGCAAAATCACATCGTGCTCCGCATCCTTGAGCATGTTGCGGTATATCAGCCTCATGCCTTCATTGAGTACGGGTTTCTTAATGCCGACCGCTACAAGCATCTCACGCATGCGAGCTGTCTCATCCTTCTCGCCCGTCAGCTGCTTTTCGACATTTGTGCCCGTCATCTTCTTGCCGCTGCTGCGCGACGCAATGCCTTCCAATATCTTATCCAGATAAGCAAAGCTTGGATCGCCCTTGGTCATCTGCTCGCAAGCAATCTCAATGCCTTCTGGCGTGAAACTCCATTGCGACGTCCACTTGATATACAGGTTAGATTCATCCTTGGTGGGGTTGCGCCTTTTGCCCATATGGGAGAGAACCTTGCGCGTGCCCTTTCGTACCGCTTCTGAGCGACCAAAGAATTCCTCCGCGTCCTCTATGCTGCGAATCTTTTCTTCGCTCATCTCCGTTGCGAGTTTCTGCGCTTCCTTGAAGCTAAACTGTACGCCTCGAGTGGCGATCATATGCTGAATCAGCATCATCACAACCTCCGCAGGAAGCTTGAGCTGCTCCACCCACTCATACGCCAGCACCGTTTCGCCGCCATGCAGCTTTCTGCGTTCACCAAAAGCCCCGTAGATCGCAAGCGCAAAATTCTCATACGCTTCATCACGGGGGATTTGCTGCTTTTGGAACATCGCTTGCTGCACGCTTAAATAACGATAAACAGGCGGGCGATCCTTAATGCGCTCGATCAGTCGACAGCGCTCCCAGTAGCGAAACGCCGCCTCAACGGCCGCGCGCTCCAGGCCAAGCGCCTTGGCAACATCGTCAAGCATTGTAGTATCCTCCGCCACGCCTGCATGCGCAAGCATCAACCCATACAGGTAGACCTTCACATGGCTTTCAGGTGCAGCGGGCATATATTCACATATAAATGCATTGGGAATAGCGGTCCCGTTCCACAGCAGACCGGCTTTGTCAGTTTCAAATGTGGACATTCGGGTGGTGGCTCCTTTCGTGTTGAGCTACGGCTAGTATAACACAGTTTGATGTGGAGGAAAAGAAGGACGTTTCGGGGAACGTTGGGAGGCAGCTTTTATGATAAAAGCCCAAATGGGAAGGCGACAGCCCCATGCCTTCCCGAAAACCAGATTGTATGTTTGTAAGCGGCTGAGTGTACGCATAGTGGATAGGTGAATGCCTAAACTCTTGAAAAATAAACTTAGTCTACTCTCCATGCACAAAAATAGTGACGGATTCAAAATCCGTCACTATCAAACGCGCTAAGAAGTATACGCTAAACCCTTTGCAAAGCAAATAAAGTTTTCGGGAGGGTGTGGGGCTTATCGCCCGCCTATTGGGCTTTTGAATAAAAAGCCGCCTCCCACCGTTCCCCTTTCGTCTCCTGTCCCCCGTTTCCCCTCGTCACTTCTTTCGCACAGGGTAACAAATCTCCGTCACAAACTCGTCGGGGTTCTGTGTTTCGTAGGGGCTGACATGATAGATAAAGAAAGACGTTCCCGCGAAATCATAGCCGCTGCTGGCGATCCAGTTGGCGACCGACTCGCTTACTTCACTGCATTGATCATAGCTTCCCTTAAATGTGCATGAAGCTACGAGCACAGCCTGCTGCATCTTGAACACCACATGCTCGGTGTTGGCATATGAACCGCGGATGCTCTTTTGAACCTCCACATCCACGTTCTCTTCCTTATGCTCGCCGTCATGGAAGATCGCCAGCGTATAGCACGGATCGCCGTCCTGTACGTTCAGCGGACCGATCTCGCTCATGAGGGTTTGCCAAAGCAACCCTTCCTGATTGTATGCGGGGATTATATCTCGTACGCTTGCTACCTCTCGTTGGGGCAGTTCCTTCACCATTACATCATATTTCATTTTCTGATCATCCTTTCCAAGTCGCAGAATCATCGATTCCAGCAATATCAGGCGATCTTTCGTTTTCTCTGACTCTTCCTCAAGCTCTAGTTGCTTTAGCCTGAGATATTCTGCAAGTTTTTCTGGATCATCATAGCTCTTGAGCATCTGATCAATCGCTGCCAGACCAAAGCCCATGTCTTTGAGCGCACCGATTCTGCTCGCTACTGTTAGCTGCGCCTCCGCATAGTAACGATATCCTGTGAATGGGTCTGTTTGTGCAGGAATCAGCAACCCAATTTGATCATAATGCCTGAGCATTCGGATGCTCACCCTTGCCAATTTGGAAAAATCGCCTATTCTAAGCATTTATCTGTTCCTCCACATGCATGTTGTTTTGAGCTCATGTTCATTCTAACCTATACCACTATGTGAGAGTCAAGCCCTAAAACGAAAAACTCTCCACCCAAATATCGGATGGAGAGTTTCTTGATGATTTTGTTTACAGAAGATGAGCGCATTCCTTGCCAAAGCTGATGAATACATTTTCATCAACATTAAATACACGCTTGTTGATCGGGCAGTTATCCG
>JAAYIN010000037.1 GCA_012523405.1 Clostridiales bacterium
ACAAGTGTAAAATGAGTGTAGGACTGCATGGTGAACCTCCTAGTGTTGATTTTGTGTGGTAACTCTATTTTACACTAGTTTCTCTTTGCAGTCTCTTTTTTGTTGCACTTGCTATTATAATCTGCCCACAGCCCCTATCGTTCCCCCGTCCTCCCGCACTCCCCTATCGTCCCCTCCCCAACGTAAAAGCCGCAACACATTTCTGCGTTGCGGCTTTTGATATGCTTATACGGGCATTGTTTTTTGATCTTTGTTGAGCATGGTGCTGTCAACGCCAAGCTGCTTTGCCTGACGGTACTGGAAGTACTTGATAGCCACCTGCGGGAACAATGCGTAGCTGAGGATATCCTCATCCTGCTGATAGTAATCGCGGATTTCTTCGCGGTACTTCTCCAGCTCTGGCGGGATGTCATCGGCTGGGCGATTGGTGATGACTTTATCATCTCCAATAACCTTCTTGCGAACGTCTGCGTTTACCTCTGCGGGTAGACGGCCGTACTCGCCGCGCAGCAAGCCCTTGGACTCCTTGGTCACGAGCTTGTAGCGCTCGCCGCCTAGGATGTTCATAACAGCCTGTGTGCCAACGATCTGGCTTGTGGGGGTAACCAGCGGCGGATATCCGAAGTCCTTGCGAACTCGCGGTACTTCTTCGAGCACCTCGTAGTACTTGTCCATTGCGTTAGCCTGCTTGAGCTGACCGATCAAGTTGGAGAGCATGCCGCCCGGTACTTGATAGAGCAATGTATTAGGATCAGTTGCAAGAACGCGGGCAGGATCGCGCCAGCCCTCTTCTGTCAGCTCTTCTGCAACACCGCGGAAGTGGGTTGCAATTTCAGCCAGAAGCTTCAGGTCAAGACCTGTATCATACTCGGTGCCGCGCATGGTAGCAACGATGGACTCGGTGCTGGGCTGCGATGTACCGTTTGCCAAAGGCGATAGGCAGGTATCAACAACATCAATGCCGGCTTCGATAGCCTTGAGCAATGTCATTGCGCCGGTGCCGGTGGTGTCATGGGTATGAAGGACGATGGGCAGATTGGTTTCTGCCTTCAGGCGCTTCACGAGGCTGTATGCATCGTAGGGCAGGAGCAAGTTTGCCATGTCCTTGATGCAGATCAGGTCTGCGCCCATCTTTGCGATATCAGCTGAAAGCTTCACAAAGTAGTCTTCGGTGTGAACGGGAGAGATGGTGTAGCTCATCGCTACCTCTGCTTTTCCGCCGTACTTCTTTGTTGCCTTGACAGCTGTTTCCATGTTGCGAAGGTCGTTGAGCGCATCAAAGCAGCGGATGATGTCGATGCCGTTTTCGATTGACTTCTTGGTAAAGAAATCAACTACGTCATCAGCATAGTGCTTGTAGCCTAGAATGTTCTGACCACGGAACAGCATCTGGAGCTTGGTGTTGGGCAGACCCTTGCGAAGGGTGCGCAGGCGCTCCCACGGGTCTTCATTTAGAAAGCGAAGGCAGGTGTCAAAGGTCGCGCCGCCCCAGCATTCCAAGGAGTAATATCCCACTTTATCCAGCTGCTCAAAAGCGGGGATCATTTGGGAGGTTCTCATGCGAGTAGCCGCCTGACTTTGGTGACCATCGCGCAAAATCGTATCGGTAATTCCAACCTTAGGCATTTATTTCACCTCATTTTTTTGCATTAACCAAACATGCTAAGCAGCATGCCGGCTGCAATAGCGGAGCCAATAACACCAGCAACGTTCGGGCCCATAGCGTGCATGAGCAGGAAGTTGGAGGGATTGGCTTTCTGGCCTTCCACTTGGCTGACACGAGCAGCCATAGGCACAGCGGATACACCGGCAGAACCGATCAACGGGTTGATCTTGCCGCCAGAAATCTTGTTCATGAGCTTTGCAAGCAGAACGCCGCCTGCTGTACCAAAGCCAAACGCAACCACGCCAACGCACATGATGATCAGTGTTTTGGGCTGCAAGAACGTTTCAGCATCGGCAGTTGCGCCAACAGTGACACCAAGGAAGATAGTGACGATGTTCATCAGCTCGTTTTGAGAGGTCTTGTTGAGGCGATCAACCACGCCGCTCTCGCGGAATAGATTACCCAGCATCAACATACCAATCAGCGGTGCAGCCGAAGGCAATAGCAAGCTTACGATAATGGTAACCGCGATCGGGAAGATGATCTTCTCGGTCTTGGTGACGGGGCGAAGCTGTTCCATGACGATTTCGCGTTCCTTCTTTGTGGTCAGCGCTCTCATGATCGGAGGCTGAATGACCGGAACAAGCGCCATGTAGCTATACGCAGCAACTGCGATAGGTCCAAGCAGATGCGGTGCGAGCTTACCGGTTAGGAAGATAGCCGTAGGGCCATCCGCGCCGCCGATAATGCCCGTGGATGCCGCTTCCTGCGCCGTAAAGCCAAAGACGGAGTAGCAAACGATAAATGTAACGAAGATACCAATCTGAGCAGCTGCGCCAAGGAGCAGGCTCTTGGGGTTAGCAATGAGGGGACCAAAGTCCGTCATGCAGCCAACGCCAAGGAAGATCAGCGGCGGGAAAATACCAAGCTTTACGCCTTGGTACAGGTAATAGAGCACGCCGCCCGGGTTCTCCAGATACTGATAGACAAGGGATCCATCCGCCAGCAAAACAGCTGTACCGTTCTTGCCGTTATGGAAAGCATCGGTAAGATAAATATAGGATGGATTGTCCATCACGCCCGACAAGGGCAGGTTAACCAAAAGCATACCAAATGCAATGGGCAGGAGCAGGAGCGGCTCGTACTTTTTGACAATGGCCAAATAAAGCAGTACGCACGAAATGATCAGCATAATCAGCGTCTTGGGGTCCTGGATTAGCTGCATAACACCTGACATTTCGGCCAGCTTGACCAAGCTATCGCCGATATTGAGTGTTTCCATGATTCTTGATCAACTCGCTTTCTGTATTCGTTATAGGTTGATCGCGGGCGATCTTAACCGATAACAATGAGCGGATCTCCGCTGTTAACAGTAGCGCCGTTTGATACAACAACCTGTTGGATTGTGCCATCGCAGGGAGCCATGATTTCGTTTTCCATCTTCATTGCTTCCAAAATGACGAGGACATCGCCCTTCTTCACTGCCTGACCCTGCTTGACTTTGACATCAAGAATGGTTCCGGGCATTGGGGAAGAGATTTTTTCGCCGCCGGCGATAGGTGCAGCAGCTACAGGAGCAGCAGCCACGGGAGCGGCTACAGGAGCAGCAGCTACGGGAGCGGCCATAGGAGCAACGGGGGCCATAGGAGCGGCACCGCCGACTTCCTCTACAGATACCTGATAACCAACACCATTTACGGTAATGTTGAATTGACGCATGGGATGAAATCCTCCTTAATCAATTGACAATTGCGCTAAACGCCGATTAAAACCGGCTGTACGTTTGTTCTTCGCGGCCTGCACGGCTCCATGCCGGTGCATTGTTCACACGCTTGACGCGGCGAACCACAAAGCCGCCTTCCCCATCCCACACAGCAGCAATCGCAGCGGTAATGGCAGCGATCACATCAGCGGGAATGCCTTCTACCTCGGTTACAACGGGCATTGCAACTGGGGGAGCGGCAATCGGGGCAGCTACGGGCGGAGAAGCTTTGGTCTTTTTATTATCGCCTGATGTTGCAAATTTTGTCATAAGCTTTACGCAGAAAATCAGCAAAGTCAAACCAGCAAAAACGACGACCATTCCCAAGCCCGCAACTGAAAGGCTATACATAAATTTATCCATGATTTACCCTTCCTTTCCGCGTTACATCGGCAGATTGCCGTGCTTCTTGGGCGGATTGCTGTCGCGCTTGCTTGCTAGCATCTCAAGAGCTGAGATCAGCATGACGCGAGTCTGAGCAGGATCGATGATATCATCAACCATGCCGCTCTTTGCTGCATTCACAGCACCTGCAACGTTTGCAATGTACTCATCTGCATACTTAGCGCGAGCTGCGTCAACCGTCAGGTCTTTGTCAGCCTTCACTTCGTCAGCATAAAGCACTGCAACGGCAGCTTCGGGGGTTAGGGCAGAGATCACAGCGGTAGGCCATGCATAGGTGACATCAGCGTTTGCCTTGCCGCCCATTGCAACATATGCCTGACCAATTGCGTCGCCTGTAACAACTGCGAGCTTGGGTGAGGTTGCTTCTGCATAAGCATAGAGCATCTGGCTCTGTGCCTTAAACAGCCAACCCTGCTGCTCGATGCTGTCAACTTCAACACCGCAGGTATTGAGCAAGCTAACAATCGGAATGCTGAAGCAGTCCATAAAGCGCACAAAGCGTGCAGCCTTTTGAAGTGCACCTGCAGTGAGCTTGCCATTAGCCAAAACAAAGCCAACGGTGCGGCCGCCCATACGAGCAAGTGCCACACGAACGCTGTCCTCGTATGCTTCATACAGCTCAGCGTATACGCCGTTATCTGCCAGCGAAGCCAGCAAGCTGCTAGCATCGGATGGATCGATAGCGGGCAAAATACGATTCATATCATCGGTATCGATGATTTCGGTGTCTTCCAGATTGCTTGAAGGTAGGAAGGCTAGAATTTGCTTTGCCTTAGCAATCGCTTCATCCTCATCCTTGCCAACCAGTGCGCATGCGCCCATCTTAGCTGCCACATTTGCGCCGCCAAGCTTGTCTGCATCCACTGCCAAACCGTTCATTGCAGCCATGACCTGAGGTCCAAAGACCATCAGCTGTCCGACTTTTTCAGCAATGATGGAAACATCAGCAAGCTGTGTGAGCAGAGCTGCGCCGCCAATGCACGGTCCAAGCACCAAGGAAACCATGGGGCATACGCCGCTCATGCGTGCCATTCTCTGATAGATTTCAGAGTAAGCGCTCATAGCCTGTGCACCCTCATCAATACGGACACCTGCGCTGTCCATGACAGCAAGAACAGGTGCGCCTGTTTTCTGTGCCATATCCAGCAACTTAATGATTTTAGCAGCTTGCAATTGTCCCATTGCGCCGCCATGCACAGTATAATCCTGTGCGAAGATGTAAACGGGACGTTCCCCGATGGTGGCATAACCGGTAATGACGCCGGCGCCCTCCTCGTCTTGGCTCACCATTGCAAATAGCTCAACAAAGCTACCTGCGTCAGCGATTTTCTGGATGCGCTCGCGTGCGGTTAGTTTGCCTGCATCGCGTTGCTCCTTTAGGCGCTTTTCGTCGCCGCCGAGGATGGCGTCACGAATTTCCAGCACCTTTTGAAGGTCTTGAGAATTGTGCATTTCCGTTCTCCTTCCATGCGTAAGTGGTCTTTGGCTGGGTCGCAGTCGAAAAATGCTCAACTTGCTCCCCATTCATTTGATTCTACTTCTCCTTCCTGTTTTCCTGCTTAAATGTGATTTTTTTCACGATTTTTTTTAGAAACATAGGAAATAGTCGAAAAACTGCGAACAAAAAGGGATTGTAGCGCATTATTATGCCCCACAACCCCCATTGTTTATGGATTTATTTCGTATACAGTATATGCGCCTTTTTCTTCATACCCTAGTTTTTCAGCTAGCGCTACTGACATGCGGTTTGCTGCATCCCAGCTGGGATATAGGCCGCGCTCAAGGCAGTTTAGGATTAGCTGCGCGCTGCAAGCCAGCGCAATGCCGCGCCTGCGCATATCATGGCGTGTATCCACTTCGATTTCAATGCCGCCAGGATAATAAGCATACGCCGAGCAGCCCCCTACGATCTCATCCCCGCGCAGCGCAACTACGCCTAGACCATTGACCATAAAATCTTCGCACGAAGAAAAGCTCGAACAAAAATCTCTCGCCCATTCCGTCGCCATCACAATAGGGTATAGTTCAGCGTCGATTGGACGCATTGTAAACTCTGCCGCAAGTGCACAAGCGTACTGATGCAGTCGTTCCTTGTCAAAGGCATTGGGGTCTTTTTTGATCGCGTATCTTTCATACTTCTTGGCAGTATCGCCAATCAACTCTTCCAGCAATTGCAGCCAAGCATCATTTTGCGGCGCAATGATTGCATTTCGTTCGCCTGTTTTCTCCAGAAATGCCAGCACCAATTCCTTGGCATCGGGCAGCGCATCGTCCCCTGCAAAAAACACAAAGTCAGAGATGCTGACCAGTGCAACCCGTGGCGATTGCTCCTCCGCCAAGCACCATACCTCGCCCATGCAGCCTCCAAGTGCCGACCATATCATCGTTTCTTCCCAGCCGTCAAACAGAGGCGCCATTTCGCTCAATGCTTGTGTGCCTGTTATTTGCCTAAGCCCTCTTCTGTCCAAGTTCTTAATTCCTCCTGAATATAGGTGAGCTCAAGCAGCTTCCCCTTCACCTCGTCAACGGTAAGCAAGGTGGTATTGTTGCTGTTAAACTCCGTCAGGGTGTTGCGATTTTCGTCACCCTCTACAAAATACTTGTCATAATTCAAATCACGCGCATCGGATGGAACCCTAAAAAAGTTGCCCATGTCCACTGCGTTCATGCATTCCTCATTGGTCAGAAGCGTTTCATACATCTTCTCGCCATGACGAATACCGATGGTTTGAATGGGATTATCCGCATGGAAAACCTCTTTGACCGCCTGTGCAAGAACGTTGATGGTGCAAGCCGCCGCCTTCTTTACGAGGATATCGCCGCTATGCGCATTTTCAAACGCAAAGAGAACCAGCTCCACCGCCTCCTCAAGGCTCATGATAAAGCGCGTCATATCCCCATCCGTTACTGTCAGCGGTTTTCCCGCTTTGATCTGCTCAATAAACAGCGGAATGACAGAACCGCGTGAACACATGACATTGCCATAGCGCGTTCCGCAGATCAGCGTCCTGCTGGGCGATACTGTGCGGGATTTGGCAACAAACACCTTTTCCATCATCGCTTTGGATGTACCCATTGCATTAACAGGATAGGCCGCTTTGTCTGTGGAGAGGCAGATGACCTTCTTCACGCCTTCCTCGATGCATGCCGTCAGGACATTGTCTGTGCCCAGCACATTGGTTTTCACCGCTTCAATCGGGAAAAACTCGCAGGAAGGGACCTGCTTGAGTGCAGCCGCATGAAACAGATAATCCACATCATGAATGGCATTTTTCACACTGCTCAAATCGCGCACATCGCCAATATAGTACTTGATTTTATCGGTTTGATAGTGGTGACGCATGTCGTCCTGCTTTTTCTCATCACGGCTGAAAATGCGAATTTCCTTGATATTCGTATGTAGAAAACGCTTGAGAACAGCTTCACCAAACGAGCCTGTGCCGCCTGTGATCATGAGTGTTTTATCTGTAAACATCGTTATTCCTCCTCAGAATTCTTCAGTACATATCCTGTCAGCCTGTGCAAAACCTCGCGGTACGCCTCTGCCACATCCCCCATGTCATGCCTGAATCGATCGATGTCAAGCGGTTCGTGTGTTCCTTCGTCCCAAAAGCGACAGGAATCAGGCGAAATCTCATCAGCAATGATGATCTCACCCTTATATCTGCCAAATTCCAATTTAAAATCGATCAACTCAATGTTGATCTCAGCCATGCATTGCCCCAGAATTTCGTTTACCTTCAGGCTCAGCTGCTTCATCAGCTGCACCTCTTCAATCGTGGCAAGCGACATGGCTGTCACATGTGTGCTGTTGATCAGCGGGTCTTCCAGTTCGTCGCTTTTGAGGCAGTACTCAATCACTGGGTTTTTCAGTTTCGCACCATCCGGGTAGCCAATGCGCTTGGCAAGACTGCCCGCTACGATATTTCGCACCTTCACCACAAACGGGATGATCTCCGCACGCCTCACCAGCGAGGAGCGGTCATCAATGCGGCGAATAAAGTGATTGGGGATGCCTTTTTCCGTGAGCATGGAAAAAATATACTCACAAATCAAGTTGTTGATCTCGCCTTTGCCAACGATACGCCCACGCTTTAGCCCATGGAATGCAAAGGCCTTGTCTCGGTAGTAGACAACCACTTCATCGGGGTTATCTGTTGCATAAATTCGTTTGCCTTTACCCTCGGCAATCATTTTGGTAATATTGCTCATTCATTCTCCCTCACCATAAATTGTCGTTAAAATGAGTTGTATACTGCCAGCGCAGCACAAATAATTGTAGCACGCTTTAATATACTGTGCAAGAGCTGCCGTGATATGCCATTGATTCCTTTGGTTATGGGCGCATGATAAACCGGGCAGACAAAAAAGCCGCCCCGCAGAAAAATCTCCTGCGAAGCAGCTTTTGCTATTGATTCATTTTGATGCTTTGTTTTCAAACCATATTTCATCTGTGATATCGATCTTGCTGTCCTTTTGAATGAGCTTCATGATGCGCTCATAGTCCTCATCCTTTGCCCATTCTGGGCGAAAGTTGTTGTCGGGTCTTGCACTGGAAGTCAGTACAGGCATGAGGCGAAGCGTCACTCCCTCATAACCCTCCTCGCCAAACGATAGCACCGCCTGCATCACTACCGCATCAAAGGTGCGCATATCGTGCGTACCGCCAAAGACCAAATTGCCAAGGCTGTATATCACCACGCCGTTGCCGCGTCTTTGGATACCCTGCACGCAATGGGGATGCGTTCCAACAATGATATCCGCACCATTTTCTATCGCAAAGTCTGCCATCTTTTCCTGCCGTCTGTTGTGCTTGGGACTGTATTCCTCGCCCCAATGACACGAGTAAATAATCATATCACAGCCGGCATCCTTCAGCGTCTGCAAATCATCAAGCATCGGTTGCTTGTTCCCGCGCCACGTCGTCTCCCTGCTGCCGGCAAATCCGATTTTGATTCCGCTGTTTTCATAAATATAGCAGGTTCCATAGCCGCTGAAAAACACTGCGCCTGCCTCCAATGCCTCACGCGTGCTCTGCTGTCCTGTCTTGCCAAAATCGATGTAGTGGTTGTTGGCAATGTTCACTTGCTCAATCCCAGCTGCTTTTAGAATATCTGTATATCCGGGATCGCCCCTAAAGGTATATTGTTTGTCGCTCAGATGCCCTTTGCTATGCTCCTGCAATACCACCTCAAGGTTGATCAAACTCATATCATCGGTTTGAAATGGCTGCTTAATCGCTTCAAAGCACCAGCCCACACCCTTCTCCCGAATCACAGTATCAAAGGTGTCGTCATTTTTCTTCCATTTTTCCCGCGTCCCAAGCACGCAGTCTCCCCCAAGCGTGATAACAATCTCCGTTGCAAACGCCGCAGAAACCTCCATCATCATCAGAACAATGAGTATCAACGCGATCATTTTATGCTTCATATTTCATCCATCCTTATGTATCCATGTAAACAATATGACAATGAATAGCAGCAATAGGTTCAATTCGTTTTAGAAATAGATCATTGTTTACAAATTGGTCGATTAATTCCTGTGATTTAAGACGTGTCTTTCGCCATATGCCACATCAAAATCAAGGCATGGTAAATCATGTTTTTTATGACAATCAATACCGCATAAAACGGTTGTAAAACATATGAAATCCACTATTGCAAAACACTCAAAACCATCGTACACTGTACGTTGGTTTTGAGTGTTTTGGCAAGGGAGGCTTCCATCATGGGCAAGACATCCACACGCGACATGACAGTCGGTTCACCATTTCGATTGATCACAGGTTTTTTCTTTCCATTGCTCTTCGGCCTACTGTTTCAGCAATTTTATAACATGGTTGACACCATCGTCGTTGGCAAGTTTTTGGGCGTACAGGCATTGGCAGGCGTAGGATCAACCGGTTCGCTCACTTTCCTTGTGCTCGGATTTTCTGTCGGCGTTTGCAACGGATTCGTCATTCCCGTTGCACAAAAATTTGGCGAGCATGACTACCGCGGACTAAAGCAATATGCCGTTAACGCGATCATGCTGTCAGTCATCGTTTCTACCGTGCTTACCATCATCGTATGCCTGCTTTGCCGTGACTTCCTACTATGGATGAACACACCGTCAGATATTTTCGATTACGCTTACGACTACCTTTTCATTGTCTTTCTGGGGATTCCCGTTATCTTTATTTACAATGTGCTCTTTGGCATTATCAGATCCCTTGGCGACTCGCGCTCCCCCGTTATGTACTTGGTCTTTTGCTCCATCCTCAACGTTGTGCTTGACCTACTCTTTGTTGTCACATTTAAAATGGGCGTTAGCGGCGCTGCATGGGCCACCGTCATCTCTCAAGGCGCGTCCTCTTTGCTCTGTATCAACTACATTCGTCACTGCGATTTACTCATACTGCAAAAAGAAGACTGGCATTTTAACAAGGCCTGCGTGAAGCATTTGCTTTCGATGGGGCTGCCTACAGGTCTTCAGTATTCAATCACTGCCCTTGGCTCGATCATATTGCAGACCGCCGTCAATTCGCTCGGTTCTGTCTTTGTCGCCTCTGTTGCTACAGGCGCTAAGGTCAGTCAGCTTTTCTGCTGTCCGTTTGATGCGATGGGCAGCACCATGGCCACCTATGGCGGGCAGAATATCGGCGCTAAAAAACTAGACCGCATCGGACAAGGGCTTAAAACCTGCTGCATCATGGGTACGATCTATGCAGTACTCGCCTTTTTGCTGCTCTATTTCTTTGGCGGGTATTTTACTCAGCTATTTGTTGATGCCTCAGAAACCCTTGTGCATCAAAACGCGCACCAGTTTCTCATCGTCAACTCCGCTTTCTACATCCCCCTCGCCTTTGTCAACATCGTACGCTTCTTGATTCAAGGGCTTGGTTTTTCAAAGCAGGCTGTATTTGCGGGCGTATGCGAAATGGTCGCACGCACAGTCGTTGGCTTCGCCCTTGTGCCGATCTTTGGCTATAGCGCCGTATGCTTCGCGAATCCTGTCGCATGGATCGCTGCCGATCTGTTCCTATTCCCTGCTTATGCTTACGTAATCAAACGCCTGCGCCATCAATTAGCGCAGGCTTAATATCCAAACCTATTCTATTGTTTAGCAAATCCATATTCAAATAGCTTGCTTAAATCCTGCCATCCGCGATTGCGCCCTTGAGCGCCAAACAATACCGCAACGAGCGTTTTTCCGTCACGCTGCGCTGCACCTACATAACAAAATCCTGCTGCGGATGTATATCCGCTCTTAATCCCCGCTGCGCCGTAAATATAGTACTGCGAGGCGGGGTTAAATATTTCACTTTGATTGACAACTTGAAGCGGTCCGCGAAGGCTGGTCTGAGGCATCGTATAGCTCAGGCTTGTAACAATCTCGCAAAAAGTCGGATCAGTCAGTCCTGCTCTAGCGACCATGGCTAGGTCTTTTGCTGTTGTATAATGCGACGCATCATGGTAACCGTGCGGATTGACGAAGCTGGAGTTACTCATGCCAAGCTCTGCTGCTTTTTGATTCATCCTTGCTACAAATGCATCCACGCTTCCCGCGTCAATCTCCGCTACGGCATTGGCTGCATCGTTTCCCGAGCGAATCATCAGTCCATGGAGAAGGTTTCGCATCGACATTTCCTCGCCCGGGTATACAGGCACCACAGAGCTGTCCTTGGGAATATCGGCTGCCGACTCAGGGATGGTAATCACCTCGTCAATATTGCCATATTCTAGCGCCACAAGGAGCGTTAATATCTTCGTTGTGCTTGCTGGATACGAAATCGTATCCGCGTTATACTCGAACAAAATCTCGCCGCTGGGGGCATCAATGACAATGGCAGATTTCGCATAAAGATACTCCTGCGTCAGCGAAAGCGGAGATGAGGTGTCAAAATAAATAGGTGCAACAAAATTATATGCCGACAGATCGGAGGCTAGGAGAGCCTGCAACTTTGGCGATGCAATGCCATCCGTGGATATGTCGGTTGCGCCGAGTGAAATCATCTTGTTCTGAAACTGCATAACGGCATTCACGGTCTTCTGTCCGTATGCGCCGTCAGCAGAGTCATCCAGCATTTTCAGGTCGATCAAGCGTCCTTGGAGCAAACTCACCTTTGCCCCTTTGCTGCCTTGGCAAAGCGTCCTTAGGGTATCTTCTGCATTCGGATCAAAGATCAGCGCCAGCGTTTCCGCATCACCGTCGCCTGTTTCGTTCACCTGATGTCCCGCCAAAGCAAGGAGCCGCTGCGCTTCCATGACAGCGGCTGTTGTTTGCTTGCCATAGATGCCGTCAGCCGCAGAGCCTGTCAGCTCCAGCTTTTGCAGCCTCTGCTGAAGCTGCACGACAGCATCGCCCGTATCTCCTGCTTTCAGTGCAGTCATCTCTGCTTGGCTGCTTGCAGCAGCCACATTCATCATCATTAAAAATACCAAAGTGAATACAATCAAAACTGACCATAGCCGTTTCATATAAGGGGTAGCTCCTTTCAGCGATGTATCTGTTGTTCTTTACATAAAACGATGAAGTTCCTCGTTTTGTTGCATTTAAGGGATTTTTCGGTAATTTAAGCCATTTACAAGCGTGGTCATTTGTTTGCATCCTCTCGCATACCATCACTTTGGAGGGATGCATATGAAACGAAATTACCCGCCTGTTTGGCTATCCGCATTGATTCTTGCCATATTGCTCCTTTGGAGAATTCTTGGTGCACCGATCACATCTCAGCAGTTTTCTGACCTTGATACGCCATTTTGGCAAGCGAGGATACTGCTTCCTTCGCGTATCAATCGTGTGCTCATTCTTTGGATGCCCGCAACCATCCAAGAGCCGACTCCGCAAACCCTCATGGATGAAAGCATGGATGCAGACGACCGCGAGCTTGCACGCTTCACCGACATCACTGATGATCAGGCCACTTTGATGGTCTATTTGGCGCAGGAAAGCAAGCTGGTAGAAATGACGCTGGAGGGCTATGTATGCGGCGTGTTAGCCGCTGAAATGCCCGCCGCCTATCACCAGGATGCCCTCAAGGCGCAGGCAGTTGCCGCGCGCACCCGCGCAATCTATCAATTGCAAAGCGGTGGATGCTCCGAGCATGAAGGGGCTGATATCTGCACAAACAGCAGCCATTGCCAAGGGTATGCGACATTGACCGAATGCCATAGCATGTGGGGCAACGAATATGAGATGTACAAAGAGCGCGTAACATCGGCTGTAAGTGCAACGGTGGACGAGCTGCTCACATACAATGACCAGCTCATCATGGTCATGTACCATGCGATGAGCGGCGGCACAACTGAAGCGGCGCAGACGGTTTTTTCAAGCAGCGTTCCCTATCTTGTCAGCGTGAGCAGTTCAGGCGAGGAAAGCGCGCGAGGCTTTTACACAGACAGCACATTCACTTTTGGCGAAGCCGCCGAGCTGCTTGCAAAGCAATTCCCAACCTTCGGCATCACTGCCGATACCGTCCAGCAATCCTTGCTCATAGGCGAATATACACCTACTGGACGAATTCGAAATATGCTGCTGGGCGGTCACGAAATTCTCGCTACCGATTTTCGCAAAGCGCTTGGTCTCAGAAGCACATGGTTTTCGCTTTCCACCGATTCCGCCTCCATCACATTTCATCAGCGCGGCTACGGTCATGGCGTAGGCATGAGCCAAGTTGGCGCAAACATCATGGCGGCAAACGGCTCGACCTACCGCGAAATCCTTGCTCATTATTACTCGGGCACGGTGATTGAAAAACAATAAGTCAATTGCTGTATACGAAAGCGCTCCTCTGGCAATCCTAACGCTGGAGGGATGCCTATGCAAAATAGTAAAGTCTGGCAAGGGGTTAAGAAGGTATATGCTCAATATGACCGCTTGATGGAGAAACAGGGTTTTTATATTGTCCTAGCAATCTGTGTACTCGTCATCGTGATCAGCGCTTTTTACACATTTAAACTGCGCGATGATATCGATGATCTGCCCAGTGCCGCACCAACCCGAGACACGCAGAGTGTTGCTGGTATGGAAGGCAATCAAACGCTATCGGAGGCTCAAGCACTCATCAAAAGCCAAGGCGCTGGTCAGCCGCTGAGCGTGCCGACCCAGTCCGCATTCGTGTTAACGCAGCCTGTGAACGGTTTTACCGGACGCACATTTAGTGATACCCAACCACAGTACTTTGCCCAAATCACCGCTTGGCAAATTCATTTGGGCATAGATTTGGAATCCGACTATGGCGCGATTGTCGCCGCATGTGCGAGCGGAACGGTACGCAGCGTACTGACCGATAACGAAAAGGGCTTGTCCATCCAAATCGACCACGGCAATGGATATAAGAGCTTATACTGCGGCTTGAGCGACGCGAGCTATGTCAAGGCGGGCGATCCTGTGATGCAGGGACAAACCATTGGGCATGTGGGCAATGGCGTCCTCGCAGAAAGCGATGCAGCGCCTCATTTGCATTTCGAAATTTGGAGAAATGATAAGCCCGTCGATCCGCTTTCCGTTTTTTTAGGCATTGACACAAGCAATACAATGTGATACATTTCAATACGTTGTAATACAATATAATTATAGGAGGCAGCTCTATGTGCGGAATCGTTGGATATATAGGGAAAAATCAAACATCACCCATCTTAATGGATGGCTTGGCACGGCTTTCCTACCGCGGCTATGATAGCGCAGGTGTAGCCATCATTGATGACAAAGGAAAAATCAATGTCAGGAAAGCAAAGGGCAGGCTGGAAAACCTAGAAGCCCTGCTATCAGAGCAACCGCTCTACGGTCATATCGGCATTGGGCATACCCGCTGGGCAACGCATGGCGAACCTAGCGATTTAAATGCGCATCCCCATACCGATGTCAAGGGCGGCATCGCTGTCGTGCACAACGGCATCATTGAAAACCATGAATCGCTCCGCCGTCATTTGATCAGTACAGGTGCTATTTTTGTGAGCCAAACAGACACGGAAGTCATCGCTCATCTGCTCAATCACCTCTACGACGGAGACATGAAGCGTGCGCTGATTCGTGCGATGGGCATGATCGAGGGAAGCTACGCGCTTGGCATCGTCTGCGATCAAGAGCCCGATGTCCTTTATTGCGCGCGGCACGATAGTCCGCTTGTCATCGGCTCCAAGAATGGCGAGGGTTTTATCGCATCTGATATCCCCGCATTGCTCAGCCACACACGCGACGTAATCTTCCTGCAAGACAAGGAAATCGGCGTGTTAGATCAGCACGGCATTAGCATCTTTGATGCCTATGGCAAGAGCAAGGAACACGCTATTTTTCACGTAGATTGGGATTTATCCAGCGCAGAGAAGGGCGGCTATGCGCATTATATGCTCAAGGAAATCCACGAGCAGCCTGTTGCATTGCAAAGAACATTTACCCCTCGCTTTTTAGAAAATCCTCATGACTACCATTGGCTGCCGCTCACGCATGACGAAATCAAAGGTCTGCGCAAGATCAGCATTGTTGCATGCGGCACCGCCTACCACGCAGGCATGATTGGCAAGTACGCGATCGAGCGCATTGCGAGAATCCCGGTGGAGGCTGATATCGCCAGCGAATATCGCTACCGAGCACCCATCATTGGCGAGGATGAGCTGTTTATCGCCGTATCGCAAAGCGGCGAAACCGCCGATACGCTTGCAGCGCTCAGGGAAGCCAAGCGGCGCGGCGCACGCGTAATCGCCCTTTGTAATGTTGTAGGCTCTACCATCACGCGCGAGGTTGGCGATGAGAACACGCTATACACCTACGCAGGACCTGAAATCGCAGTAGCGAGCACCAAGGCCTATACAACGCAGGCCGAAATGATGCTCATGCTCGCCATTGCATTTGCAGAAATCAGGGGAGAGCTGCCAAAAGAAAAAACCACTGCATTGATTGAAGAACTAAGCCAATTGCCCAAAAAAGCAGAAATTGCGCTTCGCAGTGAATCAAAGCTGCAAAAATTCGCCAATACCGCAGCGCAAAAAAAGCATGTGTTCTTTATTGGGCGCGGCCTTGATTATGCGCTCTCCATGGAGGCCGCGCTCAAGCTCAAGGAAGTCAGCTATATATTCAGCGAAGCCTACGCAGCGGGCGAACTAAAACACGGCCCCATTGCGCTATTGCAGGAAGGGCGTCTAGTCGTAGCAACGCTCACCCAGCCTGAGCTGGTTGATAAAATGCTCAGCAACCTGCGTGAGGTATCCGCGCGCGGTGCACGCATACTGGTTGTGTGCAGCGAGAGCCTTGTCAGAAAAGTACAGGATCAGGTGGATGAGGTCATCATTATTCCCGATACCCATCCCCTCTTTGCTCCTTTGCTAGCCGTGATCCCTTTGCAGTTATTTGCATACTGTATGGCAGTAGAGCGGGGCTGCGATGTGGATAAACCGCGCAACCTAGCAAAGAGCGTTACCGTGGAGTAACCTGCAATGATTTACATATTGGAACAATAAAAGAAGGATTCAGATCAACCCATATGATCTGAATCCTTCTTTTTCATAGAAAAAACCCATTTCGACAAATATCGAAATGGGAATCTGACTGCTTATGAATCAGTACTTGCGCTTGCGTGCAGCCTCAGCTTTCTTCTTGCGTTTCACGCTGGGCTTCTCATAATGCTCGCGCTTGCGAGCCTCTGCCAAAACACCTGTGCGAGCACATTGACGTTTGAACCGCTTAAGAGCGCTTTCCAGGGATTCGTTTTCGCGGATGCGTACCTCGGACACTGTTATCCCTCCCCTCGCTCATTTCGCTTACATTCTGTTCAACCAAACATTGATTTACAGCGTAAGCGATCGTAGCTATATTATAACGCTTAACTTCAATGCCGTCAACTATGAATTTTGATTTTATCGAATATTTATGCTTATGCCATTCGCTCGATGAGTTGCGCGCCGCCCATGACATGGTAGTGCATATGGTGCACGGTTTGACGTGCATCCTCACCACAATTGTTGACAATTCGATAACCGCTTTGCGTAATTCCCAGCAATTCGGCAACTTTTGCGCAGGTACGCAAGCATGCCGCGAGCTCTGCGTCGCTTAATTCTTGGTGCTGCGCAACGCTTGAGATATGCGTTTTAGAGATCACAAGCGCATGCACGGGTGCTTGCGGACTGATATCATGAAATGCATAGGTATACTCATCTTCATATATTTTCTTGGAAGGTATTTCTCCTGCGATGATCTTGCAAAACAAACAATCCTGCATGATACATCCCTCGCTTTCTGCTATGTATACAGTTGATTTAGTAGTTATTCAACAATAACGCCCTTCATTCCTTCTCCCGCGAGTTCAGTCAATCGAACATTTACAAGTGTGCCAGCTTTGCCGCCTTCTACCTGCACATGTATATATTCGGGCGTATATCCCACCATTTCGCCGTTTTTCAGCTGTTCTTCAAGCAGTACCTGATGAACGGTGCCAACCATGCCCCTTCGGTACGTTTCTGCCAATTGATCGCCCAGTGCAATCAAACGGTGCACACGGTTTTCCTTCACCTTGTCTGGAATTTGATCTTCCATTATTGCTGCAGGTGTTCCTTCGCGGGGGCTAAACGGGAATACATGAATCTTGGCAAAGCCAATCTTTTCGCAAAAATTTTCTGTCTCTTCAAACTCGGCTTCCGTTTCGCCCGGAAAACCTACAATGACATCAGTTGTAAAGGCCGCATTTGGATACGCGCTCCTGATGCGCTGCGCTGCATCAAAGAACTGCGTGGTATTATACCCGCGCTTCATTCGCTGGAGCACCGCATCGCTGCCGCTTTGCAGCGCCAGATGAAACTGCGGGCATAGCTGGGGAAGCTTGGCAATATCAGCAACAAACGCATCCGTTGCGACGCGCGGTTCAAGTGAACCAAGGCGAATTCTTTCTACGCCCCGAGTCCCTGCAACCAGCGTAACAGCATTTGCCAGGCTCGGCTTGTCGGGCAAATCGCGTCCGAAGCTGGTCAGGTGAATACCCGTCAGAACAAGCTCATGGAATCCCGCCTCCGCCAGCGCCATGGCTTCTTTTTGGATATCCTCCATCTGCCTTGAGCGTATGTTTCCGCGCACCGATGGAATGATGCAGTAGGTGCAGTGGTTATTGCAGCCTTCCTGAATCTTCATCACCGCGCGGGTATGCCCCTCATGGTTATGAATCACAAGCGGCTCGTAGGGAACAGCGGTGAGGGTATCCACGGCCACAAGCTGCACATCCTCCGCAATTGCTTTGTGCAGCATTTCCACCACACGCCCGCGGTACTGCGTCCCTAAAATCAAGCGCGCACCTGTTTCCAAAAGCTCCTCACCCATGCGCTGCGCAAGGCAGCCTGTCACCACAATATCCGCCTGCGGGTTGCGCCTTTTAAAACGCCTCACAAGCTGTAAACTTTTCTTATCCCCTGTACCCGTTACGGTGCAGGTATTAATCACGCAAACATCAGCAGGTGCATTTCCAGCAACAACCACATAGCCATTTTGCTCAAATTGCTCCAGCATCGCCTGTGTATCGTATTGATTGACCTTGCAACCCAGTGTTGTAAAGCAAACCGTCTTTGGCATCCTGACACCTCTTATTCATTACATCTCGCCAAGCGCTGTCCACAGAACCGCAAGCGCACAAAGACCGGCGGTTTCAGTGCGCAAAATGCGTCTGCCCAGCGTCACGCTGATTGCGCCTATATCACGTAGCTTTTCCCATTCTCTTTGGGAGATGCCGCCCTCAGGACCAATCACAACGGCGACACGATGAAGCGTTTTGCCCTCGTCAATGCAGCGCTGAACCGCTTGGCTCATAGGCAGCGCATGTTCCTCTTCCCATGCGATAAAAACCGCATCAAAGGCGGGCGAAGCCTTTTGAAGTGCATTTAGCATTTTGGCAAAATTCACAGTCTGAGCGACCTGCGGTATATGGGCACGGCTGCTTTGTTTCGCCGCTTCAAGGGCAATGCGCGAGATGCGTTCTTGCTTTTTCTGCGCCCTATCAGGCTTATCGGCCTTGGCTACGCTTCGCTCCATCTCCACAGGCCAAAGCTCCCACATGCCAAGCTCAGTCGCCTTTTGCGCGATCATTTCCAGCTTGTCCGCTTTGGGCAGTCCTTGGATCAGCACAGCCTGCGCGGGCGGCTCGGGCGACGGGCAAAGCTCTCTCACAATCGCCGTAACTTCCTGTTCATTGACGATTTGAAGCTCTGCCTTATACAGATTGATGCCATCAATCAGCTGCACTTCATCACCTTTGCGAAGCCTAAGTACGCGCGTTGCATGTGCTACTTCATCCTTTGGAAACACTACGACGATTCCGATGCCGCTAATTGGCTCCTCTAAATAAAAGCGATGCATTACTTTGCCTCATTTCTCAGGCATAGTGCAACCCACTCGCCCTTCTCCAAGCGATCTTGCACCTGATAGCCCGCTGCTTTTGCAGCACTTAGCACATCCTGTTCGCGCTCGCGAATAATACCCGAGCAGATCAAGAGTCCATCTTTGACCAAATGGCGCGTCAGGGGGCCTGCTAGCATGCAGATCGCATCAGCTACGATATTCGCTACCGCGAGTTCGCAAGGCATAGCCTCGCTCTTCACAAGGTCGCCCTCAACCACGCGCACATGCTCACCCACATTGTTGAGCGCAACATTTTCCTTTGCCACCTTCACGGCCGATGGATCAATATCAATCGCAAGCACATCCGTAGCGCCAAGCTTTGCCGCAGCAATCGCGAGAATGCCGCTGCCTGTGCCAACGTCCATCACGCGCACGCCGTCCCTAAGATGCCGCTCAAGCATTTCCATGCACATGTTGGTGGTCTCATGCGTGCCTGTGCCAAATGCCATGCCTGGATCAAGCTCGATCATCAGATCGCCGTCCTGCTGCTGATACGCTTCCCATGTGGGCTTGACAACTAGATGCGAACCGATGCGGAAGGGCTTGTAATGCTTCTTCCAATTCTCAGACCAATCCTCATCCGCTACATTTGTCATTTCAAGCGTCATGGTGCCCATGTCAATGCCAAAATCAATGCCCGAAAGCTCAGCCAGCTTTTGCTTGACACTTTGAATCACATCAAAAGTGTTTTCGTTTTCTTCAAACCAGCCCTTCACCAGCACATCTTCCGGCATGCTGTCAAGAAGCTTAGGATCATATAGTTCCCAGTATACACCGGGCTGCGTAGGATCGGGAACATCAGCGCGGTCAATGATCTCCGTACCTGTTGCGCCAAGAAGCATCAGCGCTTCGCTGACGATGTCCGAGCCCTCTGTTGTCGTGTGCACAATCGCTTCGCACCACTGCATAGGAACACCTCCGTATTTCAAAGTCAAAAAGCGTGCGTGTCGGGTTTCCCCTGCGCATCGCACGCTTTGACTGTCTTAGTTGTTAAATAGATCCTTCAGCTTATCTGCAAAGGATTTGCGGCCTTCGTATTCCTTGCCGCTCATGCTCTCATCCAGCTGACGAAGCAAATCCTTTTGCTTCTCGGACAATTTTCTTGGCACATCGACCGTTACGGTCAAAATCAAGTCACCCTTTACGCCATTTCTGAGCGAAGGAATACCATGACCTTTGATACGGAACTGCGTGCCTGTCTGCGTTCCCTCAGGAATGCGCTGCTTCACAGGCTTTTCAAGGGTCGGAATATCAATCTCCGCACCGAGTGCCGCCTGCGTCATGCTGATGGGCATTTCCAAAAGGATGTTGTTGCCATCACGGACAAAAAGCTTATGCGGACGAACCGTCACCGTGATATACAAATCCCCCGCGGGACCGCCGCGAAGCCCCGGTTCACCCTCGCCGCGCTTGACAAGGCTGACTCCGTTTTGAATGCCTGCCGGAATGCGAATCGTCAGTGTACGCTTCTTGCGCACATGACCTGTTCCGTTGCAGCCCGAGCATTTATCCTTGATGATCTTGCCTTCGCCGCCGCATGTGGGGCAGGTACGCACGGTAACCATAAAGCCACCGCCTGTACGCACTTGACCCGATCCATTACAGGTGGGACAAGTCTGAGGCTGGCTGCCGGCTTTTGCGCCGCTGCCGCTGCAAGTTTCGCATGTTTCTTTGCGGAAGAAGTCAATGGTTTTCTCGCAGCCAAACGCTGCTTCCTCAAATGATATCGTCATCGGGTGCTGCAAGTCGTTGCCCTGCACAGGACCGTTGCGGCGCGCCTGATTGCCGCCCATACCGCCGCCAAAGAACGAATCAAAAATACTCTCAAAGCCGCCCATTCCCCCGCCGCCAAAACCGTTGAAGTCAAAACCGCCTGAACCGCCGCCCATTTGGGGACCGTCAAAGCCGAATTGATCATAGCGTGTACGCTTTTGGGAATCGCTCAATATTTCATTTGCCTCATTGAGCTCCTTGAAGCGCTCCTCCGCCGTCTTATCATTTGGATGCAGGTCGGGGTGACATTCTTTTGCTTTTTTGCGGTATGCGCTTTTTATATCTGCGTCCGTAGCGTCCTTTGAAACGCCAAGCACCTCGTAATAATCGCGCTTTGCCAAATGCTCACCTACTCACTCTCTTGTTGACTCATGTCATTATCTATGGCTATGAGCCAAAGCCATCTATTCGTATACAGACCGAACACCTCGGCGCAGTATAGGAGAGAGCATCTCCAGGCTGCGCCGAGGTCGCTGATCATGCGTTATCGATCTTACTTTACTTCTGCGTCTGCGTCAATGGTGCCGTCATCGTTCATTGGATTGCCTGCATCATCGGTTGTGCCTTCAGCATTTTCAGCGCCTTCTGCGCCTTCTTGCTGATAGAGCTTGCCAAAGATCTCATAGACCTTCTGGGTCATCGCTTCCATAGCCGTCTTGATCTCTTCGGTCTTGCCGCCCTCGCGCACTTTCTTGAACTCGTCAATCTCGTGCTGTACGGTGTTCTTGTCATCCTCAGAGAGCTTTTCGCCATTGTCGCGAAGCTGCTTTTCGAACTCATAGATCAAGGTATCTGCGCGGTTTTGAATTTCGACTTCTTCCTTGCGGAGTTTGTCTTCCTCAGCGAATTGCTCCGCTTCCTTCACACGTTGCTCGATCTCTTCATCGCTCATGTTGGTGGATGCGGTGATGGTGATCTTCTGCTCGTTGCCTGTGCCCTTATCCTTAGCGGATACGTTCACGATGCCGTTGCGGTCGATGTTGAAGGTAACTTCAATCTGCGGCACGCCGCGGGGAGCAGAAGGAATGCCTGTGAGCTGGAAGCGGCCAAGGGTCTTATTATCATAAGCCATGGGGCGCTCGCCCTGAAGGACATGAATTTCAACAGCAGTCTGGCCGTCAGCAGCTGTGGAGAACACCTGCGACTTGGAGGTCGGGATGGTGGTGTTGCGCTCAATCAGCTTGGTGAAGATATGACCCTCTGTCTCAAGGCCAAGGCTTAGGGGCGTTACGTCAAGGAGCAATACGTCTTTGACTTCGCCGCCAAGAACGCCTGCCTGAATAGCTGCACCGATGGCAACGCACTCATCAGGGTTGATGCCCTTGAAGGGGTCCTTGTTGGTGATCTTCTTAACTGCATTCTGCACAGCAGGGATACGAGTCGAGCCGCCGACCAAGATGATCTTATCGAGCTGATCGGGGGTGAGGTTCGCATCTTTGAGTGCTTTGGTTACAGGCTCGATGGTATCTTCAACAAGGTCTGCGGTCAGTTCATCAAACTTTGCACGGGTCAGCGTCACGTCAAGGTGCTTAGGACCGTTTGCATCGCTGGTGATGAAGGGCAGGTTGATGTTGGTGCTCATCACGCCGGAAAGGTCGATCTTTGCTTTTTCGGAAGCTTCCTTCAAGCGCTGGTAAGCCATCTTATCCTGACGAAGGTCAATGCCGTTGTCATTTTTGAAGCAATCTGCAACATAGTTGATCACGCGCTCATCAAAGTCATCGCCGCCAAGACGGGTGTTACCGTTTGTGGACAGAACTTCAAACACGCCATCGCCGATCTCAAGGATACTAACGTCGAACGTGCCGCCGCCCAGGTCATACACAAGAATCTTGTGATTGCCGTCTTTGTCCATGCCATAAGCAAGGGAAGCAGCGGTAGGCTCGTTGATAATACGCATGACCTCAAGTCCTGCAATACGGCCTGCATCCTTTGTTGCCTGACGCTGGCTATCGCCAAAATACGCAGGAACAGTGATAACAGCCTGAGTAACGGTTTCGCCAAGATATGCCTCCGCATCAGCCTTCAGCTTCTGAAGAACCATTGCGCTGATTTCCTGAGGATTGTGATCCTTGCCGTCAATGGACACCTTGAAAGGCATGCCCATTTCACGCTTGATGGAGATGATGGTGCGGTCAGGGTTGGTAATCGCCTGACGCTTTGCAATCTGACCAACCAAACGCTCGCCATCCTTTGTGAATGCCACAACAGAAGGGGTGGTACGAGCACCTTCTGCATTTGGGATAACGACGGCCTCGCCGCCCTCCATAACAGCAACGCAGCTATTTGTTGTACCTAAGTCAATACCAATAATCTTTGCCATAATAATTTCCTCCTTAAAATTCACCGTGGTCTACCACGTAGTTAAATGCTAGTGTCAATCTATGTGAAGGTTTGTTTGCGCGAGTCAATGTCATTCTGGAACAACCTTGACCATAGCGTGGCGAAGCACCACACCTTCCATCTGGTATCCCTTTTGGAATACTTCGCAAACAGTACCGGGTTCTCCGTCATCAGCCGAACCCTGCATCACTGCGTTTTCCAAGTTCGGGTCAAAGGCCTCGCCTTTTCGGTCAATGGTGGTGATGCCGCGTTTTTCAAAAGCATCGCATAGCTGGCGGTGAACCATCTGCACGCCTTCTTTTAGCGCAGTATCGCTACTATCCGTTGCTGCGCTAATTGCACGCTCGAAGTTGTCAATCACCGGCAGAAGCGTTGTCGCAAATGCTCTTGTTCCATCATCAAATGATTCCTTACGCACGTTTTGGTTGCGGCGTCTAAAATTGTCAAAATCCGCTTGCACACGCTGCGCCATGTTCAGGTACTCTTCCTGCTTTGAAACAGCTGCTGCAAGTGCATCTGCTATTTCGCCTGTGACCGTATCCTGCTTCATTTCGTCCTTGGCAACTTCCTCAGCTACCACTTCATCACTAACCGCTTCCAGCTCAGCACCCATTGCGTCAATGGCTTCGGTCTCCTCAGCTGACAGCGGTTGATCGTGAATATCCTGCATAGTCTTACCCCTTTGTTGCTTCTTGTTTTTCTTTGCCAACATAATCACTCCTTATCCTGCGTAAGCAGGTCGGTGAGCTGTTTACCCATGACGCCGAGTATACTCAGCACGCGCCCGTATTGCATTCGCGTTGGGCCAATTACACCGATCGTTCCATGCGTGTTGTCGCTCATGCGATACGTTGCTGTCACAATCGAGCAATCCGAAAGCTCTGGTAATCCGGTTTCCGGACCAATACGCACGGTGAATGCCATTTCTCCGTGGTTTTCAAGTAGTTTAATCAGCCTATCCTTTGTTTCCAGAACGCTGAGGAAGCCCTTGGCCTTCTCAATATCGTTATACTCTGGGAAATTCAGGATTTTGCTTGTGCCGCCCAGTGCAAGCTTTGACTTTGAGCCCTGCGCTTCCACTTCGCCAAGAAATTCTACGATTCCGGAGATCACTGCATCATCAGCTTGCAGTTCATGAACTGTTTCGCCAAGGATTGCCTGTGCTTCCGTGAGCGTGAGCCCGCTGAGCTGCGTGGTGAGGCTTCTGCTGATTGCATAAAGTGCATCCGCGTCCATGTCAGCTCCAACCCTGATCACGCTGTCGCGCATAATGCCGCCATCGGTAACGATGACCACCAATGCGCTCGTTGATGAAACGGGTACAAGCTGAATGTTTCTGATGCGAAGCTCCGCGCCCTTTGGCGTAACCACCAGCGATGTATAATGTGTGAGTCCGGATAGCACCTGCGCTGCCCGATTGATCACATCTTCCATCTGCTGCGCGCGATTGCCAAAGAACTTTTGCACGCTAGCCACATCGTCCGCATGGAGTGCTTCATGCCTCAAAAGCTGATCGACATAAAGCCGATATGCCTTTGTACTGGGAATACGTCCCGCACTTACATGGGGCTGATCCAGATAGCCCAGTTCTTCAAGATCGCTCATCTCGTTACGAATGGTTGCCGAGCTTAATCCCATCTCGTATTTCTTTGAAATGGTTCTGCTGCCTACGGGAATTGCAGTCAGAATGTAATCATCAATGATCGCTTGGAGAATACGAAACTTACGAGCATCCATCATCTTCCTGCACCTCCCTTTCTTGATCGAAATATCACGTTTGTTTGTTGTTAGCACTCGTTGTGCTTGAGTGCTAACACATGCATATCATATGCCAGCCATGCAAATTTGTCAAGACCTTTTGCAAGAATATCAAGTGAATTCAATTTTTGTTCACAATCTCCTATTAGACTATTCACAGGTGAAGGATCGCTTCAATATTTCTGCTGATTTGCAGCCTGCCGCGCGATATATTTTCATTCTTCAAAAATACCCAAATCGGTGATACAATAGACATAACGCAAACGAAAAGGAGCGAACAATGATGATTGATTTTACCTTTCACAATCCAGCCAAGATCATCTTTGGCAGAGATTCATTATCGCATTTAGCGCAGGAAATTTTAAACTATGGCACGCGTGTACTCGTTGTATACGGCGGCGGTAGCATCAAGCGCATCGGCTTATATGATGAGGTCATGGAGAGCCTCAATTCCATTGCTGCATCATTTTGGGAGCTTTCAGGCGTACAGCCCAATCCAAGGCTCTCCCTTGTATATGAAGGCATCGACATTTGCAAGAAGAACGGCGTCGAGCTCGTACTGGCAGTAGGCGGCGGCAGTGTCATCGATACTGCAAAGGCCATTGCCAACGGCGCATGCTACGGCGGCGATGTATGGGACTTATATCTTGGCAAAGCGAGCAATGAGTGCGCTCTGCCGCTCGGCACAGTCGTCACCATCCCCGCAGCGGGCAGCGAAATGAGCTTTTCCAGCGTCATCACGCGTGAGGAGGACAGCTGCAAAGTGGGGCGCAATTCGCCCTTCAATGTCCCCAAGTTCTCCATCCTCAATCCCGAGTACACCTACTCCTTGCCGCCCTACCAGACCGCTGCTGGCTGCGTGGACATCATGGCGCATCTGATGGAGCGTTACTTCACCCAGATCCAGCATGTAGAGCTCACCGACCGCATGATGGAAGGTGCACTCGTCACCATGCTGCACAACTCACCCATCGTTATGGCTGATCCAACAAACTACGATGCCCGCGCAGAGATCATGTGGACAGGCTGCCTAGCGCACAATTCACTATTTCAAACAGGGCGCATCGGAGACTGGGCAAGCCACAAGCTGGAGCACGAACTGAGCGCACTTTATGATATCGCTCACGGTGCAGGTCTTGCGATCATGTTCCCCGCATGGATGAAGTACGTACTCCCACGCAGCGGCGCAAAGAAGCTAGCGCAGTTTGCTACCCGTGTCCTAGGCGTGCCCGAAGACCTTGGCACAGAGGAAGACATCGCATATGAGGGCATTGCTCGTCTTGAGGGTTTTTATCGTTCGCTTGATATGCCTGTAAGATTGCATGAAGCAGGTATTGACGACCGCGACTTTGACCGCATGGCGCAGCGCTGCGCAGATTTGGTTGGCGGAACAATCGGTGCATTCGTGCCGCTATCCGCTTCGGACGCCGTCGAAATTTACAAACTAGCACTTTGATTCATCGTGCAGAATGAGGTTTTATGGAACTCTGGGATCTATACGACATCCAGCGCTTGAAACTAGGTAAAACCCACGAGCGTGGAAAGCCTTTGGACAAAGGCGAATATCATTTGGTGGTTCACGTTTGCATCTTCAACTCCAAAGGTCAAATGCTCATCCAGCAGCGTCAGCCCTTCAAAGAAGGCTGGCCGAATCTCTGGGATATCACCATCGGCGGCAGCGTTGTTCGCGGCGAAACCAGTCAAATGGGTGCCCATCGCGAGCTTCTGGAAGAGATCGGCTACGACTACAATTTTGAAGGCGTACGCCCGCATATAACCCTCAATTTCGTTCGCGGCTTCGACGACGTCTATCTCATCCAGCAAGACCTTGACCCCGCCGCACTAACCCTCCAATACGAAGAAGTCCAGCGCGTCAAGTGGGCAACCCGCGAGGAAATCCAGCAGATGATCATCGAGAAGACCTTCATCCATTACCACCCGCCCCTCATCGATCTGTTTTTCGAGTTACGGCACACGTATAATTCAATTGTGGAGTAGGGAGACGGGGAACGGTTAGGGGCTGCCGCCCCTATAACCCCGCGCAGGGCTTTGCCCTGCACCCGTTTTTGAGTTTTCTGTAATGGTAAATGGAAAAAGCGGCGAAGCCCATACGGCTGTTATTGGGTACTTCTATACAAGGGCAATTAAAAAGGGGCGAAGCACCTGCACCCGTTTTCGAGTTTTCTGTAATGGTAAATGGAAAAAGCGGCGAAGCCCATACGGCTGTTATTGAGTACTTCTATGCAAAAGCAATTAAAAAGGGGCGAAGCACCCTGCACCCGTTTTCGAGTTTCCTGTAATGGGTAGATGGAAAAAGTGGCGAAGCCCATACGGCTGTTATTGGGTACTTCTATGCAAGGGCAATTAAAAAGAGGCGAAGCCCCCCCACAACAAACCTCCCGACACGCTGATCGCGCATCGGGAGGTTTGTCATTTGTATGAACTTAAGCCTTGGGGCCTGCTTCGATTACTGCTGCGTCCATCTTCTCGTATTTTGTGAAGTTTTTCTGGAAAAGGCCAGCAAGCTTTTTGGCGGTTTCGTCATAAGCAGCTGCATCGCTCCAGGTCTTCTTAGGTGCGAGGACTTCGTCAGGAACGCCTGGGCAGGTCGTAGGTACGCTTACGTTGAAGATAGGATCGAGTTCAAACTCGCTCTTCTCAAGATCACCGTTTAGGCAAGCAGTAACCATTGCACGGGTGTAGGGCAGGCTCATGCGCTTGCCGCCCTTGCCGTAGCTTCCGCCGCTCCAGCCGGTATTTACAAGGTATACGTTAGCGCCGCTCTTGTCGATCTTGTCGCCAAGTAGCTCTGCATAGCGTGCTGCGGGCAGGGGCAGGAAGGGCTCGCCAAAGCATGTGGAGAAGGTTGCCTGAGGCTCGGTAACACCGCGCTCAGTACCTGCAAGCTTTGCAGTGTAGCCGCTTACATAGTGGTACATAGCCGCTTCGCGAGTTAGCTTGCTAACGGGGGGCAATACGCCAAATGCGTCAGCAGTTAGGAAGATAACGGTCTGAGGAGTGCCAGCAACGCCGGGGATCTGAGCATTGGAGATGTACTCAACAGGATAGCCAACGCGGCTGTTCTCTGTCAGGCTGTCATCAGCAAAATCAAATTCGCGGGTCTCATCGTCCATTACAACGTTCTCAACCAATGCGCCGAACTTGATTGCACCATAGATTTCAGGCTCATGCTCTTTGCTCAGGTTGATGCACTTTGCGTAGCAGCCGCCTTCGATATTGAAGATGCCCTCGTCGCTCCAGCCGTGCTCGTCATCGCCGATGAGGTTACGGTTAGGATCAGCGGAAAGGGTGGTCTTGCCTGTACCGGACAGACCGAAGAACACAGCGCTGTCGCCGTTTGCGCCAACGTTAGCGGAGCAGTGCATGGAGAACACGCCGGCCTTAGGCAAAATGTAGTTCATGACGCTGAAAACGCTCTTCTTGATTTCGCCTGCATACTGGCTGCCTGCAACGATAACCATCTTCTTCTCAAAGGAGATGATGATAGCAGCTTCGCTGTTCACGCCGTCAACCTCAGGAATGCACTTGAAACCAGGTGCAGCAATGATGGTGAAATCTTCTTGGAAGTTAGCAAATTCGTCTTCTGTAGGACGAACGAGCAACTGATGGATGAACATATTCTGGCTAGCCAGTTCATTCACAACACGAACGCCGATGCGGTACTTTTTGTCAGCGCCTGCAAAGCCATCAAATACGAAGATATCGCGGCCTTGTAGGTATGCGCACATACGCTTGTAAATGCTGTCAAACTTTTCACCGCTGATTGGAACATTGATCTTGCCCCATGCGATTTCGTCATGGATGGAAGGCTCGTCAACAACGAAACGATCCTCAGGTGAACGGCCTGTGTACTTGCCTGTCTTAACAACGAGCGCACCTGTATTGCTGAGCTTACCTTCACCGCGTGCAAGTGCCAATTCGGTCAAACGGCTAGCAGGTAAATTGTGATAAACGGCCTTGGATTCGATGATGCCTAGTTTTTTGAGATCCAAACTCATGATGGGTTCCTCCTCTATAAAACTAAATGTATGGCAGCGAACTGCCTTTGTGGTCATACAAGACAAAGCCACAACTCTGCCCTAATTCAGATAATTCGGAATATAGCAGGTATTCTCCTGCTATTTCAAAAAATTTTGTTTTATTTTTCACAATTCTTTATTTTCAAACGTTTTCATACTTAATATACACCTAAATCAGCCAACAGAATACCGGAATATATTTTTTATCACCCTCTTTTTCGGCTGTTTCTTAGCTGTTTTTTAGCGGTAATTTTCCATTTCAACAAAAAACAAGTGCATGCAGTATGACCGCATGCACTTGTTTCTATCTGTATGATGATTTATTTCACTCAGTTTGCGCGTTGTCCTGTGCGACCGGCGATTGCTCTGCAGTTTCCTCGAGCGTTCTGCCAATCAAACCGCCCGTAGTCACGTCCTTGAGCATCTTGGGAATATCAAGACCTACCGCGCCTTTCATCGCTTCAAAGGTTTGAAGCATCGAGCCTGTGATATCCTGAGTTAGGTTTGTTGCAGCGCCTTGTCCAAACATCAATATCTTCTCCGTCTGTGCAAGCGGCTCGCCGATGGCGCGCGCTACCTCAGGCAGCTTATTGATGACCATTTCAAGCATAGCAGCTTCGCCATACTTCTGCATTGCCATAGCTTTGAGCTCAATTGCTTGTGCTTCGGCTTGACCTTGCAGCAGCGTTGCTTCTGCCTTCATCTTGGCTGCATAGAAGATCGCATCAGCATTTGCCTGTTGCTCTGCCTTGGCTGCTTCTGCCTGTGCAATACGCGAATCACGCTCTGCCTCAGACCTTTCACGAATCTCCACATTGAGCTTCTGACGCTGAATTTCAACTTGCTGGCGTTCAAGATCCGTCTGGCGTTGCAGCTTGACCATTTCTGCGGCTGCACGTTCTTCCTCAAAGCTCTTACGCGCGATTTCCTGCTGTACCTTATAGGCAATATCAGCATCTGCCTGCGCGCGATCTGCTTCAATCTTGTAGATTGCCTGCTTCAGCTCGAGGTCCTTTGACTGCTCGGACATTAAAGCATCCGCTTCTACCTTCGCTTTATGACCCTGCTGGAGAGCTGCGGCCTCAGCAATCTTTGCATCGCGCTGTTTTTCCACGATGTTCTTGGTTGCCATGGTTTCCACAACACCTTCGCTGTCAGCGAAATTCTGGATCGTGATATTGATGATCTCAAGACCCATGTTCGCCATATCAGCAGCTGCTGCACGGCTTGTTTCCGTTGCGAATTTATCGCGGCTCTGCACTAGATCAGCAATGGTCATGCGCCCGATGATCTCACGCATATTACCTTCCAGTACCTGCTGAGCAATCGCGGCAATATCCTTTTGAGTCCAATTTAGAAACTGCTCGGCTGCGGTTGCGATGGATAGGTCATCCGCCCCAACCTTAATATTAGCAACGCCATCAACCATAACAGAAATATACTCCTGGGACGGTACAGGTTGCGTTGTGCGAATATCTACCTGCATGATACCAAGATTCAGCTTATCCACACGTTCAAAGAAAGGTATGACAAATGTCGCGCCGCCACGTACAATTCGGTAACCAAACTTTTTAACTTTCTCATTTCCGCTTTCATCTTTCACCTTGTAGCGTCTGCGGATTCCGCCCGATATTACCAGTGCGATATTCGGCGGCACTTTGCGGTAATTGAGCAGCAGAATGAACACGATCAATACAGCCACAATGATTCCGATATATGGTACAAGCGTTTCTAAAAAACCCATTACGTTCAAACCCAACCCCTCCATTCATCCTTTCAATCTATGCGCTTCTCACATGATTTTAGTATAGCAAAACAAGCACTCAAAAGCAAGAAAACCATCCGAAGGGTACAAGCCCCTTGGATGGTTTCAAAAAGCCTCAGCGGCTTGATTTTAGTCTTGTTCTACACGGATAATGCTCTCTACCGTCGCGATTTCCTCGCCGATTTTGCAAATGGCCAGCTGCATATTTTCCTCACTCGCGCTATGGGTAATGAACACGAGCGTCACGCGCCCATTTAGTTTATCGCCCTTTTGCTGCATCGCTGCGATACTGACGCCATGATCAGCAAAGGTTTGAGCGATTTTGCTGAGGACACCCGGCTTGTCGTATGCCAGCATGCGCACATAGAAGGGGCAATGCCAGTCAGTGTTCTTCTGAAGCGCAATCGCTGGGCATTCTGCATTTTCAAAGGTCGGATACAGGTGGTGGTTGGTTGAGGCCGCGCGCACCAAATCGCTGACAATCGCGCTCGCCGTCGGCATATCGCCAGCACCGCGTCCCATAAACATCATCTCGCCGCAAGCATGTCCATAGAGGAACACCGCATTAAATGCGCCCGAGATATTAGCGAGCGGATGCTCGTTTTTGATGAATGTGGGATGAACCCTCGTCTCTACGCGAAGCCCGTCACGCTTTGCAATTGCGAGCAGCTTGAGCGTATAACCAAGCTCCTGTCCGCAGCGAATATCCTCCGATTGAACACGGGTAATACCCTCCACAAATACATTGTCAAAAGGCACGCGTCCGTGGAATGCAAGGCTCGCCAAAATGCTGAGCTTATACGCGGCATCAAGCCCTTCCACATCAGATGCAGGGTCCGGCTCTGCAAGCCCGAGCCTTTGCGCCTCCGCAAGCACATCCTCGTATGCGGAACCATCCTTGCTCATGCGGGTAAGGATGTAGTTGGTGGTACCGTTAACAATGCCATAGATGCGGCTGATACGGTTTGCCTGCAAGCTCTCATCCAGCGAATGAATGATCGGAATCGCGCCGCAAACTGCCGCCTCGTAGTAAAGCCCTGCACCGGTTTCCTTCGCTGCTTTTTGCAGCTCATGCCAGTAAAGTGCAAACGCTACTTTGTTAGCAGTCACAACCGTCTTTCCGCGCTGCAGCGCATGCAGCATCCATTGATGCGCTGGCTCTTCGCCGCCAAGGAATTCCAGCACAATAGTGATTTCAGGGTCGTCGATCACATCTTCCACACGATCCGTTAAAACGCCTTGCGGAAAATCAATCTCACGCGGTTTCGTCATATCGCGCACAAGCACATGTTTCACTTCAAAACTCAGCCCTGTGCGATGCGAAATGTCGCGTCCAAAGCCCTCCAGCAAGCGCCATACGCCGCTTCCGACATTGCCGCAGCCCAGAAAACCTATTTTCACAGCCTTGTCCATCATCTTCATCCTTTCGCGAATCATGCTAAATGTTCTCTAGCAATTCCGCTCATAAATCAAACGCAGTCCCTTTAGCGTCAAAATACCGTCCAGCTTATCGATTACCTTAGTATCATCAGCCACCAGCAGTGCCATACCTCCTGTTGCAACAACAATGGCATCGGGCGCTTTAAGCTCTTCCTTCATTTTTTGAACAAGGTAGTCCACCTGTCCAATATATCCGTAAATGAAGCCCGCTTGAAGGTTAGAAACCGTTGTTTTGCCGATGACACGATCAGGCTTCACAAGTTCGAATCTTGGCAGCTTTGCCGTTCCGCTCACAAGCGCCTCACTCGTCAGCTTCAGCCCAGGGCTGATGCAGCCGCCAAGGAAATTGCCATGCTCATCAATCGCGCCAAAAGTCGTTGCCGTGCCAAAGTCGATGAAAATACACGGACCGCCGTATTCATCGTATGCAGCAACGGCATTGGCAATGCGGTCGCTGCCCAATTCACGTGGATTGTCATACTTGAGATTGATGCCCGTCTTGATCCCCGGGGCAACAATCATGGGTACTTTATCAAAATAGTTCCTGCACATATGTTCCAGCGTGAAGTTCACCGGAGGCACAACGCTTGACATGATGATGCCTTCTACATCCTTCATATTATATCCTTCACGGGCAAAAAGCCCTGTAAGGGTCAAACCGTATTCATCGGAAGTAACGCTCTTTCGCGTAGAGATGCGCCAGTACGTCTTCATCTCCTTGCCCTCAAAAAGAGCCGTTTTGATATTGGTATTACCTACATCTAGGACTAAAATCATTGAATTATCCCTTCTCGCCAGATTGCGACTTATTCACGGGCGGCTTCACCGCCGATTTATGTCCGCTGCGCCTTAGCACCGCTTCCACTGCTGTTTTGATCATCGGAACGACCAATGCTGCCACAAGTGCTTCCGCAATACCATTTGGCAATCCTACAACCGCCACCAGCCATGCACCCGCATTGTTTAAATAGGCGGCTTCCGCATTACCTGTATGAATCATTCCATTGATGAGCTCCGTTAGCTCCGCACCATATATAATAACGAGCATCCCGAGGCAGCCAACCGTATTGGTGATGGTTGCCAGAATCGAAGCAACGACCGCTCCGACTCTCTCCGACCACTTGCTCTGGCTAAAAATCTTCTTGATGAGCATATAAACACCAACCGCCACAAGCGGCACAAGAAGCCTTGGCAATATGCTGATAAGCGGATTGCGAAAGAATATGGATAGCCCGACCGCGCCTGATTCCCACGAGCGAATAAAGCTGCAAATACCAAATACCGCGCCAACAATAAGCCCGACTACAGGTCCTTCCACCAATGCCGATAGAATCACCGGCACATGCACGGTCGTGACCGATAGCAGCGGGGGCGGCAATGTCACCATACCGATGGGGGTAAAGACAAGGATAGCGGTGATCGCGCTCATCATACCTGAGATCACCATTTTTCGGATCAAGTTACTCTGTTTGTTTCTTTTCTTAATGATGTCCTGTGGTGCCATAACAATCATCCTCCGTTCGAGTTCATCAGTAGATACCCGACGTATTTATGGAATCCATGTATCCATTTTGGGGTTAGTCCGTCTCAGGATTGATGACGGCAAACCTTGGAAGCATTATAAAGCCTAAAGAAATAATTGTAAAGCTCTGAAATCAGCAAAAGAGGCGGCACGGGCATTTCCTGCACCGTGCCGCCTCTTTAAAAAGCAATAATGATTATTCTTCGTCTTCAAAAACGTCTGTGAAAAAAGGCTTGCCGCATGCCTTGCATACCGGACTTTCGTCAAAGTCGATATCAGCAGCTTTGATCATCACGCTTTGACCGCAATGAGGGCAGTCAAATGCAAGTTCATCATCCTCTTCAAAGTCGCCAAACGCTTCGAATTCGTCATCATCATCGTCTTCATCATCGTCGTCGTGATCATGACCACAGCCGCATCCGCAGCCATCTTCGTCATCATCATCGCCAAATAGAATCTCTTCCAAATCAGCGAAATCGGTGGAAAGTTCATCAACGAACTCGGAAACTTCTTCAACATCCTCGTCCACTTCCGTGATCATCTGAGCCATGTCATCCATGACGCTGATCATCTCAAGGATAAGCTTGTTTTCTTTTTGTTCCTTGTCAAGACCCATACCATCTGCCAAACCACGAAGGTAGGAAACGCGATCAGTAATTGTACGCATAATATACTCCTTTTGCTACTGCTAATTAGCAGCGCTCCATGTATTCGCCCGAGCGGGTGTCAACGCGAATGTGATCGCCGATGTTGATAAACAGCGGCACTTGCAGGGTATAGCCTGTTTCGAGGGTAGCAGGCTTGTAGGTGTTGCTGGCGGTGTTGCCCTTGAAGCCGGGCTCGGTATCGGTGATCTCAAGCTCAACAAAGTTGGGGGCATCCACGCTGAAGGGCTGTTCCTTAAAGAAGCGAACGGTTACGTTTTGACCTTCCTTCACGTAGGGGATTGCATCCTCAACCTGATCAGAGTTAACAGGAATCTGCTCGTAGGTTTCCATGTCCATGAAGTAGTATAGACCGCCGTCGTTGTAAACATACTGCATGTCCTTGGTTTCAATAATAGCACGAGCGGTTTTGTCGGAAGGATTGAAAGTACGTTCAATCACTGAACCCGTCATTACATTCTTCATTGTCGTGCGGACGAACGCCGCACCTTTGCCTGGCTTTACATGCTGAAAATCGACGATATTCCAAACTCCGCCGTCCCATTCGATGGTGATACCTTTTTTAAAATCGCCAGCTGTAATCATCGTTAGTTCCTCCTCGATTTGATTTGACTCTATATGGGTAGTATGACTGATTTTTTATAGGATGATGAGTTCACGCGTAGGCAATGTCAGCACTTCGCATCCGTCCTCTGTGACCGATACGGAATTCTCAATGCGAACACCGCCAATCCCGGGCAGGTAAATGCCGGGTTCTACAGTCATGATCTGTCCAGCAACGAGCGTATCGTTACATGCTTGGCTAAAGCGCGGATTTTCATGGATATCAATGCCTACACTATGCCCAAGTCCATGACCAAAGCGGCCTTCGTAGCCCTTGCCATAGATATAGTCACGCGCAATGGAATCAATAGCGCGGCAGTTCTTTCCTGCCATGACCGCATCCTGAGCCATTTTCTGTGCTTCAAGAACGATTTGATACACTTTCTTCATCTCAGCACTCGGCTCGCCAACAGCGACCGTACGAGTCATATCCGCACAATAACCACCGTATAGTGCACCAAAGTCCATAGTAATCATGTCACCGCGGCGAATTTTGTATTCGCTGGGCACTGCATGCGGCAAAGAGCCGTTTGCGCCCGCAGCAACGATGGTCGAAAAGGAACATGCACTTGCGCCATGGCGCATCATGTCAAAATTAAGTGTGAGCGCAATTTCCTTTTCTGTCACGCCTTCTTTGATGACAGAGAGTACGCGTTCAAATGCGTCGCCAGTGATCTTGCAAGCTTGGCGGATGAGCGATAATTCATGCTCGTCCTTCACCTCACGCAGTTTTTCAACAATATGGCCAAGGTTCTTCCACTCCACTGCCGGCACAGCCTTGCAGCAAGCCTCAAAAGCGCTCACCGTCAGATAATCGCTTTCATAATAAAGCGTCTCAATGTCTTCCTTGGCGCAAATACCGGCTACAATATTCTCGTGGGATTTTCCCTTGTCCGTCATGCAGACAGAGAAACCCTTCCCCTCATTTTCCGCCTGCTCTGTATAGCGGAAATCAGTGACAATAGCGCAGGATTTGCTTGATACATAGACAAGCCCTTCTCCTGTGTAACCTGCGATATAGAACATATTGCTGGGGTTATACAAAAGCACGCCTTCGTGCTCCGACAGCTGCATTGCTTCTATCAGTTTTTTTGCTCTTTCCATCAGTGCTTCTCCTCACAAACGGCCAAGCCGCTAGTATTGGCACAAAGCCATTTTTTATTGTACCATAAACAATTTGAACGCGCCACATTTTTTTGTCATTGTTCTGACATTTTCAGCAATTTCATGTGAAGAATACCAGTCTATGAAGGGCTTTTCAGGCGTTTTAGTCCCACTGTATGCTTTTTTGCTTCGCGCCAAGTCCTTCCTGATAGGGCAGTATTTCAGCTGATGAAGTGCTTTGAATCTCCTCGATTACCAATTCTGCCTCAGTACCAGTGAGCAGCGTTGGCTGAAAATCATTTCGGCCGCGCTGTGTACTTTGCGTAATCGGATGAAGTGTCCATGAGAGCTCCTTCAATCCGCCATCCGCAAAATGAAACGATGCACCCAGCAGAAGCGCATGATAATCCTTGGGGTTGGTATTCCCGCCAAAGCAGCAGTTGCCGAGGCTGTAGATGATCGGCACACCATCGATCACATCAATGTCCTGCACCACATGCGGATGATGCCCCACGACAAGCGATGCACCTGCATTGACTGCCGCCTTCGCAATCCGCTCCTGACTATCCATATGAATCCGCTCATATTCCTCGCCCGCATGCATCGTATGAACAATTGCGCTGCATCCAAGGGAATAAAGAAGCTGTATCTGCTCCCTTAGTTTCTCCTCATCAGCCTGCCACAGACTAGCCGTCAGACCAATCCTGACCCCATCCTTTTCAAAGATGCAGAGCGTGTCTTCATATACATAGGCAATGCCCGCGCTATCAAGTGCCGCTACCGTATCCCTATATCCGCGCTCCGAGTAGTCCATGATATGGTTGTTTGCCAGATTCACGCATTCAACGCTGCCATCCGTTAGCACATCCGCGTAGGATGGATCACCGATATAGTTATACTTCTTTTTGACCTTATCCTCTGTGCTTGCGGAGAGCACGCCCTCCAAATTCACAACCGTGAGATCATCATTTGCAAAAAGGGACTGCACATTCGCAAAGGGGTAAGCTGTTCCGTTTTCTTCAACGATTGACCGAAACGAATGTCTGGATGATTGTATCGCCGTCTCGCCGCCAAACGTGCAGTCTCCCGCAAACGTCATGGCAATCGTATTTTCGCCGCTCGCAACCGCGTCCGCTGTCTCCGCCAATTCATCAGGAGGGTGACCCGAATCAAATACATATAGTCTGCCCTGTGCAGACGCGCTGCTCATTCCCATCAAAAACAGGAGTGCGCAAATCAAAATGATTGTTTTTCTCATACGGCTCGCATTCGCCTCCTTTTTTTCTGCTTTCTGTGTTTCCAGTATACCACACCCCTTCTTTTTTCGATATGAAAAAGAGCTTTGAAGCAATTTTTGTTGCATTCAAAGCCCTTTTTGATATTCAAGCCCTTTATTCTTGTTTCGATTGTGCAAACAGCGGTACCGTTACCCGAACCTCCGCCACTCGCTTGCCTATATTCACCTGCATGCTCGCATCCAGTCCCGCATCACACATTTGATCTACAATCCCGCGGATGGCATTGAGATACAGCCGGTAATCCCGCATCAGTGGTTTCATTTTCCTTCCGCCTGCCATTGGAATGGGCATGCGCGAGAGCACATCGTCAATCAGTTGCTCCGTTTCCTTCACACTTAATCCTCCCTCAGCTACATGCCGAAGGACTCGCACTCTACCCTGCAACCCCGGCACGCGCAAAAGCTCCTGTGCATACCGTTCGCACAGACCATGCTTTAGCAAAAGTACTCGCACCTCTTGCCCAAGATTCAAAAGGCGCAATTTCTTGCGTACCGTACTAACAGAGCGACCAATACGCGTGGATAATTCCTGCGCTGTTAAGCCTGAACTCATGAGGCTTCGATATTCATCCGCTTCGTTTAAATAATGTATACTGCCGCTAACGAGCTTGTCCAGCAGTTTAGAAACGCGTTCGTCCAAACAATCCGTAGGACTGAGCACAGCATCTACGCAGCCTTGCCCCTCCGCTTTGAGACGATTAAGCCTCTCACGGCCAGAAAGCAATATGTACTTTCCGTCCCCGCGTGCAGCAATGGTCACCTCTGCGCCATCTTCCTCCACCGTCCAAAGCGCATCAAACTCGTGAGTGTCCACAATGTCCTTAATCGGCACCCAACAGACTTGATTCACTGCCGCTTGCATGTGCCCACCTTCTTCATCAGAATTGAACGCGCCCGAGTGCCCCGTCTGCCCTCCCCCTTGACATTCAGAGCCCTTCGGGCGCGCTCTTACTCACTTGTTTCCTCATTCAAACCCTTATTCCTTCTAGCTTTGCCGCTCTTTCGTCCGCCAAAAAACGACGAGCGCACCATCTCAAATGGTGCGCTCCCTGTCATATTCACTCGATTATTTGATTGCTTTGTCAAAACCGCCTAGCGGCTTGCGCGACGGCGTGCCTGCTTTTCGCGGATACTGTCGAACGGTTTCTTGTATCTTTTCCGAAAGAAGGACACAATGCTGCCAATCTGGCTGGGACGGGATCGGAATAGGAATACCGTTCACTTCTCCTCCGCCGACCAATTGTGCTGCTTTTTGCCCCGCTTCAAGCTCGGTATCGGCCGATGGTCCTTTGTAGCAGATCATTTTGCCGCCCACCTTGGCAAAGGGAAGCAGCAATTCACACAGCACAGGCAATGGCGCCACTGCCCTAGCAAGTGCAATATCAAATGCTTCGCGGTAATTGGCGTCTCGCCCGCCGTCCTCCGCACGCGCATGCACAAGGCTCACATTCGTCAGTTCAAGCGCTTCCACCACTGCCGATAAAAACCCAATTCTCTTTTGAAGCGAATCCAGCAGCGTCACCTGAAGATCAGGTCTTGCAATCGCAAGCGGGAGCCCCGGAAATCCCGCGCCGCTTCCCACATCAATCACCGAGGCGCTGATCGGGAAAAGCCCATCCACTAAAAGAGGTGCGAGCGAGTCCATATAATGGCGATCAATCGATGTTTCAAAATCCGTATCGCCTGTGAGGTTCATACGCTCATTCCACTCTGTGAGCAGCTCATGATACCGCGCAATCCGCCCAGCCGTGCGCTCATCATATCCAATGGCTAACGCCTGTAGGCTTGCTTCTATCCTTACTTCCCAATCTGCCCTATTCATAGCGGCAACCCCAGATACTTGATTCCCCAATACTTCACCCATGATAACGCCTCACGCATATGATTTCTCAGCCAAAAATTCCATTCAGGGCGACATAGGCTGCCAGCGCCCTGCGCGATAATCCCCTCATCGCGAGCAATCCAAAGCGCACGCGGCAGATGATAATCGCTGGTGATGATCATGGGATTTGTGCAGCCTAGATCCTGCAGTATCTCCCATGAAAACCTGAGGTTTTCCTTTGTATCCTTGCTTTGATTCTCGGATATAATATCGTTTTGGGGATAGCCGCGAGATAGGAGTACCTCACGCATCACATCGCCCTCCGCCGCAGGTTCTTTCCCGCCTTGACCGCCTGCCACAACCACGTAGCAAGGATTCTTATCATAGTACTCCATCGCTTTATCAAGCCGCCTGCCAAGCTCCACCGATGGCTCGCCTGATGGCAGCACCTGCGCGCCAAGCACAATCATGCAGTCATATCCAGCAGGCTCGGGCACATTGATTTCCCAGTAGTACACCAAGCCAATGAGCGTACCGTAGCATAGGATACCAAAGACGCACAAGCATAGCATCACCATCAGCACCCTCCTTGCTACACTCCGCTTCTTATTCTTCCCCTGAGGGTTTGGGTTGTTTTTTATCTTGTCGCTCATTATTCATTGTCTTCTTTCCCTGCATCTTTTGCAGCTGGCTGCGAATCAGCACTTCACCTGCTGAATCTGCCACCTTGGTCAGAATGCCGCTGCCGTATGGTGATTGCTCGATCAGTCCGCACCCCACCATGCTCAGCGCTTTATTCCCCGCTACTATAATGTGATCTGCCATGATCACTTCAATACTCATCAGCAAGTTTGAAAGCTGCCTGGTGGTGTCCAGATCACTATGTGAAGGGATGACTGAACCTGCGGGATGGTTGTGGCAAAGCAGTACGGAATGCGCATTGTGCTTTAGTACCTCATTGGCAACAAGGCGAGGATACGCCTGCACTTCATTGATTGATCCACGGGATATCAGCGCATTATGAATGACCTGCATCTGTCCATTGAGGCAGATCGCATAAAAATGTTCTTGTTTCAAACCGCTCAGCAAATTGATGCAGTATCGCTCTGCTGTTTCGCGATTGGACATCTGCACCTTGTCGCCCGAACGACTGAGTTCCATCCTTTTGGCAACCTGAGAAAACAGGCTCAGCAGCGACGCTGCGTATTCTCCAACGCCGTCCACTTTTCGAAGTTCGCTTGCATCCGCTTCAAATACTGCGTGTAAACTGCCAAAATGATTCAAAATCGAGTGAGCCAATGGGTTGACGTTCCTCTGTGGAATCGCATAAAACAAAATCAGCTCCAGCACCTCATGAGCTGCAAAGCCGTCTAGACCTTCCTTGCCAAAGCGTTCCCGCATCCGTTGTCTATGTCCGCTATGTTCGCCAGCCATCATGCAGCCCTCGTTTCGGATCGATTAGTGATGTGATAGTATAGCATAAAATGACGAGGAAGTTCAAATAATGGGAACATGCTATGTGAACAAGACGTAACAATTTTGCCGCCTCAACCTTCCAAAAATGCAATTTCTTGTTTGATCACCTCGTTATATAGATGACGCCACTTTCTTCTTTTGAAAAACACTCGCTTAAGGGGTTTAAACCCTGCATTTTCTGTAGTATAATAGAAAGTGGATTGTTAAATAAATTTCGTTGTCGTAATGGCAGGGAGGGAACGCATGCAGACTTTATGGGTACAGATCAAGTCCGTTTTGTGGAATGTGTTCAATCGTCCCACCATCGCCGATGTTTTGGATATCTTCATCGTCGCTTTTTTGTTATACGAACTGCTGATGCTAACAAAAGAAACACGTGCAAGCGCGGTCCTCAAGGGCCTTGCTATGCTTGTGCTTGCGAGCTGGGTGAGCGATCTCCTTGGACTGACGGCACTCAACTGGGTGCTGCTCAATGTCGTGAACAACGGTGCGGTGGTCATAGTCATCCTTTTCCAACCCGAGCTGAGAAAGGCATTGGAGCAGATCGGCCGCGGTACAATCCGAGGCAGTTCCCGCCTTACCGATACTCAGCAAAGCGGGCATCTGGTCAGGGAGCTAACCAATTGTCTGGTGAATCTGAGCCGCCGCCGCGTTGGCGCACTGATCGTTATCGAGCAGCGCATCGGACTAAAGGACATCATTGAGACAGGCACAGCGCTAGATTCTCAAATCTCATCGGCTTTGCTGGAGAACATATTCGAACCGAATACACCGCTCCATGATGGTGCTGTCGTACTGCGCAGCGATCGCATCATGGCTGCTGCATGTATATTAACCCTAAGTGAAGGCAAGGAAATCAGCAGAGAGCTAGGCACGCGTCATCGCGCAGCGCTTGGCATTACCGAGAGCACGGATGCCATCACGCTCATCGTGAGCGAGGAAACAGGCATTATCTCCCTTGCAAAGAACGGTCGCCTGACAAGGCATTTGGACCGCGCAGCGCTTGAGGAACTGCTCACATCAATTTATTATCAAAAAGACACCGGCCTTATCGTCACATTGCGTGATAAGCTAAAATGGCGTAAGGAGGTACGCAATGAACGCTGAACCTAACAAATCTCCGCAGCATACCCCAAACAATAGCCCCAGCTTTAGAGCTGCGCTAAAGTCACTGCTACAAGACATTAGGCGCACCATACGCCATAACTGGCTGTGGAAGCTGCTGGCGCTCTTTCTTGCCGTTTGCCTCTGGGCAGGCTTGATCACGCAAGATCCGACGCTCACCCGCGAGCGCACTTTTTCGGACGTAGCCGTCAATATCTCAGGAGCGGATTCCCTTCGGCGCAATGGTATGATCGTACTGAACGGTCTTGAGGCAGACACCCTAACCGCGAAACTTCGCGTCGATGTACCGCAGCGAGAGTACAATACCGCCACCGCAAGCAATTACAATCCTCGCGTCGATTTAAGCCGCATCACTGAAACAGGTACGCAAACGCTGAAAATCCTCAGCACCGCCACGACCACATATGGAATCGTCGACTCCATTTCGCCCGAAAGCATCGAGGTTTATGTAGACAACTACGTCACCAACTACCGCGTACCCGTCAGCATCAATCAAGTCGGCAATTACCCCACAGGCTTTTACGCCTCTTCACCATCGCTAAACCCGTCCATCGTCGCCGTAAGCGGACCCGAAAGCCTTGTGACACAAATCGCTCGTATCTATGTCGATTTTGATGTGTCCTTGCTGGATGCCGCCGCAGGCACTACGCGCTCCGCGCTCCCCATTCATTTTGCCGATCAATCAGGAAACGCGATTGAAAGCGATCTGCTTGAGGTCACAAGCTCCGACGTTCTGCTGCGCACCATTATCGTTGAGCAGCAGCTATATGACACAAAGACCATTTCAGTAGCCAACCTCGCTTTAACACAGGGTGCACCAGCCCTTGGCTATGAACTCAAGAGCGTCACCGCATCGCCAAGCACATTGCTTGCCGCGGGCGATGCAAGCAAGCTCGGTCTGCTTGATACGCTGTTCATAGATTCGCCTATCAATATAGCCGATCGCACGCAGTCCTTCTCCGTTGAAGTAAAGCTCCGCAAGCCATCCGATTTGGTTTATCTCAGTTCGGATTCCGTGACGCTTTACTGCGAGATCACGCCTGTGATTGTTACGCGCACCTTTGACAAGGTAAAAATACGAGTGCGCGGCACCGAGCAAGGACAAGGCTTCTCTCTCAATGAAAGCACGGCATCCGTCGCCATCACCGGTCCGCAGCTGATCGTTGAGGACATAGATAGCTCTGCGATCACTGGCTACGTGGATGCAAGCATGCTCACATCAAATGAGGGTGAGCTTCCCATTTTACTTACCATCGATGACATCGATTTGAGCAATCTCAGCTACGCTGTAAGCCCAAGCAATGTCTTCGTCTCCTCCACTAACTAATGTTGAAAACGAAAGGGTTTTTGAATGAACAGCTTTGCCAATACCATATTGACGCTGCTCCTAGGCTGGCTGCGTACATTCATCAATAATCTATGGACAATCGCAGGCAGTGGCGGCAGCGGCGCATTCTTTCAATTTTTCGCCTCCAACTGGAAGTTGATTGTACTATTCATTTGCTTATGCGGCGTGGTCATTGATCTGGTGATTTACTTTATCAGATGGCGTCCCTACTATGTATGGAGCTCGAAACTGGGTCGTTTCCGCAAGGGAAACAAGAGCGAGAAAGCCGCACATTCCCAGCGCGGCGACCAAGAACCATATACTCCCCCAAGTGGCGTTTATCAAGAAGAACCTGCGCAGGAAGACCCCTATGCCTATCAGCAAGAACAGCAGCTCTATGCTCCGCAGCAGCAAACCATTTCCTATGATAAGCCCCATATGATCCCTCAGCAGTTTCAGCCCATCGTTCAAACCGAAACACAGCAGCCCGTCACCTATGCGCCGCAGGCTGCGATGACTGATCAAACCATTACCTACGCCCCAGTTGCCTATAGTTATCCCGAGCAACCCGCCTATACTCAACCGGAGTTTTTTGATCCGGTATTTGATGACGCTCCCAACCATTGGAACACAGATGACACAATGCTTCAATCCGCCGTGAATGGCGACTATCAGCATCCCAATCATGATATGCAGGGCACTTTTGGCATGCCTATGCCCGAGCCGATTAACTCAGTGCGCGAATTGCAGGCGACATTCGCCCAGCCCGCTCCCATCGAGCAACCCGTCATCTTCCAAGAACCCGTTATGCAGCCGCCCATTGAAATCCCAGAAATCAAAAGCCCCGTACATCCGGGTCTTGATTCGGATGCATTTCGACAGAATTTCGGGCTCAGTCCCGCAGGATCGCTATCTGGCTTCGTCAGCACTGAAGATGAAGAGATGGATGAAGATATCTGGGATACAGACGAAGGCACCAGCAGCTTTTCTCCATTTGCAGCGCATGAGGATGAAGAGCTGGTCGGTCAGCGAAGATCACGCAATCCCTTTGCGGGCATTGCAAAGCGGGCACGCGACCTCGTAGGCGATGATGAAAAGAACCCACCCACCATTCGTGACTTACAAAAAACCGTGGATCTGCGCACTGCTTTCCACGATCCAGTCTATCCCGAACGCAACAATGAAAGCGGTGACTATTAATGCAGGCATTAAACGCTCGCTACATAGTGCTTGTCGGCAACTATGGCAGCGGCAAAACCGAGCTGGCTCTTTCGATTGCTCGCTCGATACGCAAGGAAAAGCAGGGGCGCATCGCCATGGTTGACCTTGATATTGTGAATCCATATTTCAGGAGTGCTGAGAAAAGCGAGCTCCTCATTGAAGAGGGCATTGAAGTGTTCATGCCTTCTTTTGCGATGTCCACAGTGGATATCCCTGCTCTCCCCGCGCAGATTCAGGGGATATTTGAGCAGGATTTTGATCATGTCATCATCGATGTCGGCGGAGACGATACCGGCGCGACAGCTCTTGGACGCTACGCCCCCTATATCAAGCCGCTGCGTGACCAAATGCATGTGCTGTATGTTGTGAATCCCTATCGTCCGCTTTCCGGCACTGCCGAGGCTATTGAGGAGATGTTCTCACTCATCGAGCTCAAAGGGCGTTTGCGTCCTGATTATATGGTCAACAACTGCAATTTGCAGGAAGATACCAAAGCAAACGATCTAATCGAAGCGCAAACACTGCTCACCCAAGTTTCTCAAACCCTCGATGTGCCCATCGGGCTCATCTCAGGTATGGACAAGCTAAAATCCGAATTACCACCCGATATGCAGGCATTATACTTCTCATTCACACCCATCATGAAGCCCGACTGGCTGGTGGATGAAGAGTGAACGAAGCATTTCCCTCCCACAGGCCTTTATAGAGCGCGTGAGGCAGCAGCTGACCAATGAAGCTGATGCCTATTTTCATCGTTTAACGAACCTTTTTGCCGCGGCATACGCCTGAGCAAGCAAAAGCAAATCACATTGCCTGATGCACTTTACGATAATTTGATCTCGCCCATACCCTGGTGCAGCGGCAATGGCTACTATATTAAGCAGGAAGGAGACAGCATGAATACCACTCAACTAAAGGGAATCTCACTCCCCGCATCCCGCCTTTGCATCGGCGGTTGCCCTGCAGGCGAATATGGCTGGGGCGATGTGAGCAGAGAAGAAATCGAAGCCGCTATGCTTCGCGCATTAGAGCTTGGCATCAATGTCTTTGACACAGCAGATACATACGGTCTGGGGCGATCCGAAATCACCATGGGTGAGGTTTTTCATGCACACCGTGATCGCGTAATTATCGCGACTAAATTCGGTGTGCGCATTGAGCATGGAAAGACATTCTATGACAATAGCCCAGCCTATATCGAAAAAGCGCTTGCCGCAAGCCTTAAGCGCCTAAACAGCGACTATATCGACCTATATCAAATTCATTATTTGGATCACCAAACACCGATTGATCAAATGATGGAAACGCTCATCCGCCGCAAGCAGCAGGGCGATATCCGTGCCATCGGGCTCAGCAATGTGGGGGCGAAAGACGCAGAAGCGTTTCTTCCCTATGCCGATGAAATCGCTAGTTTTCAAAATCATTACAGCCTTGCCCACCGCACCGATGAGAGCGAGATTGAGACCATCGCCAGCAGCCTGCAAATCTCACCCATGACTTGGGGAAGCCTTGGGCAGGGCATTTTGACAGGCAAGTATGACGCGAGCGTCCGCTTTGAGGCAAACGACCGCCGAAGCAGAAGCATCTATGATAATTTCTATGGCAAGAAGCTCGCCCGCAACCTGCGCATTGTGGATGTTATGCGCCCCATCGCCGTGCATCACGATGTACCCATTGCGGCCGTAGCCATCCGCTGGATACTGGACAAGCTGCCAACCAGCATGGTCATCACAGGCGTTAAGAATCCTAAACAGGCGGAAGGCAACGCCATCGCGCTCTCCTTTGAGCTGACACCAAATGAATTGCAGCAGTTGGATGATGTCTCAAAATAGGCTTAAGCTGCGCACCCAGTCCCTCATTTAGGTCCTTTTGGGGGAGAGGGTTTGAGGCGCCGCGCTCTTCACTTGAGCTCTCTCCATCAAAAAACCCTCCGATCGCCATCTCATTTGCGATCGGAGGGTTTTGCTTTACTTATTTTCGTCTCGGCTGCGAATGAGCTTGCGCTGAATCTTACCGCTGACAGTTTTGGGTAGGTCATCCACGAATTCAATGATACGCGGATACTTGTAAGGAGCTGTTACCTGCTTGACATGGGTTTGCAGTTCTTTTTTCAGCTCGTCGGATGGTTGATACTCGCCGCTTTTCACAAGCACGATCGTTGCCTTAACGATCTGCCCGCGGTCAGGATGCGGTACTGCTGTAACTGCGCATTCAAGCACTGCAGGGTGACTGATCAATGCACTTTCCACCTCGAAAGGTCCAATGCGGTAACCGCTGGACTTGATCACATCATCGCTGCGGCCAACGAAATTATAGTAGCCTTCTACATCGCGCCACGCCATGTCGCCCGTATGATACATGTTATCATAGAACACAGCGTCGGTCTGCTCTTTGCTTCTATAATATTCCGTGAATAGCCCTGCGGGATGACCACGGTCAAGCCTGACAACGATCTCGCCCTCAACGCCGTCATCCACATCATTGCCTTCGCTGTCAACCAGAGCGATATCATAGTTGGGCGACGGTCTGCCTGTGCTGCCTGGCTTTGGCTCCATCCATTTGCTGGTAAGAAGCAAGGGGGTTGATTCACTCTGACCAAAACCCTCGTGGATTTTAAGCCCTGTCAGGCGATAAAACTGCTCATAAACCTCGGGGTTTAGGGGCTCGCCGGCAGTATTTGCCCAGCGAAGCGATGATAGATCATACTTGCTGAGGTCTTCCTTGATAATGAATCGATAAATGGTGGGGGGGGCACAGAAGCTTGTGACATGATACTGTGCAAGCTTTTGCAGAAGGTCAGGGGCGATAAAACGATCAAAGTCATAGACAAAGAGCGTTGCGCCGCAAATCCACTGTCCGTAAATCTTGCCCCAGCCAGCCTTTGCCCAGCCTGTATCCGCCACCGCAATATGCACATCATCATCGCCGATATTATGCCAGTAATAAGCCGTTGCTGTTTGCGCGATGGGATATGTCCAGTTGTGCACAGCCATCTTAGGCATGCCGGTTGTGCCGCTGGTGAAGTACATGAGCATCATGTCTTCGTTATTGGGAAGATCTATGGGCTTGTCCCAGTCCTCAGATGCCGCTGCCATTTCAGCGTCAAAGTTTAAAAACCCCTCGGCTTCGCCAAGCGTAAACAATGCGGAAAGCGTGCTGCATTCTTTGGACGCTGCCAGCACATGCTCCTGTACATCGGGCTCTTCCACGCAGATAATGGCGCACGAGCTGGATGCTTGCACGCGGTACACAACATCCTTTTTCTGCAATTGTGCGGTTGCGGGAATCAATATACAGCCAATTTTGAGAAGTGCTACAGTCGCTACCCAATACTGCCAGCGACGCTTGAGCATGAGTACGACGGGATCGCCCTTTTTCAGCCCATGTGCCTTAAACACATTCGCGGCTTGATTGCTCATTTTGCTAATTTCCCCAAATGTAAACTCACGCTCGTTGCCATGAACATCGCACCAAATCAGCGCGCGCTTATTAGGTGAAATCCTCGCATATTCATCAACAACATCATAGGCAAAGTGGAAACGCTTGGGGATTTGCAATGAAAAGTTTTGTTCAAAGTCCTCTTGTGACGTAAAGTCGGTCCTAATATAACGATCGGCCAGCATTCTACCAAACTCCTTCAACTACGGCAGGCTCATGATCCTACTGCTTATGGAATCACCATCGCTAAAAAATGTACCGCCTCATCACCTAGTGCCTGCATAGCGTGGGGTGTATGGGAATCATAATACACGCTATCGCCCGGATGAAGAATAATGTCATTTTTGCCAATCACAATACGCATTGTGCCCGAAAGCACATAGTCAAACTCCTGCCCATCATGACTGTTAGGCACAAGCTCCTTGTTCGTATCGGGTGGCACAGTGACAAATAACGGTTCAATTTTGCGATGCACAAAATTGTACGCTAAGTTCTTATAGATATATTGATCACGACGGCTAATTTGCTGTCCCTTGCCCGCGCGCGTTACGCTCAGAATATTGAGTTTGGGGCTTTCGCCCGTCAACAATTCCGTCATATCCACATTAAAAACTTCGCCAATCTTAACCAAAAAGCTGATCGGCATGTCAACCTCACCGCTCTCATATTTGCGGTAATCATCTACGGATACACCTAGTACTTCTGCCATCTGTTCGACGGTGTAGTCCGAGATTTCGCGAAGATCCAAAATACGCATGGCAATTTGCTTCACAGAATCGGACATAACGGGTGCGCCTCCTTTATAGCCCTCTTGGGGCAAACTTATCCCTCATTATACACAATTCCACATTTCGATACAAGCACTTATTTCATCAGATACGTATAAAAAACAAAGAAAAGCGATTGTATGTATATTCGGTGTATGCACTTTAAGCAAATACAAACCCCATGTCTTTTATCGACATGGGGTTTGTACTTATATGACATGAGGTCATATTTATTCGTCGTCATCCTCGCTTGAAATCTCGCCCGCTGCTTCCATAACGCTGCGAAGACCCGCTACGTTTTCTACAGGCAGGGAGAACATCACGGTATGAGCAGGGCTCTTTAGGCCTGCGTTTTCCATAATGCAGCGCATGATCTCGCTCTTATCCTTCGCCGCTGTCAAAATCAGCAGCATTTCCTTCTCATCAGCGATGGGCATGCCGAAGAACTTGTTATCACCAAAGGGATTGGTTCCCCGTGCGTGAATGACTGTTCCGCCCATTGCACCCGCTGCTCTAGCAGCGTCCATTACACTATCCACATGTCCGCGATTGGTAATCGCAACAATCAGTTCATATAAGAAAACCTGTTCTTCCACATTTGCCACCTCACCTATAATGATTTTTTGGCCTTTGGTTAGGTATTTTAGGCTGCTAGCGCCAGCGATACTGCCTACAGGAATTGTCATCGCGCAGCCATTGCCGTGCATGTCAAGTCCCATGGTGCTAACCAGTTCCGTCATCAGGCGCTTTGCCTTTTTCTTGCGTACCATTGTATAAATAAGTGCCTTGCCTGTTTTCTCCAGGCCCATTAAGCTCAGTAATTTCTGGCTTGCAGTTCCTTGGCAAAGCAAACCAAAAATGCTCTCTACATCATTATCTCGCAAAAATGCCGTTAAATCCTCGTCATATTCACGCTTGACAATAACAACCAACAGTCGAAGGTCATGCATATGTTTCTAATACCTCCTTATCAGTAGGGTAGTATACCATCATTCGATAATTTCCTCAACCATAGATGTATCATTTTGGCTTTCCGCGTCATTTTTCTTTTGCTTATGGCTAAAGACTAGGCCAAGGATTTGAATCGCAATCAACGGTGTCATCGCAACCATCGCAACCACACCAAATGCGTCTGTGGCAACGTTGCCGCCGACCGCCACGCATGTGCCCATTGCGAGCGGCAGCAGGAAGGTTGCGGTCATGGGTCCCGATGCAACGCCGCCCGAGTCAAATGCGATGGACGTAAACACAGGCGGAACGAATTTCATTAGTATCATAGCAATTGTGTAGCCGGGAATCAAGAGGTACATCAATGGCATTCCTGTTAAAATTCGGAGCATCGATAATCCGACCGATGCCGCAACGCCAATTGACAAGCTCAAATTAAGGGCTCGCTTTGGGATCGAACCTGCGCTGAGTTCATATACCTGCTTTGCAAGGACGTGAACAGCGGGCTCTGCCGCGACAACGAAATAACCAATGACCATGCCAACAGGAATCAGTATCCAGTTGAATTCCAGTGCGCCCATCATCTGTCCAAGGTAGTTACCCATGGGCATAAAGCCTACATTAACGCCTGTCAAGAACAGCACTAGACCAATGTAGGTGTAAAATAGACCAGAAATAATACGCGCCACTTCATTGCGATGAAGTTTGAGAATGAAAATCTGGAAAATGATGAAAAACACAACAATGGGCAGAACCGCCATCGCTACCTCGACCATATAAGTCGGGATGGCTTGGATGAACATCTGTGCCATGGACTGTGTATCGGGGATGGAAACAAGCTCCAGCGGAACATAAGGGGTGCTTTCAGGATGGTAGATCAGGCTCAAAATCATCACAGCCAAGATCGGACCAACCGAACATAGCGCCACAAGTCCGAAGCTATCACTGCCCGCGTCCTTATCGCTACGCATTGCACTCACGCCAACGCCCAGCGCTAGGATGAAGGGAACTGTCATCGGCCCTGTTGTTACACCGCCTGAGTCAAATGCTACTGCTAGGAATGTATCTGGGACAAACTGTGCCAGAATGAAAATCAAACCATAGCAGCCAAGGAGCAGCCACGACATCTTAATCTTGAACATAATACGAAATAACGCAATGACAAGAAAAATTCCGACGCCGATGGAAACCGCCATAATCATCACCATGTTAGGCACACCCGGCACCTGCTCTGCGAGCACCTGCAAATCGGGTTCTGACATGGTCACGAACATACCCACTAAAAAAGCAACCAGCGCTGTAAGCCACAGCTTGTTATTGCGCGATAAAGCAGAACCTACATGCTCGCCTATCGGCGTCATCGCTAGGTCCGTACCAAGTGAAAACAGCGCCATTCCTACGATCAGCATCACCGCGCCGATCAAAAATGCCATCATGGAGTCAGTTGGAATGGGCAAAAGGACAAAACATAATATCATTACGATCACAGTGATCGGAACAACTGATGAGACCGACTCGGCCATTTTCTCCCTCAGGATCGTTCGATGATCTTGTCCATTTTTCTTCATACGTCTTTTTTGCTGCTCAAATTTCTCTTTTTTCTCTCTTTTCTCTCGCTCTTTGGGCATTTCATCACTCCTTTGTTTCGTTGATTCGTTGTCATTCAAAGATGTCTGCCTGGTCAATGATTTGCACATTGGCACTTACGCTGGAAGTGCGCAAATTAGGTTATCTAAACTCCTGTCAATGGCAAATGCCACCACAAGCAGACATTCTCGCCTTCGTATCGCAAAAAAACCCTGATCTACATCCAGTATTGGACGATGTCGACCAAATCATACTGCCGTCATCCTAAGTGACCTCAGGCAATACTTGATCGATGCAGACAAGTACCTTTGCAAAACATTTTTTCAGAAATTTTTCTGTTACACTGAAAGCACATGCAATGCACCAAATATGACATGCTATTAAAGTGTATGCATTCAGCCCTATAAAAATGACTACCCATTAAGTATAACAAGATGTGAGGAAATAAGCAACTTGCCAATCGATTCTTAACAGTTCGTTAATTTCCAGAGGGCCGTAGTGAAATAATATATCGTCTCATTCCAAATAGACCATCCGTCAAGCGTACGATACATGTATAAAGTCACATCGCAGCCCAGCCATCGTTTTTTTTCTGAGAACGAAGAAATATTTGTACTTCCAAATCTTTCCCCTGCATAAACCCACCTCAAAATCCCATACTAGGGATGCAAAGACAAAACGGCACAAACGTGCATTAGCTGCACGTCAAAAGCCGTCAAGGAGGCTGAAAGCAATTGCGAGCAACAGGTATTGTGCGCAGAATAGACGAGCTTGGGCGTGTGGTTATCCCCAAAGAAATCAGAAGAACGCTTAGGATTCGTGAAGGAGATCCCTTGGAAATCTACACCGACAGGGACGGTGAGGTCATCCTAAAGAAGTATTCCCCCATCGGCGAAATGTCCGCCTTCGCAAAGGACTATACCGAATCCATCTTTCGTTCAATGGGCCATATTGCATGCATCGTTGACCGTGATCAGGTAGTAGCAGCAAGCGGCGTGAGCAAAAAGGAGCTATCGGATAAACCTATTAGTCATGATCTTGAAACCGCCATTGCCAATCGTCAAACCGTAGCCATCAACCGCGCTGGCGGCGGAAAAATCGTTGCCGTCACCAACGAGGACGATATCACAGGCTATACCGCGCAGGTGGTTTCTCCCATCATCTCAGATGGCGAGGCCATCGGTGCAGTGCTTCTTTTGAGCAAGGAACAAGGCGCAAAGATGGGCGATGCAGAGCTTAAGGTTGCAGAGACTGCCGCAGGCACTGTTGGCCGCCAGATGGAGCAATAAGCACAAAAAGGGCATCTGCCCATTCATGAAACAAAACTTGCGAAACCGCGGCAATGCGCATATAATGAGCTTGCTGCGGTTTTTGGTATTTCCAGCCAAATGCCGCACTATCACTTCCATTCGGAGGGATTTTCTTTGACCAGTAAACAAAAATCAATCGTGGGCGGCATGACGATACTAAGTATCGTGGGCATTGTCTGCAAGATTGTCGGTGCACTTTATCGCATCCCCTTGCAATGGCTCATCGGAGATGAGGGCATGGGTACGTACCAGCTCATCTTCCCATCCTATAATATGCTGCTAACGATTTCTTCCGCCGGTCTGCCAGTAGCCATCAGCCGCATGGTCAGCTATTCTCTTGCGCAGGATAACCCCGGTAACGCTCGCCGCATCTTCCGCATTGCCCTCAGTTTTTTATCAGCGGTTGGCTGCGTTGCGATGATTTTCATGATCGCCTTTAGCCCCGCGCTGGCTCGCCGCACGGGCGACATCACCACACAACCCGGATTTGTTGCCATTGCGCCCTCTTTGCTGCTCGTTTGTACGATGTCTGCATTCCGCGGCTTCATGCAGGGACAGCAAAACATGGTGCCCACCGCTATCTCCCAGCTCATTGAGCAGGTTGGCAAGGTTTTTGTTGCACTGCCCTTGGCATGGCTGGGTATGCGTACATCCATTGCCTATGCAGTCGCGGGCATGTTCCTTGGCACAAGCATCGCCGAGGCCGCTGCACTGCTTTATATGTTTGTGGTTTACCGCAAAAAGAAAGCCGATTTTGATCTGCGTTTGCAGGATGAAACGCAGGATTTATCCGATAATAAGGCGCTTGCAAAGCAGCTCTTTTCGCTCAGCATTCCCATCACCATCGGCGCATGCATCGTTCCGCTGGCTTCCTTTATCGATAGCGGACTGCTGCTTAACCGCCTAATCCTTGCTGGTTTTGAGCTTGATAACGCCCGCGCGCTCTATGGGCGCTATGGCAATGTGCTGTCTTTGATCAATATACCCACCGGACTTGCAACCGCCATTGCCATGAGCCTTGTGCCTTCCATTTCTACCGCAATGGCTCGCGGAGACGGACAGGCCATGCGCCACCAAAGCGCTCTTGGGCTCAAGCTTTCGCTGGTCATAGGGCTCCCTTGCTCCCTTGGCATGAGCATGCTGAGCAAGCAACTTTTGAGCATGGTCTATAAATTCAACACCCCAGATGCCCTGAATGTCGCCGCGCAGCTTCTGAGCATCTCCAGCTTTACCATTGTGCTGTTTACTGTTGTGCAAAGCACGACGGGCATTCTCCAAGGGCTGCGCAAACAACGCATCCCCATGTACACGCTTGTTGCAGGCGTTGCGGTAAAGATCTTCCTGAACTACACATTGATTGCCATGCCTCAGATCAACATTTTCGGCGCACCCATCGCGTCGCTTGCCTGCTATACCATCAGCATGGTGCCCAACCTCTACTTCGTATATAAGTACACCAAAATGAAGTTTGACTTCATGAATACGCTCGCTAAGCCCTTGCTGTCGACCGTGCTCATGGGCGTAGTGCTTTATCTGTTTATCAAGCTGCTGCCATCAGGCAGGCTTTGGACATTGATCCTCGTTTTCATCGGCATGATCAGCTACTTTGGTTTTGCCTTGCTTACAGGCGCACTCAGCAGGGATGATATCCAGCCCCTGCTTCGCCGCATCAACCGAAAGAAACTAAAGCGTACGAAAGAAGGGAAGTAACATTGAATCCAATCACCGTTGTCACCTTGGGAACAGGATGTGAGGCATACCTCACGCGCGGAGCATATCGCGCGCTTCAGGACGCATCAAAGGTCGTGCTTCGCACAGAGCGTCACCCGCTAGCACCGTTCATCAAAAACGAAGGAATCGCTTATGAAACACTAGATTCGCTCTATGATGAATGTGAGGATTTCGATACCTTCAACACCGCTGCTGCCGTTTCGCTTCTTTCGCTTGCTCAGTCATCGCCCATCTGCTATGCAGTGAGCGATCCGGCGTTTGATAACACCATCGGTGCATTGCTGAAACTCGAGGGTACAGATACCAGCATCACCATTCTACCAGGCGTGAGCCATGCGGACAGATGTCTTTCGCTGCTCGCTCATCAGACCTCATCGGTTCGGCTGTATGCGGCAAGTGAGTTTCAGTCAGCACGCGTTACGCCCAGCGAACCATTGCTGCTTTGCGAGCTGAACAGCAGAGAATCCGCCAGCGGCTGCAAACTGCATTTGATGTCCCTCATGCCCGATGACCTCACAGTTTCATTGATCCAAGGGGACGGGAAAAGCGGCGAACTGACGCGCTATGACATTCCTCTTTTTGAGCTGGATCGCCAAGCATCCTATAACCACCTATCCGCTGTGTACATTCCAGCCGCCATCCTTGATCAGCGTATTCGCTATGACATGGACGACCTCATCGAGGTGATGATGCGCCTTCGTGCGCCTGACGGCTGTCCATGGGACAGGGAGCAATCACATGAAACGCTGCTCAAGGATTTGCTGGAGGAAAGTTACGAGTTCATACAGGCGGTTCGTGATGAGGATGTCGAGCATATGTATGATGAGCTAGGTGATGTTTTATTGCAGGTCGTATTCCATGCCGAGATTGCGCGCCAGCACGGCGAATTTGATATCAACGATGTCACCACTGCCATCTGCCAAAAGATGATCGAGCGTCACACCCATATCTTTGGCAACGAAAAGGCTGAAACGGCTGAGGATGTGCTAGTCAACTGGGAGGCAATCAAACGCAAACAGCGCGGCATATCATCCACCTCAGAGGCAATGGACGATGTCTCCACCGGACTATCCTCCCTCATGCGCGCGAGCAAGGTGCAGCACAAGGCCGCCAAGGTCGGTTTTGATTTTGAGAGTGCACAGGATGCCTTCAAGAAGATTTATGAGGAGGCAGACGAGGTTGCGGAGAATATTCGCAACGGTGAAGACCCCGAAATGGAGCTGGGAGATCTTCTTTTTTCAATTGTGAACGTATCCCGTCTTTTAGGCGCAAACCCTGATATCGCCTTGTTTACAGCCACCAACAAGTTCATTTCACGCTTTAAGAAAATGGAAATTTTGATAAAAAAGACGGGAAAATGCATTCAGGACTTGACTTTATCAGAAATGGATGTATACTGGACAGCGGGAAAGCGTGATGGGGAAAGGGTTTGATACTGAAATCCGAGCACCCCACCTTTCAATAATATCTTGACCCTGGGAACACCATGTCCAACAAAAACATGGTAATAACATGAGGAGGTATTCATTTATGAACAAAGCTGAATTAACTACTGCTATCGTGAAGAAGACCGGTTTTACCAAGAAGGATGCTGAAAAGGCATTGGCAGCTGTAACAGAAGTAATCACTGAGGCTCTATCCGCTGGCGAAAAAGTTCAGGTTGTTGGCTTCGGCTCTTTCGAAGTTCGCAATCGTCCCGCACGCGTTGCTCGCAACCCCCGCACCGGCGAACAGATCCAGATCGAAGCTTCTAAGGCTCCTGTTTTCAAAGCAGGCAAGGCTCTGAAGGACAGCGTTAACGCTTAATTGATCTAAATTGTCGCCATTTTCGGTGACAAAGCACCTGTGTCTTTTGACGCAGGTGCTTTTTTTCTTCCTCCGATTGCTCTATCGCTTCAAATTTGGTATGATATGCTTACACTCAAATAGGAGGTTATGATCATGAATACACAATATGCAATTGAGCAAACAATGAGATTGTTGGCTATTGACAGCCCCACAAGCTATACAAAAAACGTGACTGACGACTTGCTCGTCACCCTAACCGATCTAGGCTTCAGACCCACCAGAACGCGCAAGGGCTGCGTTGTCTGCCCTATCGGCGGAAACGGGCATCCGCTCGCATTGGCTGCACATGTGGACACACTTGGGCTGATGGTTCGAAACATCAAAAGCAACGGACGTTTAGCCTTCACCCGCATTGGCGGTCCATCCTATCAGGCGATTGAAACAGAGAACGTGACCGTGATCACGCGCGAGGGCAAACGCTACAGCGGCGTGGTGCAGGTTCAAAATGCATCCATCCATGTAAACGATGACCTTGACGGCGGCAAGCGGAGCGACAAGACAATGGAGATACTGCTTGACGAAATGGTTTCCACCAAAGAGGAGACCCATGCGCTTGGCGTCAGCGTTGGCGATATCGTCTGCCTTGATCCCCGCGCGCAGGTCATGCCATCAGGTCACATCCGCAGCCGTTTCCTTGACGACAAGCTCAGTGCGGGTATGCTCATCGCCGTTGCCCGCGCAGTGTCCGAAGGTCATGTAACGCTTTCCCGAAGCACAACCCTCTACTTCTCTGTATATGAGGAGGTTGGGCATGGTGCATCCAGCGGACTACCTGCTGATCTGGAAGAATTGCTCGTGGTGGACATGGGCTGCGTGGGCGATGAAATCGACTGTACAGAGCAGCAGGTCTCCATCTGCGCCAAGGATAGCAGCGGACCCTATGACTACGATATGACCAGCCGTTTGATCGCTCTTTGCAAAAAAGAGAGCATTGATTATGCGGTGGATGTCTATCCCCACTATGGTTCTGATGCAGGCGCGGCATTGTCGGCAGGATTTGATATTCGCTGTGCGCTGATCGGCGCAGGCGTCTATGCCTCCCACGGCTATGAGCGCGGACATATCCTCGGTGTCCAGAACTCCTTGAAGCTGATCAAGGCATTCATCGAGGCGTAAACACTCAGCAAAGAAAGAGGTATTTTCATATGCGTTTGGATAAATTTCTAAAGGTATCAAGAATCATTAAGCGCCGCACCGTCGCAAACGACGCATGCTCAGGCGGACGCGTTTCCCTCAATGGCAAGGTAGCCAAGCCGGGCGCAGAGGTCAAAGAAGGCGATTTGCTAGAAATCCGCTTCGGCAGCCGCATCGGCAAGTACCGCATTGCCCTGATCAAGGATGTTGTCCGCAAGGAAAATGCACAGGATATGTACGAGGTACTTGAGGAGGACGCGCAGACGAAAGCCGAGCGCGGCGAAGAATAATGAATAGTTACGTAATCGTACTTGGCGGTGGCAGCGGAAGGCGCATGGATGCAGGCGTGAACAAGGTGTTCCTGCCCCTTCGCGATGTCCCCGCCATCATCCGTTCCATCGCGCCCTTCTCTGCTATATGCACGGGCGCTATTGTGGTTGCAGCAGCTGATGAGCTGGAACAAATGCAGACGATGATTGGTCGATACGGTCTTTCAAAGTTCGTCAAGGCTGTGGTTAGCGGAGGCAAAGAGCGTCAGGACTCGGTCGCAAACGGACTAGCGGCACTGCCCGGCGATGCCGAAGCGGTGCTTGTTCACGATGGCGCACGCCCGCTGGTAACGGTGGACGTGATCAAGCGCGTGCTCTCCTCCATCCAAGCGCGAGGCTGCGGAATTGCTGCGGTCAGCGTGGTGGATACCATCAAGCGTGCCAAGCGCACGGGCGAGGTTATCCAAACCCCGCAAAGAGACGAGCTATATGCCATGCAAACCCCGCAGGGCTTCCGTGCCGACCTCATTCGCAGCGCCCACCTCAAAGCGTGCGAGGAAGGCTATATCGCCACCGATGATGCCGCGCTCCTTGAATATGCAGGCATGCCCGTATTTCTATGCGAGGGAGACCGCGAAAACATCAAACTCACAACAGCGATTGACATTGCGCTTGCAGAGGCTATTTTGATTGCCCGCATGGAAAGGGAGATCATCGAATGATACGCATTGGTTATGGAATGGACGTACACAAATTAGTAGAAGATCGCAAGCTGATTTTATGCGGGATTGAAGTTCCGCACACCTTCGGTTTGCTTGGACACAGTGATGCAGACGTTGCTACCCACGCACTCATGGACGCGCTGCTTGGCGCACTGGCGCTTGGCGACATCGGCAAGTTATTCCCCGACACAAGCGAGGAATACCGCGGCGCGGATTCTGTTGAGCTGCTTAAGGTTGTGATGGAACACGTCAGTGAGCACGGCTATCGGCTTGGCAACACAGACATCACCATCGCCGCTCAGCGTCCCAAGCTTCGCCCCTACATTGACCTGATGCGCGAGAATCTAGCGGCTGCGATGAATGCCTCAGTCGACCAGATCAGCGTGAAAGCCACAACCACCGAAAATCTCGGTTTTGTTGGCGAAGAGCTCGGCATGAGTGCATATGCGGTCTGCCTTTTGATCAAAGCGTAACCATACCACACCAAAGAGGAGAGGGTAGCGATGCAAAAGCGTCCTGTGATCTCAGCGCATAACTACGTGATGCTTACGCTCGCCCTTGCCTTCTTTGTGGGTTGTCGTTTTGCCCTGAACTTTACGCAGGGTGCATGGCCTTGGCTCGTTTTCGGTCTTGGCATAGCCCTGCTTCCTTTGCGCCGTAAAATGGATAAGAGCATTTATATTGCTCTGGCACTTTGCTCCTTATCCATTGGCATCATGCTAACACATCATGCGCTCACGCCCATCGCGCCAACGCCCGGACATTATGAAGTCACAGGCTATGTCTATGGCGATCCGACGATCAGGGATGATGGGCGCATCACCTTTACCCTAACGGATATTTCGCTTGACGGCGCCATGCAAGATGGGCGCGCCTACTGTTCGGTATATTTAAACGGCGAGGAAATGCCCGCTGTTTTTGATGGGGCTGCATTGAGATTTGACGGCAGGGTATACTTACCAGACGGCAAGAGCGGTGCGCCTCATTTTGATTTCAGGCTTTGGATGCTTCAAAACAATATGACCTTTGGCATCGCTTCATCCAGTGAACTCACCACCGACAACACCCCTGAAACCGCACCCGTCAAGGATTGGGCATCGCGCATCAGAAAGGTGTTCTCCAAATCCCTGACCCGCACCATGGGCGACAACTCGCGTCTCGCCATGGCCATGCTGTTCAGCGACCGCGAAGGTCTCGCAACGGATGAAAGCGAGGCGTTTTCAAAGCTTGGCATCGCTCATGTCCTCTCCGTTTCAGGGCTGCACATTGGACTGATTGCAGGGATCATCGTTTGGATTCTCAAGAAATGTCGTGTACCGGTGCGCCGCAGACCGCCGATCATCGCAGCATTCCTATTTGTCTATGCCGCTTTGGCTGGCTTTTCGCCCGCCTCCGTTCGAGCCTCCATCATGTGTGTGCTATATGCGATCGCATCGGTGCTCGTCATCCATCCCGATCCGCTCGCCATCCTTGCCAATGCCATGCTGCTCATCTTGTTATTCAATCCAATGCAGGCGCATTCGGCCAGCTTTACCTTGAGCTTCTCCGCCTTGGCAGGAATCACACTGCTCGAGCCAGTGTTTATGAACATTTTTAATGCAATCAACCGCAGGAGACGATTGCCTAAGCGTGACCGCATGAAAACACGATGGGCACGCATCCGCATTTTCTTTGGCAAACCGCCCAAGCCGTTTGGGTCAGGGCTTGCCCTATCGCTCGCAGCGCAGATCGGCGTGATGGTCCCGACCGCCATCACCTTCCATTCTCTGCCCCTCTACGGTGTATTCATCAACCTGCTGGTTGTTCCTTATATGGGTTTTCTCATTCCCATTTATCTGCTTGCCCTCGCCTCATCCCCTATCCCATGGCTGGGGCAGCCATTCGGCTTCGTTGCCTCTCAAATGAGCGACCTGCTCTTATGGGCGATTCGCCTTCTATCTACCCTCCCCTATGCCTCCATACGCGTACCCGCTGTATCGCCGCTTTTGATCTTTGCTTTCTTCATGATCGTCCTTTTGGTATCCAGAAGAACATATGCCCCAAGGATGCAGAAGGTCTGTGCGATTGCGCTCATCTGCCTTGTGGCCGCTATCGGGACTTACACCTCCCAGCCCGCATCGCTTCGATATATCCAGCTTGCAGTCGGTCAAGCTGATGCGTCTTTGCTCATGGATAACGACCTGACCATAGCGATTGACGTGGGCGATGACGGAGAAGCAGCGGTTGACTATCTGCTTGATGAGGGGCGCAATATCGATGCGCTCTACCTCACTCATCTGCATTTAGATCACGCGCTTGGCATTCATCATCTCATCGAGTCAGGAATCAAGATCAAGCAAATCTATTTGCCCATCAATGCCGCGGGACAGGGGCTCAGTGAGGAATCCCTCACGCTATACCGCGACATACAAAACCTCGGCATTCCAATCACGGAGCTTGCAGCCGGCGACCAACTGCGATACAATGAAACGGTGATTGATGTTCTTTGGCCAACGGACACGGCTGCCAGAAGCGGTCATGATGCAAACGACATGCCGCTTGTGCTGCGCATTGATTTTGGCGGCTATACGCTTTTGAGCACCAGCGATATCAACGGCACTTACGAAGCCTATGCAGCTGCCCCATGCGATGTGCTCAAGGTTTCTCATCATGGAAGCTCAAAGAGCACATTCAATCAATATTTGGACTTCGTCAGCCCCAAAATTGCAATGGTCAGCTGTTCATCAGGCAGTCGTTCACTGCCGGGCACCGATACGCTTCAGCGGCTGACAAACCACCGGATTCCAATCTTTCGCACCGACGAAGCGGGCGATATCACCATTACTATCAAAGACGGTCAACTATGCGTGACCCCTTATAAAGCGAGGATAAACGAGTGAATCATACGGCATTCTTTCAGGCGGTTAAGTCAGGGAACATCGCGCCATGCTATGTGTTTGAAGGTGCGGAGGAATATATCAAGCAGCAAGCGCTCTCAAACCTCTGCTCCAAGCTGTTGCCTGCAGGGCTTGAAGAGATGAACCTAACCGATCTCACCGATCCCGACGCAGATCAGCTCATCGCAGCCTCTGAAACGCTGCCTTTTATGGGTGATGTGCGCATTGTGGTCATACGCGATTGTGCGCTGCTAACCGCAGGACGCAAATCAGAGGATGAGCGCAAGATCACTGCCATTTCGGAGTATTTAACCAATATTTCCCCAAGCACCTGTCTTGTTTTCTACGTAAAAGGCAAAGCGGACGGACGCAAAAAGCTCTACACACAGCTAAAGAAAATGAACTGCATCGTTGATTTTTCCCCCATGGGCGATGCCGAATGCGCAGACTGGGCGCGCAAAACCATGCGCCGCAGCGGCAAGCAAATGGACAGTCAAACGGCTGGAAAGCTCATATTCACAGTCGGACGCGACGCTGCACTTTTGAAACAGGAAATGGATAAGCTCACGAGCTTTTTGCAGGACCGAGATACGGTCACTGATGAGGATATTGACGCCGTATGCACCCGCTCAACCGAGTGCACTGTCTTTCAAATGGTCGATGCACAGGTTGCAGGCAAGATGGACACAGCATTCTCGCTCCTTCGCGATATGGTGCGCTCGGGCGAGGATCGCATCGGCATCCTTGCCATGCTGCTGCGCCAATATCGCATCCTATACCACATGCGCTGTCTCCTTGACGAAAAAACCCCACAGCAAGCACAGGCAAGCCTTCTTGGCATTCCCCCCTTTGCCGTTGGGCGTACACAGCAGCAGGCCCGCCGCTTTGAAAAAGAGCGCCTCAAAGCCGCATACAGCTATCTGATGAACTACGAATACGAAATCAAAACCGGCCGCATCACACAAGATGGCTGTGCAGAAAGTGCACTATTGCAGCTTGAGGGCATTCTCAGAGGTTGAGAATGCGCACCACCAAATCAAAGGAGCTCTTATATGCAAAGCGTATCCGTAAAACAAGTACCGACCTATTCGCCCCAGCTTCTTGACGAAGCCATTGCAGCGCATTTTGATGCGCTTGATGTCGCCAGTGATCTCACCCCTGAAAGCCGTGTGCTCATCAAGCCCAATTTGCTCGCTGGGCGCGCTCCTGACCTTGCCGTCACCACCCATCCCGAAGTGCTGCTGGCAGTCGTTCGCTGGCTTTCAGCACGTGGCATTACCAAGATCACACTCGCCGATAGCCCCGGCGGTGTCTACACACCCGCCTCTTTGCGCAAAACATACACCGCATGCGGCCTTGATGTACTCGATGATTTTCTCACCTTAAACGAAGATATCACCGCAAGCAACAAAGATGGTTTTTCCATCATCACGCCCGTGCTGGAAGCCGACTATATCATCAACTGCTGCAAGCTCAAAACCCATGGACTCACGGTCATGACAGCTGGTGTCAAAAATCTATTTGGCTGCGTACCGGGGCTCAAAAAGCCCGAAATCCACTGCATGAAGCCGACCATTGGTTCGTTTTGCAATCTGCTGGTGGATTTGGCGGAGGTCGTGCGGCCTCAGGTCACATTGCTGGATGCCATCGACTGCATGGAAGGCAATGGTCCAGGCGGCGGCTCGGTACGCCACATGGGCTATACGCTTGCGTCCCGCTCGCCCTATGCGCTTGACGAGCAAGCCACCTTGCTCATGGGGCTGCAAATGCAAATGATCCCCATCCTTCGCATCGCTAAGGAGCGAAAACTGCTAAGCGGCACGACGCAGCTGCTAGGCGATACCCTCAGGCCCGCCAATCCCCCGTTTACGCTCCCAGACGCCGTTTTAGGCACCGAGAGTATATTTACCCCAAAAGGAATCTTCCACATCGTATTTGGTCGAAAAAAGGCCTTCCCGCGCGTTTTGACAAGACGATGCGTTGGGTGCGGACTCTGTGCGGAGTCCTGTCCAAAGCATATCATCAAAATCGTCAACAAGAAGGCTGTTATTTCAAAAAAGAATTGCATCTCCTGCTTTTGCTGTCAGGAAATGTGCCCCGCACATGCCATCGAAGCAAAATAAAGCATGTACACGGTGCCGATGGCAGGTGCTGCGCCTATCAAAAAAGTCTCCCAAAGCGGAGACTTTTTTTCATAGATAGATGCAGGAGATCAAAGATGATGAAGCTAGAAAACAGCCAATACCAATCCGATCTTTTTTATCCCTCTAAAAATCCCATGCCGCTGGCAATGAGCCGCTCTGCCATCTGTGCAATTTCTTTGGCAGGCGTGTCCATATCCTCAGACAGCCATTTCCGAAGCAATCCTATGCAGCCAGAGCTTGCAAAGGCATAAAACCACTCAATTTGCACAGGGGTCGCTTTTTCGTAGAGCTTGAGGTTGCTTTCCGTACAGACCACCTGCCCAAGCTCCAGCACCTTCACCAAAAAATCCTTATCGCCATATTCGCCTAAAATAACCGTGCACACATCCGATTTTTCTTTTAGCAGCCTGAAGATTTCCGTCGTAATCTCAAGCTGGGTCACCTTAATGTCGGGCAAAAGAAGCGGGCTCAGGGTGTTTTGTACATTTGTATACAGCTCGTCTTCAATCTCAGACCGCAGCGCATAGATATCCTGATAATGCGCATAAAATGTTCCGCGATTGATCCCTGCCCGTTCGCAAAGCTCTTTGATGGATATGCTTTGAATGGGCTTAATCGCTAATAATTCGGTGAATGCTTTGCGTATCAGCATTTTACTCACCCTCACGCGATGATCCTTTATCTCGCTATTCATACTCAACCACTCCGTTATCAATTTTCATTTGTATGATATTATCATTCATTCTCATTATATTACATTTGGTAAAGATATTCAACAATGCTGTATGTTTTTAAAGCGTGCTGTATTTTAGCATATCGGTCAAGTTCACAGACCACCGCAAATTAAGCTCGACACAAGCTGACAAATAACCGCATAACCCTTTGTATACATGCGGTTACACCTATTGTATCCAATTCCATTCACGCACCTGATTCTATTGACCTTTGCTCAACTTCGTGTATACTAGAAAGCGGAGAGAGAATGAGATCAACCACATAATCAGCCCCCTTCAATAGCCATGTGCAACCCACATAGGCATATCTTTGTCAAAAAACAATCATCAATATGTAAGGAGGGTCCCCAATGAGTGAGCTTCGTTATGACCTAGCTTATCTTACCAACCCGAGAATTTTTGCAAAAGGGCGCATGCCCGCCGTGTCAGATCACGATACATTTCTAAACACAATCGAAGCCGAAGCCAACGCGAGCAGCCTTCACAGGACGCTTAACGGACTTTGGAAATTCCACTATGCCAAATGCATCAGCAAACGCCCCAAAGGTTTTGAGGCAGCTGACTATGATTGCGAAAATTGGAGCGACATTCGCGTTCCAGGGCATATTCAAATGCAGGGCTATGGACACCCGCAGTATGTGAATACCCAATACCCATGGGACGGTCACGAGGAGATTCTCCCGCCCGCAATCCCAACCGAATTCAACCCCGTCGGCAGCTATGTCCGCTATTTCGAAGTACCAAAAGCATGGGACAACTCGCGCGTTGTCATTTCCTTCCAAGGTGTTGAAACAGCCTTTTTCTGCTGGGTCAATGGAAAGCTGATCGGCTATGCCGAGGACAGCTTCACCCCATCGCATTTTGATATAACAAGCGCATTGCAAGAGGGTCAAAACAAGCTTGCAGTCGAAGTATTCCGCTTTTCATCCGCTTCATGGATTGAGGATCAGGATTTCTGGCGCTTCTCCGGTATCTTCCGTGATGTTGTGCTAAGCGCACAGCCCAAAGCTCATGTAAGCGATATTTTTGTTCATCCTGAGCTTGACGACGACTTTATCAACGGTACGCTCAAGGCAGAGGTATCCATCGAGCTGCCTGATAAAGCGGTCACTTTAGTCAGCGAATTAATCGACAAAAAGGGCAATATCATCGACCATTTCGAAACTGCCGCCTCATCCGAGCTTTTGATCGAGCGCCCCATCCAAAGGCCCTTGCATTGGAGCGCAGAAGATCCGAATCTCTATACCCTGCGCCTAACGCTGAAGGATGCCGCCGAGCACGAGCTCGAGGTTGTGCAAACCAAGCTTGGCTTCCGCCGCGTTGAGATGAAGGACGGTCTGATGCTGCTCAATGGCAAGAGAATCAGCTTCCATGGTGTCAATCGTCATGAGTTCTGCATCGAGGGCGGCCGCTCTGTTTCCGCCAGGCATATGATCGCAGACATCCGCACCATCAAGCGCAACAACCTCAACGCCGTGCGCACCAGCCACTATCCAAACAACAGCCTATGGTATCGCCTATGCGATGAATACGGCGTCTATCTCATTGACGAGGCAAACCTCGAAAGCCATGGCACATGGCAGCTCATGGGCTCGATCAATGACAGTCATACCGTTCCCAACAACAACCCCGATTGGACGGACGCGCTTATTGACCGCGCCACCTCCATGCAGGAGCGCGATAAGAACCACCCCGCTATTCTGATCTGGTCTTGCGGCAACGAGAGCTATGGCGGCAAATGTATCTTTGACATGTCAGAGCACATGAGAAAGCGCGACCCCAGCCGCCTTGTGCATTATGAAGGCGTGTTCAATGATCGCAGCTACAACGCAACCTCCGACATGGAAAGCCAGATGTACACAACCGCAGCGCACGTTGAATCCTTCCTAAACAAGCACCCAGACAAGCCGTTCATTCTTTGTGAATACACCCATGCGATGGGCAACAGCATCGGCGGCATGCATAAGTATATCGAGCTTGAAGATCGCAACCCGCGCTATCAAGGCGGATTCATTTGGGATTACATTGATCAAGCTCTGCAGGTCACCGCGCCCAATGGCAAGCAACGTCTAACCTATGGCGGCGACTTTGGCGACAGACCGACTGACCGTGATTTCTGCGGCAACGGCATCGTGTTCGCCGATCGCACACAAACCCCAAAGATGCAGGAAGTCAAATTCCTCTATCAGGACATTCGCATCAAGCCTGATGCTACAGGCGTAACGCTTGAAAACAAATTCCTCTTTACTAATGCTTCTAAATACCTATTGCGCTGGGAGCTTCGCAGGGATGGCGAGCAGATTCAGTCCGGTACGCTTAACGCGGTTGATGTACCAGCAGGCGAAACCCATCATTATGATCTGCCATTGCTATCCCCTGTTGATAGCGGCGAGTATGTGCTCCACTGCGGGCTGTTCCTTCGCCGCCCCAACAAATGGGCAGACACCGAATATGAATTGATGCACGGCAATGCAGTGATCGCAAACATCGAGAAGCAAGTACCAGCGGCCGACGCAAACTACATTATTTCCCGCGGCAATGTGAATATTGGTGCACGCGGCGCTGGCTTTGAAATGCTCTTTGCGATCACTGAAGGCGGTCTTTCCTCCCTGCGCGGTTCAGACGGGCGCGAGCTCCTATCCACCGCCCCCTCCCTCAGCTTATTCCGCGCCGCTACCAGCAACGACAATGGTAATGGCGAGTGGATCAGCGAGGCTCTGTGGCAGGTCGCCAGCCTTCACGGCATTGGCAGATTCCAAAGCATGGACACAACGGATGGCATTTTGCGCATGCACTACACCCACGAATTGGTGCTCACAGGCGGCGCGGTCATCGACGTTGTCTACACGGTGCTTGGTCATGGACGCGTTCAGGTGGACATGAGCTATGCAGGCAAGCAAGGACTGCCTGACATGGCTGCATTCGGCATATCACTGCGCGTACCGCGCCAACTATGCCATGCCTCCTACTACGGCTATGGTCCGGAAGAAAACTACTGCGACCGCATGCATGGCGCGCAGCTCGGCTTGTTTACCGCAACGCCTCAAAGCAACCTCACGCCAAATCTTCAGCCCCAAGAATGCGGCAACCGCGAGGGTATACGTCATCTCACGCTGCTAGATGAGCTTGGGCGCGGAATTCGCGTGGATCAAGTCGATACACCGCTTAGCATCAGCGTATTGCCGTACAATGCAATGGAGCTGAAAACCGCACGTCATATTGATGAGCTAGCTGATCCTACCTACACTTATCTGGACATTGCACTATGCCGCAAGGGTGTCGGCGGAGATGATAGCTGGGGCGCACCTGTGCATCCCGAGTATCATATCCCAACCGATAAGCCCATGAAGCTTTCATTCGTGCTCAGCGTCGTCAAATAACAACGCAGGACAAAAGCCCCGCCAATGCTAATCAATGCATTGGCGGGGCTTTTACTCTGTTTATGTAAAGAAGAGTGCGCGGATATCTTCTTCCGTGAGGCTGCTAAGTTCCGTTTCACCAGCCAGCACGACGCGGTCAAAAATCGCACGTTTGCGTCGGCTCAGGTCGGTCACTTTTTCCTCGATCGTTCCCTGTGCAATCAGCTTGATAACATCCACATCCTTGGTTTGCCCGATGCGGTGTGCGCGGTCCGTTGCTTGATCCTCAGTTGCGGGATTCCACCACGGATCGTAGTGAATCACTAGGTCTGCGCCCGTGAGGTTAAGCCCCGTGCCGCCTGCTTTAAGGGAAATCAGGAACACCTTGCCCTCACCGCCATTGAAGCGGTCGCAAAGAGCTTGGCGCTGTTCAGGCTTGGTTTCGCCATCCAGATAGAGCGTCTGCACGCCCTCCCTGCCAAGGCGCTTGCGGATCATTTGGAGCATGCCTACAAACTGGGAGAATATCAAGATTCTACGCTGAGATGCAATGGCATTGTGCACGGTTTGCACCAGCAGTTCCAGCTTTCCGCTCGTACCTTCATAATCGGGTAAAAAGAGTTTGGGATGGCAGCAGACCTGACGAAGCTTGAGCAATATGCTCAGCACCTGCATCCTAGCACGAGGCAGCGAGCCTTCATCCAATGCTTGTCCAACATGTTCGCGCAAGGTCATCATCAGGCTGTTGTATACGCGCTCTTGCTCGGATGTCATTGCTGCATACATGCTCTGCTCATGCTTCTTGGGTAGGTCCTTGAGCACCTCGCGCTTGAGCCTGCGCATGATGAACGGACGAATCCGCTCCCGAAGCTCTTCTGTTCGCTCGCCGCTTCCATAGCGCCGCAAGAACGATGCCTGCGTGCCAAGATAGCCAGGGAGCACAAAGTCAAAGATACTCCACAGTTCGCCCGTATGGTTTTCCATCGGCGTGCCTGTCAGTGCAATACGAACCTGTGCGTTCAGCTCCTTTGCAGCAGCTGCGCCTTGGCTCTGTGCATTTTTGACCGATTGTGCTTCATCCAGCACCGCAAATCGCAGCGGGATATCCCTTAGGAAGGCGATATCTCGTCTGAGCAATGGATAGCTCGTTAGGATTACATCAACTTCCGGACTGTTCTTTGCATCTTCAAGCGCATGCCTTCTTTCCTCTCGAGGACCTGTGATCAGGCGTACGATAAGGCTGTCGTCAAATCGTTTCAGCTCCGCAAGCCAATGATAGCTCAGGGATGTCGGTGTGACAATAATGCTCTTTTCCGTGCCGTTTTTGCGCTTTGCAGCTGACAGCGCAGCGATCACCTGTACGGTTTTGCCAAGACCCATTTCGTCCGCTAGGATGCCGCCCATTCGCGCCTCATATAGCGACAAGAGCCATTCGCTTCCGCGCCGCTGATAGGATACGAGTTTCTTTGATAAGCGCTGAGGGATGAACTTGCCATCGCCTTCATCGGGCTCGATCAAGGCACGAATCGCCTTGTCCACCTCTGCGTCCGCTTCCGTCTTCGCGCCGGCCATCTGCATCATGCTGACCATGTATGCTGCGCGGTATGCGCCAAAGCTGAGCTCACGTGCATCATTCTGCACATTGGGATCATCCAGCGCAGCTGCTTCCAGCAATTCCTGCGCAACAGGCGCAAGTGCGGATAGATCACGCACGTCAAGGAACTCGCCTGATTTGAGGCGTACATATTGCTGACGCTGCGCCACTGCCTGAAGGACAGGGAGCAAATCTGTGACCGCTTCGTGATCTTCCAAAAGCATGAACACCAAGCGTCCGCCACGCATATGGAACGAAGCCTTCGCAGATAGTCTGCGCGGCTTGACCTTCTCAAATGCAGTTGACGCATACACTTCGGCATGTTTTGCGAGTTCTGAAACGCCCTGCGTGCAAAACGACAGTATATCCTTGGATCGGCGAAGCACAATGCGCCCGCCGCGTACGATAAAGCCAGCATCCGAGAAAAAATCAAGAAGTTCACTTTCCGCTCGTCCGTCCCTGAGCAGCATCCGTCCATCCTCTTGCTGGGGGATCAGATCGGTTGCTTCTGCTTCTTCACCATCTGCCATGTCGCTTTGAGGCAGATGGAATGGATGCAATACGGTTTTTCCATAATGAAATTCGACCCTTGCTTCCACATTGCCATTCACCAAATCCAAATAGATAGCAGGCTTGAAGGGCGCTGTGATCAGCCTTGCGTTCAGCTCAGGCGATGGTGCAACTGTGCCAACGGTTGATAGCGCAGGTAGGAGCGTTGCGAGGGTCTCCTCTGCATCCCTTGCAGGATAGCTAAACGACGTTCCGTCTTGCTTGAGAAGCTTGAGCACCCTAGCCTGCGCGCTGTGCAGGTGTACCACGCGGCCGTTTGATATCATATACCGCGCATCAGGCGTGAGCAAAAGCAAGTCCTCTGCGCCCTGCGTTGCTACGCAAAGCTCAGTTGTTGTGAGCGAAACCTTGAAGCAAAGCGGGAGCTCTACCCTGCGAATCCCGTTCTGCGCTTGTTTTTGATCACCATAGCGCAGACCAAAAGGACGCGTTTCAAAATAACGAAGCACGCTTTGCAAAAAAGTGCCCGTCATCATCACAAACCGACCTTCATAGCTTGGCGAGGGCATGCGCTCATCCTCTGACGGTGCCACGCCTTCCTCCCAGCCGCGCAATGTATCCGCCTTGAGCGGAATATGATTGGTAAGCAGCATTAATAAGCGCTCATCTTCTTTGGAAAAGCGCATAAAGGATGGACGGTAGGTAAACTTTTCCGTTAAAACCAGCGGCGCACCGACGGAAAAGCAGGTCAATAAATCCGCAATGCTCTTCACCGCATACAGCCGTTCCTGCCCAATGGACATACCCAGACCAACGCGGCCATCGTTATACCTTCTGATCGACGCACTCAAACGAACGTTTTCGCCGCCCGGCATCGCTCTGCTAAGCGCGAGAAGCATCTGTTCTCCAAGCTCGATTTCATTTTGCTGACGAAAGGACCTGAGTTGACCATCGTCATTTGCTAGAAGGATAGCGGCGACCACATGCTCGCAGCCCTGCGGATCTTGATTGTCACAGGTGCATTTTGCTGTGCCATTCCTCATCAAACAAACACGCTGTTTTGGTGATGCGCCAATATCATAATACAGAGCATCGTCCAAACGCTTTGAAAAAAGCACGCTTCCGCGTCTAAACAACGTCTCACCGAGTTGATAGACTTCGCTACCTGTGTCAAGAGCTTTTAAGCTAATCATCCGCAGCCTCCCTAAAAAACCTTATTCTATATAACTTCTGTATCCATCTGAAGCTTTCCTGCATTTTTCCAACTAGCTTGGTGAAAAAGGATGAATAATTTCTTTCTCATGAGGAATGCTACTGTTGAAACAACAATCAAGCAAACGGTCGAAAACCGCGTAAGTCGGGGCTTTTGATTGAAAAGCGCCAAACCATAGGTGCTAAATCTGTGGTGTGTTGATGTGTGATGTGTGTGTGTAAAATTTCGTTGTTGCGTGGATTTTCCTCAAGCGCAGACGCTACCGAGAGGCCAAGTGCTTTCGATGATTGATGTTTCAACGGGGCTGTTGAATGCATAATGCAAGCAACAGCCCCGTTTTCGTCATATTATGATCGAATCAGTCGATCACATGCGCCATCGATCATCACGCGCATTGCCTCGTCATATTCTTCCCCGACCTCGCCCTTGAGAAGCAGTGTCATCATGAGCATGCGTATCACTGCGCACGCCGTTTCAAGGCTCGTACTCAGGCTCACATTCGCCTTGCGGACTAGGTTCTTGATGCGATCCTCATCGCTTTGATAATGCTGCTTGAGCACATCCTCCGGCAGCTTGATCAAAAGCTGCGGCACTTCATCGCGGATAAACTGGACTGCCTCGCGTTTTTCTGCCACTCGGCATACCTCAGTGATTGCCAGCGCCGCACGCTCTTTAATCGGCAGATCAACGCGCTGGATAAAGATACGCTCCGCGTTTCCGTACATTTCATTGTGAATCAGCTCTAAAATGTTAAGAAACAGATGCTCTTTACTAGCGAAAAATCCATAGAACGCACCCTTGCTAATCCCCGCCTCGCGTGCGATTTCATCTACTGTCGATCGTTTCATACCTATCGTTGCGGCGTAACGCAAACCGACATTTTGAAGTCTCTCATGAATATGCTCACGCTCTCGTTGAGTAAAAGCAGTTGCCATCGATTTCCTCCATTACTCTGCTTGTGCTAGCCATACTGTCCCATTCATACCGGGCAGCACTTCAAGGCTGGTTGTAATTGCAATCTCCACATTAAAGTAGGTGGCGTTTTGCTTTTGTATACCAATGCGTGAAATGCTGGTGACCGTGCCTGTGACCTTCTGGTCTGGGTAGCGGTCAAGCAATACTGTCAAGCTGTCGCCAGCCTTCACAAGGTCAAGATCTACCTCGTCCACCTCTGCAATCACATTGAGTGCAGACAGATCATGGACGGTCGCAAGCACCTGTCCCTTATAGACCTGCTGACCGGAGATGACCGCGACCGATCCGATTGCGCCTGCATGAGGAGCAGATACTTTTGCACTATTCACACTTGACTCTGCATCAGCTGATGCCAATTCGAACAGCAGCTGACCTTTTTTCACCTTCTGGCCCTGCACCACTGCGCTATCAATCACGCGGCCGCTGACAGTGATCGGCACATCGGTGCTTCTGGCAACTGTGCCTGAACCAATGCAGGTTTTGGTGCCCATCTTTTCATCACGGAAGATTTTCACAGCATCCCCCGATTCAAAATCGCCTGCTTTGAGTTCGATGATATACTCATTGCCTTCAATGGAGATCACGTCGCCTTCGCCTTCGTTTTCCTTATCTGAGGTCTCATAGAAGTAAATCGTTTCGCCCAGATGAATGAGCTTGTTAGCCGAATCATCGTATGCACCTGAACTTGATGCCGTCACAACCAGTGCAGGATTTTTCTCAATGGCTGCGATCATGCCGTACTGGCTGATCACGCTTTCGCAAAGGTCACCTTCTTTGACAAACAGCGCTTGTACTACGCCGTCCGACGGCGCATAAACCTTTAGGGTATCCATTTCAAAGAGTGCATCGCCAGATGCTACGCTATCGCCAATCTCCCACGAGAAGGGCAGTACTACGCCTGAATAAGGCGCGGTGATATCATAGGTGTTTTGGCTCTTAACCACACCATTAGCCGTTACGGTTGCTGACAAAGAACCATTTGTGCTCTGCACATCCTCCGCCATTGCAACCAGCGGCAATAGCATGCTAAGAACCAATAATATACCGAGTATTTTTTTCATCATCCAAACCTCCATATTCTATTCAACGCTCTTCAGTGCTTCCACCATATCGATGGTTTTCACTTTTTGCGTTAGTAAACGAGTAATGAAATACGAGAACACAAACGATACTGTGCACGCAATCACAATGGATTGCCATGTTACCGTGGATGCAAAGACCATCCCGTCCGATTCGCAGGAGCGAAGCACCACAATGGTCAGCCATTTGCCCGGATAAATGCCCAGCAATGTGCCAAGCAGCGTCAGCAGGTTGTTTTCATTGATCATCAAACGGCAGATTTCCTTTTGATGATAACCCAGAACCTTGAGCGTTGCGTATTCGCGGTAACGCTCCGAGAAATTCAAAATGCCCATATTGTAGAGCACGACGAACGCAAGCCCGAGTGCAGCACCTGACATGAGCGAAAATACGCTCTTGAGGCTTTGCAAAATACCGAGTGCGTTTAGCTTCTCCTCAGGCGGATACTCAAACTCCTCAAATTCATCCAGAGATGATAGGTACTGCATCGCTGCATCCGATGGATTCAGGACATTGAGCGACGTTGGGATAAATGCGCCCTTCTTGAAGCCATTCCATGCGGTTTCGCTCGCCATAGCAGTCTGCCCCATGGTCACATATGCAATAGCAGAAACCGTAGTCGTGATTCCTTCTTTGTCGCCCGGAAGCCACAGCTGGATTTCGTCGCCTACATTAAGCCTAAGCACCTCCGCAAGCTTCTGGGAGAGCATGACACCCGTTAATGGCATAGGAACAAACGTCTCGTTTTCTCCAAGCAGCATCAACTCTTGATCGTCTTGCAGCACGGATAATGTGGTCGTTCTGGCTTTCCCATCGGACCTTGCGCTGATGACCATGTCCATTACGCCTTCCACGCGATCCGCCTGAGTGCGCTTTTGATAGCCTTCCAGCGTACCCGCTGCCCCGTCAAGCTTTGCCTTCACGGTATATTGCAGCGTTCCTTCGTAGTATTTACCAACGAAGTACTCCACGCTGTCAGAGAGTCCAAGGGACGTGATGATAAGCATCGTGCAGCAGAGCACGCCGACAAGGGACATCGCGGTTCTGGACTTGTTGCGAAACAGATTTCGGATGATCATCTTCGCATTAAAACCAAAACTGCTCCAAAGCCCTGTAAACCTCTCCAAAAGCAGCTTCTCGCCTGCCTTTGGGGGTTTGGGACGAAGGAGCGCAGCGGTGACTTCCCTCGCGCTCTGCTTGTAGGTTTTCAGGCATATGAAGCAGCTGAGAAGCACGCCGAGCCCGCAGACAAACCATTGTTCCCACGAGATCGGTGCCTGCAAACACTCGGGGAATACATACCTTGCCGACTCCATATTCCATAGGACATAGGGCAGCGTAATGCGCCCTACAAAAAGTCCGAGCAATGAGCCTGCAAGAGATGGCAGGAATGCATAGCATAGATAATGTCTTTGCATCTGCCCATCCCGATATCCCAGCGCCTTGAGCGTTCCCATCTGCATGCGCTGATTCTCAAGCATTCTGCTAAGGGTGGTCAGCACGATCATCGCAGCCACCGCAAATGCCAGAAGCGGGAATACATAGCTTAGGCTCTTGTACATTTGTGCATCCGTCTGGATGCCATGCACGCTGCTTTGCGTAGTACTATCCACGATTAATGCATCAGGATAAAGGGCGGAAATATGACTTCTGACATCGTCCGCATCCGCTCCATCATCCAGCGTAATCACCATATGATTGAGCGGTACAAGATCGATTGCTTTGCTGCTGAGAAGGATAAATCCATAATTGAGCGGATCACGCACACCGCTTTTGCTCAGCTGGGCAAACTCAGGGCTGAGGCATGTGCCCCTGATCACGAAGTCAAAGTGAATGCCGTTCACCTTGAGCACAATCTTATCCCCGACCGCAAGTCCATTTTCCTTGGCAAAGAGCTCGTCAAGGAGACAGCCGCGAAGGTCATTGGCATCCAAATCTAGCCCTTCACGGATCAACGGCTTGTTGATTCTGATCTTGCCGTCATACGCCTCCGCCTGCAAGGATGGTTCATGGGGCAGATCAACTTTAAACTCCGCAGAGACGCGCGCCTGCAAATCCTCAACGCCATCAATCGCGTCAATGCTTGTGAGCATTGATCGGTCTACATCCTGCACCGTCACCCATAGATCCGCTACATTTTGATTCTCAAAATAGGTTTGAGAGGATAGGTCCAGCATTCGCCACGCTGCATCCAGTCCGCTAAAAACCCATGTACCCAATGCGCAAAGCAGAAGCACTGCTACAAACTGCATTCGGTTGTTCCACATATCTCGCAGCAGCTTGCGAGTCAGTGTTTTCTTTACCATGCGATATCATCTACATCCACAGGGTGATCGTTGATCTGAACGCTTTCAATCGATCCGTTTTTCACCCTGATCACCCGCTTTGCCAGCGGCGCAATTGCACCATTGTGCGTAATGATTGCTACGGTGGATTGATATTTCTCACTGACTTCCTTTAGCAGCGAGAGCACCTGAAGACCCGTTTTACTGTCCAGTGCGCCCGTTGGTTCATCGCAAAGCAGCAGCGCAGGGTTTTTGCAGAGCGCTCTTGCGATGGATACACGCTGTTGTTCACCGCCGGAGAGCTGCGCTGGGAAGTTGTTCATGCGCTCGCCAAGTCCCACCTGTTTGAGCACTTCCACCGGATCAAGGGCATTGGGGCAGACCTGACGCGCAAGCTCTACATTTTCCAGCGCCGTAAGGTTTGGCATCAGATTGTAAAACTGGAATACAAATCCGACATCCAGCCTGCGATACTCAGTGAGTTCACGTCCTGATAGCTTCGTGATTTCTTTCTCACCTACCATAATGCTTCCCGATGTTGCCTTATCCATGCCGCCAAGAAGGTTCAAAATGGTTGTTTTGCCTGCGCCACTGGGCCCCAAAACGACGCATAGCTCGCCTTTTTCGATCTCAAAAGTAACTTTATTAGCGGCCAATACGCTTTCTCCGCCCGTGCGGTATTCCTTTGTTACGTCATGAAACGCAATATAACTCATGGCCTCCCCTTTCCTGACGGTCTAAAAAATAGGCTCTCTATGAACAGTAAAACCAAAACCGTCGTTACGGTCATAGCTTATCATTCCGCTGCCCTCTTGTCAAGTGAAACCATGGCTTTTGCTCCATACGTAAAGGGGCTGTTGCAGAAGTCTTTTCAAAAGACAATAGCAACAAAATCCACCTGCGAATTACTTGATTCGCAGGTGGATTTTTGTGTGTATTTACTACTGTTTTGTAAGACAACAGCCGTTTCGCAATAGCCCCTTTATGCATATATGCAGCTGCTTACTGATCCATCCAATCAGATAAGGTTTTTGCAATACTAGGATAGGCAACGGCTTCGCTTTCGCCCTTGTTTTGATGCATTAATAGCGGTTCATTCTTCTTCCAGCGCGATATCAGCTGCTCGCAATAGCCGTATAGCTCCTGCACATCCGCATCGCCCTTCGCTTCCTCGCAGCAAAAGCCCATACCCGTTTGCTGAAGCACTTGGCTTAGCTCGCTGTTTTCCGCATCGCCGCGCATCAGGCACACAATGGGTTTGTCCATCATCATATACTCATAGAGCTTACCTGTGAGTATACCGATTTGCTTTTTGGAATTCACAGTTGCCATCATCAATAGGTCAGCAGACTGCTGAAGCGCAAGGGATTGATCGCGAGCAACCAGTCCGTGATCCACCACACAATTATCAAACCCGTATTCATTTGCAAAGGCGCCGAAAACTGCGCCATCAGGTCCTGCGTACACAAATTGCAGCTCGTCCTCCGTGCATGCCCCATCATCCACAAGCCTGCGCATCACGCGAAAGAACGGGCTGATATCACGTCCTCCGACCCCTCTGCGCCCTTCTTGAAACTGGCCTGTATAGACGATTTGCATATAGGGCCGTTTTTCTATGGGGAACTTTTCTTGGTTGGTATTCAAGTCCTCACGGTCGTAGCCGTTTGATAGCATTCTGCCAACGTCATCAAAGTTCATGAGCTTTAAAAAGCCATTGGATACCGCGGTAATCGAGTCCGCATGTTCCCGAATCATCTGCATATAGCACCTTTGATACCCTTTGAGCCAGTCAAAGGATACGTTGACCTCATCGCGAAAATCCGCGAACCATCGTTTTGCCAGACCGCTTTTCTTGGCAGCATACGCCACTTCATGCACGCTGAGCGGTGCATAGGTAGAAAACACCACATCATACGATCCATTCAGCTTGCCCAGTTCACGCTTTGCCTTTCTTTGAAAGCTCCGATCCCCAAGCAGCCACAGATACAGATATACTACGTTGGCGATACGCCCCATGAAGCTCTTTGGTGCATTTTCGCTTGCAGCAGCCTTGGCAGGCTCAGGCGTTGTTGCCGATTGCGGCTCACTTTGCACCTTTGCGCGTTTTCTTGCCTTATAGTCACGGAGCGGATTCCACTCGCGTATCGCATGCACGTCCTTGAGTTCCTGCATATCACGGAGCAAAATAGGGTCTTTCGCATCTGTCATCCCTGCGCCGCATATCACGGTCACATCATGGCCCATGCGTGTCAAATACTTCGCCAGCTTGGTGGGACGCACTGCGCCCATCGTATTTTGCGGTGCAAAATAGTAGCTGATCAACAGTATCCTCTTAGGCTTACTCAAGCATTATTCATTCCTTCCATTCGCACTGCATCCAGCACTATTCAAAGAGCTTGGGCAGCAAATTGCTGCTGCAATAGTGCTCGTTCCAGCGTTTTCTTGCCGCCTGCCGCATCAAGAGCACCTGATCCTCAGGCAGCTTTGAAAACGCCTCCAGTGCAGCCAGCAGACCCTGCGCGCCTTGCGCTCCGTCATATAAATAGCCGATATCCTCCGTCACCATCTCAGGAATACCGCCCACAGCCGGCGCGATGATGGGGATTCCATGGCGCATCGCTTCCATAATGGAAACAGGTACGCCTTCTTTTCGGCTTGTATTGATAAACAAATCATACGCGTGCGTATCATATTGCTTCTGTACTTTTTCAAAATCAAGGGAACCCATGAACTCATAGATCACGTTTTCCTTCGTATCAAGCTTTTCCTCCGCGAGTTTCCTCAGCGCATCTTCGCCTTCCCCGCCGCCCATATGCGTCCAACAGATCGGCATGCCCTCCCACTTTTCAAGGGCTTCTATCATGAGGTGTATTTGCTTGATCTCACTGATGTTCGCGCAGCTCACCACGCGAAGAACCCCTTGCCTAAGCATCGGCGGCTCTTTGATCATCTCAACGGGATTGCCCGACGAACCCATCCCAACTACATGGATTTTGTCCATTGGCGCGTCTTCCTGCATGTACTCAAGGTATTGTGCCTTCGCACTCTCGCTGATGAGGTATATCCCATCGGCTTGCTTGGCTATCATCTGCTTCATGAGGTAGGGATTCATAGGATTGCGCTCGGCGTCAATATCAAAGGCATGCCCGCGAACCACGAACCGAAGCTGCGGATGCTTGCGCTTGGTGAGCGCAGCCGCATAGCCGTCAAAGCTCATCCAGCAAGAGTAAAGCGTCGGTCTTATATCTCCATCCTTTTTGAGCAATGCTTCCAGCCAATAGTGCATCTTCAGCCCACGCTGGGTAAACATCACGAGCTTTAAGATATTGATCAGATTGGCCTTCTTATCTCTTCTCAGATGGTTTAGCTCTTGCCATAAATCCCGCATCAACAGAACACTCAGCCATGACTTAAGCGCTGCAAAACCCAGCTTTTGCGGCGTGATATATTCACGATCCTTGGTCGTCAGCGTCTTTACGCCATAAAAACTAACCATCTGCACATTGCTGAAATGCTTTAGCAGCCACGGATGCTCCTGCATCATGAAGGCATTGGTTTTCCCATCTGCCGCTACCGCACATGAACTCAAATAAATCAATGTACCAGGCATTTATATCCCCGCCTTTTCAAACACAGCTCTCATGATTCCTTCCCATGACATATGCGCTCGTGCATAGCTGCGCATATGCGCAGGTACATCCGCATTGACCTTTGCTGACTTTGCGAAGTTGACGATCTGCTGCATGTCGATATCGGAGTCATCATTTCTCAGTTTCAAACAAAACCGCGAGTCATCTGGAACCACCGGATCATCCACCGCATAGACAAACGGCAAGCCGCGCGCCATATATTCACGAACCTTTAGCGTCATACTCGACAGCTGCCCCTTACGGTACAGCCCAAGTCCGCCAATGCCAATATCGCATTTCGCAACGATTTGGTCAAGTGCATCGCCATGCAGTTCTCCGTGGAATATCACGCGCTCTGATGTACCAAGCTCATCGCTCAGCTTCTCCCATGCCTTCAGCGAGCCATCTCCATCATTGCCAACCATATGCACATAAACCTGCTCTTCGCTTTGATCCTTTGCAAGCGCTCGAATCAGGCGATCATAGCCCTGCCAATGCGACATGCTCGCCAGCGCAAGCATGTGGATATCGGAAGTACCTGTGCACGGTTTGTGCTGCTGATATTGATTCACATCCACGCCATTGACAATATTCATCGCAGGTCTGCCATTAAGCATGCCATCGCAATGCTCCCCAATCAGCGTATACAGGTCGATCATGGGCTCCATGCGCCCAAATACCTTCGCATTGTAGGCAAATACGGGCATGCGGAGAAGCGAGGTTGTTTTCCCATTTTCAAATGGATAGGTCGGGTGCTCCACGATAAGCTTTCCGCCCTTTGCCTTGAGTGCTGTCATTGCGTCAGGGGCATTGCCAAAGGTCGGCATAAACCTCATGTACACAAGGTCAATCTGGTTTTCCAAAATCACTTTTTTCAGCGCATTCATCAAGTCGATATAGAAAACCGTTTTTCCATAGGCGGGAAGCTTTGCAAAAGGGCAGGTTTGAATCAGCTCTGGATCCTCTTCGCCGCATAATAGCAATCGGTCTTTATCCCAGCCGATATAATGAACTTCATGCCCCAGTGCACGTGCGGCCGCCATTTCACCATCGAATTTGAGCTTTAAATTATCATTTCGATGAAGCGGATAGCGCATTAAAAACAAAATTTTTGCCATCATGCACCTTCCTTACCGAGCAGCTCAAGGTACAGCGCTGCAAGCTGCTTGCGCACTTCATCCAAGCTGTATTTTTGAATTTCGTTTTGATTGTACTTGCTCATTTCCTCGCGCATCGCAGGGTTGCCAAGCAGCAGTGCAATATCCTCAGCAAATCCGCTCGCATCCCGAGCACTGCGTAGCATTCCGCCCACACCTTGCTGGATCAGATCGGCATTGCCGCGCACATTGCTCACCACGCATGGGAGCCCTGCCGCCATCGCCTCCATTTGAGACACCGGCAAGCCTTCTTGAAGCGACGGAAAGAAAAACACATCCGACGCTTTCAGCAGTTCAGGCACATCCCTGCGGAAGCCCAGAAAATGAGTGCGTTCCTCAATACCAAGGTCGATCGCGAGCTTTTTAAGCTCGTCTTCCTTCTCGCCCACACCGCAAAACAACAAATGCACCGCTGGAAGCTCCTGCATCACGCGAAGCGCTGTTTCATGGTTTTTACGTGAGATATGCTCTCCTACGTTGATCACGATAAATTCATCCGAAGGAATGCCAAGCTTTGCTTTGACTTCATCTCGGTCGACCTCCGCCTCAAAGCGGGACAAATCAACCCCAACGCCATTGACCATCGCAGATTTTCGAGCATGAAATCTTTGAGCGTGCTTATCGTCCTCGCGGTTGATGGTGATCAAAAGATCAGTGTAACGCGACAGGAATCGCTCTGCGGGGTAGAACAGCAGCCAGTTTTTGATTGGTGCACCAGAGAAAAAATGAAAACCATGCGCTGTATAAACCACCTTGGTTCCGCGTTTCCTCGCGTCCCTTGCGCATAGTCTGCCAAGCATCCCGCCCACAGGCGTATTGCAATGAATCAAATCATAGTTGCCCTCATCGATGATCGCCTTGAGCTGCTTATACACCACCCTGTTGTTGGGGCTAATGGGCGAGCGCTCAAAGGGCAAGTCAAAGTAACGGTCACAGTACGGCACAGACTCGACCACCGCACCCGTATCATTGCGAGTGCACAGATGCACTTCGTATCCCTGCTCCTGAAACCATTTCATATAGGGTAGATGAAATACAAGCACATGTCCGCGCAGGACTGTTGCAATAAATAGAACTTTCTTACTCAATTTCCTACCTCCGTTAGGGCAATGGTCTCGGCAAACGTGAGCTCCTGCTGGTCACGAAACGCCTCACTCATCGCTTGGTCGTAGGTCAGTGTGCCAAATACCTTGCCCACGATCCCTACATACCTGCAAAGCGCAGCTAGCAGCCACCCAAATCCTTTGGGCTGCCAGATGCGCTTATGATGCACGGCTGCGATCTGATGAACCAGCGCGTCCGTGCTCACGTATTCATTGTTCTGCGGGTGATAGCAGCCGCCTTCACCGCTTTTTAAAAGCTGGGAGATGAACACCCCAAGCGTGCCGATGTATAGCATGCTGCGCTCATTGCGCACGCTTGGAAAAACAGGCAGCTTTTGCGCGAGCTTGGATAGCCGCGGATAATTCCCTTTGCAGTTTGCGCCATAGATCATAGGCGGGCGCAGCACTGCCATATGAAACTTATCATTCGCTAGGACTTGGAGCGCCGCTTCCGCCTCCAGCTTGCTTTTGCCGTAATGAGTTGTCGGCGCAGGTTTAGTATCCATGGTAATGCGTCCGCAGGTCATCCCAAATACACTCATGCTGCTAAGGAAAACAAATTGAGAAACCCCGCTTTCCTTTGCAGCCTTAGCTGCTTGGATGGCAAGATCACGGTTCACATCGTAATATAGCTGTGCATTGTCCTCATTCTCTTTTTGATGCGCAATGCCTGCAACATGCACAACCGCGTCAAAGCCCGAGAAATCGCGTGACCAATCATCGCGCATATCGCGTGTGCTCACTTGGAAACCCTCAGGCTCGCTTGCAAGCTGCGCCTCAATATGCGTGCCAATATAGCTGTTTGCCCCTGTGATTAGCACCCGTATCATCGCTTTTCCTCTCCACCCTCAATGGGGTAGCTTTTGCTTTCGCGTCCTTCAACAATACCCTGTCGGTTCACGACTTTAACCAAGGTGAGGAGCACGCATTTCAGATCAAACCAAAAGCTGATATTCTGCGCATACTCTCCGTCCCGATGTGCTTTCTGCTCAAGATCGCGGCTCAGATAATCCCGTCCGTTCACCTGTGCCCAGCCGCTGAGTCCGGGGCGCACATCGTTAGCCTTGAACTTGTCCCGCCACTGGAGCAGATCATATTGATTCCATAGCGCGGGGCGCGGACCAATCAGCGCCATCTCGCCCTTAAGGATATTGATAAGCTGGGGCAATTCGTCAAGGCTCGTCACCCTGAGCACCTTGCCAACGCGCGTGATAAAGCTCTTTGCGCCTCTGAGATCATTGGTCGCAACATCCTTTGGCGCATCTATGCTCATGGTGCGAAACTTGTAAATATCAAAGAGCACCTTCCCCTTGCCAGCCCTTTTCTGCTTAAAAAGCACTGGGCCTTTGCTATCGATTTTGATAGCAAGGGCAATCAGCAAAAGCACTGGGCTGAGCACCACAAGGCACACAATAGATATGACTACATCCAGCATTCGCTTGATATATCGCTCGTACATGTTTGTCCACTCCGTCCGTTATTCGATGTCAGATGAAGGGACATCTGATTGTTTTTGCGCTTCGATCAGGCGATTAACTGCGTTGATATAGCCAAAGCAACTGGCTTCGATAATATCTGTGGATACGCCTTTGCCAAGCATCACCATATCCTTGTTTTTCACCCGAACCGTAGCTTCGCCAAGTGCATCCTCGCCCTCGGTAACCGCCTTGAGCTGATAGCTTTCCAGCGTGCAATGAAGACCCGTGATTTGGTCGACCGCATGGAAGCAAGCTTCAATCGGGCCTTCTCCGCAGTCAGCACGCGTCACGATCAAGTCACCCATCTTCAGGCTCACCGTTGCGGTGCTGGTCATGCGGTTGCCGCTGAAAATCTGGAACGAATGAATCTGGTACATGCCCGATGCACCGTGCATCTGCTCACGGCAAAGTGCCATGATATCGCGGTCTGTAATATCCTTTTTGCGATCTGCCAGCTCCTTGAATTTTTCAAAGGCTGCATTCAGTTCGCGATCTGTCAGGTCAAATCCAAGCTCCATCGCATGCTCGCGCAGCGCATGGCGTCCGCTGAGCTTCCCAAGCACCATGCCGCCCTGCGGGATGCCAAGATCCTCGGGTTTCATGACCTCATAGGTCTCTCTATTTCTGAGCACGCCATGTTGATGAATGCCGCTTTGATGCACGAATGCGTTCGCGCCTACAACCGCCTTGTTCGGGGGGACTTCAACACCTGAAAGCGAAGCCGCCAGACGGCTGATGCGGTAAATTTCGGAGGTGTTAAGGTTGTCCTTCAGCTGATAAATATCGCTGCGGGTGCGAAGCCCCATCACAATCTCCTCAAGCGATGCGTTACCCGCACGCTCTCCAAGACCATTGATCGAGCATTCCACCTGCCTTGCGCCGCATCTAACTGCTTCAAGGGTTGTGGCTGTCGCAAGCCCTAAATCGTTATGGCAATGCGCAGACAGCACGATATTGCGTCCGCGAATGACATTTTGATAGATGTCGCCGATCATCTCGCCATACTCGTCCACCGTGGCGTAGCCGACCGTATCCGGAATATTGAGCGTCGTTGCGCCTGCTTGGATCGCCGCCTCGCAGATTTCGCGGAGGAAATCAGGCTCGGTTCTGGTTGCGTCCTCACAGCTAAACTCTATGTCCTCACAAAAGGACTTCGCAAGCGTGATGCTCTTGACCGCTGCCTCCAGCACCTGCTTGCGCGTCATATTCAGCTTTGCCTCTCTATGCAGCGGACTTGTCGCAATAAACACATGAATGCGAGGCTTGACCGCTCTTTTGAGCGCCTTTGCCGCTGCGACGATATCCGCCTCAACGCATCTAGCCAGCGAACATACGCCCGTTGACACAGCCTTGCTCACAGCGCGAACAGCTTCATAGTCGCCAACGCTTGCGCCTGCAAAACCAGCCTCGATCATGTCAACACCCAATGCTTCCAAATGGCGCGCAAACTCCACCTTTTCATTCAGGTGAAAGCTCACTCCAGGCGTCTGTTCGCCATCGCGCAGTGTAGTATCAAAAAATAATACTGTATTTTCCATGATATCCTCCGTTTATTCCAGGCAAATTTGTGTGAGTAACTTTTCCAGCGTTTTTGTGCCGATGCCCTTGACCGTGAGTAAATCCTCAGGGTATACAAACGCACCGTTTCGCTCGCGTTCATTGATGATTCGGCTTGCCAGTTCTTTTCCTATACCTGATATCGTTTGCAGTTCCTCAACATCGGCGGTGTTCACATTCACCGTTCCGGATGGGATTTGTACCTGCATCACTTCGCCCATCCGAACGCTGGCAGATGATGCCGCGAGTGTCGTCTCTTTGGTATTGTAGTCCACCTGAAGGTGAACCACAATCAGGGATAGCGCTGCCATAAGCAAAAGCGCAGATAGCACGCGAAGAAAAAGTCCGTTTCGCGCCTGCATGCACTCACCCCATCTCAAGCTGCGTGCTCGTTATCCGTTCTTTCGAACCTTCTGGCCTGCGGGTGTATCCTCTAGGATATAGCCCATCGCCTTGATCTGGTCGCGGAGTTCATCGCTGCGCTTCCAGTTCTTATCGGTTCTTGCCTGTGCGCGCTCGTCAACAAGTGCCTGCACATCCGCGCCAATGCCATCCGCTTCCTTGAGCAGCAGCCCAAGAACACTCGTGAGCTTCGCAAGCTTGCCTTGACCATAGAGGACAGCTTCCTTGCTGATATCCGTATTGCTGAGCTTGAAAATCTCGCGTGCAATGTCAAAAATCGCCGCCAGTGCATCAGCCGTGTTCATATCATCATCCATCGCACGGATGAAATGCTCCTCTGACTTATCGCATTCACTGGCAAAGGCCTGCTCTAGCTCATTCATCGGACGATCCGTAGCTTTATCCATGAGGAATAACAGCTGGTCTCGTGCATTGTAGAGGCGCTCAAGGCTGCTCTGTGCGGCTTCGATCAGATCATGGCTGAAGTTGATGGGACTGCGGTAATGCGCTGAGAGCATGAACATGCGCACCGCTTCAAGGTCAAATTCCTTGGCGATATCGCGCACCGTAAAGAAATTGCCCTTTGACTTGCTCATTTTCTCGTTGTCAATGTTGATAAAGCCATTATGCATCCAGTAGTTGACATAGGGCTTACCCGTTGCGCCAACGCTCTGCGCGATTTCATTTTCATGATGCGGGAAGAGTAAATCCTTGCCGCCCGTATGGATATCAAAGGTATCGCCAAGGTAGGTGGTGCTCATAGCGGAGCATTCGATATGCCAGCCCGGACGACCCATCCCCCACGGGCTCTCCCATGCGGGTTCGTTTGGCTTTTGCGCCTTCCATAGCGCAAAGTCCATCGGGTCTTCCTTCTGCTCGTCCACGCTAATGCGTGCGCCGCTTTCAAGGTCGTCAAGATTCTGGCCGCATAAGCAGCCATAGCCCTCAAACGCCTTCACGCGGTAATACACATCGCCCTTTGACTCATAAGCCAGACCATTGGCGATGAGCTTTTCAATCATCGCAATGATCTGGGGGATATGCTCGGTAGCACGCGGATGCACAGTCGCAGGCAAAATGCCAAGTGCCTTTGCATCGATGAAATACTCCGCAATGTACTTTTCTGCAATAGCCAAAACGGTGGTATTCTCCTCGTTTGCACGGCGAATCATCTTGTCGTCAATGTCTGTAAAGTTCTGCACAAAGGTCACTTCATAGCCGCGGTACTCGAAATAGCGGCGCAGGATATCAAACATGATAAACGGACGTGCATTGCCGATATGAAAGTAGTTATACACCGTTGGACCGCAGGCATAGATACCCACTTTTCCCTCGTGAATGGGTTTAAACTCTTCCTTTTTGCGCGTCATGCTATTGTATATTTGCATTCTTTTATCTCCTCTATCAACTTATTGTTCCGGTTGCTTTTCAGTATGCTTGGGGCAACCATCCGGACATCGTTCCTTGCAGGGCGAGTCAGGCTGATCAAAGCAATCGTCACAGCCAAGACGCGTGGCATGATGCGCCAAGCATTTTTCCAGCGATGACAGCTTTGCGACCAGCGCTTCCATACGCTCCATCATCGGGTCAGGCAAGTTGACCTGATCCAAATCCGCCTCGCCTACGCGCTGAGGTTCTTTCTTTTGAACAATTCTGCCAGGGTTGCCAACGACTGTACAGTTTTCCGGTACGTCCTTGAGCACAATCGCGCCCGCGCCAACCTTGGAGTTATCGCCTATGGTGATTGGACCAAGCACCTTCGCGCCCGCACCTACCGTAACGCCATTTCCAAGGGTTGGGTGGCGTTTGCCCGTGTCCTTGCCTGTACCGCCAAGGGTTACGCCTTGATAAATCGTCACATCGTCGCCGATGATCGTCGTTTCGCCAATGACCACGCCGTCGCCATGGTCGATAAATACCCTACGCCCGATTTGCGCACCAGGGTGAATTTCAATGCCTGTTTTATGACGCGCACGCTGGCTTAACAAGCGTGCCATCAACACATGCCCCTTTAGGTAAAGCGCGTTTGCTCTTCGGTGCGCCTTAAGCGCGGTCAGCCCCGGATAGCAAAGCTTTACCTCTGTCATAGATTTAGCAGCAGGGTCGCGCGAAAAAACCGCCTCGCGATCCTCCTTGACCAATGTCTTCCAATGACTCATACCGTCACAGCCTTTCGGTCGTCCTCAACAGCGGCGGTGGTGGCATTGCCACTCTGATAATCACAGCCACTCTTATAAGCACAGCCGCTTTTAAGCGCATTGCTACGCTCATAACCATCGCCCCTGAATATGCCTTCAACATCTTGCAGCAATTCTTCTTGTGCATTGATCTTCTTGCGAGTTCTTTGCTTGCGTACATAGGATGTATCCGCACGGCGAACGCGGCATTTTGCCGTATCGCGGAGCTGGAGAGCAAGCACGTTATAAACAGCCTGGCTACATCGCTCATCTAAAATGGGGAACATCAACTCCACGCGCCGATAAAGATTTCTGGGCATCCAGTCCGCTGATGATAAGTATACCTCGCGCTCACCATCATTTGCAAATACAAAGGCGCGCGCATGTTCAAGGTTCCTGCCAACAATGGAATAGACGCGGATATTTTCACTCACGCCAAGCTTTCCGGGAATCAGGCAGCAAATGCCGCGCACGATCAAATCGATCTTCACGCCCGCGCAGCTTGCATCCAGCAATGATTCAATCATCTTGCGGTCCGATAAGCCGTTCATCTTGGCAAGGATATAGCCCCGCTTGCCTGCGAGTGCATTCTGCTTCTCGCGCTCAATCAAGCGCTGCAACGTCGGCTGCAAATCATGAGGCGCAGAGATAATCCCTCCCATAGGCTCTGCGTCCGCTTTCCCTTCAAGCCTCTCAAAGAAGCGATATGCATCGCCTGTCAATTGTTCATTTGCCGTAAGCAGACCGAAATCCGTGTACAGCTTCGCCGTGCCGTCATGGTAGTTTCCTGTACCAAGGTGCACCGCTCGCTTGATTTCGCCATTCACCTCGCGCTCAAAGTAAGTGATCTTGCTATGCACCTTGAGGTTTGGAAGACCGTACATCACCGTGCATCCCGCACGCTGCAAGCGCTGTCCCCAATATAGGTTGTTTTCCTCATCAAAGCGCGCATGCGCCTCCATGAGCACCGTGACCCGCTTACCGTTTTGCGCGGCTTCCACCAAAGACGCAATAATGGGGCTATTGCCTGACACGCGATAAAGCGTCTGCTTAATCGCCCTCACCTCAGGATCAACCGCTGCACACTGCATCAGGTGAACCACAGGTTCAAAGCTATGGTAGGGATGGTAGAGCAAGTAGTCCTTGCGTTCAATCACGTCAAGCACGTCATCACCCATCAGTTCATCCAGCAGCACAGGCTTCACGCCTTGGTACTTTAGATCAGGACGCTTCACCTGTGCGTACAGCGTCATCATCATCTTATTCAAATCCAATGGACCTGTGACACGATAGCGGCGTTCATGGCTCACATCAAAGCGCTCCATGAGCAGCGTCAGCATTTCCTCGCTCATCCGCTCCTCTGCCTCCAAACGCACCACATGTCCCGTAATGCGCTTGCCCAGCATGTCGCGAATAGCAGGAACAACATCCTCAATCGTGCGTTCCTCCACCAAAAAGTTCTGGTTTCTGATCACACGGAAAACAGCCGCATGAGAGACTACTTCTTTGGGAAAAAGCTCGCCTAAGCAGTGGCATACAACGTCTTCCAGCCGTATCAGGCAGCTGATATCATTGCGCGAGGATAGATTAAAAAGCCGCGGTAAGCTTGGGGGCATCGCAATGGTGACAAAGCGAGCCTGCTTACGACTTGGCTTTTCGAGTTTTACACATAGATATAGTTGTTTTTGTTTGGGTTGACTTTCCTCGATGGATTCAATCTTCAAATAGGGATGGATATCGCTCATGAAAATATCCTTTTCACGTTCCATATGCCCGCTATCCAGCTGAAAAACCGGAAAAAGCTGAACATCTTCCATATACAGCTCACTGCGAATGCCCTCATAGAGCAAATATGACATATTGTAAAGGCGCAGAATATCTTTATTCACCTTGCGATACAGCTGTTTTGCAGTAATCTCGCCATATACCTGCTCATTGGCAAACTCGCCGCCTGCCGCATCATAGATGCGTTCATAGCGTACTTGAATAAACTCATCGAGATTAGACGAGACAATACCGAGAAATTTCGCCCGCTCCAGGAGTGGATTATCGGGATTGTCGGCCTCATACTGCACCCGCCTGTTAAATTGCAGCCAGCTTAGTTCTCGATTCTGCGTGGCTTGCTTGGTTACTGTCCTTTTGTGCGCAGTACCCATTTATGCCGTCCTCCCTATATCGTGTGATGGTTGCGGTTATCATTATATCACAGGTTTTTAGCGGAGTACAGGGTGAATTCGGCGCATGGCTGTCCTACGCTTGTATTGTCGTCTCGCTTTCATCTTGCGGCTGATAAATATTGCGTATCCCCTTGCGGTTTCGCCAAATCGTCAGCCATGTACACAGCAGTGCAAACAGTCCCGCAACGGTCATTGTCATGCGGTAGCTCAGCACTTCACCAAGCGCACCGATCAACAAGCTAAAGATAGCGGCTGCTATCGATACGAGGATTGACTCAAAGGCATTTAGCTTGGCACGGAGTTCATCGGGAATATACATCTGCACCGCTGCCCTGCGAAGCGATGCGCTGTTGATACCCAAAAAGCCGCAAATCACGCGATTGAGCATCATCAATGGATAGGGAAGCCAAAGCAATATGGTATCCATCAAGTCGTATGTCACGTAGACCGCATAAGCAAACGAGAACCGTTTTTTCTTGGGTATTTGGACATGATAATGAAACAAACCACCGAGCGAACGCCCCGCAAACGCTGCCACCGAAAATAACGCGTACATCGCAACGCTAAATCCGGCAGTCGTGCTAAAAAAGGCAATCATAAGCGGCCCATAGCCGCCTGATATGCCATTGGTGATGGATGTATAGGCATAAATACCGCGCATACCTTGATCGTTTTTCAAGTAGGTAGCCGCCTCTTTGATATCGCCCCACCACAGCTTCACTGAGAAACGACCTTCCCCCCTGCGATCCTGTTCCACTACTCGGATGTTGCTTTCAATCGCCGCTGCGATTAGGGATAGCACGCCCTGAATTAATAGAATAACACCAACACCCACCATCTTGTACAAAAGCGCAGCAATAGGCGTCATGATCACAACGAGTGTTGGATAGACCATGCTTGCGACCGAATAGCCTTTTTGCTCAAATCCCTTGGGAATCAGCTGTGGAAACAGACTATCGTATGCCAGCATATCAAAGGACCCCATGCCCGCTAAAACAAGCGAAAAGAGCATATAGGCAATGTAGCTGAACTCAAACTTCAGCAGATAAAAACCTGCCAGCAAATAGAGCGCACCATTGATCGCATCGCCCCCCACCAAGAACGGCTTTCTTGGTCTCCGATCCAGCCATGGCGCCGCGACCAATGGAATAATGAATTCCGGGATGACCCGTATGGCAATCAGCAATGCAGCAGCAAACGTGCTGCCCGTTTCATCAAAAACAAGAAACGAAAGCGGTAAAGTGGAGAGAATTCCGCCTGCGGCACCAATGGATGTAGCAAAAATAATCAGCGAGAAATCTCTCGTCCACAATGTATTTTTCTTCATGGATACCCTCATGCTTCCTCATTGTTAGTCGTTTATTCCAGTTACTATAGCATACACCTCGATTGTTCGCAACCTTATTCTGTTGCTCTGATGGCATATGAGTCAGATCTTTTCCATACGCTGACCGTAAGGAGATTATTTCTCGTCCAAATCACCGCCATGACAAAGGAGAGGTTCCTATTGATTTCTACATTTCTCTTCTGGATTATTAAGGACTGCCTGTTTCTGCTTGGATATATATCAGGCAGGCAGAGCTTCCCCAAACCACTTTCCCCAAAGGAGGAGCGCGAGGCGCTCGTTTCGATGAGCGAGGGGGACGAGGACGCTCGCCAAAAACTAATCGAGCACAACATGAGATTAATTGTGCATATTGCCCGAAAGTACAAGGTGCCCGGCTGTACCTTTGATGACCTGATATCCATCGGTGCTGTTGGCCTGATTAAAGCGGTCCGCAGCTACAAAATGGACAGCGGCACATCGCTGTCCACCTATGCTGCGCGCTGCATTGAAAACGAAATCCTCATGAGCCTGAGGCAAAGCCGAAAGCAGCAGTCAGACATCAGCTTGAGTGAACCCCTTGGCACTGATCACGACGGCAATACCGTATCCTTTTCAGACCTCCTAGGCACCCCGCCGGATTTGGTTGAGGAGGAAGTCCGCCGCAGGATCACCCTCACCAAAGTGGAGAAGGAATTGCCCAAGCTTCCCGAGCGCGAGCGCACTGTTTTAAAACTCCGTTACGGGCTTGAGGATGGGCTTATCCATCCTCAGCATGAAATCGCCGAAATGCTTGGCATATCTCGTTCCTATGTGTCCCGTGTTGAAAAGCATGGCATTGAGCTTTTGCGAGAGAGCATCACCAAAAACGGCGAATGATGCCAGTATATGAGCATTAAGCTAGAAGCAAAAAAGATAGTAGACACGTTTTTTGTGTCTACTATCTTTATATCACTTCATTTGCATAGTATCCCTTTTGGATTAGCTATTTAGTTTTTGTATCGCCCTATCCAGCCTATTGCTATCATCACTTACAGTGTGTATTTAGCTTTGCTTGCGGGGCGGTTCTTCATTTCTTCTGCCTTCTTTTGGTACTTCTCATTGGTATTGCCTAGCACTGCATAGCTAGCAATCTTGCTCTCTTCAACGCCTGGTTGATTGAAAGCATCGATATCAAGAAGTTCGCCTGCATAGGCAGTTGCCATTTCAAAGAAGAACAGCAGCTGACCGATGGTGTAGGCATTCACCTCTGGCAAAGTAATAGTCTGGCTCATGCGGCCCGAGCGATACAGTGCATACTCAGTGCCCTGACGCTCAGCTTCGATCAAGCTATTGAGGGTTTTTCCGCCAAGGAACGCTACATCCGCGAATTCTTCGCAGCCATGGGAGATTTCAAACTCATTGCGGAACTGTCCGACCTTCAGGAAGGTAATGACCTTGTCATACGGACCTTCTGTGTAAAGCTGAAGCTGGCTATGCTGGTCGGTTACGCCAAGTGCCTTTGTGGGGGTCTGTCCTACGTTTACAGCCATGCCCTTGCGGGTGACGCTCTTGCCAAGGGACTCAGCCCATAGCTGGCAAAACCAGTCCGCCATGTACTTGAGGCTGTCTGCATAAGGCATAACAACCTGCACGTTTGCGCCTAGCTCCTGCATGGCGATGTATTGGAGAACTGCCTCAAGGAGAGCAGGGTTTGCCCAGATATCATCTGTCTTGCAGCGTTCGTCCATTGCTGCTGCACCTGCAAGCATCGCGTCAATATCAATGCCGCAGACTGCTGCTGGAATGAGACCTACGGGGCAAAGCTCACTGAAACGGCCGCCAACGGTGGAAGGAATAAAGAACAGATCAAAGTTTTCTTGCTTTGCAAGCTTAATCAAATTGCCTTTTTCCATATCGGTGGTTGCGATAATATGCTTTTGCCAGCCTTCGCCTACCTGCTTTTTGAGCAAATCGGTGATGATGAGGTATTGGCTCATGGTTTCAGCTGTTGCGCCCGACTTGGTGATGACGTTAAAGCAAGTCTTCTTGATGTCGATGACATCAAGCAATGCCGCCATGCGCTCAGGATCAATATTGTCCTCAACATACAGCTTGGGGCCGCCGCGCTTGTCTTGGGGCAGGTCATTATAGTGAAGGTGATTGAGTGCTTGCTGGATAGCGCTTGGACCCAGTGCGCTACCGCCAATGCCAAGTACAACGAAGGTTTCAAAATTCTCGCGAACTTTCGCCGCCGCCTGCTTGATGCCGGCAACGATTTCTGCCTGATTGTATGGCAGCTCCATCCATCCAAGCCAGCCCGTGCCGCGGTTTTTCTGTACATTCTGCTGCGCGATGGACGCCGCTTCGCTCAGTCCATTTACATCGCATGCATCGATTCCATATTGATAGCCAACGATGTCGCTCATCATGTGATTTACATCTAAAACAATTGGCTGCTGAATATCCTTTGCCATTGCATTTCACCCTTTCAATACTCTCAAAAGATTCACCGTTAGTATAACACAAACTTGTATGTTTTGGGAATAACCTATTTGGCAAAAACACAGGCGCAATCACTCATTCAAGCATTTACATCATGCGTTCATTTAGGTATAATGATCGCATGAAGGGACGTGACAATATGTTTACCAAGGTAAACGGCATGGCGCTTTATTACGAATCATTTGGACAGGGAAAACCCATCATTCTGATTCACGGAAACGGTGAAGATCACACGACAATGATGAGCCTTGCGAGCTCACTTGTCGCGAGCTACGCCATTTATTTACCCGATAGCCGCAATCATGGACAGAGTACAAAGGCCGATCACCTCAGCTACAGCGATATGGCTGATGATATAGCGGGGTTCATTCAGACCTTGAATTTAGAGAAACCCCTGATCATCGGATCAAGCGATGGTGCTATTATTGCTCTGCTGGTTGCGATCAAGCATCCTGGGCTTTGCAGCGGCATCATCAGCGCAGGGGCAAACCGCTTTCCCTCCGAGCTAAAGGCATGGTTTCGCATCATGGCAAGGATTGGGCTGTGGGGTTCGCGAGGCGATCCCAATCTCGCCCTGATGCTTAACGAACCAAATCTGACCGACGAACTCCTCTCAAAGATCACTGAGCCTGTGCTTGTGATGGCGGGTCAGCGCGATGTCATCAGCGAAAATTGTACCCGTGCACTTGCAGCTGCCATTCCAAACGCCGCGCTCTGCATACTCAAAGGCGAGACGCATTCAAGCTATATCAACCATGGCGAGCGGCTTACTGCCGCCGCAAAGCCGTTCATCGATGGGCTTTGGCAGGATGAATAACGATACCATATGAAAACCCCACGCTTCTACATAACGAAGCGTGGGGTTTTATCATTGGTTGAAGTTTACAGTGCTTGATATTCAGCAATGCACTTTTCAAGGTATATAATGGCTCTCTTTTCAACTTCACCAAATGCAATATCCTTTGTTTCAGATTCATCCTCAGGCGCTGAATGTTCATCATCGAGATAATATGTTCCATCTGACAAACGAACGGAAAGACAATCCAAAGGGAAACCCTTTGCGTAGTTCGGGTGCGGCGTATCAACAATGCCGAAGTTTTTGCTCGAAAACGACGCGTCCATGCTGGCGTATAGATGCTCATCGTCCATGATCAGACAGATCGCATTCTGGTATCGCGCCTTTAGCATGCCATACTCTTTGGCCAATCCACTATAATAGGCGACCATTTCCGCGTCCGTCATCGTCTTTTCATTGACTCGGCGCACATGCACCCCCGGTTGGAGCTCGGCGGGCAAATTCTCGCAAAACAAACCCGAATCGCAGGAAAACACAGGACGTCCAAGCGCCTGATAAAAAGCCTTGGCTTTGATGATCGCATTCTCCAGCGGGTCAGCCCCGCCTTCCTCAATCTGCACATCACGTATCGCAGGGATCGTATCAAGCCCGATGATCTCCAGTGCGCAGTCCGTTGCGCACTTGCACATAGTCGCTAGCTTGGCTTCATTTGCGGTCCCATATATCAATTCCATCCTGGCTTATGCCTCCACTTTATCTCTGTCCTTTACGGTTGCAGCGATGAACTCGCGGAACAGGGGATGCGGGCGATTGGGGCGGCTCTTGAGTTCGGGATGGAACTGTACGCCCACAAAGAAGGGATGGTTTGGAAGTTCCACAATCTCCACGAGGTTGCGGTCGGGATTGCGTCCCGCAACAACCATTCCAGCCGCAGTAAAGCGATCAAGGAATGCATTGTTGAACTCAAAACGATGGCGATGACGTTCGAAGATTTCGGTTTCGCCATAGGCGTTTGCGCTGATCGTGCCGGGGACTAATGCGCAGCGATACTTGCCAAGGCGCATCGTTCCGCCAAGATTGCCGCCCAGATCCTGATCTTCCATCAGGTCGATCACAGGATAGGAGGTAACGGAATCCACTTCCGCTGTATTTGCATCGCGAAGATCCATCACATGGCGGGCAAATTCGACCACTGCCATCTGCATGCCAAGGCAAATGCCTAGGAACGGAATGTCATTCTCACGTGCATACTGAATTGCGCTCATCTTGCCTTCTAGTCCGCGTGCACCAAAGCCGCCGGGAACCAGCAAGCCGTTTGCGCCGTTCATCACGCGCTCCACATTTTCAGCCGTCACATCTTCAGCCGGAATCCAATTGATATGAACCTTCACACTATTATGAATGCCGCCGTGAGTGAGCGCTTCAACAACGCTGATATAAGCATCCGGAAGCTCTGCATACTTGCCCACGATTGCAATGGTCACTTCCGTCTCGCTCCTCACTTGACGGGCGACCATTTCCTTCCACTCGGTGAGGTCGCAATCCGGTGCATCAATGGATAAAATCTCCAAAACTTTCTCGTCCAGCTTTTCCGCATGCAGCAGCAGCGGTACTTCGTATAGGCTGCGGGCGTTGAGGTTTTGAATCACGCGATCTGCGGGGAGGTTGCAGAACATGGCGATCTTCGCACGAACTTCTAGGGGAAGCTCGTGATCAGCACGGCACACCAAGATATCAGGTGAAATACCGATGCTGCACAGGTCACGCACACTATGCTGTGTGGGCTTTGTCTTCAGCTCGCCCGCTGCTGCCAGATAGGGCACGAGCGTTACATGCAGATATAGGCAGTTTTCACGGCCAACCTCTGCGCGCATCTGCCTCACTGCCTCCAAAAAGGGAAGGCTCTCGATATCGCCGATCGTGCCGCCGATCTCAGTGATCACGACATCCGGCGGATTTTCGGTGCGAGACACCGCAAGAATTCTCTTCTTGATTTCATTTGTGATGTGTGGGATGACTTGAATGGTTGCGCCAAGGTATTCACCGCGGCGTTCACGGTCCAAAACAGTCTTATAGATTCTGCCGCTGGTGACGCTGCTTGTCTTTGCCAAGTTTTCGTCAATAAAGCGTTCGTAATGTCCAAGATCAAGGTCGGTCTCCGCGCCGTCATCGGTCACGAAAACTTCACCATGCTGATATGGATTCATAGTACCGGGATCAACATTCAGATAAGGATCAAACTTCTGAATCGAGACCTTTAGTCCTCTGCATTTAAGAAGCCGACCCAACGACGCTGCGGTAATACCCTTGCCAAGCGAAGAAACAACGCCGCCAGTTACGAAAATAAATTTTGTATCCATAGTTAATCCCGTCCTCCTTTGTCAAATCACACAAAGTTCATTGTAACAGGATTCTCTCAAATTCGTCAAGACAAAAAGGAGGTTTTTACTTAATTAATATGGAAACATTTCACGCCTATTCTGTGTATCAGGCATCGCACTTTCAGCCAGATCACAGCAAACACCACAACTGATTGTGCTGTATATAATTGAGGAAACACAACATCACAACCCAATACAAAAAATCACACGGTAGGGCATTCATCTTTCCAGAAGCGAATGATATGCTAAGGGTGCAAAATAGTATTCGGAGGCACAATCCATGAGATACGGACGTTTTGATGATCAGCAACGGGAATATGTTGTGGAGCGCGTAGACGTTCCGCAGAGTTTTACAAATTATTTGGGTCAAAAACGCCTTGGCGCAGTTGTTAACCAAAATGCCGGAGGCTATATTTGGAATGGCAGTCCGCAGTATCACCGCATCACTCGCTTTCGCCCAAATGGGGCTGCACTTGATACGCCTGGGCACTATGTCTATTTACGTGATGATGATACCGGTGCTTATTGGTCGATGAGCTGGCAGCCGGTTGGCAGGAAGCTTGACACCGCAAAGTACGAGTGCCGCCACGGCTTTGGCTACTCCACCTATCTATGCGAGGCAGACGGTATCCAAAGCGCACAGACGCTCTTCATCCCGCTTGACGATGATGCCGAGCTATGGGAGATTCGCATCATCAACAAATCGGACCGCGAGCGTGCGATCAGCATGTATGGTTATTGCGAGTTCAGTTTCCATCACATCGATATGGATAACCAGAACTTCCAGATGAGCCTATACTCTGCCGGTTCACGGTACGAGGATGGCGCTGTCGAATATGAGCTGCACTACGAAGAGGACAGCCATGAGTTCTTCACCGCTTCCTTTGAGCCTGATGGCTTTGATTGCCTGCGCGATAGTTTTCTTGGTGCATACCGCACCGAGAGCAACCCCATCGCAGTGGAAGACGGCAAGATGAGCGGCAGCTTTGAGCTTGGCGGCAACCACTGCGGCGCGCTCCAAAAGCGCTACATTCTAAAGCCCGGTCAGGAAATCCGCGCTCGCTTCATCCTTGGCACAGGCGATGCGAAGGTTGCACGCCAGATGCGCGAGAAATACACGGACACCTATGCAGACAATGCATTTATTGCACTCCGCGGCTACTGGAGCGAGAAGCTGTCACAGCTTCAGGTAAAGACACCAGATGCCGATATGAACCGCGCACTCAACCAATGGAATCTCTACCAGAGCCAAGTCAATGTCTCCTTCAGCCGCTTCGCTTCCTTCATAGAAGTTGGCGGGCGCACAGGTCTTGGTTACCGTGATACCGCGCAGGATGCGATGTGCATTCCCCACTCCGACCCTGTCATGTGCAAAAAGCGCATCGAGCAACTGCTCCATGGTCAGGTGCAGATGGGCTACGGACTGCATCTATTTGATCCCGCTTGGTTTGAGCCCGGTCAAAAGCAGAGCTTTAACTCCCCTACCGTCGTCCCGACACCCGATAAGGGCAGCATGATCCATGGGCTCAAGGATACCTGTGCAGACGATGCGCTTTGGCTCGTCCCTGCGATTGCAGAGTATATCCGCGAAACAGGCGAAACCGAGCTGCTTGATCAGGTGATTCCTTACGCGGACGAGGGCGAAGGCACGGTATATGAGCATGTATGCAAAATCCTTGATTTCAGCTTCTCGCAGGTCGGACAAAACGGCGTGTGCAAAGGGCTTCGAGCAGACTGGAACGATTGCCTGAACCTTGGCGGCGGCGAAAGCGCGATGGTCAGCTTCTTGCTGCTATGGGCAGTGGATCACTTTGGCGATATGGCACGGCACACGGGACACGCAGCCGACGCAGATGCTTATGCAGCCAAGGCAGCTGATATGAAGAAGGTCTGCGGGGATGTGCTGTGGGATGGCGACTGGTTCCTGCGTGGAATCACAGGCGACAACCGCCCCATCGGCACCCACACCGCTGCAGAAGGCAAGGTTCACCTAGAGAGCAATACATGGGCGGTCATCAGCGGCGCGGCCACCCGCGAGCAGGGCATTAGCTGCATGGATGCGGTTGATGAATACCTCGCTACACCCTATGGTCTCATGCTCAATGCACCTAGCTTCCAAACGCCTGATGACAGCATCGGCTTTGTCACTCGTGTATACTCAGGCATCAAGGAAAATGGCGCGATCTTCAGTCACGCCAATCCATGGGCTTGGGTCGCGGAGGCAATGCTGGGACGCGGCGACCGTGCGATGAAGCACTATATGTCGCTCCTGCCCCAAAAACAAAACGACATCATGGAAATCCGTCAAGCAGAACCGTACAGCTATTGCCAGTTCATCATGGGACGCGACCACACCGCTCACGGACGTGCGCGCCATCCCTTCATGACAGGTTCGGCTGGCTGGAGCTACTATGCAGCCACTCGCTACCTGCTGGGCATTCGCCCCGAGTTTGATCACCTGACGGTTGATCCTTGCATTCCCGCTGCATGGGACGGCTTTAGCGTAACGCGTAAATGGCGCGGCGCAACCTATCGCATCACAATTACAAATCCAAATCATGTCCAAAAAGGCGTAGCGAAAATCGTGATTGACGGCACAGTCCAAGCGAGCATTCCTTGCTTTGGCAGCGGCGAACATCACGTAATCGTTACCATGGGCTAAGGATTCAAACACAAAAGACGCAATGATACAAGTAACGGAAATGGGGGAATATTCCGATGATTTCATTTGGCACAGGTGGCTGGCGAGCAATTATCGGTGACGGATTCACCAAAGAGAACGTACAGAAACTAGCGCGCGCTCTCGCGATTCGCATGAGAAAAGAAGATGTGCAGGACAAGAGCTTTTGCATCGGTTATGATCGTCGCTTTTTAAGCCGCGAGGCAGCTGAGTGGACGGCTGAGGTAATGGCAGGCGAGGGCATTCATGTGCTGCTCATCAATCGTGATGTACCCACGCCGATCATCATGTTCACCGTACAGGTCTATGGGCTTGCTTATGGTATGGCGATCACCGCCAGCCACAACCCCGCGCTGTACAACGGTGTGAAGCTCTTCACAAAGGGCGGACGCGATGCCGAGGAAAATGTCACAAACGAACTTGGCGATGCTGCAAATGCTGTACTCGTCGATGAAATCGTTGCCATCCCCTATCAAAAAGCCATTCAGGTCGGTATGGTTCAAGAAATCAATCCTCAGAACCAATACCTTGATGCCATTATCCGCGGTGTCAATATGGATGCCATCCGCAGCCGCAACCTGCAAATTGTGCTTGACCCAATGTACGGCGTGAGCCGCACATCCCTTCAGACCATTTTGCTCACTGCACGCTGCGATGTAAGCGTTATTCACGAGCGCCACGATACGCTCTTTGGCGGCCGTTTGCCTGCGCCTAACGTTGACACCCTAGGTGCTCTTCAAAGCGCAGTGATTGAGAGCCATGCAGACATCGGTATCGCCACTGACGGCGACGCTGACCGCCTTGGCATCATTGATAACAACGGCGCATTCGTTCATCCTAACCAGATTCTTGTTTTGCTGTACTACTATCTGCTCAAGTACAAGAAGTGGCACGGTCCTGCGGTTCGTAATATCGCAACCACCCACCTGCTTGATCGCGTGGCAGAGGCATACGGCGAAAAATGCTACGAAGTCCCCGTTGGCTTCAAGCATGTATCCTCCGCTATGCAAAAGCATAACGCCGTCATTGGCGGCGAGAGCAGCGGCGGCTTGACCGTTCGCGGACATATCAACGGCAAAGACGGCATTTATGCAGGTACATTGCTGGTTGAAATGCTCAGCGTCACAGGCAAGAAGCTCAGCGAATTAATCGAAGAAATCTATGCAGAATTCGGCACAGCCTACATGGCAGAAAACGACTGGCCCTTCGATCAGGATTTCAAAGACAAGCTGATCAATATGCTGATGGTTGAAAAGAAGCTGCCCACCTTCCCCATCCCCATTGTAGGCACAAACTACACAGACGGCTGCAAGGTGTTATTTGAAAACGGCTGGATCATTGCACGCTTCAGCGGCACAGAACCCCGTCTGCGTATCTTCTGCGAAATGCCCACACGCCTTGAAGCCGAGCGCATGATTCGCGTGATGGCAGAGTTTATGGGACTTCCCATGTAAGAACATTGCGGGGTCTTCGCTCACTTCGTTTGATCTATATGTATATAAAAAAATCGGCTGCGGATCGCTTGATTCGCAGCCGATTTCTATTCTTTTCATTCATTCATATTGGTTTAGCCCATTTTTATAGCATTGCCAACAGTCTATCGATATCCTTTTTGATCAATCCCTGCATGCTGTCCTTATACTGCATGTAGTCAATCGCCCGAACATGCTCCCGCATCACATTCGCAAGTACTGGTTTATGCTTCGCCACATCCTCAAGTGCCTTGAGTGCCTGCCTGACGGCGGTTGGCTTTTCATCGTTTAGGATGACCATAGCAGATGTCATTCGCTCATCGAGTTGATTTTGGGCATCCCATTTTGCTTGTTTGCAGAAAAGACGAAAGCCTCGAACTCGAATCACATACTTTTCATTGGAGATCATCTCGTAGAAGCGCTCCAAGAATGGATACAGGCTATCATTCTCCTCCGATATCCGCTCAAGCTCCTGCAAATATTGATACGCAATGGAGGTATCCTTGTCATACAGTCTTTCCATCATAACATCCATTTACGCCGCCTCCTGCCTAGCTTTTAGTTCTTGCGCTTCATAAATCGGCTGAGCCCGTTGAGATTCTCCGTCGATCTTTCGACTTCTCGTTCATCCGAGCGATAGGGTGCATAGAGCATCTGAACAATCAATGCATCATCGGGGCGCTCCTGCGAATTCTTGCTGAGCATTTTTTTGACGATCGAGTGATAGGCAGCGGGCAATTCATCCGACAGCAGGATATCACCGTCATCCAGTGCAGCCTCATAAATATACGCATATTTGCTGTGATCAATCTCGGGCAGCTCCCCTGTCCACAATCGATGCAGCATGATGGCAAAGGCAAATGTATCGATTTTCGTATCAAGCACCACATCCACGCCAACCATACGCAGAAAGGTTTCAGGCGCGAGATAGACGGGATCACCTTCGATATCCTTGTTGCTCATCGGCGGGTCATCTGCGAGAAAGCCGCTATCCAGATCAATGAGCTTCACATGATAACCTACGGGCATCTTCATCATGAGCACATGATCGGGTTTGATATCCGCATGCACAACCCCCTGCATATGAAGCCGCTGAAGGCACTGAGCGATCTCATAGAGAATCTCCCGTTTTGATTTCATGCTCAGCGTCAGCACATCCTCGCCCGTCATATGGGGCTTGGGCACTTCCTCGCTGACCGCGTAATACCTTCGATCATGCATGAAAAAATCGATCACAGGCACCAGCGTATCACCGATCACACATGACAAAGTACTATAAAGCCTTTGCTTTTGTCTTTCGAAATCACGGCAGCGCTGACGTTGTTTACGAGCAAGCGCACCACTCCCCTCCGCAGGATAAACGGGTGCAAGAAATTGCTTGAGAAAGAATCGCTCTCTCCCCCGCTCCGCAATACACCAGCGTGCGCTACCGCTTCCTGCCGTTTCAAACGGCGTTAGTGGTTTATATCCGCCAATCAGCTTGCTCATCTTCTGCTCCCTCAGTCATATCGTAGTCCTTCTTATACTCAAGCCATTTTTCTCTGGCGATCTCAATCTTCTCATTCTGTGCTCTGACAGGTACAATAAACTGCGCCTTAAGCTGCTGGTATCGCGGGCGAAAATAATCCTTGCAATCATCAAAACACTCAAAACCGCAATTCAGGCATAGCAGCGTCGCATCATCCTGCGCCAGTTTGCCAAGGGCTAGCCTCATTTTTCTCTGCCAACTTTCAAAGCTCGAAGCTGCAAGCATGGTGCTGAGCAACAGCATTTCAAATTCCATCGGAGTTGATAGGCACCCATAGCTTCCATCCGTTGCACACAGGATAATGCTTGGTACGGTTGTTTTGGCGCGGCGCAGGCTGAGCCTTACGGGCAAATCCGCACAAAGAAAATTACTCAGCGGCACATCCCGATACAAGCTCTCAAACGGATCAATCTCGCCAAGCACATCGTCCTTTGTATACTGATGCAGCCCGCCTTGATCCAGCACATAGCCCCTGCTATCCCCCGCCCATACAAAGCAGCACTCGCAGCCATCCGCTTCCTGCTTTTCCACCATTGCCGTGCACAGTGTGGTTGGAAACGTACGCTGCATACTGCCCACGATTCTGCTGACCTCTGTCGATTGGTAGCTCTTTAGCGCCATTCGTATAATGACAGCATGCAGGTATTGCTGCAATTCACTAAGAAAGGCTTGCCCTTCCTCTTGGTTTTGCGGAATGCACCGCGTCTCCTTCACCCACTGGGTGAAAGCACCCGCAACAATTCTGGACGCAATATAGGCACCTGTATAATCGCCCATCTGTTCATAGCGCTTCCCGCCAAGGCCTCCGCAGCCATCCGCTACGCACAGCAGCGCTCTTGCGCCCTCGCAATGCAGCATAAAACTGTCCTCACCCTTTTTGGGGAGGACAGCATAATGAACGCTGAGCATATGATCAGCCGCAAACGCCTGATTTTCTGTGCTTTGCGTCATCGTTAGATCGTATTGCATACAGCATCCAGCACCTGACGGTATTCCACATCAAGCAGGCCTTCCTTGACAGTCTGAACATGAATCACCTGACCCCAATCAGAGGAAATCTTGCTCCACGATGGCGCATCAGGGGCAAAGATCAACAAACGCTTTGCATTTTCGTCCATGCCGCCGCCAAGCTGCTCATCCTCCCACCAAAGGCTCAGCTCATCAAAATTCTCTGCCATCCCCTCCGGATACCAGGGAGCAATTTTGCCAAAGCCCAGATCATGGGTCGGCGCATCAGACCACATCACAATGATATGGCGCTTCTTCACGCCCTCGCGGGTCCAGTCGCTTCTGATTGCATAGGCAAGCGCTTCCAAGCCATCCTCAGGGATATCCCCGCCGCCCTTGGCCGAAATGCCGTTGACGCATTCGTAGAACATATCCGCTTCTTTGGGCAAAACGAAAAAATCGCTGCTCAGCATTGCTTCCTCTCCGTCTGCAACATAGTCGCGAAACGCAATGACCCTTACGCGAAGCTGATTGATGACCTTATGCTTCTTTTGCATTTCCTCTGCGATATCACGATAAAGGTTCAGTGCGTTCTTTTTGACAAAATCGAGCACATGACGCATGCTGCCCGTCGCGTCAATACAAAAAACCATATCGACATTATAGGTGAGTTTATAGCTTTGCATGATATAGTCGCCCTCCATATTTCATACATAAAGATTGATTCGTCCATATATTCCATGACATACAATGATAACATTCTGCATCATTCGTCCTTTTTCCTTCATCATTCTGTATTTCCAGAAGGAAACCCAAGTGGATATAGCGAATTTAAACAGGTGAGACTAAAATCGGAAGGAACATAGAGAATGAAGCTTAACCGTTTTCTCAGTGTGTTTTTATTTGGGCTTGGCTGCATGTTCATATTCATAGGGATTGCAGCTGCAATATTGCCCGGCATTCAAAATGCTCAGCTTCAGCTTGTTTTGTCAACCTTTCAAATGCCTGCTGATAATTTTCTTGTGAATATCATCAATCACGGGATGAGCTATGCACTCCAAAACAGCTTTTTGGTGATGGGCATTGGCGGCGGACTTGTTTTTGCAGGGGTGGTTCTCATGCTAATCGCGCGACCAGCGCAAACAACCGCCGTTTTGGACAATCAGCGCAAACCAGAAGCCCCGCAGCCCTCGCCTAAGTCTGCTTCCAAGCAGCATAAAACCGAGGATGTGTATCAGTGGCGTCCCACAAAGATACCTCAGCCCGTCCAATCCAATCCATTTGCTGATACTTCCCTGTCAGCGCTGCTGATGCCAAAGTCCACAGATAAGCAGCACGCAACAAACGCAAGCGCCATCGCTGTCTATACACCGATCATCCAAACCAATCCCCAACCGCCCTTTGACAGCTCCAGTGCAACGCCTTATGCAAGACCTGTGATGGTAAGCAACCCGCCGTCCGTGCAGTCCATCCAACAGGAACCGATTCCGATTGCACCAATCAAATCCGCATCTTTTGACAGTAACACCATCCCGATGCTGCTGCGCGATCAGACGCCCGCTGCCATTGTGCAGTCCGTGCCAAAGCCAGCGCCCCAGATTATCCCACCGCCTCAGGAGCAGCCAAAGCCAGCGCAAATTCGCTCGACTTTCGCTGCAAAACCCGCGGCGGAAGAGACGGTCAAACCCGTGCCTGATATGCCAATCCCATCAAATCCAGCACCCGCATCCCGCATTAAAAGCACCATGGGAAAACATCACTAAAAGCAATAGATTGTCCGTACATCTCATTGACAAACACACAATCTATTGCTAGGATATATAAAGGTATGAAACCTTAGATGCAAGGAGGAGAACAAATGGACGCAACAATTCGTTCCACATGCACTCAAGTTCGTCGTGACATCATCAATATGACGGCTGATGCAGGTTGTGGTCATCCAGGCGGATCGCTTTCCATCGTGGAAGCTCTCGTCGCTTTATACTTCGAACACATGAATATCGACCCCAAAAACCCAAAGATGGACGATCGTGATCGTTTTGTACTAAGCAAGGGTCATGCTGCTCCCGGTCTTTACGCCACACTTGGCGAACGTGGATTCTTTGACACAGCAGAATTTAAGAACTTCCGCCAATTGGGAAGCATTTTGCAGGGTCACCCTGACATGAAGCGCTGCCCAGGCGTTGACGCTTCTACAGGTTCACTGGGACAGGGCATCAGCCTTGCTACCGGTATGGCGCTGGGCGCAAAAACCGCTGGCAAAGCCTCGCAGGTATTTACCATCATCGGCGATGGCGAATCTCAAGAGGGTTTGGTATGGGAAGCGATGATGGCTGCTGCTCATTACAAGCTGGATAATCTCACCATTATTTTTGATAATAACGGTCTGCAAATCGACGGTTCCAATGACGAGGTCATGAGCCTTGGCAATGTATCCGCTAAATTTGCCGCCTTTGGCATGGATGTTGTGGAAGTTGCTAATGGCAATGACTACGACGAAGTCCTGTCTGCTCTTAAAAAGCCGCACACCCCTGGCATGCCCAAACTCATCCGCATGAAGACCACCAAGGGCAAGGGTGTTAGCTTTATGGAGAACCAAGCTGGCTGGCATGGCAAAGCGCCTAATGCCGAGCAGCGTGCTCAAGCCTTGAGCGAATTGGAGGTTTAATAAGATGAGCGAAATGAAAGCAACACGCGTAGCCTATGGCGAGTATATGGCAAAGCTAGGCGACACAAATGATAAGCTTGTTGTACTGGATGCCGATCTTGCTAGCGCAACCATGACCCAGTATTTTAAAGCAGCACATCCCGATCGTTTCTTTGACTGTGGTATTGCAGAGGCGAACATGGTCAATATCTCTGCCGGCATGTCCACCATGGGCTTCGTGCCCTTTTGCAGCACCTTTGCTGTGTTTGCAGGCCGTGCTTTTGACAGCATCCGCAACAGCGTTTGCTACCCCCAATTGAATGTTAAGTTCGCGTTCACCCATGCAGGCATTACCCTTGGCGAGGACGGCGGCAGCCACCAAGCGATTGAGGATATTGCGCTCATGCGTGCACTGCCCAACATGACTGTATTTGTGCCCTGCGATGCAAACGAAACTCAGCGCTGCATTGATGCTGCGATCGAGATCAACGGACCAGTTTACATCCGCCTCGCACGCCTGCCCTCACCTGTTTTTGAGATGGATATGCCCTTTACCGTTGGCAAAGTCAACATGCTTCGCGAAGGAAGCGATGCACTATTGATTTGCTGCGGCGTAATGGTCAGCGAGTGCATGGCTGCTGCCGAGATTCTTGCTGCCAAGGGCGTAAATGTAACCATCGTCAACGCTCATACCCTAAAGCCCTTTGACAACGAAGGCGTACAAGCATTCGCTGCAAAGTACAAGAAGGTATTCACCGTTGAGGAGCACAGCGTCATCGGCGGTCTTGGCGATGCTACCGCTGCTGCCCTTGTGAACATGGACGGCATCAAGCTCACAAAGCTTGGCGTACAGGACGTATTTGGTCAGAGCGGAAAGCCCGCAGATTTGCTCAAAGCATACAAACTGGATGCACAGAGCATTGCTGACTCCGTCATGGCAGAGTAATGTAATCACAACAATATCAAAGGGGCTGTTGCAAAACAGCCGTTATCTTACAAAATAGTAGTAAATACACACAAAAATCCACCTGCGAATCAAGTAATTCGCAGGTGGATTTTGTTGCTATTGTCTTTTGAAAAGACAATAGC
>JAAYIN010000038.1 GCA_012523405.1 Clostridiales bacterium
CATACATCCTGCTTTGCTGTGCCTACTTCCTCGTGGTTTTCCATGTTTTCTCCATGCTTGTATGGGTTTCTACGAGAAAAGAGGCTGTTACAGGATGATTCTTCTGAATCATTCTGCAACAGCCCCTCTTCTTGTTTAACTTATTTTATTGTAATTGACGATGCTTCAACCCAACCAATGCCCTTTGTTGTACCGTAAATTATGTGGACGTAGCTACTGTAAGGATTATCTTGAATACATTTATGTAGATGAAATGGGCAGCAGAATGAAGCCGAACTATATTTCATGTGGGTTTCCTATACTACTGAAGCAAAACGGCCTGCGTCGGATTCGCTTTCATGATTTGCGTCATAGCTGTACAAGTCTGTTATTAGCTAATGGCGTACCTATGAAACAAATCCAAGAGTGGTTAGGGCATAGCGATTTTACCACAACCGCAAATATCTACGCGCATTTGGACTACAAATCAAAACTGTCTTCTGCCGACGCAATGCTGGGAATGCTGTGTCTACCAGCCTATTCATCAGATGAAAATGCGACTGTCAAATAAAAAATGCGGCTCCCTTCAACAGAAGGAAGCCGCATAAAACTGGCGGAGAGTTAGGGATTTGAACCCTAGGTACTGACGTACACAGCATTTCGAGTGCTGCACCTTCGACCACTCGGACAACTCTCCAACATTACATCTTTCAAGGAACATCTGCCGCAGATTCTTGCGCAGAATCCATGGCACAGTCGACCCTCAAAAGATATACCTTTCCTGCCATTTCTAGCATGAAAGCGATAATAAGTATACCATGCACGCAAAATCTTTGCAAGCGCAAAAAACTGCGCGTGCTGCCAAAAATCTCATGATAAAGGGATTGATCTAGTGGCACGCGAATACAGTCATCACACATGTCCAGTGCATGAATCCTGCATTCCGTTTTACCCTATAATTTTTATGTATGCAACTGATGATGGGCAAAAGAGGATGATAAGCTGTGAAGCAATTTTTGATCTGCGATTTGAATATATCCGAAAATATCGTTCGTTTACGCAAGAAATCCAACATGACACAGAACTATGTGGCCATTCAGCTTCAAACAATGGGTCTGAATATCTCGCGTTCCAGGCTATCCATGATTGAGCTTAACCGCTTAAATGTTCCAATCAGCGTGCTGGTTGCCCTGAAAGTCATATTCAAATGTGAGTTCTCGGATTTTTTCGACGGGCTTGAAGAGCTGCTCCAAACTGGCGTTATCGAGTGAAAAGAAAGCATGTAAATACTCTGACTCGTAGAATCACGAAGATGTGATTCTACGAGTTTTAGAGCGTCAAAAAAGCTCGGGGCTGTCGCCCGTTTATTTCTTCGCCCGATCTTTTCCGACGGTTTTGCACTCCGTCCCTGTTCGCTAACGCTCTCGGTCAGGGATTTGCGTAGGGAACCCTTGCTACGCAAGGTCCCCAAACCACCGGGGCTATCGCCCTTCTATTGTCGCTGGTTTCGGATTGTTGATCAGAGGATTTTGATCCTCCGATATCTCCTAAGGTTTTTTCGACAGCCTGACACGTAGAATCACGAAGATGTGAATCTACGTGTTTTTGATTTTGTGGCATAAAACACAGCAAGGAGGTATTGGATGGGCGACAACCCTTGACAATTTTTCGGAACTCACATATAATGTTGGAGATGCAACTGTTTGACATGCAACAACTTGTCCAAGGAGGTAAATGAATTGCCAGATCAGAAAACCAACCGCAAAATCGGGAAGGATGTACATCGCCTATCTATACTCATCAAGCGCTATTTAGATGTGCATGGACACCGCAAACGTCACGAGGAAATCACGGGCAGCAATGGATGGATCATCCGCTTTTTGCTTGAGCGTGAGGACATGGACGTATACCAAAAGGATTTGGAAGCGGAGTTTGGCATCACGCGCTCGACTGCGAGCAAGGTGATCGGGCTGATGGAGCAAAAGGGACTTGTGCAGCGGCAGGCTGTAGCGCACGATGCGAGGCTCAAAAAAATCACGCTCACCGATAAGACCCGCAAGATCGCGGAGGAAATGAAGCGTGACGGAAGCGCCGCGGATCAGCAGATTCTCAAAGGTTTTTCCAAGGAAGAGGTTGAGAAGCTGTATGAGTTTTTCGACCGCATGCTCGCTAATTTAGAACAATAAGAACAAGCACAGGGAGGTTATTATATGATGAAAAAGCTCATGAAGAGCATCAGGGAATTTAAAATCCCTTCGATGAAAGCACCCATTTACGTTTCGCTGGAGGTAGTGATGGAAGTCATTTTGCCGCTGCTGATGGCGGAACTCATCGACAACGGAATTTCGCAGGGCAATATGCCCTATATCATGAAGATTGGGCTCGTGCTGCTTCTGGCAGCAGGCATGTCGCTGATCTTTGGTGCGCTGGCGGGCAAATACGCCGCGGTTGCATCCGCAGGCTTTGCTAAAAACCTGCGCAACGATATGTTTGATCAAGTGCAGAAATTTTCGTTTTCCAATATCGACAAGTTTTCCACAGGCGGTCTGGTAACGCGCCTGACCACCGACGTATCCAATGTCCAAAATGCATACCAGATGACGGTTCGTACGGCATTTCGTTCGCCGTTTATGTTTCTATTCTCCTTCCTTGCGTCCTTTAGCATTGACCGCAAATTAACGCTGATTTTTGTATGCGTCACGCCGATTTTGGCGGTAGGCTTGTACCTGATCGCAACCAAGGCACATCCTATTTTCGAGCGTGTCTTTAGGACCTACGACAAGCTTAACGGCGTTGTGCAGGAGAATTTGCACGGCATTCGCGTGGTCAAGTCCTTTGTGCGCGAGGAGCACGAGGAAGAGAAGTTCACAGGCATTTCAAAGGAAATCCATGATGACTTTTGCAAAGCCGAGCGCATCCTCGCCTTCAACTCGCCCCTGATGCAGCTTTGCATGTACAGCTGTATGCTGCTGCTTAGCTGGTTTGGCGCAAAGGCGGTCATCGCAAGCGGCGGCAACACCGCGCTTGGGCTATCCACAGGCGAACTTACATCGCTGTTCACCTATGCCATGCAGATGCTCAGCTCCCTCATGATGCTCTCCATGGTCTTTGTCATGATCATCATTTCGCGTGCCTCCATGGAGCGCATCACCGAAGTGCTTGACGAGCAAAGCGACATCGTGAATCCCGAAAACCCTGTCATGCAGGTTAAGGACGGTTCCATCGCATTTCGCGGCGTGAGCTTCCGCTACAACCAAAGCTCCGAAACCCCAGTCCTCAGCCACATCGACCTTGACATTCCCTCAGGGCAAACCGTGGGTATCCTCGGCAGCACGGGTTCGTCAAAGTCCAGCCTTGTCCAGCTCATTCCGCGCCTATATGATGTAAGCGAGGGCAGCGTGGAGGTTGCGGGCGTTGATGTGCGAAACTACGACATTGAAACCCTGCGCAACGCCGTCGCCTTCGTTCTGCAAAAAAACGAGCTTTTCTCAGGTACCATCAAGGAAAACCTACGCTGGGGCAACGAGCAGGCAACCGACGCGCAGCTTGAGCATGCATGCGTACTGGCGCAGGCAGATGGCTTCATCAAGGCGTTTCCGGACGGCTATGACACTTATATCGAGCAGGGCGGCAGCAACGTATCCGGCGGACAGAAGCAGCGCCTTTGCATCGCAAGAGCGCTCCTTAAGAACCCGCAAATCCTCGTCCTTGACGACTCCACATCCGCAGTTGATACCGCAACCGATGCGCTGATTCGTCAGGCATTCACCAATGAAATCCCCAATACCACCAAGATCATCATCGCCCAGCGCGTTGCGTCCGTCATGGATGCAGACCAGATCATCGTCCTTGACAACGGACAGATCATGGGCAGCGGCACGCACGATGAGCTCCTGTCCACCAACCATATATACCAAGAAGTCTACGAATCCCAGATGAAAGGAGGCGACGAAGAATGAACAAAGGTGTAAAAATTCGCGGAAAAGTAAGCAAGCCTAAAGACGTCAAAGCAACCATTTCAAGGCTTTTCAAATACGTGGGTGCCTATCGCCTCAGGCTCTTGATCGTCGTTCTTTGCATCATGGTCAGCGCCGTGGTGGGTGTTTTGGGTTCGATGTTCATCCGCACATTGATCGATGACTACATCACCCCCCTTCTCATCACCGCAAACCCAGACTTCAGCGGTCTTTTGACCAAGCTCATTCAGATGGCGATCATTTACGCCATTGGCGTGCTCGCAGGCTATCTATACAATCGCCTCATGGCAGTTCTGTCCCAAGGCGTTTTGCACAAAATCCGCTCCGACATGTTCTCCCATATGCAGACCTTGCCCATCCGCTATTTTGACGCGCACAGCCACGGCGAGGTAATGAGCCACTACACCAACGATGCCGACACCCTGCGCCAGATGATTGCACAGGCGTTTCCCCAGGTGCTCTCCTCCATCATGACCATCGTGTCCGTCTTCTTCGCCATGATCTCCCTCAGCCTATGGCTCACCCTTTTGGTGCTTGGCTTTGCGGGCATTATGATGTTTGTAGTCAAGAAGCTTTCGGGCAAGAGCGGCAAGTACTTCGTACGCCAGCAGCAGTCCCTAGGTGCGCTGAACGGCTACATCGAAGAGATGATCAACGGTCAGCGTGTCGTCAAGGTTTTCTGCCATGAAGAAAAGGCGAAGGAAGACTTTCAACAGCGCAACGCGGACCTTTGCGGCAATGCTACCCAGGCCAACAAATTTGCCAATATCCTAGGTCCCATCACCAACAACATGGGGCATGTTCTCTACGTGCTCCTAGCCATTGTCGGCGCAGCCCTTGGTCTCGCCAACGTCACCAACTACAGTTTATCGGGCGTCAGCACCATCACCCTTGGTATGATCGCCTCCTTCCTCACCCTCTCCCGCAGCTTTGTCATGCCCCTCAGCCAAGTTGCCCAGCAGCTTTCCTCCATCATCATGGCACTCGCTGGTGCAGAGCGTATCTTTACCCTCATGGACGAGATTTCTGAGGAAGACGAAGGCTATGTCACCCTCGTTCGCGCCAAGTACGTCGATGGCGTTCTCACCGAAACCGCCGAGCGCACAGGGCTCTGGGCGTGGAAGCACCCCCACACCGATGGCGGCGATATCACCTACACCGAGCTTACCGGCGACATCGTCCTTGATGATGTGGACTTTGGGTACACCGAGGATAAAACCGTTCTCCACAATGTATCCCTCTACGCCAAGCCCGGTCAGAAGATCGCCTTTGTCGGCGCCACCGGCGCAGGCAAGACCACCATCACCAACCTCATCAATCGTTTCTACGACATTGCCGACGGCAAGATTCGCTACGACGGCATCAACATCAACAAAATCAAGAAGAACGATCTCCGTCATTCCCTTGGCGTCGTTCTTCAGGACGTGAATCTATTCACAGGCACCGTCATGGACAACATCCGCTACGGCAAGCTAGACGCGACCGATGCCGATTGCATCCGCGCCGCCAAGCTCGCCAACGCCGACGGATTCATTCGCATGCTGCCAGACGGCTACCAGACCGTACTCACAGGCGACGGCAGCGGGCTATCCCAAGGGCAGCGTCAACTGATCTCCATCGCACGCGCCGCCGTTGCCGATCCGCCCGTCATGATTCTTGACGAAGCGACCTCCTCCATCGATACGCGCACCGAGGCGATTGTCCAAAAGGGTATGGACGCGCTCATGCACGGTCGCACCGTCTTTGTCATCGCCCACAGGCTATCCACCGTTCGAAACAGCGATGCCATCATGGTTCTTGATAAGGGCGCTATCATCGAGCGAGGCGACCACCAGTCCCTCATCCAGCAGCGCGGCACCTATTACCGTTTATACACAGGCGCATTCGAGCTCAGCTAAAAATGTTTACACCCGCAATCCGCCAATCACTTTGACCTACGCCGCCGATGTGGTATAATAACCAACACCTTATGCCGCATCCCTTGCGCTAAGGAATTGAAGTGGAGGAATAGAGAATGAAGAAATATATTGCGCTTTTGCTGGCCCTCGTGCTTTGCACCTTTGCCATCTCTGCCTTTGCACAGTCCGACGACGTCATAACCATGGACGTTACCTTTCAGTCTCAAGAAATCACCGTCGATGATCTAGGTGTTGGCTTTTTGATCCCCGCTGATTTTGTGAGCGATGTCATTAGCCAACAAGCAGCATCCTCCGACATTGTCTTCAGCGGAACCGATGCCGCCGGCACCTACACCATGCACGTCTACATGCAGTATCAGACCGTTGACGCCCTCATGGTATTCCTTGACGACAACGCCGACGTTACCCAAGTGGGCGAGGTCACCATCAACGACATCGACCTCATTGGATATGCTCTGCCGTCCCAAAACACCTTCGTCGTAGCCCTACCCGTTGGTGAGGAGAGCATGCTTTCCTTTGTCTTCAAAGTAGCCACCGATGCATCCGGTCTCAGTCTTGAGCAGATGCAAATCATAGGCTCCCTCTTCGACTTGTAAGGGCTTGCAGGGGGTTCTACCCCCTGCACCCCCGCAAGGGTCTGGACCCTTGACCCATTATGGGCTTCGCCCACTGCGTATCACGAGCGGCTCACCGCCTTGAACTGTGCTGGGATTTGTTCCTATGTATTAAGAGTGACTTCGTCACCTTGAACTGTGCTGGGATGTGGGTATGTGCGTCACGAGCGGCTCACCGCCTTGAACTGTGCTGGGATGTGGGTATGTGCGTCAAGAGTGACTTCACCGCCTTGAACTGTGCTGGGATGTGGGTATGTGCGTCAAGAGCGGCTCACCGCCTTGAATTGTGTTGGGATGTGGGTATGTGCGTCAAGAGTGACTTCGTCACCTTGAACTGTGCTGGGATTTGTTCCTATGTATTAAGAGTGACTTCGTCACTTTGAATTGTGTTGGGATGTGGGTATGTGCGTCAAGAGTGACTTCGTCACCTTGAACTGTGCTGGGATGTGTTCCTATGTATTAAGAGTGACTTTGTCACTGAATGATCTTGCACAAAGCAAATGGCTGGAGAGCCTTCGCTCTCCAGCCATTTCTGGGGTATTCTATGTATTTCAATTGTTGCTTACTTCGTCTCGATTCTCTGCTTTTGCTCCGTTGCTCCTGTGATTAAGCACAGCAGACCAAAGACCGTCACGATCAATCCGCGGCTCGTGAAGAACGCGTGGTTGTACGTATGGTTGGATGTGCCGAGATACCACAGGAACGGAAGCACAGACACCAGTGCCATCAGCAGTGCATAGGATGGCTTTAGGACTTTGCGGTTACCGCGTGATCGATACATTGACACCCCGCAGCCTATCGCGATCCCGCCGCCCAGCAGCAGATAGGGCTTCTTGGCAAACACGCTCATCACGCTCCCAAGCACGTCCATATACGACAGCGGGATGCTCGCACTTTCCATCGATGACCGCGTGTCAATCGTGGACAGCAGGTTATACCAGAAGTATTCCTCCCCGCCAAACAGCCCCGCGATCAGCCATTTTCCAGCCCACATCCCAAAGTATCCAACCACCCACCAAATGCCAAGCTGCACAAAGGTTTTCGCTTGTTTGTCATTATCCTTCCGTAGCAGCATCAGCAGCAAAAAGGGCATGCCAAACGATGCGATGGGGTAGGTGAGGAAATCGATAAAGCTCGTCATCATGCCGATGAGCAGGAAGAACGTAGACATGCCGATCTTTTCCTCCGCGAACTTTGGTTTCCAAAGCATCAGCACCATCGCGATAGCAAACACGTAGAAAACAGTTGAAAACTGCATCGAAAACGGCATGGCAATCGGAGACAGGCACACCAGCGACACCGCGAACGGCACGATATATCTCCCAAGCCCCCGCTTTTGCATCAGCAGGATAATCGCCAGCACCAGCCCGCCCTGCCCCAGCATATTGAGCATGCGGACATCCATATACGTCATCACCATCAGCAGCGGCTTGAGCACCACCAGATACCCAAGCCAATACCTTGCCCTTGCCGTGCTCTGGCTGTTATCAAAATCCGCCTCGCCCATCTCCCGAAGGGTGAGATACGGCAGCCCCGAGCTTCCTGTATACGCGTATACATTAGCCACCTGCTTTGTCAGCGGTTCATCCGACCGATTGATCGCCGTCAGCAGCATCAGCGAGTCCGTTGAGTTATCCAGCTGAGTGGATCGGTAGCCCTTCAGCAGCTGCTCATACGATTCTTCCCCCGAGCCCCATGTGCCGTCAAACGTAGGCAGCGAGAGCATCACGTTATCTTCCATCCTATCCACCGGCAATGCATAAACGGCGAGCAGCAGCAAAAAACCAACTGCAATCCCGCCAACGAGTATCAAGCTATTTCTCAAAATGCCGCGCAACCACGGCCTCTTCATCTGTTTGGAATTCACCATCTAACCACGTACCATCCTTTTATCAATCGCTCTATTATACTTCAACCTGCTATGCGTGACAACCCGCAGTTGACAATATTGAATCGGATATGATATGATTCAATGAGTACAAACGTTTGCACGTTTTCTGTTTAAACATATACAAGGAGCATGCCGCATGAAAACAACGATTAAAGATATCGCTAGGGAAGCGGGCGTGTCGCCCTCAACCGTCAGCCGAGCGCTTCATAATAATCCCCGCATCAGCGAAGATGTGCGGATTAAAATCAAGCGAATCGCCAAAGAGATGGATTTTCATCCCAATCAAATGGCGCGCAGCCTTGTCAGCCGAACCAGCCGCATCGTCGGCATCGTGTTTCCTGGCAATGCCGAGCAGAGCCTTGGGCATCCTTTTTACCCTGCCGTTTTGCAGGGTCTTGGGCATGTGGCGGGGGAGCGGAAGTATCATATGCTGCTTGCAACAGGCAGCGATGCCGTAACGGCTGAGGAAGCGACGAGCAAGCTTGTGGAGAGCGGATATGTGAGCGGGTTGATTGTGCTCGCCGCCGAGGACAGCCCCGAGGAGGACGTGAGCGTCCCCGTCGTGGTCATTGGTCGTCCGCCAAACGCCAAGGAATGCTACTACGTCGATACCGACAATATCAAGGCGGGCTATACCGCCACCCAATATCTGCTCGACCGCGGGCATCGCCGCATTTTGCTCATCGGTTATGACAAGCAATACATCGTTACCGTTGATCGCCGCCGCGGCTACGAGCGTGCTCTTTTGGAGTCGGGCATTGAGTTTCGCCGCGACTGGGTTGTTCCCAGCCAATTCATTCAAAACAACACCGACAGCGACCTTCTAGGTGCTATTTTCAAAGCCGACGATCGCCCCACCGCAGTTGTTAGCATGGACGATGCCCTGAGCATCGGGCTTGCGGGCTTCCTGAGCACCATGGGACTCAGCGTGCCCAGCGATGTCAGCATCATCAGCTTTAACAACACCGAATCCGGTCGCTACCACACCCCTGGTCTCACCTCCTTTGACGTTGACCCCTACCGCCTTGGCGTCAGTGCCATGACGCTGATGCTCGACCGTCTCAAGGATAAGATTGATGGACCAACTGCAATTGAAGTACCCTTTTCGCTCATTGAGCGGGAAAGCGTAACATATAATCATTCGTTAGATTCATAAAGGAGTTTCGTTCATCATGCGCAATATTCATTTTGGGGCTGTATATCATATGCCATGGCTGGAGTATCGTCACGCCATGCCTGACGGGCGCGTTTGTCTGCGCCTAAAGACGGCAAAAGGCGATTTCTCCCGCGTTATCGTTCGTGTCACAAGCAATTACGATTATCCTCAGTTCTTCCAAATCGCACAGGATCATGAAATGAGCATTGCCTATCAGGATGAATGGCATGATTTTTATGAGTTGATATTTGAGCCCCGCGATCTTCGCCTCAAATATCTCTTCGTCCTTCAAAGCGACGAGCTGACCTTCAAGCTGGATGCAGCGGGTCTGCATGCCGGCGCAGATGCCTACGAGGACATCAGCGAAGCCTTCGCCTTTGCCTATGCTTATCCCACCGAGCCCATGCCCGAGTGGGCGCGCGGCTGCGTTGGCTACCAGATCTTCCCCGACCGCTTTTGCAAAGAGGGCAATGACAGCGACGGCATTGAGCCATGGACGAGCGACCGTGTGCAAAACGAATTCCGCTTCGGCGGCAACATTCGCGGCATTATCAAGGCCGTTCCTTATCTGAAGGATTTGGGCGTGAAGATGGTCTACACCACCCCGCTCTTCGTATCCGACAGCTCCCACCGCTACAACACCTTTGATTATTTCAAGATTGACCCCCTGCTCGGCAGGGAGGAAGATCTCAAGGAGCTTTGTGATGAGCTGCATAAAAATGACATGCGCATCGTGATGGATGGCGTGTTTAACCATGCAGGCACTTCTTTTGAGCCCTTTGTCGATGCCAAGCAAAAGGGCAAGGACTCGGAGTATTACGACTGGTTCTTCTTTGACAACACCGAAGAATGCGGCTACCAGACCTTTGGGCACTGGCCCTACATGCCCAAGCTCAACCTCGAAAATGAGGGCTGCGCTCAGTATTTTCTTGAAGTGGGCAACTACTGGATGCGCAAATGCCATATTGACGGCTGGCGGCTGGATGTCAGCCCGGAGGTCTGGCCTGATTTTTGGCGCCAGTACCGCAAGATGATGAAGAAGGAAAACCCCGACAGCCTCATGATTGCAGAATGTTGGGACGACAGCCGCGAGTGGGTCACACAGGGCGATATGTTCGATTCGACCATGCACTACGTGCTCAGCCGAAACATCTGGAATCGCTTCTGCTTCCACAAGATTTCCACCGAGAAATTCGATCATGCGATCAATCGCGCCCTGATGCTCTATCCCAAGCGCACTCAGGACGTGCTATGGACATTCCTTGGCAGCCACGACACCGCGCGCGTTCGTACCCGTGCGGGCGGCGACATTCGCATGCTGCATGCAGCGTCCTTCTTCCAGTTCACCCACCCAGGCACGCCCATCATCTACTACGGAGATGAGCTCGGCATGGAGGGCGGAGACGACCCCTATTGCCGTTTCCCAATGCGTTGGGATCAGGTCGAGAACAACCTCACCCACAGGCATTATCAGAAGCTTGCCACCATTCGCCAAGCCGTGCCTGCGCTGCGCGTTGGCTCCTACAAGACCCATGCTGTCTTTGAAAACGGTCTCTACGCCTACATCAGGAAAGAGGGCGAGCAGCAGGTGCTCTGCCTCATCAACACCTCCCTTGAGCCGATTCGCCAGCGCGTGATGATGCCAAAGGGCATGGGCGGGGTAGCGGTTGTGCATGATTTGTACAGCGATCGCAGCATTGCTGTGGAGGATGGAACCATTCTTGCATCGCTAAAGGTTGGCGAGGGCTTGATTTTAATCTAAAAAAGCTTACAATAGTATATACATCATAAAGCTGCCGAGGATGATGCTCCGAGGCAGCTTCTTTCAATTAGCAGAGGAGGACATCCTGAAATGAAGGAATTGGTCGAAGCGATATGTAAACAGGGCGTAGGCGTAGGTACGGATGTTGTCAAAGTCGATATGTTTCTCAATCACCGCTTGGATACAGCGCTGTATGTAAAGATGGGACAAGCTTTCGCTGATGCGTTTTTGGAGTATCAGCCCGAGATCGTCCTAACGGTCGAAGCTAGCGGCATTGCGGCAGCGATCACCACCGCGATGGCGTGCGGAAACATCCCCGTTGTCTTTGCCAAGAAGAGCCCCACGCGCAACGTCACAGGAGATGTGTACGAAAGCCGCGTATACAGCTTCACCCACGGTGTCGAGAACCACATTCGCGTTGACAAGGAGTATCTCCCCAAGGGCGCAAAGGTGCTTGTCGTGGATGACTTCCTAGCCAATGGCGAAGCGGCAGAGGGTCTTTGCGACCTTGTGAATCAATCAGGAGGCGAAGTGATCGGCGTGGGTATCTGCGTGGAAAAGAGCTTCCAGCCTGGTCGACAAAAGCTCCAAGACCTAGGCTATCGCGTCATTTCCCTTGCCAAGATCACAGGCATTGTGGACGGCAAGCTGCAAGTCAAGGAATAAGCAGTTAGGGTTTTTGTCAAGAGGAACTTTTCTAAGACGGGGAAAGCACGTCAAATATGCCCTTGTCGCCGTTTGACAGGCGTTTTTGGGGTGGGTAGATAAAAAACCTTACCACCCCCATAATGGGGTTTTAAGCGTAACGAAAGCCTATAACCATACGGTTTACAGGCTGCAAAAACGCTAAATGTCGACATTTAGCTGTTATGGTATTCTGGTTTTTATGGAGAAAATTATGGCTATTGCCTGTTCCCCGTTGTCGGTAACGCAATGGCACAGCAAAAATCCAGACAGTTAGTGGTTTAGGGTGGAGCTTTTCGCAGAAAATACTACCCGTTCATTGATTGTCTGGATAGGCGGAACGGATCGACAAAAAGGGAATGCCATGCGGCACTCCCTTTTTTGATTGCTATTTTTTTCCGGTGGTGTTTTATCTGTTTGTCATCTCGCTACATCAATAATATGCAAGCCTTTCTTCCTTGCGTAACGGACAGTTTGACCTGTTCCGCTTTTTTCTTGCAACAATGCACAAATACAATAGGCTGATTGCTCCACCATGTAGTTGTTTCTTTTCTTCATGCAAAAGGCATTGTATTCTTCGGAAACATAAATAGTTTCGTCCGCTTCAATCAATAATTTTCGGTATAACATTTTTTGTTTCTCGTTCCATAATTCATCTTGATTTTTGCATTGCCCATTTTCTTTTTTGCAATAATCAAAGAAGCAGCTATCTGGTCGAAGCCTATAGCACCACCAGATATAAAATCCGTTATACCTTTTGCGATAAGGTTCTCAATCTCACGGTCAAGGTTCAGAATAATCTTTTCGATTTTCTTTGCTGGCAGATTTCTATGTCCTGTGAAACAACAGGCGAAAACGCTATTTATCATTCGGCATACCTCCCCAAAAATCTACTACCATATGACAGGACTAGTATCAGTCCCATTGTAACATACTATCAGCATAAAATAAATAGTAAATGGACTGAAAACGGTTCTTTATTTTCAGGTGGGGGCGGTGCGATATGGAACAAAAAATTAAGCAAGATGATATACAAATTGGAACGAATATACGAAAAATAAGAAAAAGCAAAAACATTGGGCAGACCGAACTTGTTAGGCTTTTACAGCTTCAAGGTGTGAGCATGACAAGAGAAACGCTGGTGAAAATTGAGCGTGGCATTCAGCATATTCAGGCAACACAGCTACGCGCCATCAGGGACGCGCTAGGCACAACCTATGATGAACTATTGCGCTGATTGCCTAGTGGTTGCGTCGGGGTAGGTTAAAACTTATCCCGACGCCTTGCTTTTTATAACGCCATATCCTGTGCCCTTGTGCGCTGTGTTACTCTCGTTTCCTCGCACATAATATCATAAACATTCGGCACTCGGTTTTAGCTGTTGCGATAAGGTGTCGTTATGGGCGTTTAACATTAATTTACCGCCTCGTTTTCTATAAGGCGTATGATTTTATCGCTCTTTGTTTCCTTGCTCGTTACGCTAAAATGGACGTTTACCTTGTAGGTGGTCTGTCCAATCTGCTTTGTCAGGTGCAACGGCTTGAGGTTACGATTTTCAGCCTTGCCCTTTGTCGGTGTCTGCATTGGATTGACCTCCTTTTCAATTGTTGGTATAGTGATATTGTTGTTAATATCTGCTCTCCTTTCTCCTTTCCCCACTCGTCCAAAAGTGCCGCAAACGGTGTAACCGCCTGATTAATACGGTTTATATCCGTTCCTTTATGATACAGCCCTTTTGGCTTTTTGATCCTTTTAAAACAGGTGCGGGTTCGCTGCGCCTGTTTTTATGCCCAAAATGGATATAAACAAAAAAAGAAGCAGTATTTTTCAGCGGCATATTATGCATCATAAAAAATACATATGGTTATATATGGCATAAGTATGGTATAATGGCGTGAAAATGACAAATGAGGAGGGCTTGCCATGCAAAGTGAGATCGTAGCGCAAGGACGTCGCAGCTCGTCCACCACGCGTCAATCCATGCCTTTTTTGCGTCCCATTGCGCATGATGCGCTGCTCAAGAAATCGTCTGTCACGCAAGATAGCGCACCTGCTGCGCCTGTGGATCAGGAGTTTGCGGCATATACGCCCAACGAACTGCCTAAGTCCACTGTCCCCTCATCCAGACGCATCGCCTCTGCGGCATTTGATGTGGACGGGGTGATCAAGGAAATTCTCGAGCAAGATCAATCCGTCGTCCTAGGAGCTTCGCACATCTCATTAAGCGAATCAGCCCAAACAACAAGTACCGCATTGCAATGCAGTGCGCCGCAGATCACATCACCCCAGCCAACACTCATCCAGCAGCTGGAAGACAATATCAATATCTTCCCCGAGCAAGACGAGCCCGTGTTTCTAGCTGGGGACGAGCCTATGCTGCTATCCAGCCCCAAACCCACCGATTCAAAATCCGACTTGCTCGCCCCTGCCAATCACGAGATGGATTTATTAACCTCGCTCAATGTGTTTTGGGAGTCCATGGGTGAATCCCCCAAGCAGGGTAGCGAGCCGCTGCAAAGCTACTCCGAGGATGATGAGCATATGGCGGAGGATGCGGTGCCGACCGCGAGCATGGCAACGCCCATGCCTGTGCCTACCCAAACAATGTACACCGAGAAAAAGAAGCACACAGGCGTTTGGATTTTACTTGCGCTGCTGCTATTGCTGCTGATCGCCGTGGGCGTGCTATGGGCAACCGACACGTTGGACGATGTGATCGCATATCCCAAGCTTGTGATCCAGCGGCTGACAGATCAGCCAGCGACCACCAGCGCGCCATCCATTACCCTAGCGCCCAAGCCCACCATCGATGTGGGTATCGATGAAAACAATGGCGTGGTGGATCAACCCCAAACAACAGACTCCACGCTAGAGCCGCTCCCAACCCATTCGCCCCTGCCGGGCGGCGGCAGCATGAACGGCTAACCGAAAAGATGATCATTCCAAAAGGGTCAGCTCTGATAACACATCGGTTATCTAGGCCGCCCTTTTTTTGTTGCCCGACGAACGATATTTTTTATTCTCCCAATCAAACAATATCCCCGTGCGTCTGTTAGGTGTAAGAGCTCAGCAATACCAAGGAGAGTAACCATGGCAGGAGATGAGATTACGTCCTCGCAGGGGCAAGCGCGCCGTATCGCCCGCCGCTATGCAGCGCGAGAGTTCACCACAGGAATTCGCGGGCAATGATCAAGGCGTATTCTCGTGGCGGAAATGGAATAAGGATAGACAAAAACTGCAAGGGAGGGACAAGCCCTCCTTGAAAGGAAGAATGACCATATGAAACGATTACTACTCATTACATTAACCCTCTGCCTGCTGACAGGCAATATCGCGGTGGGTGAGGATGCCGCAGAAGACATACTCACAGCATTCGATGGTGTCAATACGCTGGAGTACCAATTGATATACCCTGATCGAGCGGCGCAAGATGTGGAAATCCCAACGGATGAAAACGGTTATGTTGGCTTTGAGGACCTGCTGATGGGCGGGGATTGGGATATAGCATACGTTTATGCAACCGACTACGATCTTGCCAAACTTGCGGAGGCAGTGCCGCTTCTGGATTTATCAACGCAAGAGGGATATCAAGAGAAGTTTGACATGATGTACCCCAAAGTGCAGGAGGCGATCACCGTAGACGGCCGAATGGTTGCGCTGCCGACACGGCTTCATGCCGCGGTCATGCAGCTACAGATTGTGGACAAAGTTACGGACGGAAAGGGGAATGAGCGAGACGTTCGCGCGCAGCTTGGCATTACCGACGCTGATCTCCCTTCCACCTTCAGCGAGCTGGCTACCTTTGCGGTTGATTACATGGCACTGCCAAGGGAAACCCGCAAGGGGACTTGCTTTAACACAGATATCGGCAAGCTGACGAGCAGCACGTCAATCCACTATTACGCGGATTATTTGATTGATTTGTACGCGCATGAAGTCTACGATGGAAGTACACCTCTGAATTTTGATACGCCGATGTTCCGTGAGGGGCTTGATGACATTGATCGGATCATGAAAGCGTTCAAGAGCGATCCTAAGAAAAATTTCGGCGATAACGGAAGCATGTGCTACGTGCAGAGCGGCAGCGGGAGCCTTGAGCATGATTATATCAACCTCCGTTTGGGCGAAAATCAGAAAATTAGCGCATCGCTTGGCGTTATGGTCATCAATGCCAATACACAGCATCTGGCGGAGGCGCTGGATTATCTGGCCATCTGTTACAGGTCATCGATGCTGGATGTCGGCACATCGATATACGACCGAATGACCTATGACGAGATGCTGGACATCATCATTGTCAGTCAGCTTGAGCTGATGCCGTATTATCAATGGGATGAACACACGATGAATGAAGTCCAAAAGGCGCAGGAAACGCGGGAGTACTCAGGCATGACCTCCCCCGAAGCCGCCCAAGCCTTTCGCGAGAATGTCGCGCCCTACCTCAGCTTTACGGTGCTGCCTAGGGTAGATGCCTACAAAGCTGTGAAGGGCTATGCCAACGGCAATCTGTCAGCGGATGAGTTCATTGCAAAGCTCAATGCCCTGTACGCAGAAGCGCTGAAATAAAATCTAAAAACGCAAATGAAAACGACTTACCCATATTGGCGGGTAAGTCGTTTTTGCAATGCTCAAAAACCGCCCCCTGCTATCAATGCAGGAGGCGGTTCAGACTGTTAAAAAACTTGAAGGTGGTATTGGAGGGGCGCACCCCTCTGATCAACAATCCGAAACCAGCGACAATAGAAGGGCGATAGCCCCGGTGGTTTGGGGACCTTGCGAAGCAAGGGTTCCCTACACGTAGTCCAGGCCCTGAGCGTTAGCGAACAAGGGATTTGTGCAAAACCGTCGGAAAAGATCGGGCGAAGAAATAAACGGGCGACAGCCCCGAGCTTTTTCGACGCCTGTTACCACAGTAGATACCCGCTGTGATCGCCCTTGTCAACCGATGCCGCGACGTTGTCCGCGTGGTCAGCGATGCGCTCGAGGTTGTTGAGCATGTCAAGGTAGAGCATGCCGTTTCTGGGGGTGCATTTCTTTTCTTTGACGCGCTTGACATGGTGAGCAGCAAGGGATTCGGATAGGTCATCGACCTGACGCTCAATCGCGATCACCTCGCCTGTGAGGTTGGGGTCGGTGACTTGATTTTTGAGGATGTGAATGCTCTTTTCAAGCATATCCTGAACGATGGAGGAGAGCTCTTCAATCTCGTTCTCAGCCTTGGGGGAGAACTTGACCTTTTCCTTCTCTCTGGAATTGCTGATTTCAATGATGTTGGTGCTGTGATCGCCGATGCGCTCAAGGTCGTTGACAACGTGGAACAGCGAACCGACCAAATGCACTGTGCTTTGACTGATGTTCATGCCCTTGAGCTCAACGAGATTTTGGGTGATCTCGGCGTTGAGGTAGTCAATGACGTCCTCGCGGTGTTCAAAATCCGCTTGATCAAGCTTCTTTGGATCAGCGAAGTATTTAATCGCAAATTGGTAGTTGGTCATGACGATGTCCGCCATGCGCTGCACTTCGCGGAAGAGTTGCTCAGCTGCAACGGCTGGTGTGGAGAATAGGCGGGCGTCAAAGTAAAGCAAATGCTTGCCTTCCTCTCGCGCATCCTCGCCGCGAATGATCATGCATGCGAGCTTTTCCAAAAGGCCCGATAGCGGCAGGAGCACGAGGGTGGTAGAAATATTAAAGATGATATGGGATACAGCGATTTGCAGCCTGAGGTTGTCGCCTGCGAGGCTTTGCACAAGCTCTGCAAAGGGGAAGATGACGGCGATGATGACGAAGATCACCGTGCCGATCACATTAAAGAGCAGATGCACGATGGCAGCCCTCTTGGCGGTGCGGTTTGCACCAACGCTGGCGAGGAGTGCGGTGACGCATGTGCCGATGTTTTGACCAAATAGGATGAATAGCGAGGCTTGCAGGCTGATCACGCCCGCCCCTGCCAGTGCCTGCAGGATACCGACGCTCGCCGAGCTGCTTTGAAGCAGCGCTGTGATGCCTGCACCGACCAGCACGCCAAGGATGGGGTTGGTAGCGAGCTGCATGAGGTCGCGGAAGCCCTGCCAGTCGCGCAGCGGCTCCATGGCTGCGGTCATGGTGTCCATGCCCACAAACAGGATGCCAAGGCCCATTAAGATCTGTCCCAGTAGCTTGAAGGAGGAGCGATTGCCTGCCAGCATGCAGATGCCGCCAAAAGCAGCGAATAGCATGCCGAAGTTCAGCTCCACAGACAGCATGAGCGAGGTAACGGTTGTACCGATGTTGGCACCCATGATCACGCCGACGGCCTTGCTCAGGGAGAGCAGCCCCGCGTTGACAAAACCAACGACCATAACGGTGGTCGCGCTGCTGGACTGGATGACACCCGTCACCAGTGCACCAACGAGCACCGCCATGAGTTTATTTCTCGTTAAGATTTCAAGCAAACGCTTCATGCGATTGCCGGCAGCCAGCTCTAGGCCGTCGCCCATCGCCTTGATACCGAATAAGAAAAGCCCCAGGCCACCCAGTAAAGAAAAGATGGTCATCAAACCCATGATATTAACCTCCGGTGCATGCCGCGCAACAATCCTGCGCAGAATTACAGCATTCCTTATATTTAAACAAAATTAGCATAACACAGACAAAGTGGGTTGTAAAGTTAGGAAAAAGACGGAGCTCACTATAGATTCTGTCAATAATGTCTAAAATATCTCTATTTCTTTGCGAAGAAGTAAATATTGCTTGTTTTTTTTGCTACGTGGGGTTATAATGTGTTCGTTGCATTCGGGTCTGTGGTTGTAAGCCGATGCCAGACGCGGGCGAAGCGGTCCACGTAAGCTGATCAAAGTATCAGTGAGCATAGCGCGTTCTAGAAGTAAGTCCGACCGCCGCTAAGCGGCGAGAGAGGGCGCGTAGGGCGCTAAAGCGATGAGCAGACCCTCCTGTCGGCGAGTGTGGGGGAAAAAACCAGGTCAGCCGGATGCACAATTCATTGAATCGGAGGATACCCAATCATGTACGAAGACAAGACGTTGGTGTGCCGCGACTGCGGTGCAGAATTCGTGTTCACCGCAGGCGAGCAGGAGTTCTATGCTGAAAAAGGCTTCCAGAATGAGCCAACCCGCTGCAAGGACTGCCGTGCTGCACGCAAGGCAAACCGCGCCGCCGCTCCCCGTGAAATGTATGAAACGACCTGTGCCGCTTGTGGTGCAGCTACAACCGTTCCTTTCATTCCCAAAAGCGATCGTCCCATCTACTGCAGCGAGTGCTTTGCTGCACATCGTCAGTAATTACTGACAGCAAAAGGACAGACACGTCACGTGACTGTGTCTGTCTTTTTGCGCGTTTCCTGCGAGTGCTCAGGGGATACGATCAAATCGTCTTGACTGCGCATGATCCTATGGGGTCACAATAGAATACGCAAAACCGTTTGCCACCGGGTAAACGAAAAGGAGCCATCCACACTTCATTAGGTCTTAGAAGAAGTGCGGAGGCTCCTTTTATCTATGGAGGGAAAAAGAAATGAAGAACCTTGGCAAAAACTTTATGAGATATGTGAGCCTGAACGTGATGGGCATGATCGGGCTGTCGTGTTATATTCTAGCGGACACCTTTTTTATCGCGCAGGCGCTTGGCACGCTTGGGCTTGCTGCGCTGAATTTTTCCATCGTCATCTTTACGGCGATGAACGGCATTGGCCTGATGATCGGCATCGGCGGCTCGATTGACTTTTCCATGAGGCGGATCACGAGCGAAGGCGCGGGAAACCGCTCGTTTGTGCACTCCCTTGTGATCGGCGCAGGCTTTGCGGCTGTGCTGGTAGTGATCGGCGCTTTTTTCTCAAGACCGCTGGCGGCGCTGCTTGGCGCGGATGCGCAGACATTGCCCATGACCCAGACCTACCTTCAAACGGTGCTTTGCTTTGCGCCGCTGTTCATCCTCAACAATATCATGGTTGCCTTTATTCGCAACGACCATAACCCAAAGCTCGCCATGATCGCGATGCTGGTGAGCAGCCTGTCCAACGTCGCGCTTGACTATATCTTCATGTTCCCCCTTGGCATGGGCATGTTTGGCGCGGCATTTGCCACAGGGCTTTCCCCGCTGGTCAGCCTGGCCATATTGTCTTTGCATTTGCGCAAGCCCCATGGCTTTCGGCTCGCCAAATGCAAAATCAAGGCAAGGCGCATTCTGCAAATCCTCTCCTTTGGCTTCTCCTCCTTCATTGGGGAGATGGCATCGGCGATTGCGCTGTTTGCCTTTAACCTCATCATCCTTAGGATTGAGGGGAATGTAGGCGTGGCGGCATACGGCGTGATCGCCAATGTGGCCATCATCGTCACCGCCATCTTCACAGGCGTTGCGCAGGGCACCCAGCCCCTCGCGACCCAGTGCTACGCAGAGGGCAACCAAGCGGACGCGAAGAAGGTGCTGCGCTATTGCCTGACCACCTCCATTGCCCTCGCCTTTGCGCTCTACGCGCTCATCTTCCTTTGCACAGACCAGATTGTCGCCTTCTTTAACAGCGAGCAAAATAAAACCCTTGCGACCATTGCGGCACAAGGGGTGAAAATTTACTTTGTGGGCTATTTCTTTGCGGGCATCAATATCGTAGCGGCGGCCTTCCTCAGCTCAATCGCCAAAGCAAGTCAGGCGATGCTCATATCCCTCCTGCGCAGCAGCATTGTGCTGATCCCTGCGGTCCTAGGGCTGAGCGCATGGCTGGGGATGACAGGGGTTTGGCTATCGTTTGTAGTGACCGAAGCCATCGTATGCGGCTTCTCCGGAGCTTCGCTCATTTTATTTCACAGGCAGACGATCGCGTAGCTGGCTTCCATAGTGTACAAGCATTGCAGCTTCGCTGACCTCATCTCACAGGTAAAGAACATCATAATACAACCACTACTCCGCCGTAACTTCCATTGGAAGATAAGCGTGATAGCTGAGCACCCTTGCGCTTGGCTCTATTTGAATGATCATCGAGTGCACAGCGCCCGAGGACTTTTCCTTCAGCTCGCCCTTGACCAGCCGCTGTCCGCTGAGGTTCGCATCGGCAGTCGTCACGCCCGACCAGTTGCATTCATGGGGCAAGAGCGCATCGCAAAAATGCTGAACATAGGCGGTGAGGCTGCGGCTGAACCTGCGCCGATTGGACGGATAGTCAGCCAAATCGACGACATCCAACTCGCTGAGCAGGTCGTATTCATAGATATGCCCGTCCGTGCTGAAGCGAAGCAAAAGGCGATTGGGGGTCGTGCTTTTCACGATCCACTGATCGCCGTCTTTTTGCGCGGAGAATGCCATGACATCGGTCGATACATCCACAAACGGACTTTCCAGAAACCGCCTCGCATAGGCGACCGCGTTTTCCGCGTCAGGTATATTGGTGAGGGCGGCAACCCAGCTCACGGTCGGAATCTCATCCACTGTAGGCAAGGCGGAGCTCTCGCTGGTGGCAAAGGTGAAGATCAGCGCGGCGATTGCGAATATAGAGGTGAGGACAACGGTCCATCTTTTCACGTTTGGGAATCTGATCACATTGCCGATTCGTTCCTTAAGCCGCTTTTCTTTGAGTGCGCTGTTTTCGGCCTCAGCGGAGGAGGTACTCACCAGCGCGTTGGCATAGGCGAGGCGATCCAAATCCGCCAGCTTTGAGGTGACCCTGTCATCGCACGCCAGCTCGCCGTCGATGCGCCCTGTATGCGCTGCCATCCACACCAGCGGGTTAAACCACTGGAGCGCGCAGCATACCTGACCTACCAGCCGCCAAATGCCATCATGGTTTTTCTGGTGGCAGATCACATGTGCGATCATGAGGGGGAGGTGCTGTTGGTGAGTGCTTTGAGGAATCGCAATGAAGGGATGCAGCGCGCCGACAAGGCATGCGCTGGGCAAACGATCCACGAAATAAGCGGGGATCTGCTTCACGCCGTAGCGCTCAAGGAGCTGCTTGTAGGTATCGAGCGTTTCCCCTTCAAACTCCGCTACGCGGTTGCGCATAATCTGCTGACGGATGTGGTGATGCGAATAGATGAACCATAGCAATATCACAAGCATGACGATGAAGTATGCGACCAGCACCCATTTGCCCGTCTGCCCTTGATGGGTCTGCACGGCAAAGTTGTAGATGGGGCTGGTGGTTTCTGCGTTGATGGCGGAGGTGGCTGCGGTCTGCTCCACAAACGTATCGATGAACCGCGTTCTGATCTGGTCTGCCACGGGTCTTGCGTCCGCATCGATTGATAGCGTGGGGCGCAGCTGATCCATCAGGGGGTTGGGCAAGGATGCAGGGATCATTATCCGAAGCGCGGGCAGAAGCCACGCGATATGAATGAAACGGTTGCCTAGTTTTCCCCTGAAAAAGTAGCGTAAGGCACAGATCAGCAGTATTAGGATGCTGCCAAACAGCGTTGCCTCCAGCAGATAGTTGAATATGGTCATGCTTCGCATGAAATCCCTCTCTCCCAGAAAAGCGTTGTCTGTAGTATTCTTGTCATAATAATTAGACGAATGAAATGGCCTAAATGTTGCCATAAAACAATATTTAAACAATATTTTAATGAAATATGTAAAATTATGCATTGCAAAGCGAATTGATTGTCACTTATTATGAACAAATGCGTTTTTGATCAGCAGGTAAGAAATAGGAATGATGCTTCCAGCAAAATGGAAATCACAAACATATATGCATTCACATGCTTGATTATACCAAAGGCAGAAAAAAGCGTGCTAAATCGCGCAAAATAGCGATGATCCATGCCCTTGAGCGGTTGACAAGCATTTGGGAACTCCTTATAATAGAACTGTTGGAAATTTCCGTTTGTTTGTCATGCGAAAACGTACGAACGGTTTTCAATTATAAATTTCTAGGAGGGAACACTTAATGGCAACAAAAATAACCGTTGACGGCAATACCGCCGTAAGCCACGTTTCTTATGCATTTAGTGATGTGGCTGCCATTTACCCCATCACTCCTTCTTCCACTATGGCGGAAGTTGTTGATGAATGGGCATCTAAGGGGCTGAAAAATCTATTTGGCCAAACTGTTCATGTTAGCGAGATGCAGAGCGAAGCAGGCGCAGCAGGCGCTGTGCACGGTAGCTTGGCTGCCGGCGCACTAACCACTACCTTTACTGCTAGCCAAGGCCTTCTGCTGATGATCCCTAACATGTACAAGATCAGCGGTGAACTGCTGCCTTGCGTATTCCATGTTAGCGCTCGTGCACTTGCTGCACATGCACTATCCATCTTCGGCGACCATAGCGACGTTATGGCATGCCGCCAGACCGGTTTTGCAATGCTGTCTTCCAACAGCGTTCAGGAAGCGATGGATATGTCACTTGTGTCGCACCTTGCAACCCTTGAGTCCAGCGTACCTTTCGTGCACTTCTTTGATGGTTTCCGTACCAGCCATGAAGTACAGAAGATTGATGCGATCGATTACGAAGACATCAAGGCACTAACTCCTTTTGATAAGATCAAGGCTTTCCGCGAGCGCGCTTTGAATCCTGAGCATCCTCACCAGGGCGGTACCGCTCAGAATCCTGACATCTACTTCCAAAACCGCGAAGCTGCAAACAAGTTCTATGATGCAACTCCCGCGATCGTCGAAGAGATCATGGACAAGGTCAGCGCACTGGTTGGCCGCGAGTACAAGCTCTTCAACTACGTTGGCGCTCCCGATGCTGAGAAAGTCATCATCGCTATGGGCAGCGGCTGCGAAACCATCGAAGAGACCATCAATCACCTCAACAAGAACGGTGAGAAGCTGGGTCTGATCAAGGTTCGCCTCTATCGTCCCTTCAGCGCAAAGCACTTCCTATCCGTTCTGCCCGAAAGCTGCAAGAAGCTTGCTGTGCTTGACCGCACCAAAGAGCCCGGCAGCCTTGGCGAGCCCCTATACGAAGACATCTGCACCGCGCTATACGAAGCAAAGATGACAGATGTTGAGGTTGTTGGCGGACGCTACGGCCTTGGCAGCAAGGAATTCAACCCCACCATGGTCAAGGCTGTTTATGACAACCTAAACGATGGCGCAATGAAGAACCACTTCACCGTGGGTATCGACGATGATGTCACCGGCACCAGCCTCAAGCTTGGCGCATTGGTGAATGCTGCTCCTCAGGGAACAGTCAGCTGTAAGTTCTACGGCCTTGGCTCTGACGGTACCGTCGGCGCTAACAAGAACTCCATCAAGATCATCGGTGACCACACTGATATGTATGCACAGGGCTACTTCTCCTATGACTCCAAGAAGTCTGGCGGTATCACCATCAGCCACTTGCGTTTCGGCGATAGCCCCATCCAGTCCACCTACCTGATTGACTCCGCTGACTTCGTGGCTTGCCACAACCCCAGCTACGTCACCAAGTATGACATGGTTTCCTCTTTGAAGGACGGCGGCGTGTTCCTGCTGAACAGCCAATGGACCGCAGAGGAAATGGACGCACAGCTTCCTGCTTCCATGAAGCAGATCTTGGCTAAGAAAAACGCTCGCTTCTACAACATTGATGCTACTGATCTAGCACTCAAGGTTGGCATGGGCAACCGCATCAACACCATCATGCAGGCAGCTTTCTTCAAGCTTGCAGAAGTCATCCCTTATGACAAGGCTGACGGCTACATGAAGGACTATGCGAAAAAGACCTATGGCAACAAGGGCGACTCCATTGTTAAGAAGAACTGGGATGCAATCGACATTGCTGTTTCAGGTATCCAGCAGATCGAAGTTCCCGCTGAGTGGGCTAATGCCACCTCTGGCGCAGAACCCGTAAAGATGGAAACCACCGAGTACTTCAAGAACTTTGTTGCTCCCATCCTCGCACAGGAAGGCGACAGCCTACCCGTCAGCGCATTTGATCCTGCTGGTATCGTGCCCACAGGCACCACCAAGTACGAGAAGCGCGGCATCGCAGTCACCGTTCCCGAGTGGCAGATTGACGAATGCATCCAGTGCGGCAACTGTGCTTTGGTTTGCCCCCATGCTTGCATCCGTCCTATCTATGCTTCCGAGGAAGTCATGGCAAACGCACCCGAAAGCTATAAGACCAAGAAGGCAACAGGCAAGGAATTTGCAGGAATGCAATACCGTATGCAGGTTAGCCCCTTGGACTGCACAGGCTGCGGCAACTGCGTACAGATCTGCCCCTCCAAGAAGACTGCGCTTGAAATGAAGCCCCTAGCTTCTCAGGCAATTGAAGAGGAAAACTGGAACTTTGCAATGACCGTTCCTGAAGTACAGGGCATCCAGAACATTGCTACTGTGAAAAACAGCCAAGCACTCAAGCCCCTCTTCGAGTTCAGCGGCGCATGCGCAGGTTGCGGCGAGACTCCTTATGTTAAGCTTGTCACACAGATGTTCGGCGATCGCATGATCGTTGCGAACGCTACAGGCTGCTCCTCCATCTATGGCGGCAGCGCACCTACTTGCCCCTATACCACCAACGATGCAGGTCACGGCCCCGCATGGGCTAACAGCCTGTTCGAGGATAACGCTGAGTTCGGCTTCGGCATGAACCTAGCAATCACCCAGCGCCGTAACAAGCTTGCTGATACCGTTCGCCAATTGATCGCTGTTGAGTATTGCTCAGCGGATATCAAGGCTGCCGGTCAGGAATGGCTTGACAACATGGGTAACGGCAATGCATCCAAGGCTGCCGGACAGAAACTGCTTGCTGCATGCAAGGCTGGCATCGATCTGACAGGCACTCCTTACGAAGAAAAGTGGATCCAAGACGGCAAAATCTGCGGCTGCGAAGCTTGCACACCTGCTCGTGAAGTCATCGAGAATGCTGACCTACTCACCAAGAAGAGCTTCTGGATCTTCGGCGGCGACGGCTGGGCATACGATATCGGCTACGGCGGTGTTGACCATGTACTCGCACAGAATCAGGATGTCAACATCCTCGTTCTTGACACCGAAGTATATTCCAACACAGGCGGCCAGTCTTCCAAGTCCACACCCACCGGCTCCATCGCGAAGTTCGCAGCAGCTGGTAAGCGCACAAAGAAGAAGGACCTTGGCATGATGGCAATGAGCTATGGCTACGTTTACGTCGCCACCGTTGCAATGGGTGCAAACCCCGCACAGCTCATCAAGGCTATGGCAGAAGCAGAAGCATATGACGGACCTTCACTGGTTATCGCATACGCACCCTGCATCAACCATGGTATCAACATGGGTCAGGCACAGGCAGAGATCAAGAAGGCTGTTGATTGCGGCTACTGGAACCTCTACCGTTTCAACCCTGACAACGTTGAGCAGGGCAAGAACCCTCTGACCCTGGACAGCAAGGCTCCTCAGGGCGGCTATCAGGACTTCATCAAGGGCGAAGTTCGTTACGCTTCTTTGGCAAAGCTCTTCCCCGATGTTGCAGAGGATCTGTTCGCAAAGAACGAAGCAGATGCTATGGCTAAGTACGAAAGCTATAAGCGCCTAGCTGACTAATCATTCACTCATAAGCGGAGGAAAAGCTCGGGCTTCGGCCATCAAAACGAGCTTTCCTCCGCTTTTTTGCTCTAATCAATTACTGGAAAATTGATGCAATGGGGGCAGCGCAGCGCGCGGCATTGATACGATATTATCCTTGTTTCGGTGTGTGTGGAAAGCGGCATGCCCTGCGAGCAATGAAAGATCATGGAAACGTGCTTTTGCGGTATTCGCCTTGAAAAATGACGATTTGTAATCAGCGGAGTCATGCCCAAAAGACGGGCATGGCTTTTTTTATGCAATGAAGAAGGGGACGGCGCTTTGCGTCTTTCGGAGCATGATCCTATACAGGAATGGGCAGCATGATGTAGTGGGTAGGTATTCAGATGTTAAGCAAAAATGGCAAATGGACACAGTAGGATTTGTAAACAATGAAAAGATTTGAACCAACGACAAACACTGCTCGTCTATTATGCAGGGGGAGATGACGATGGGATAATCTTTTGCAGCAGGAGGGAACGGGCAGCCGGCATATCAAATAGGCAAGAAACCACGCAATACTTCGGTAAAATTCTTGTAAAATGTTGGAAACTTTAAATTTTGTTTTCCAATAGATTCAAACATCGCTGGAAGGCCACATGTGGTATACGCAATGGGGTGGTATACGATATAATGAGGTACATTTTACGTTACATCAGAAATTGCTATATATTACCTCGACAATCGCTTGCTAAAAGTGGTGTATGTGCGCGCTTTGTGGCAGAAACTATCTGATTTACCTATTGCAATTTGGAGAATTATCCATATAATTATAGTGTCTCCCAGTACGATTATGGCCGATCATGTGGCAATCACCCCACATAAATGTAGCAATAATGAATATACTTCACTATTGCTTGATACTCACCACCAAGGGATC
>JAAYIN010000039.1 GCA_012523405.1 Clostridiales bacterium
CGCCAAATACAGTAATGGCTGTTGTGTCGGATTCACACCGACTTCCCTTTTCACCCCGAACCGTTATCGGGGCACCTTATTTACAGTTATTCAATTACAGGATGATTATAACGTATCCAAAGCATATGCGTCAATGATGATATGCCCTCATTGCAGAAAGATTATCTTTCTATGGTCTATCACCTTGCAATATGAGTAGAATGGGGAGTATAATAATGTAAGTTAGCATGGGCTAATCAGTGACAATCAACTCAAAGGAGTACACAATGAAAAAGAAACAATCAGCGCATTTATCCTTTACAGGTCCAGGGCCATACTACAGCGCGATCATAGTTGCCATGACGGTTGGAGCGGTTTATCTAAGCAATTTAGACTTTATGCAGCCATTCAAAATACAGGCACTCAAAATCCCATTTATCGTAATCGGCATTTTGCTTCTCATTGAAGGCGTCACTCTATGGGTGAGTGCAAACTTCAAGTCACGGCTTGATAAGCATATTCGGAATAATCAACTGGTCACAACAGGGGTCTACGCCGTGGTGCGCAATCCGATTTATACCTCAATTACGCTAGCTTGCACAGGGGTTCTTCTTTTCAGCACCAATGCATTGTTGCTGATTCTTCCCATTCTCTACTGGGCTTTTTTGACCGTGCTGCTCAAATACACAGAGGAAAAATGGCTTGCTGATTTATATAAAGAAGAATATCTTCAGTACAAAAAGCAAGTCAATCGCTGCATTCCGTGGCCAAGTCGAAGGGCAACGAAGTAGGAGGATTTTCAAACAGAGTATAGCATCAGTCAAAAAACGATCTGGCTCTCGATGTCGGGAACGATCTTCAAATACCTCAAATCGCAGCATCCACAATGGAATAAATCAAGGCTAAAAACAAATCGGTTCTGGTCATCATTGAGGGATTGACGATGTACCTGACCCAGCAAGACGTTCAGCAAATCCTTCAGATTATTGACAGTCATTTCAAAAACGCGACTGTGTTCCTGGAGATTATGTCGCCAATGGTTGCAGGCAAAGTGCAGGAAAAATCCATTAAGGCAAGCAATGCAAAATTCACTTGGGGCGTTAAATCAGGCAAGGAGCTTGAGCCATTGGCGCCAAGCTTCACCTTTCAAGCCGATCACAGCCGCATGGAAACCATGCCCGATATCTACCCCGTTTACAAAGTCATCGGGAAGGTTTCCTTCACCCGAAATCTCTCCAATAAGATTACGGTATTGAGCAATACCGCCCACCATTCTGCCCAATGAGCGGTAGTTGGCTATCACTGTAGCCTGCTATAAGCGATCTGCTACCGAATCCAGCTCAGGATTTCTTTTCCCGATTCGGTTGATGCCCCCAAGCATGCCTTCTTATCGGCGCGAAAGCTGCGATACATGAGACCGATAGCGCAGCAATGCCATGCTCGGCAAATCTCTCTGCGATTTTAATCCCCTGAATGAGGCTCTTTTCGCCGCCCATAATGACAATGACCGCACGATCAAAGCCGCCGTCCGGCTCTGCCATATGCCCCGCGAAACCGTGCTCGATCACCTTAAAATCAGTATATTTCATTGGATTACCCCATTCATTTAATCTACTAATACAAACTGACTACTGCCATTGAGATTACCAGTTCTCAATGGCAGTAGTCAGTTTTTGTTCTACGTCAATTCTGGCCTGTTTGCATCCCCATGGGATGAAGTCATTTGGAGCAAAGGCCCGGGCAAGCGATATATCCGGCATAAGAGATGCGGCTGCAAGTGCCATCGACGCCTGCATAGACATGCCGAGAATCCTAATTTGCGCGATCTTCTTATTCTGTAACCAGCGAATAGCAGCTTTGATATACTCTGGCGAGCAACCGTGAAGTCCTGCATTATCTTGCTGTAAATCAATAGGTTCCACCGTTTTCGTTGTATTGCTCACGTCGTGCTCCCTCTCTGCCAAAATTCCAACGGCCGCCGTTAGCCTCGACTAATTTATTGTATCATGGCAAAGATATTTGGTAAAGAAAGAATCCGTGAGTTCATAGTATACAATCCAATAAATCAAACGAAAAACACCATATTATATGCTACAATGTTTTTGTTCTCAAGACATACGATTGACTCTATGTAACGTTCTGTTCTTGAAAAGACATATCCATAGGAACAGAACATTTGAAACGAATGAGGACGGAAAACCGTCACGAGCAAATGGGGGGACAGCAATGACCGGTAACATATGGTTTTCCGACTTGTTTGAGGATCACTATGCCCTGCTTTATCGAATCGGACGTGCATTCTTTGGTGCGTCCCATGCACAGGCAGAGATAATCGAAGATCAGATTCAGCAAACATTTCTTTTAGCTTGGAAAAACGAACAAAAGCTAAAGGGACATGCAAATCCGACCGGATGGCTGGTGGTCACTTTTCGTCATTGCTTGATGGACGAATGTAGAAGGCTAGGCAGAAAGCGAGGGCGTGAGCTTTTCTCACTTGACGAGGATGATCGGCCTGATATAGCAGACTCGACCATTCCCCCACTGGAGAGTTTCGTGCAAGGCGCTCAAAGCAAAGCATTGCTAATCAAATTACTGGGGGAAAGTGACGCCACCCTTTTCCTGCGATACTGCGTTGAGGGCGAAAGCGCCAAAACGCTTGCGCAGGATTATCATATGAGCGAAACCAATGTGCGGGTGCGCATATCAAGGCTTAAAAAGAAGCTACTGCTGAACAAAGAACTATTCCTGTGTATTGTATCGCTGCTGATGATTGGAATGAATGCAGGAGGTTCATTATGATGAAAAAAAGAAAAACACTGCATCCCCTAGGCGCTGGCATTAATGACTATTACTCACAAAGTGAGTTGCTTGCCATCTGCGAGCAGGAATTATTTGCCCCTGCGAAGCGGATGGATACCGCCTTGCTTACAGAGGCCCTTCATGCGCTGGACGAGCGTTCGGATGAGGAAATCGCGCCCAATCGCGCCTATGTATGGGCGAAAATTTGCGAGCAAACCTGCAGCTACAAGGGCGGACTCAGAAAGAAAATCGTTCTCATTGCCGCGCTTTTGGTGGTGCTATTAGCACTGGCAAGCGGCGGATTGGCTTGGGCGTTCCGCACGGGGGTGCTCTCGTTCCCCTCTTTGATGCTGTCGCTGCCGCTGGTAAGTAGTAACGAGGCACAATCCCTTGTTCAGACCGATCTATTTCAAGCTAGCTATGAGCATTGCGAACTCCGTGTACGGGAAGCCGTCTTTGACGGGCATCACTTGCGAATTGTCTATTCCCTAAGGGATACGCGTCCCAATGCGGCACTATCGGATGATGACCTCTGGCAACCCTCCATTGCCGCAGCGCAGCTAGACGGAATCGGCTGCTGTGATTATCTGTTGCTGGATGGACAGGATCTATTCTTTGAGGACATCTACCAGCTGCCCAGCGAGGAACCAGCTGAAATGCTTTACTATCTTGCCGCTAATATCAATGACGAAATCGATATTCAAGACACGATGACCGTCACCATGCCCATTGGCACAATTGATTTGGAAACCAGAACACGCCTGGAGATACCCTTCACGCTGGACACCACAAGTTCAAATAGCAGTGCACGAAGCATGCAAAACACCAGTGCTGTTTGGGATCATATCCGAGTGGAGGTCGTGCGCGCCGAGTTTTCACCGATCCATGCGCTCCTGCAGGTGCACTACGAAGCGATTGACCCCGATAAAGCAAATGATGCTAGTCAGTTCGAATTGTATCTGTTTTCAGAGGATGGAACACCCCTGCAGGAGAGGCGGCTATCCTCTTATGGGGGTTCTTCGCCCTTCATAGTGGAAGAGATTATAACAGAATATATTCCTAGAGAATTATGGCCCGAAAAAATGGTACTAGCACCGCTGCTAGCGGACGGGAGCATGGACTCCGAACATATGCTGGTGCTCCAATGGGAAGATCAATAATAATTTTTGATCCTTGTGTAACGTTATCGCCCTCAAAAGACATATCTATAGCGGATACACGATTCCAAAAGAACGAGGAGGTACGAATGATGAAAAAATTCATATTACTGCTACTGATATCTGTGGTTTTCTTTGGTGCACTCCCTGCTTTGGCTGTGCAAACAGAACCCATCTATACCATAGTGCCCCAAGGAAACGTCTTGCAAAACGTCTCTGATCGTGGCATTCAGCCCGTTGGCGAGCTATCTGCAAACCCGATGATTTTAGCCCAGAGCCCCACCACAGGGCTTCCAGCGGCAGCTGGTGAACGCTACCTGCCCATGCTGGTGCAAATCAGCACCCCGCAAGATAAGGAATTTAGACTAGCAGGCGCAGGCGATAAAGCGTCTTGGGGCACAGCGCATGCTGATCTCCTCTATGAAAGCCTTCTGAATGCCAGAGGGGAAACACGTTTTGTTGCCCTATTTAGCGACAGCTTTGCACAGAATCAGCCACAGAGCGTCGGAGCCGTCCGCTCAGCTCGTCAGCCTATCGTTCTTCTCCAGCAGGAATGGCAGGGCGGCGTGGTGTTTGGCGGATGCGTCAGAACGGATAACCCGAAAAGCGTCAGAAGAATGCTCATTAGCAATGGCGTTTATGGCGCAGGTTTGGCATTTGATCTTTATGATCATAATACCGACGAATTCAAGAGCCGTGTCCATGGCCTAGGCGCTCCAAACAACATGGATATTCATCTTGTTGGCATCCGCAGCTTAGTCCCCGAAGGGACTGTTTCAACTGCCGCACCCTTTTTATTCACGGACTCCAGCCCTTATCGCGAGGGATATGATGCTGCAGCCACCGTCAGCCTTGACTGGGGGCATCAAAGCTATATTTCACATTTCAAATATGATGAATCCTTGGGGCAGTACCTTCGCTTCACAGGAGATCAGCCATCGATGATGTTTGCATCTTCCAAGGGCCTAAGTGCAGAAAGCAAAATTCAGATGTCTTTTAGCAATGTCATTATTCAGCGCATGGAATACGAGCCCATGAATGCCAGTGGTTTTTTAGTTGCTATACCGGGAATGGGCATGGGCAATGCGGACTTCTTTATCGGAGGGCATTATATTGCAGGCTATTGGGTACGTGAGAGCGAGTCCTCACCGACGATCTTCCTTGATGATCAAGGCAACCAAATATACCTTAACCGCGGCAAGACATATGTTGCGCATTTCCCTAATGACGCCCTGCTAACCTATCAGGGACAGTAATTAACATCAAATCGGGTGAGGCTAGAGCTTTGTGCCTCACCCGACCACACGCACCCTTGTCCTTGGCTAATAGTTCCTACGGCCAAGCCCCTTGAGCTCTCATCACCTAGTTATAACGCTTGTCGGGCATACAACAAAAAAGCATGTCATTTTATCATCATGACATGCTTTGAGGCTTCACACAGTCAGCTAGGGTGCCATAAAAATGGCGACTGGCTTTTGATCGTTTGGGTTAAATACCTCGCCCGTTATTCGGTTGACGCAAATCTGATAAATCCAATCATCTTGCGGCTCAACCAAATCGAACTCCCAAGCAGGAATCAGTTGGCTGTCAGCGTTCCACCACTCATCCGAGGCGATGCTGACCGCACGAATGGCTTGGATTTCGTAAGCTAATGGTATGCCACTGAGCTCACCATTGGCTACTGCTTTTTCCATATGGCTTTGTGCTTGCGCTAAGGCGATGGGCGATGCCAGAGGCGTGGCGTCCGTCATTATGCATAAGCGCCCATTAACATCAAAGATACCTTGCTCGTTCATGATGAGACGCCATTGCGTGACTGCACCTGCCTGACGACTTACAAAGCGAGGTGTGCCGCCGTCCAGTACATTCAGATAGAGAAAATATCCGCCGCGCCCGTCCGCTACAAAAGCTTCAACGCGTTCCAAACGCAGATCATCCGCGGTATATCCAAAGCGCTCCATAAATGTGATGGTGGTGTTCCATGCATCTGTTTTTGTCATGGTGCAATTTGGTGCATCCACATCTCCTAATAAATTGTCACTCACATTACCTGAACCCGTGAGCGTAAATATTTGGCTGGTTGCTTCATAGCTTGCTCCAGCTACGAACTCAGTCATAGACGCATCTGTGTAGAAAAGCGCACCTGTGCTATTCCCACCATAGCGATAGGCTGTTTCAAACACGCTTTCAGGGATGATGTCCTTTGCTAATGCAAATAGTTCTTCCTCGGTCAGCGTCACTGGTTTTAGCATATAGGTTTGCGGCGTTGCCAGCTCATCGTAGACAATCACTTCGGAGTCGTTGGTTTCTTGGCTTGCTGCTTGCGGCAAGGTATACCCAAATTCACGTTGGATAATGGGGATGGATACCTGCGCTGTCTGCAGATCAAACACAGCTTCACCTGTGCAATCATAGACGCTTTGCTGCTGTGTTTCCTGCCAACTGACACGAATGGAAAGAGAAGTCGGCAATTCATCAACGGACAGCAAAAGGACATCTGTTGCCATATCTGTGCCGCCTTGCCAAGCGTCATTGACCTGCACTCCGTCTACTAGGCATTGATAGTCACTGAGCCAGCTTACCAACGCACCCTTTTCAATTTGCATGGGAATCCGCAATCCTAGTGGTGATAATGATCCTTGCAAAAGCGTCACTATCAGCTGGTCACTGAGCTTTGCGGTTAATGTAGCTGTGCTTTGCACCTCGGAGCCTGCCATTGTGAAGGTTACATACTGATAGCCAGTCGATTGTCCCTGCTCGTGAAGATGAAGGGGCAAGGTAACGGTCAATGTTTGGCCGATTAGTTCCGGCGGCATTTGCGCATCCAGCGAGAATACCTCATCACTCTCTAAGAGCCCGCCGGCAAGTGGTGCATCGTTTGCGAAGAATCCATCGCAGGAAAAGTTTACTTTCTCGCCGACGTCGGATTTGGCAAAACCAATAACCAAACGAGTGCCATCCACAAATGCAGTAATGTCTGTGATATAGGCTTCCTGCAGGGAAAGCGGTGAAAGGGTACTGCTTTGATAATCCCCGCGCGAGCCATTTCCTGTAGTAACTTTTGTTATTTTGGCATATTGCGTTTCTGTATTCACGTAGGACGTTTGCTGGACGGTTGCATCATTGTTGCCGAAAATCAGTTTTCCCAGATCAATATGTGTGGCTGCGTAGGCGATGCTGCCCAGTAGCAACGTTGCCGCTAATGCAATTACAATGATTTTTTTCATGTTGGTTTTCCTTTCCTGTCCTGTTAGGCAATCAAGGAGGTGATCGTGCCGCTCGTTGAATCCATTCGGCAAGGGAATTGATTCCTGTTGCATCCGATCAAACAGCTCGTGATCAGTCATGGTAAATCCGCCTCCTTCTCCATGATTTGCCGTAGCTTTTGCTTGCCGCGAGTCAACTTTGAGGATACCGTGCCTTTGGATAGAGAAAGCGATTGACCAATCTCATCCAAAGACATACCCTCGCCATACCGCATTTGCATGAGCGAGGCGTAGGCTGGCGGCAGCATTTCGATATACATCCAAATGGGCGTTTCATCTCGATAAACCTGAGTTGATTCAAGATATGACTGAGTATCGTAAGGGATCTCTCTTTTCCGTTTTCGCAGCGTTGTATTGCATGCATTGACCGTGATACGCATCAGCCAGGGACGGACTGCATCCCAAGAACGCAAACGCGAAATATGTTGATATGCGTTGACCGTGGCAGTCGATACTGCATCCTCGGCATCTGTTTGGGATCGTAGCATTGCATGAGCTACGCGATACATCGCACTGCGATGCAGCTTGAGTGCTTCAACAAAGCGTTCATCCTGCCATTGTCTGGCCTCCATGAAATCACTTCACTTTCGAAATTTGTATTGCAATACACTATATAGAGTCGCGGCGAGTGTAAAAGTCTGCATACAAATAAAATGTTACTCTTCTTTGTTTTGTTCAACCAATATGCTGTCATTCCTTTACAAGCCGCCAAAGAATCGCAAGCTGGAAGGCCCTCATCGATGATCGATGAGGGGCGATGACCGTTTGCCAAGTTACCCCACTTGCCCAAGCTTCCAGCCAACGGCTTTCTCTCTAATACCGATGAAATCGAAATACAAGCCGCCCTATTTCATCAGCTCTGTATGGGTGCCGCGCTGCACGATTTTGCTGCCGTCCACCACAAGGATTTGATTTGCATCACGAACGGTTTTCAGGCGATGTGCGATCATGATGATGGTCTTGTTCTTGGTCAGTTCATGGATCGCAACCTGAAGCAATTTCTCGTTTTCAGGGTCGACATTCGCGGTTGCTTCATCCAGAATAATGATGGGCGCATCCTTTAGAATTGCGCGTGCGATGGAAATGCGCTGCTTCTCGCTGCCCGAAGGACCAACCAATGCCGTAACAATGCCCGGCGTGATCTGAAGGTTCACATCGTGGAGCACCTGTGTGTCGTTATAGCCAAATCCAACGTTTGTCCGTTTGATCTCGTAATTGCTAAGCTGTACCCTCTGCTCTGGACGCTCCAGATCAGGTTGATCCAGTACCGCAGTTATATCACCAACTACCGTGCTGACTTTGCCAAGATCGTCCGCATTGGAAAAGGCTGTGATAATGGGGGCATAATGCCCAGTAACAGTATGATGATCCGGATAAAACGCTCCATGGAAAGGCTTGCGCCCATGGAGAACCAACCGCCAAAGGGAAGCACTGTCACAAGCGTTGCAGGCAGCAGCTGACGAAAATTTATCATAGGAGGAGGCAGACTGGTTAAAGGCCTTAATCACCTCGATGCCATTGATATACTCAACAAATGTTGCGTTTAGATGCTTATTTGTTGTGACGTAGTTCGCAAATTTTGCCTCATAGCCAACCATCATGCCCATATAGGTGATCAGCCCAAGAGGTAATGTGATGAGCGATATGAGTGCCATGCGCCAGTCTATGGTGAATAAGTAGATCACAATGGCTAGCGGTGCCATCAGATTTGTGGTCATCTCGGGCACAATATGAACCAATACGGTTTCTATGCTGTCCACCCGCTCCAAAATGATGTTTTTCAGTGCACCTGAGGGGGTACTCAGGATACTGCCCATGGGCAGTATCGCTAATTTGCCAGTCAAGCGGCGGCGAACCTCAGAGATGACCGAAAAAGTAGCCTTGTGGGAAAACATGGTGGAGATGCTGTGCAGCACATAACGCACTATCCAAAACACAGCACAGATGACAATCCATCTTATGTACTGTCCCAAGTCCTTTCCACCTGATAATAGCGTTACGACGATTTTTGAGATGGCGAAGTAGGGCACAATGCTGCATACGACGCCTAGAAGTGCCAAAACCACCGACGAGATATAGCCGTTCATATGGGGCGATGTCCATTCCATCAGCCAATTTACAGCTGATTTTTTCTTAGTTGCGTTCACTAAGGCATTCCTTCATGATTGATGTGTTTGTAAGTGGGTTAGTTTCTACTAACCCATGTTGCGAAAAAATTGCCGTATTCCTACGGCATAGTCAATTGCTGAATAAATGCTCCCATCCGGCACTTTAGAACTCACTTAATTTTCCAATGTATACGGTTGCTTTTTCCTTGTTCATATGATGACCCACCACTTCCCTCATCCCAGAGAACATCGCGCTGGCTAAGATGTGCACGACTTCATCATCAATTTGCAAGCTATACCCTTGGTGGTTCAGCCCCGCAATATACCTCTTGGTTGCGTCAATCTCAATATCGATGAAACGCCGCAAGAAATCTTCATAGCGAGTGCCGATCGAGCGAAAAAACACCAATTCAAAAACAGTCAGATCCTCATAGAGCAGGTCAATCAGCCGAAGCAGACTGCTCTTTGATGCATCCTGCATCTGCTCATGCTGCTCCCCCTCTGGCAACTGGAAGAAACGATCATGGATCGCTAGACACTGATTGTACAGAGAATCCGCCTTTTTGCCTACGATATCCACAAACAGCGCTTCTTTATTGGCGTAATAGCCATAAAATGCGCCAAGGGTGAACCCTGATTTCTTCACGATTTCACGCAGGGAAGCACCATTGAAGCTCTTTTCCAGAAACTCCTGTTTGCCAATCAATTGGAATTTTCCCTTGGTTGACAGTTCATCCATTGATGCTTTTCACTCTCCTTTACGCAAAATATAGCAGTGATATATATCATTCAATTTGTCAATACAATAAATCAACATCTTATTGACTATGTTATTTCATTAGAATATAGTGATATAATAGCAAATGAAGTTAGCAATCGCTAACCTCATTTGCGAAAGAAAAGACTGTGAGGTAAGTAAATTGAAAGAAATCACGCTGAAAATCGATGGTATGACGTGCGGAATGTGCGAAAGTCATGTCAACTCTGCCATCAAAAAATCTTTTTCTATCAAGAAGATTTACGCAAGGCACTTGAAGAAGGCGGCTACAAGCTTCTTTCCATCAAGACCGAGCCTTATGAGAAAAAAGGATTTTTAGGTCTGTTTTAAACGCATAGGGGCAATGACCGCAAAAGCACCTATGCGTTTGCATTTTGATATGCTTTTGAAATATGATGCTATCACGCCAGAGCTTCAAAAAGAGGCTGCTTTGATGATTTCTGCGATAACATGTATGGAAACGGTCAATCTTTACAGTACAAATTCATATGTCCCGCTTGCATAGGTCTTTGTTTCCTGCGGGAGGATGAGGGTCGCCGTGGCATTAGGAGGGATGACGCATCTGTAGCGAATCTGATCCCCCTCCTTCACGTAGGCACTCTCAATTCTTCCATAGGGCGTTTCGGTACCGCCCGATACCTTTCCAAATCCATGGAAGTTGGGCTTGAGATAGAAATGCTTGTACCCAACGCAGGACTCATCGCGCACAATGCCGAGGACGGACTCGTAAAGCCAACTGAGTACCGAGCCCAGCGAATAGTGATTGAAGCTGTTCATCGCGTTCAGACCCCCATAACCCTTTTCCTTTGTGAAGCTGTTCCAGCGTTCCCAAATGGTGGTTGCCCCTTGCGTCACAGGATAGAGCCAGCTAGGAAATTTCGTTTGCGTCATGAGTTCATAGGCTAGTTCATGGTAGCCGCCTGCACTGAGCGACGGGTTTAAATTCCCGCATCCAAAGAACCCGGCGGTGACGGTGACGCCGTCTTCCTTGACTTTGCTGGCAAGATTCGCATACGCCTTTTCCCTTAGCTCAGGATGGAATACATCAAAGCTGAGAGGGAGTGAATAGCTGGTCTGGGTATCAGCAGATGCGCCAGAGACCGTCTTTGTCTTTCCAGTTTCCCAATCAACAAAGGTGCCATTCCAATAATCCTTCGCTTCTGTTTCAAGCTTTTGATATCTTTCCTCGTCCGCTGCATTTTCCAGAATACAGGCAAACTTCTTCATGAGTGACGTATCCCTTGCGTAAAAGGCATTCCATAGCAGCGCATTATCGGTTTCCTGCGTTGAGAGCCAATCGCCAAGCGGTCCTGCATAGACATCCCCGGGCAAGCCCTTCTTTATCAGGTATTGCATGTAGCGCTCCATCGCAGGATAATATTTCGCAATGACCTGCGCATCTCCATACTGCTGGTATAATTCCCAGCACATCAGCAGCATCGCGCTGCCGTAGGTGATGCCTCCAAAGCCTCCGCCAAAAGGCGCAACATCAGGGAACTTGCCATCGCCGTCCTGCAAATCCGCAAAGGCCTCAAGATATCGATAGTAGAATAACCGTACATCGCTTTGGTAGGTAGCCGTCTTGCAAAACACATGGGTATCGCCTGCCCAGCCCAATCGTTCGTTTCGCTGAGGGCAATCGGTGGGGATGCTGATGAAATTGCTCAGCTGGCTATAGGTGACATTCTTGATGAACCTCGTCAGCAATTCATGATCCACTTCGATCTTCCCCGTGATCTGAATAACGCTTGATAGCTGATAGCTCTTCACGTCCGTGATTTCAGGCGGAATCTCCACCCCTGTGATCTCAATATATCGATATCCATGGAATGTGAAGCGCGGTGAATACCACTCGCCCCCATCATCCCCACTCATGATATAAATATCGGTGCTGGATGCATCCCGCAGGTTCACTTGCAGCATCCTGCCGTGAAGCTCGCCATATTCCTCCAGTTCAGGGTACAAGCTCTCGCCAAAGCGCAGAACCACTCTCGTTCCTTTTTCACCATGGAACTTGATCTTTGGCACCCCTGCGATCTCCTGCTCTAGGTCGTATATATAGACGCCGTCAGCGGGCTGAGTTCTGCTCTTGGCTGTCAGCTCCTCCACAATTCTCACAGGGGCATTGTGGTGACCAACGATCTTTGGCTCTGATTTGTTCATCTGCGGCCATGGCGACATGAATCCTGGTGCGTTGTTCCACTCGTCCATGACGCTGGTTTGGATCACCGCCGCATCCTGTAGACCGTTGATAAAGTAGCTAGGATAGGAAAAATGATCATAGAGCTCTTTCCGATTCGCATCATAGTGCTCCCCTTGGAAAAAGCTTGCATATACATACGGTCCTTCGCCATAATACTGCCAATCTGCACTGGTCACTGTGGTGTCTGATGTGCCGTCCTGATACGTCATCACCAGCTTAGCCATGACGCTTGGCTTATCGCCCCAGAAATTGTAATTGCGAACCACAAAGGTCTGTGCATCAGACCACCAGCCAGGCGCAAGAAGAAACGATATGCCGTTGCAGCCTTCATGTACAAACCCGCCCACATCATAGGTCTGATACATGAGGTGCTTATCATACTGGCTTGCACCGGGCGGGAAATAATCGCTGCTGATTCTCTCGCCATTGATCATGCATTCGTAAATACCCCTTGAGGTGACGTACAGCCTTGCTTGGCTAATGGGTCTATGTGCCGCAAAATCAGTTCTGAGCATCGGGAGCGAATGAACGGACGGGTCTGTGACACGCTGGATGTCCCCGTCCTGCGCAATCAGTTCCACGCCTTCCTCCATATCGAGCTCACGAAAAACATTGGATGGCTGGCGATAATGCCGAAGCGTAATCCCGCCAAACGCTGCATGCGTTCCCTTGGCTGCGAAATACCCAACCTCGCACATTCTGGGATAGCAGGTAGTATCGTTGTCTGAGAGAGGGTTGAGCTGGCGTGGCTTTACATATCCTTGGTTAGCTAGCTCGCTATCCACCAATATGCCATCGATGTACGCGTAGGCACAGTTGCCAACCACTTCCACCTTGAGTAGATGCGGCTGATGCGCATTCTCCTTGGTGATGCCCTCAATCGGCACAGACGCGAAGGGTTTCTCTGCCGTATCGTTTGGATGATAACCGACGCGGTAGATATCAAGGGATGCAGGAGAGGACTCAAGGTTGATCTCGTAGCGAATGTAGTTTTCGCCCTCGATCAAGTACTCGTTTCGCTCTTTGTTTAGTAAGCGCTCGTCATTCGCGCCAAAAACAATACCCGCTCTGATGCCGTCTTTGATGGTGATTTCAGACTCTATCACGAATACACCCATCGTATCGCTGGAAACGAAATACTCAGGTGCACCAATCCATTTGGCTCCGTCCCAAGCGTCAAGGCTTGGATCAAGTAAACCCGTTTCAAAAAATGTAGAGGCGCTCGCTTTTTCCTGCTTTGTAGAAGTAGTTTCAACCGTCACGAAATACCTCGTGCAGGGTCTCAGCGACTGTCCTCCGTAGCTAATCCCCGTCGAGCAATCGCTCATGATCTCGCCGCTATCCCAGCAGTCACTCGCGCCTTCCTTTGCGCCCACTAAAATTCGAGCGCTTGCCTGCAATAGTCCATGATCATCCGAGGCAAATTTCCATGAAAAGCATGGAACCTCAAAGTCCACGCCCATTGGTTCTTTTTCGTACATCGTATAAATTTGATCGATATGATATGACATTTCATTACACCTCTGTTCTCTGTTCGTTTTTTTCTTGGCATTACTATAACAAATTTGCGCTGCGATTCCAACTGCCAAAACCGGCTGCCTAGCCATCTTTTTTATCATTTCTGATATAGTAATGATAGCAGTTAGGAGAGAAGCCTATGAGCATAGAATCCGTTGTGGATTACCTAAGCACGTATAATGACTATGAAGAACTACTCTTCATTTCTCATTTTTCACACTACGGATGATAGCGTAACTCCTTATCAAATCCACAAACGATAAAATACCCACCAGCCATATATTCAAAGCTAGTGGTATTAATATGAATACATGCAAGCTTAGCCTTTTACTGCGCCGCCAGTCATGCCTGAAACAATCTGCTTGTTAAAGAACAGGAACAGGATCACCATCGGAATGCATACGATCACAATGTCCGCAAACAGCAGATTCCATTTGTTGGAGTACGCACCCATGAAATTGTATAGCGTTAGCTGCACTGTGGCATTGCCTGCCCCCGGCAGGAAGTACAATGCATTGGCAAAGTCGTTGAATACATTGATCGCCGTTAGGATAATCACGGTGGCTGTCACAGGGCTTAGAATAGGGAAGATGATGTTTCCAAACAATCGCCATGTGCCGCAGCCATCCAGTATCGCCGCCTCATCGATCTCTTTGGGTATGGTCGCGATATAGCTCCTAAAGAGCATCATTGAAAACGGAATGCCGACCGCCACCTGCACAAAAACAAGACCGAGCTTTAGGCGGTACAGATTCAGTGCTTGAAGCACCCAGATGGTAGGCATCACCGCAACCGGTACCATCAGACCGATCATCAGCAGTGAGTTAAGGATTTTGCTGCTGCGGTCATTCCTGCGCTGTATGTAAAACGCAACCGTCGAGCAAAGGAAAATTGTGAGAACAACAGCCATTACGGTGATAATCATGCTGTTTTTGAACGCAACGAATAGATTGCTGCCAGGGGTATTCGCTACATCAATGTAGTTTTCAGGATGGAATACCTCAGGCCATGACATCTTCATCTGAGACGCGCCGCGCTTATCCTTGAAGGAGTTGAGCAGTACAAACAGAAACGGCACCGCATAGATGGATAGCACAACGATATTGGCTACCACTGCCGCAAGGGTGAGCCGTATTTTTTTGATGTTTTTCATAGCTCTACCTCCCTTTTGGTCAGCCATGCTTGCAGCGGCATTGCCAAAAGTGCAACCAGCGCTAGCATGATGATATTCCCGGCTGTGGAAAGGCCATAAAATCCGCTGATATATTGCTTATATACCAAGGATGATAGAATCTCTGTTGAAAAGCCGGGACCGCCGCCCGTCATTGCCCAAATCAGGTCAAAGGAACGTAAGCCACCGATAAAGGAGAGAATAATAACGGAATTCATAGAGGACCTAAGCAGAGGCAATGTAATATGGCGGAATTTATCCAATGCATTTCCGCCGTCCACCGCTAACGCCTCGCCATATTCTGCAGGAATTGCGATGATCCCAGCCAAGTAGATCATCATTGCCATACCGATACCCCGCCATAGATCAACGAGAATCACGGAATAAAGCGCGAGGTTCGGGTTTCCAAGCCAATCAGGACCTTGGATGCCGATGACCGCCAGTGCGCTATTGATCAGCCCGCGGCTGGGGTGCATCATGCTAGAGAAAACAATACCCACCGCAACAGTGGAAATGATCGTCGGGAAAAAAATCATAGAGCGAAGGAAATTACGCGTTGGTAGTTTCGTGGCGAGCATAATCGCTACCAGCAGCGCAACAATCGTTTTGCTTACACAGGTAAGCACCGCATAAATCAGTGTGTTTTGAATGGAGATGAGCAAAGACGGCTCCCGAAAGAACATCAGGAAATTATCAAAGCCAGTGAAATGCCACTCTGTCAAATTCCAAATTGTCATACTGAAAAAGAAAGATAGCAGTGTTGGAAGCAAAAAGAATATACCGTATACCAATACACTAGGCACTACCAGCCATTTAGAATAGATTCGCTTATCCATCAGTATCACCTCAACGCATAGGGCTGCCGCCTAAGCAGCAGCCCTAGTGAATATGTTCCTAAAAGCTTAATCCCAGCCAGTCATACCAAGCTGTACAGCCTGCTTGGTGATATCAAGGTCATACTTTTCAGCTGCCTCAACCGCAGTTGAGATGCCCGAGCCGCATTCCTGTGTGATCTGGGGCAGGTTTGGTCCCTTCAAGGGGGATTCGAACTCTAGCGCAGCAGCGGTATTGCCGCTATCAAAGAAGGGCTGCAATTCGATTGCTGCTTGGTACATTTCCACGTCAACTTCCATGCCGATGACAGCATAGGGGCCTGTGGGCTTGCTGTATTGTGCCAATGTATTGGTCGCTTCTTGGCTGATATAGTATTCGAGCCAGAGCTTTGCAGCATCAACGTTCTGGCAGCTGTTGGCGATGTAGACGCCGCCAGGCAGCCAAACGGATACGCCGTGATAATCAGGATCATCGCCGGGTTGTCCAAAGGAGCCAATGTTATTGATTTGCTCAGGATAGTTTTCCTCAACATAGCTCAGCGCAAAGGACAGCATCGGATAATAAACGCCTTGGCCTTCGACAAGCATCTCAAGTGCCATGTCATAGGATGTGGAGTTTAGGTCTTCGTTGATATATCCCTTTGTGTAGATTTCATTGAGCTTCTCAAAGGAGCGAAGAGCTGCCGGTGTATTGGAGAATTTTGCAACGCCAGCATCAAAGTCCTTCACGAATTCGGGATACTCATGAACGATATTGTGCTGATCAGCCAGTACGATCAATTGGCTGGTCCAGCTGTCCTTGTAGCCGCCAATGACGGGGATCAGGCCAGCCTGCTTGATTGTTTCGCAGTTTGCTAGCAACTCGTCCCATGTGGTTGGGATGGACAGACCAAGGGAATCATGGACTTCTTTGTTGTACATCCAAGCACCGGTCTGGGTTGCGCCAGAAGGAATGCCGTAGAGCTTTCCATCAACGGATACTGCATTTTTGAAGGATACATCCAGATTGTCTGCATAAGGCTGATCCGACAGATCCACGAAGTATACGGAAGGATTCAGCACTTGGAACAATGAACCGGAGTTGTAAGCGCATAGATCAGCCATGTCGCCTGTTGCCAAGCGGGATTTGACCAAATTGTCGCCTTCCGTGCCGCCGGGGCGGAGCTCAAGTTCTGTTTTGATGTTGAGCTTTTCTTCAATATCCTTGAATATAGCCTCAAAACCGTCAAGACTTTGGTCACGGTCGATCATAAACGTCAGAGTAACCTGCTCGTCAAGCCTGCGAGATGCCCAGTCAATGGTTTCTTCCGCCATTGCGCCGGTCGCCAGCGACAGTGCCAGCATTAGCACGAGGAATAGGGAAAACATTTTTTTCATGGAAGGATGACCTCCTTAGGTTTATTTGATA
>JAAYIN010000040.1 GCA_012523405.1 Clostridiales bacterium
GGGGTAGCAAGAAATACATGAACATGAAGCATCTAGAGGCTGCCCTCGAGGAACCCTTTATTGCTGGATAATTTCTTCTAACTACTAGGTCCGCAAACCTTTTTGCGCATAATTCTTGACACTACCTTGAAACAAATGCGTAATAATTGTAAAGCGGCAATGGTTCCGCAACATCAATATACATATAATGTAAACCTCGTAATCATTGTAACGTAAGGAACAGCGGAAAAACATATGGAAATTGAAAAGTTTACAAGTATATCTCTAACAATAGCCGTAGTTGTAACAAATTGGCTTTACAAGACATTTTAGTGCGGATATAATAGGATGTGGAGAACATCATATGAGGCAGTTGCAGATCACCCATGCGGCTGTTGTTATATATGTAATGGAGGGGTAAAAATGAAAAAACGAATGTTGGCAATTGTATTAGCTATTGCATTGTTTATTGGCATGATGCCGATGAACGCAACAGTTGCAGTAGCGGACTCGTATGCGACAGTAACCAGTTCAAATGGTTATGGCGTTAGACTGCGAGAGGGACCTAGCACAGGTTATCGAGCCATTACTACATATAATGTAGGGACGACGGTAACTGTAATGAGCCAAGGCGGCGTATGGAGCAAGCTTCAAATCGGTTCAACGGTGGGCTGGATGATGAGCAAGTTCCTGATCTTTGGCGGCACTACAGGAGGCGGCGGCGGCGGTTCGCTTGTTGGCGTGGGATCTGCAACCGTCACCAGTAAAAACGGGAAAGGCGTTTGGCTGCGCACCACTAAGAGCGGTAAACGCATTGGCTTATATAGCGTAGGCACATCTGTTACTCTTTTGGAAAAGGGTGATACATGGTGCCGCATTAGCATTGGAAGTAATGTGGGCTATATGATGACGGAATTCCTTAATTTTAGCCCCGTCGAACCCATAGCTCCAGTATCAACAAGAATATCAAGCGCGAAGCTCAATTACTCCGTGCCTGTAGTCGGAGATTTACTGGAAGCGTCTATTGTGCCTGAGGGCGCAAGGGCAGATTATGTTTGGGTGCGCATTAATCCAGTGACGAATGCTTCTCAAGAAGTCTCAAATTCTGAGACATATAAGGTGACCTGGTCGGATATAGATCAGATCATCAAACTAACCTTAAAAGGTAAGGATGGCTTTACGGGCTCAGCATCGTGCAGCACAAAGGAAATTGCAGGCACACGCATGGTCAGTGCAGTGTCCCTAAACAAGCCTAAGCCTGCTGTTGGTGATGTTTTAACCCCTGTTGTGATGCCTTCATCAGCATCAGTTAACTGCATCTGGCTTGTGGCTGGTGTGGTTAAGGGACAGACCGAAAGCTATACCGTTACAGAAAACGATGTGGGAAAACGCATTCAGCTTAAGGTAACGGGAACGGGTGAATTTGACGGCAGTGCTGTTTGCACGGCAGACGACGATGTTGTGAGTGACAAGCAAGTTATTTCTGTCACGATCAACATACATGATCCTCTTGAAGGATCGACGCTGACGCCCATTGTGGTGCCCAACAATGCCCAGGTGACATACCGCTGGGTTTGTGATCAGGATGTGATCGGTACGGGCAGCAGCTACAAGGTTACGGCCCGTGAACTCGGTAAGAAGATCACACTCACAATCACTGGCAAAGACCCTTATTCGGGCAGCGCCAGCGATACCACCAATATGATTACAAAGGCAAGACTGGAAAGCGTCACGATTAATAATACTGAGCCTTTGCTCAATAAAATCGTTTATGCAAACATCAAACCTGCTGGTGCCACGGCGGACTATACGTGGTATGTGGGCGATGTCGAGCAAGCTGTTTCAGGCAATGCATTTGACATATCAAAGAAAGAATACATTGGCAAGGCGATTAAGGTAAAGGCAGTTGGCAGCGGTGTCTATTCAGGCACAGTGACAAGTGCAGCAACCAAAGCAGTTGTTGATGATTCGAAAATCACATCTGTAATGCTTAGCAATATGAATCCTGTTGCGGGTGATGTGCTTACTGCGGTATTCAAACCTGCAACGATTCCTGCAAATAGCGTGACGTATATTTGGACGGTTGGTACGCAGACCTTCTCAAATACCAGTGCCACCTATACCGTTACAGGAGGCGATATTGGCAAGACCATTCGCGTTCAGGCAAACGGAACAGGCGACTACGTCGGCACTGCAAAGAGTGAATATACAAAAGCTGTAATCGGCAGTGCTAACATTGCAAGTGTTGCTTTGACCATTTCAAATAATGGACAAAATGCTGCATCGGTAGCACCGGAATACAGTCAAACGTTGGTTGCCTCTGTTTCACCTGCTGGTGCATTGGTGAAATATGAGTGGAAGGTTGATGGCAAAGTTGTCAACACCGCAAACAATCAGCTCAAGTTGGATGATGCTTCATGGAAGGGCGAGAAGGTAACGCTAACGGTCACTGGTACAGGTAACTACAAGGGCAGTAAGAGCGTTACATCAAAAGCAATTGCGAATTCTACACCTCTTAACGAGATCGTTCGGATTGCACAGCCTGTAGCGGGCAATAAGCCTGCAACTGCTGTATCAGTCGACAAGAAGTATAAGGGAACCATTCAATGGTCACCCGCACTTGATCAGTTCGGTAACTTCAAGCCTCTCACAACTTATCGCGCGAATGTTGTTATTTCCCCTGTTTCTGGTTATACGATGACAGGCGCAAAGATGAGCATTCAAGGGGCAAGCGGAGAAAGCAAGATTAGCGGTAATACAGTTTCAGCTAGCTTTGCTCAAACGGGCTCGCAGAAGATCAACCTATATAACATTCAAGGTGTATCAGCGCCAATTGCAGGCGAGAAGCCTGTCAGCTCCATTACTGACACCGCTCAGTTTAGCGGCTCGGTTAAGTGGAATCCTGAAACACCGACCTTTGAGGTTGGGAAAAATTACGATGCAACCATCACATTGACACCGAAGAATGGCTATGTGTTACAGGGATTACCTGCAAACGTATTTACGGTTGTTGGTGCAAGCAATTCTGGCTACGCAGCTGGATCGGCTACTGTATCAGCCAAATTCTCGGTAGCAATGCCTAAGGTCAAGGTTACCACAGACACAACCAACGTTCTGCTTGACGGCAAGAATAGTGTCAGCATGCCCTTTAAGGCAGCGCTAACCAACTATCAAACCGATCAGACGGTTACATGGAAGTGGTCACTGACAGGCGCGGCGTACTCATCAACCAATATTGATGAAAATAGCGGCGTATTGAGTATCGCTGCGAAAGAAACCACAGGTAAGCGTTTGTTCATTACGGCAAAAGCATATTTGGATGGTGCGGCATGGACGGTTGGTGGAAAAGCTGTTCAAGGTGAACTGGCTATCCAACTAAGTCCGGATGATGGCTCGGTAGTTGACCCTGATGCGATTCGAGTCGAATTCCTTAATACTTGCAGCTATGTACAAGCAGGCGGCGCAGCAGGCGAATTCAGCGCTATTGCACATAATACGACGCAGGGCGTCAGATGGTATCTGCTTGGCTCAGCTAAGGATGCCAATGGCAAGGCAATATCTACTTGCGTCGGCGGCAAACTGGTCGTACCTGCAAGCGAAACAGCACGCATGCTGGTTGTAATTGCTACGGCGAAGGAAGATGAAAATGTTCATGCAGAGTTTGTTGTGAAAGTTGGAACAACAGCTACTGAACCCAAGGTAATGAACACAATGAACTCCATTCTCGTACCTGGCTTGATTGCACCTGGCGATAATGCCGAGGTTACAGACGGAATGACGACCGAAGAGCTGATGGATTGGATTAAGCACCAGGAATGGGTAGCGCAGCCTGACGAAGAAGAGCCCACAGCGGCCCCTAGCGAATCAGTGCAGCCCGAGCCAACCCTGACTGCGGCTCCGAGCCCGACCGTGGCTCCAAGCCCCACAGCAGCGCCTAGTCCGTCGGCCGAGGCTCCAACGGATAAGCCTATGCAGAGCGAATCTCCTAAACCGTCCGAATCGCCCGTTGTAACACCACCACCTACGCAGGCTCCGAGCGAATCTGCACCGGTGGAGACAACGGAGTTACCCCCGACCGAATCACCTTCAATTGAGCCTTCCGATGCGCCAACTGAACCCATCGAGCAAGAACCAGAAACAAGCGCAGAAACGGGAGTAAAAACAAACAGTGAATCAGATCCGATAACGGAGGTTACCCCCTAACGTACTGGGTAGCTAATTGATTCTCGCCCTGAGTATTGATGCGATTTGCGCCAATGCTCAGGGCGTTTTGTGATAAAGGGAAGACGGTTGATTCATCATACCAATGCAGCGCTAGCCCGTTGTAGTGAGCAATTGCAACAAAAACTGCGGATGGTAAAATAATGTTTGACTATTTCCCTCAAACCTGATATAATTACTCTCGCTGGTTCCGTTGTGGAGAGATGGCCGAGCGGTTGAAGGCGCTGGTCTTGAAAACCAGTGATACCGAAAGGTACCGGGGGTTCGAATCCCTCTCTCTCCGCCAGCATTCACAGTTTTATATTGATGGTTTTCGGCTTGGAGAAGTACCCAAGTGGCCGAAGGGGCTCCCCTGCTAAGGGAGTAGTGTGGGAAACTGCAGCGAGGGTTCAAATCCCTCCTTCTCCGCCAAAGAACCCGCTAAACGTTATGTTTAGCGGGTTTTCTTTGTATCTGCTGCTTTCTTAATGCTGATAGAAAAGATAAAACAAAATGAGTGGAAATTGACAAAGTTATTCCCGTGGTGTGCGCTGTAGTATGCATCGTGGGACTGTGCAGAATTAGCAAAATATCAATTGATTGAAATGGTTTCAAACAGACAACAATCCGTATGCTAAGACATGACTCGCCGTGTAAAATGTTATATAATACGCTTTGAAGGAGGCTGTTTTATGAACTGGATACAGAGCTTATCCAAGGCGATTTCCTATATTGAAAATCACTTAACTGATGATATTAGCATAGATGATATATCAAGCCAAGCCTATTCGTCGAGCTCACATTTTCAATTCGTTTTTCATGTGGTCATGGGATTTACAATCGGTGAATATATCCGCAACAGACGGTTGAGTTTGGCAGCACAAGATTTATTGCAACCAAACAGCAAAATCCTTGATGTGGCCATGCGGTATCAATATGATTCGCAAGAAAGCTTTTCCAAGGCATTTACACGGTTTCACGGCACGTCGCCATCTAAAGCGCATAGTGGAAAGCTTAAGCAGTTTCACCCGCTTTCCATTAACTTGACCATTCAGGGAGGATTTGATATGCCGTATAACCTGATTAACGAATTTTATTGGAATGATCTGGGCGAGCTAAACAATGAAAATATCACGGATGATGAGAAATACAAAAGAATTGTTAACTGGGCTGGCAGAGCAAGAGGGAAAAATCCGACGGTTTTTGATGCGTTGACTGAATGGGTGCTTGACGATTGCCAATGGACTAATGATAAACTCACCGAAAATGAGCAAATTCTGATGCAGGGTGTTTTCGCGTGGTTTAAAAATCAAAACGCAAAGCTTCGGGAATTGTTGCTAGCATTAGAGCCATCCGGCGTGGTCAACGCGGCGGTGTGGGGTGCGCTGGATCGATTTGATGATGAGCTTTCAGGGCACACTCATGACAAACAGTTGCATGATGTGGTAGCCTAAATGTTTACCGATTTTTCTGTCATGAGGGAGCGTGGCGTTCGTGAGCAAATTGCAGGAAATAAAACAGGTCCTGAGGGGATTAACAGCGTAGAACGATTTGGATATATCAATCATTTAAAGGATTGCGATGCAAGGGTTCAGTGGACGTTGTTCATGCCTGACACAGTTCAGTAAAATGGATTTAAAATAGATAGCTTTGAATATAAGAAAATGCCAGCCATGCGTTTTATCGGTCGAGAAGGCAGGGACTTAAGTAACATAGAAACGCGCCAAGAGCTTTTCCGCATGCTGGATGCCATGAGCGAGTATCAATCCGATTTTAACTATGATGTTTTGTTTATGCACCATGACGGATTGGGCGTGGATGTGGGGCAGTGGCATGGTGTTTGGGGACGGTTTATGATGGCAGATACCCCTATGCCGAATGGATTTCTCTATTTTGACTTCGTATCGGCCAGCAATGGCAAGGCTGGACCGCCGTATCTCTCTCAGTTCGTATATGCAACCTTTTCTGGCGATATGGATGCCATGCACAAAAGGGAGGGTTACGACGGCGATGCCATGTACGATGCTACCAGAAATACCATGCTTGGTGCTGGCATAAAGATTCCCTACCCAAATAAATATTGGACTGCCGAAGTGTTTCTTGATGGCTGCGACAAATATAGCACCGCTTATATGTTCAGTGCGGAGCGATAAGTATATAAGCGAGATATCCTAAGCCATCACTTTTTTCGTGAGTGCTTCAATCGATTGGCTAACAAGCAAGGGGCTGTTGCAGAAGTCTTTTCAAAAGACAATAGCAACAAAAATCCACCTGCGAATTACTTGATTCGCAGGTGGATTTTTGTATGTATTTATTACTATTTTGTAAGATAACGGCTGTTTTGCAACAGCCCCTTGTATATGCTTTTATCCCCAAACTTTGATTCTGTTCTTGCCTGAGGTAAGTCCTGCAATTGGACCGCATACTGCTGTATTTACTTGAACATCCATAAAGTCACTGTCAATACACAGCGCAGAGCCATCTGGGTTTTCAAAATCAGCATCCACTATCCGTACTCTGTTGAGGGTCGCTGTACTATGGGAAGGGGATACATATGTATCAAAGCCTTCGGGTAATGTGATGTTTAGGTAGACTTCATCACCTGCTTCAATGGAATACTCTGCGTCAAATGTGCTTTGTTCGAACTTGTCTGTTTCCTGACAAAATGCCTCAGCGCCATTTAAATAGCAATTGCTAGAAATGTAGGCAGGTTGCTCGACCGCCTCGAACAAGTTCAAATCTCCGGGATTCACTGCGTCGAGTGCATCCACACGCGCCATATATTCCTCAAGAGAAGTGGTACAGCCATCATATATTGAGGTGCCAACGGGCCGCGTGGTCTGGCCGCCGACAAACAGGTTTTGGTATACCCTGTCGTCCCAGCCGTATACCATCGCATAGCCCGTCACATCCGTGCTATGGGGCGAGTGGTAGGGGGTTGCGCGGTTGAGCATCTTCCTGGGCGAAATAAGCCCTGCAAACAGGTTGTGGATGTATGCGCTGCCCTGAGCGTGGTTGTCAAGACAGTATTTTGAGCCTAGTATGTTGTTATCAATGAGGCATGGCCCATGGGTCACTTCTATGAATAGGTCTCGGTTGTTATGGTAAAAGAGGTTCTTGCTCACGCGCGTGCCTTGTGCTTGCCAGTCAAGCCATATACCTAAGGAGCAATCGTGAATATGGTTGTGGCGAATCACGACATCAATGGCGGCGTGCAGTTTGATGCCTGCAATTTCGTGCCCGTAGAACTCGCGCTTGATAGCTATGTTATAGATATGGTTATCATAAATTTCGCTGAATACACAGCCCAGATGCCCCACCACAGCATTTTGTCCGCAATCATGAATCACATTGTTGCGGATGAGGTGCGAGCCGATAGTCTCCTTTGACCAGCCATATTTAAGGGCTGTAAATACGGACTCAAGCTGGTATTGATAGCCGGGTTTGTCACGGCGGAAGGTACGGAAGTTGTTTCCAGTTGATCCTTCCTTGCCAATGCTGATCGCACTGCATTTAGCATCGTGAACGATATTATTTTCTATGATCCAGCCGCGGCTCCAATGCGCTCCGATCATACCGGGCTGATCCCCAGTGGGCGGCGTCCATGGACAAGCAGCTTGCGCAACCTCAAATCCACGCAGGGTAATAAAATCCATACCAGGCTTATCGGGATAGAAGCAGCATTTACGGACATTTATCTCAACTAGTTCTTCAGTCGGATCTGCGCCTTGAAAATTGGCGTAGATCGTGGTGGTTTTTGCCGCGACCTCGGCAAACCAACGATACTTTGTCTGCTCCACATCCTTTACAGGAACCATTTCTTTAGTCCAATGGTCAAGGATTTGGGTCAAAATATCAGGGGTATAAACGCCAGCGAGATCTTTGGCTTCATAAAAGGATTTTCCGTTCAGATATACATCGCCCAAGTGCACTTGGCGATTAACTGGATAGACGAGCCAGTCGCCAATGACGATTTCTGAAAAAGGGTTGTAATCGCCGAAAATACTGTTTTGAACAGTCGCTTTCCAAACGTTCCCCTTGATGTTTTCCCATGCGGTGACGCGCTCTGAACCCTTAATCACCACACGCTCGCCCTCGGCTGCTGTGTAGACAATACGGCGCATATCGCTCATACCACCATATGGAGGCTTCACCCATTCGCGATATTCGCCTTCATGGACAGTTATTGTATCTCCTGCTCGTGCAACAGATGCGGCTTTGCTGATGGTGAGAAAAGGCTCTGCTTCTGTACCAGGATTCGTATCAGTGCCGGTTTTTGCTACGTGATAAGTAATCATATTCATTCAACCTCCATCGTTTTATCTTGATTATAGAGGTTTTGTCCATTACAGTTCAAGGAGTTTTCTTGTGGACAAGTGGACAATATTTGTCTATAATTCATGTGGAGAGGTGAACGATTATGCAATTCTTTTTTGAGCATCATGGTTTGGGCGATAACAAACTATTTTTTGTAAATCACATGAAGGAACAGTCGTTTCCCGCACATTTGCACCGTGCTTTTGAAATTATATATGTAAACAGAGGTAAATTGTCTGCGCTTATTGATCAGAAACGCTACTCACTGACGGCAGGGGAGTTTGTTTTTGTATTCTGCAATCAGGTACACAGTTTTTTTGCCTCGCCGGATGCGGATATTACCATTGTACTCTTTTCGCCTGAAATGATAGGCAGCTTCTATTCTGCTTATAAAAACAGCATTCCAAGCATCAATTTCTTGCGCATGGAACACACACCTGATTTTGATAATCTGCCCTCGGTATATGCCCAAAAAGGAGCACTGTATACGATTTGCGACGCACTCTTACAATCAAGCGACATGGTAACAGCTAATAATCACACTCATGTGTCCATTATTCAGCAGATTTTTGCTTATGTTGACAAGCACTACAATGAAACCTGTACATTAAGAACGGTTTCAACAGCATTGCAATATGATTATGCCTATATCTCCAAGTTGTTTACACGCCTTGCCGGAATGCATTTCACTCAATACCTGAACAATTACAGAATTGCCCAAGCTTGCTATATGCTTAGCTCGGGCGCATATGCTATTTCAGACATAGCATCTAGCTGTGGTTATACAGAGCAACGAACCTTCAACCGCAATTTCCGCAATATAATGAATTGCTCACCTACAGAGCATTCGAATCTCCGGATGATAACTCCGTGAGTTTGCATACACACGATGGTTTTATTCAGTCGCTTTGTTAAGCGGTTTAAATGAAAATCAAGGATATACTTATTTATATTGACAAAGAAGCTGCACAGGATCATGCGTATCTCCTGTAATCCAGTCAATATCATCGCTATACCAGTCCATGATCTCAAGCTGGCGAGTTTCCCAAGCAATGGAGGACTGTTTTTCATCCTCCGTCATCTCGCGATCATAGGATTTGACCAATTCACAATAGCCAAAGTTGAACTCGTTATCCGCGCACCAAATAGTGAAGTTGGTTTCTGGACCATCGGATATTGCGCCGCCGCGGGCTTCGACGAGCTTGTCGTGGCGAGCTTTATATTCATCCGCACAGTTTGGCTTTAGATGTGTTGCAAACACGCGGTGACGGATGAGCGATTTATCCTCCCGTACCACGCCAATGTTATGATACATCAGGCGCATCGTGCCTGGTTTTGCAAGAACTGCGCATGTTCCGTTTAGCTTTGCTACGATGGTAGCCACAGCGTTGGTAAGCTTCCAAGAGGCAGAGTCAAGCGGCGTTTCGCCATAACAGAACATAAAATCGCAGATGCTCCAGACTGAGAAATTGGTCATTGCTAGGTCATCCAGCGTTTTGGTGATGTCATCCCAGCTTTTCTTGCCGTTAGCCACAAGTGTGTCTTTTTGCTCTGGTTTGATCTGCAATACAAAAGCGACTCGATTCATGATATATACCTCCATTATTAAATAAAATCAGCATATTCGATCAGATAACAGATGTCAAGATAATCGTTAAAGGTAGAAGAAATGATAGTAGTTATGACGATTGTTATTTGATAAAAGAAATATGTTGTATACAAATACAAAACCAATAAATAGGTAACAATTTCGCTCGAAGATTGACGTTTGTGCATCAAAATGATACAATTTAACATAGTCATACATGCTTGGCATGACGAACCGAGATCGTGAAATATGCTTGTGGGCATCGCGGATCAGTTGAGAAATATGCCATGATGATGACTGAATATTTAATGAAGGAATAAAAAACGGCCAGACATCACCCAATCATATATTTACATCCAATGACGTTCCTATAGTCCGTTCAACAAGGCGGGATAAAATGGAACGACATGCTTGTTATTCACAATGAAGCACCTTGCTTGGGTATCTATGTAGTTGCTTCAATCACCATCAATAAAATGAATAGCATTTTATTTACAAGTATGCATGTAAACACAAATTTGTGAGCTATTCAACACCTTGTAATTTCTTGCTATGAGTGTTATTGTTATGGATGATGTACAAGCATGCATGACTGATACTAGGATCGTGGAAAATACTAGTTGTAGTCGTTGGTTGTATCATCTGGTCGGATGGGTTCTGGGATCAACACGACAGAAGAAGTGTGTAACGAATGTACTCATGTTTATCCAGGTCTTTTGCCTAAGGCAGCCATAACTGGATGCACATAGGATACCATACTTAATGGCTATTGTATGTTTATGTTGCAGTGATTCTAGCTGATTTGATTCTTATTCTGGAAATAATCCAAACCTGTTCATATAGGAGAATAATATGCAAATATTTTCACCATAAAGTGCCTACGAACTGCAAGGCATAAAGCACTTTACAAATGGGAAGTAGGGGAATGTGATGGATGCGAGAACGAGCGAATACCAAGATGCTACTGTAACAAATATCGGTGACAGCCATCTTGATATTGAGCAAGCGAACGAAAATCAACATATTTTCTTGAATCGTGAAAATGCTGTTCCTAAAGAAAAGTCGTATCTGTGAGTATTTTCACCACAAGGCACGAATTGGATGCCATAATCAAAGCGCTTTATTAATGGGAAGTAGGCGAATGTGATGGATGCAAGAACGAGCGAATACGAAAGAGCAACTGTTGCGGTCGCAAGCAGTGACGATCTTGGTATTGAGCGGAATATTGACAATCAACGCGTTTTCTTGAACCGCAGCGAAATACTACGTCAAGACAAGCGATTTTGGTTTTTCAGAAGATTGCAGGACATTCTTTTTTCGATTCTTGCGATTGCTGTGCTATGGCCTGCGGTTTTAATCGTTGCCATTGCTATATATATTGATAGCCCTGGAGCGAGTCCGTTCTTTATTCAAAAGAGAGTAGGACGAGATGGGGTTATTTTCCCTTTTATAAAGCTGCGTTCCATGGTCCCACAAGCGGAGGAGAAACTACATACTGTGCTTGATCAAAACGAGATGACGGGGCCTGTGTTTAAGATCAAGCATGATCCGAGAATCACGCGTATAGGTAAGTTCATCAGAAAGACAAGCATTGATGAGTTGCCGCAGCTGATCAACGTGCTAAAGGGCGACATGAGCATCGTAGGACCTCGTCCTGCGCTTCCTCGAGAGGTGGCGCAGTATGATGACTATCAACTACAGAGGTTGTATGTAACGCCAGGGCTTACTTGTTACTGGCAGACACAAAATAACCGCAATAGTTTGAGTTTTGATGAGTGGCTAGAGCTTGACTTGAAGTATATCAGGGAACGGAGCTTTTGGGTGGACTGGAAGATTATAGGTAGAACCTTTGGAGCTGTTTTGGGATTGCAAGGGGAGTAGGGATCTAACGTATCGTATTTAACGAGCAAGGGAGTGAGAGCATGGCACTAACGCTACTCATATTATTACTGTACGCTATCACTATTTTGTATAAATCAAACTATATGAGTCATGGTGATGATCATTATTTTTTCGAACCATTATACACTAAAACTTTAAAAGGATTGTGTACGGTAATCATTGTTTTTGTACATATTCCTTTGGAATATACCAATCGCATAC
>JAAYIN010000041.1 GCA_012523405.1 Clostridiales bacterium
CACTGGAAATGGTATGATTTCTGCATGGGGACACTCTCCTTTTTGGGAGGTACGCGGTTTTGTTGCAGAAACATTGTACCAGAAAGGGTTGAGTGTCTTCAACTTTCATTTAACTTTACAATACGATTTCAATTGTAAGGAGTATTAATCATGCCGAGAGTTTATCAAACTCGACAGCAAAAAGCTGTACAGAAACTATTCTCTGCTAGGCCAGAAGATTGCCTGACTGCAGAGGAAGCTTATGATCAATTAACCATAGCAGGCATGGAGGTCGGTAAAACAACAGTTTACCGCGCAATTACCCGTCTGCTTGAACAAGGCTTGCTGCGTCGCTATGCTGCGCAAGATAGCAGCGAAGCAGCAAGCTATCAATATAATCCGTGTGTGGATAGTCATTTACATATTCGCTGTATGGACTGCGGTGTACTTGAGCATTTGCATTGTGATGAGGTTGAACATTTTTCTGCTCACTTGGCTCATCATCATGGTTTCACATTGGATGAAGGACAAACGATGCTTTATGGATTGTGTAAAGCATGCCAAGGAAAGCAACAGGAAAAGAAATGAGGATAACGATGAGTACTCGCAAAGCAACAACTTTTATAACAATTCTATGCTGTGTGGTTTTATTTTTTTCACTACCCGCAGCACAAGCAGAAAACACTCCGGAGATTTCTATTCTTACTACCGTCTTCCCAGCCTACGACTTTGCATCGGTCATCGTTGGGGATACCGCTAATGTACAACTTCTACTGCCTCCCGGCACAGAAAGTCATAGCTATGAACCCACACCGCAAGACATCATTTCAATACAAGACGCCGACTTATTTATTTACGTGGGCGGCGAAAGTGATCATTGGGTCGAGAATATCCTTTCATCAATGGGAAACGATGCTCCCAAGGCTATCCGATTAATGGATTGCGTTGCTGTTGTTAAGGAGGAATACACCTTGGCAATGGAACATGATCACGCTCATAATGAGCATGAAGATCACGACCATGACGAAGATCATACAGCAGAGCTCGATGAACATGTTTGGACATCACCCAAAAACGCCATGTTGATTGCGTCGTCACTTGCAAACACGTTAACCACATTGTCCCCAGCTAATGAAGGCATTTATTCGTCCAATCTTCAAGCCTACTTAACCGAACTTGAGGCACTGGATGCCGCATTTACCGATGTTGTTGCCAATGGGAAGTGCAGCAAAGTCATTTTTGGCGATCGTTTCCCATTGCGCTATTTCGTCGATGCTTATCAGTTACAGTATGACGCAGCATTCCCAGGTTGCAGCGAGGACAGCGAACCCAATATTCGCACCATTATGACTTTGATTGATGAGATAAAGACAGAAGAGATTCCTGTCGTTTTCTATATCGAGTTTTCCAGTCAAAAAACCGCAAACATCATTGCAGAAGAGACGGGCGCAAAAACACTGCTGTTTCACAGCTGTCACAATGTATCGTTTGATGAGATGGAAAACGGTGCATCCTATTTAAGCCTTATGCGCAGCAATGTCGACGCCTTAAAGGAGGCGCTTAACTGATGCCTCTAATCACCTGTGAAAATGCTTCTTTTGCTTATGAAGGGCATATCGTCATCGACAGCCTCAATTTAGAGGTTCAAAGCGGTGAATACCTTTGCATTGTTGGCGAAAATGGTTCTGGAAAATCGACCCTTGTAAAGGGTCTGCTCAACCTCCTTGCGCCTGTTCATGGTAAAGTAGTCTACGGCAATGGGCTGCAACGCAATGAAGTCGGTTACTTGCCTCAAAGAAGCGAAATGCAAAAGGACTTTCCAGCCTCAGTATATGAAGTTGTCACTTCAGGCTGCAGGAGCAAATCTCTTTTTTTAACCAAAGATCAAAAAGCAAAAGCGAATGAAATGATCGACCTGCTAGGCATAACAAAGCTCAAAAGAAGAAGCTTTATAGAGCTTTCTGGCGGGCAACAACAAAGGGCACTGCTTGCAAGAGCTCTTTGCGCCACAAAAACTGCGTTGCTATTGGACGAGCCTGTCGCAGGGCTTGACCCGCTTGTGACCAAGGAAATGTATGACATCATTCAAATGCTCAATCAAAAGCAAGGGCTTACCATCATCATGGTCTCTCATGATATCAATGCTGCCCTGCGTTACGCTGATCGCATATTACATATGACTCATCATAAGACCTTTCTTGGAACTCCTATTGAATATAGGCAGTCTCCATTAGGGATGGCTTTTGCAAATGCAAATGAAGGTGGTGGCAATGATGATTGAGATGCTTGGAACAATGCTTAGCTATCAATTCATGATTCGCGCATTGATTGTTGGAACATTGGTTTCGCTCTGCGCAGCCCTTCTAGGCGTTAGCCTCGTGCTAAAGCGTTACTCTATGATCGGAGATGGACTTAGTCATGTAGGCTTTGGTTCCCTTGCTGTTGCAACCGTGCTTGGCTTTGCACCAATGGCTTTTACAATCCCCGTTGTTGTGCTTACCGCCTTTTTATTGCTTAGGTTAAGCAGCCAGGGAAAGCTCAAGGGAGATGCACTCATTGCTATGATTTCAACGGGCGCGTTAGCTGTTGGTGTCATCGTTCTTTCGCTCGGCAAAGGAATGACCAGCGATGTCAACAACTATCTATTTGGCAGCGTGCTTGCAATGAGCGATAGCGATGTATCGCTTAGTGTTGTACTCACCACCATTGTTCTTATCACATTCATTATTTTCTATCGCAAGATTTTTGCTGTAACTTTCGACGAAATGTTTGCGCGCGCTGTTGGGGAAAAGGTTGAGCTCTATAATATGCTTCTCTCCCTCCTCACCGCGATCACCATCGTTCTTGGCATGAGGGTAATGGGTGCCATGCTTATCTCTAGCCTCATTATATTCCCCGCTGTGACAGCCATGAGGCTATGCAAGAGTTTCCGCAGCGTAACCATCTGTGCTGCTATCATTTCCGTTGTTTGCTACTTCATAGGGCTTTGCTGCTCCTATGTGTTTGCAACACCTACAGGTGCAAGCGTTGTCATAGTGAACATTGTGGCGTTCCTTATCTTCTGGGTGATTCGAAAGATCAAATCATCCGTTCTTTCCTAATGTCAAAGCAAGGGTTCACAACGCAAATATAACAAAGCACAAACCGAATAATTTTTGATACTCTCCGCCATGACACAACAAAACGTCATGGCTTTTTCAATGCCGCCTAATCAATTGTAGGCTTTGCCCAAGGTGTTTTTCCGTCAAGCTCTTCTATGAATTCATGATATTGCTCCTCCGTTGCCCCTAGCTGTCTTAAGCGCAAATCAAGCAGTAAACGGTTCATTTGAGCAACTGTATGCTCAAGTTCATCCACCGATTTATCTATGCTTGCCAATACGATTTGTTTCTTTTTACCCATCATACTCCCCCATCATTTTTCTAACAAAGGATATGATCTGATCAATGCATATATCTACTAATCTTGTTCAAAAAAGAATATACAGACCATAGACTGTTAGTACATCTCGATAAAGGAGTGTACCATTTTGTCTGTTATTGCTATTTATCCACGCAAAAGTAAGTTCACAGGTAAGGGTGAGTCTGTGCAAACACAAATCGATCTTTGCCGTGAATACTGCAACGCTCATTTTGAGAATCCCAGCTATCTAATTTACGACGAAGATGAAGGTTATTCGGGCGGCAATACCAATCGACCTGCTTTTATCAAAATGATGAAGGATGCAAATGACCACAAGTTTGAAATACTATGCTGTTATCGTTTGGATCGCATCAGCAGAAATGTCAGTGATTTTTCTCAAACGCTGGATGAACTGCACACGCTCGGTATTGCTTTCGTATCGCTTAAAGAGCAATTTGACACGTCCTCACCCATGGGCCGTGCAATGATTTATATTGCCTCAGTATTTGCCCAGCTTGAGCGAGATACCATCACTGAACGAATCACCGACAACCTTAAATCCCTTGCCAAAGAAGGTCATTGGCTGGGAGGCACACCCCCAACCGGATACCAAAGCAAAGCTATCTCGTTCAGTCGCAACGGCAAGACAAGAAAATACTATACATTAACAGAATGTGCTAATGAACTGAGCATCATCAAGATACTTTTTTCTCAATACTTGGAGAAAAACTCATACGCAGGCGTAGAGACCTACTGCCTAAAGCATTGTATACAGTCCAGAAACGGTAAGAACTTTTCCCGCGCAACCATCAAAGCAATACTGCAAAACCCTGTCTATTGTATTGCTGACAGCGACGCTTGGACCTATTTCAGCCAAGGCGATTTTAACCTCTGCGCTAAGCAGAGTGACTTTGATTGCGCTCACGGAATACAAGCTTTTAGCCGAACAACCAATCATCGTCCTTCATCTTCATTCAAGCCAACATCCGAATGGATCATTGCAGTGGGCAAGCATCACGGCGCTATCAGCGGTCGAGATTGGGTTCGCGTGCAAAGTATCAGCAAAAAGCAGACCTCTTCTGCTTATCAATTGCCTTTATCCAACGTTACGCTACTGTCAGGAGTGATTAAATGCGGTCAATGCGGAGGCTATATGCGTCCTAAAACTCATTCAAATACACGCCTAGACGGTACGCGCGGCGTTAGCTATCATTGCGTACTAAAGGCCTCTAGCAGAGGGACACGCTGCCAGATGGAAAACATTGATGCAAGGATGGTTGATAGCCTTGTGATGAGCGAATTATCTCTTCTTGCAGATCGTTATCAACGTATATCGAATCAACAACACATTGATTTTTCGTTGATATCGTTACAGCATGATGCCTTGAAATCACAATTAATTGCTGCGAGAAAAGAACTTAGTTCACTTCAAGATAAGCAGAGCAGGTTGATCAGTCATATGTCAGATCAACAGTTATCTGGCGAACTCATTTCAACCATTACAAAAGAACATCAGCGTTTGGAATCGTCGATCAACGACATACGTGCAACAATCGATAGAATCAATACTAGTTTGCAAACACAAGCAAACAGGCTCTCGATTGCAGATTTCCGTGCACAGCTACAATCGCCTTTTTCTGCTCAATTTGATTGTTTGTCATATGCCGACAAGCGCTGGTTTCTTCAAAGCATTATAAAGCGTGTCATATGGGACGGTTCGCACATTCATATTGAACCAGTCCCCAAGATCCATTAAGCACTCACCAAGCAGGACTAACATTCTAGCCATTCTTTCATCCTCAATGTCGCTTCCTTGTAGGGGTTGTCAAAGATGTGCTCTTGTCCATTCCTGATGAATCCATTGTACCATACTGCCTAGAGAGCATGGTCAGTGCAATCTGCGTCGCAGGCACCTATGAAGGCAACAACAAATTCAAGCTCACAGTATGCGTTACCGTCATCTTGAAAGTTCTTGCTCAGGTTGAAGTTCTTATCCCCTCATACGGCTTCTGCCCCATCCCGCCTTGTGAAGAGTTTGCAGAGAATGTATGCGATGAGTTCTTTAGTCTCCCGCTTTTCCCGCATGCATCGTTGTGTAACAATGATGAAGTCTCCATTCAGAATGCATCATGCACTATGAATGGCTGTGGTTGCGGATGCGGATGCCGTCGCTGATAATCATCAAATCCACACGTAACTAAAGCATTGGGGCATGGCTTATCAGCCATGCCCCTTTTCCTATTGCCCAAAACCAATGTACTCTCCACTGATTACCAGAGTGCAGAAAACGGTCATTTCCGATCGTCCACCCGTAGATTCCTGCCTACCATTGCATATAAACGACTACATTTCAAGCTTGATTAATCAAACAGAAAATATTTTTCAGTGAAAATGTTTCACTTTTGAAAATAGGTGGTATACTTAGACAGACACAACATATAGTGCGAATCAACCGATTTTGAAAGGATGACATACCATGGCTTGCACAACTAACGTTACCAATGGAACACTCGAGCAAAACGAAATCAATGCTTATATTGATCGCGCCACAAAAAAATACGGCGTAGAACCGCAACACATCGACATCAATGTATGTGGAGAAGATGTAGAACTTCATTATGATTTTGGTCCGACAGGATTTCAACGCATTCGTAGAATTACTGGCTATCTGGTAGGTACGCTTGAGCGCTTTAACAACGCCAAACGTTCTGAAGAACATGACCGTGTGAAGCATTCCATGTCATAATTTCATCGCGCCACGAAACTTTTTTCAAATCACTTGTTATTTATTTGCAATCTGTGTATAATACCCTAATGACATCGACTGTGAAAGCGATTGTTATGCAGCTTTAGAGAGTAGTCGGGTGGTGCAAGGCTATGTTGCAAACAGTTTATTCCATCACAAGAGTCTAGCAACGATGAGTTGCTCGGGTGCGCCCGATATTGCGCAATCAAGTGAAGGCATTGCCTTAAGCTGGGTGGCACCGCGGAAAACGCTTCTTCCGTCCCTGCAACTGTATTTCAGTTGCTAGGGGCGTTTTATTATTTAGACTTGGGGAGGATGACTACCATGCTTGACATTAAGCGCATCAGACAAAATCCTGAAGAACTTGTAAGCGCACTCAAGGCGCGCAACAAGAATATCTCACTGGACGAGTTTCTTCAGCAAGACGAGCAATATCGTAAACTAATTGCACAGGTAGATGAGAAAAAGGCACTGAGAAATCTGACCAGTAAGAAAATTGGTCAAGCGAAGATGAAAGGCGCTGACGAAAGCGAAACAGCCGCCATCATGGAAGAGATGCGTAAGCTTGGTGACGAAATTACTGCACTTGATGCAGACATCGCCGAGCTCAATGCAGCCATCGACCTATTCGTGATGACGGTTCCAAACTATCCGAGCGCAACCACACCTATTGGCGTGGATGAAAGTGAAAACATCGAGCAACGCCGCTGGGGAACGCCTCGTGAATTTGCTTGGGAACCAAAGCCTCACTGGGATATCGGTACTGATCTTGGCATTCTGGATTTTGATACTGCTGCAAAGATCTCCGGCGCTCGCTTTACATTCTATCGCGGACTTGGCGCAAGGCTTGAGCGTGCGATCATTAACTTCTTCTTAAACACCCATGTCGCAAGCGGCTATGACGAGGTGTATCCGCCCTATATGGTTACGCGCGCCACCATGACAGGCACAGGGCAGCTTCCCAAATTCGAAGATGATGCCTACAAGGTTGATAAGGACACATTCCTGATTCCAACCGCTGAAGTACCTGTTACCAATATGTATCGCGAAATGATCCTTGATGGAGCGAAGCTTCCCATCCGCCACTGTGCATATTCCACTTGCTTCCGTGCTGAAGCCGGTAGTGCCGGTCGCGACACCAGAGGACTTATTCGTCAGCATCAATTCAACAAGGTGGAAATGGTTAAAATTTCGAAGCCAGAGCAAAGCTATGAAGAGCTTGAGAGCATGACAGCCTCCGCCGAGCAAGTGTTGCAGCTGCTTGAACTCCCCTATCGTGTGATTTCTCTTTGCACAGGTGATCTAGGCTTTAGCGCAGCAAAAACCTATGATGTTGAAGTCTGGATGCCCAGCTATGGCCGCTATGTAGAAATCTCGAGCTGTTCGAACTGCGAGGATTTTCAAGCACGTCGCGCAGGCATTCGTTATCGCGATAATCCCAAGGACAAGCCTCAGTTCGTTCATACGCTCAACGGCAGCGGCGTTGCAGTCGGACGTACAGTTGCAGCTATTTTGGAAAACTATCAAAATGATGATGGTACCGTTACCATTCCCGAGGCACTTGTGCCATACATGGGAACAGATATCATTAAATAACAACTTACTAAAAAGAGCTGGACGATGGCAACGCGCCACTATCCAGCTCTTTTTTTACTCATAAAACTCGTCTAACACTTCATTGGGTTCTTTACCTTCTCGAATAATCGCGAGGAACATTTTACCATAGCGCTCTTGCTTAGCCGTTCCCACACCCGATACATCCAAAAAATCATCCAATGTCGTTGGTTTCTTTCTTACCATATCATGCAATGATGCATCTGAAAATATAGTATAGGCAGGTGCGCGTTTTCTTGCAGCCAGTAAACTCCTGAGCATTTTCAAGTTGTCAAGCAAAGCCATCTCCCATGAAGAGAAATTCAACTTGTCCTTTTTACGCTGGATTTTTCTTTGATGTTTCTCAGCTTCTCGCTCAGCGTCATCGATCGCCCTTAGAATATGATTTTTAGGCGTATATGAAATGCCATTATCAATTTCAAATTCATCGCCATCACAGCGTGAGCAATATCCGCATTGCTCATTCTCATGAAACTCACCAAAGTAATTCAAAATAAAATTCCTTAAGCAGGTTTTATTGTTTGCATAATAAGTAATCTCCTTTAGTCTTTGCATATCCCTGTCATGAATGGCATCTCGCTGGACGGGCGTAAGCTCAGATTCTTCTTTGCTTTTGTCAATCAACCATTTGGCTGTGTAAATATCCTGTCCGCTGTATAAAAGTAGGCATTCAGCTGGTTCACCATCCCGACCAGCTCTGCCAGCCTCCTGATAATAGCTCTCTACATTCATTGGCATATTATAGTGAACAACATACCGTACATTTGACTTATCAATACCCATACCAAATGCATTTGTCGCCACGAGGATACGTGCACGATCAAATTGAAAATCTTCTTGGTTTCTTTGTCTAAGCTCCACAGGCATTCCCGCATGATAACTAAGTGCACTCATTCCTCGCCCATTTAGCTGTGCGGTAACATCTTCAACACATTTTCGTGTCGAGCAATATATAATGCCTGATTCATCTGGATATTTATCGAGAAAGTATTGCAAATAGGTTAATTTGCTTGTAGGCTTTACAACCGAAAAATGAAGATTGGGGCGATTATATCCTGTGCATATTTGATATGGTTCATTAAGATCAAGCATTTTTGCAATGTCGTGCTTGACATGTTTTGTTGCAGTTGCCGTAAATGCTGCAATGGGCGGTCTTTTAGGAAGACTGCTGACAAATGCCGCAATGCGCACATAGCTAGGTCTGAAATCCTGACCCCACTGCGAAACGCAGTGAGCTTCGTCAACAGCAATCAGCGATATATCCGCTTCCTGCGCAAATTTCACAAATCCAATCGCATCCAGACGTTCCGGCGCAACATAGATAATTTTATATGCACCCATTGCTGCGCGCCTGATGGCTTCGCCTTGTTGCCAAACGGTTAAACTACTATTGATATAGGCTGCTGCCACGCCCGATGCCTTAAGGGCCATCACTTGATCTTTCATCAACGATATAAGGGGCGATATGACGATTGTAATTCCTTCCATCATCAGCGCAGGCAACTGATAACAAATCGATTTGCCCGCACCCGTGGGCATTACTGCAAGCACATCACAACCACCGAGTATTTCATCGACGATCACTTCCTGCCCATCCCTAAAGCCTTCGTGACCAAAGACTCTTTTAAGGGTTTTTGACTTATCCAAGGCTTGCGCCCCTTTCATTTGAATCAAATTCATAAAACACATCTATTGTATCACGAAACCAAGGAAAGGTGAACATCGCGGCATAAAGCATATTTCATAGCACTGCATATTGATCTATATCATACTGCCTGCGTACAAAAATTCATATAAAAGGCTTTGCATAGTTGGATGGTTGTGGTATCATCCGCTAGAGAATAAGAATATGGAGTTATCACAATGACAAAAACCATGGACATGACAAAAGGGAATCCCACAAAGCTGATCCTTGCCTTTGCTTTTCCCATGCTCATCAGCACAATTTTCCAACAGCTATATGGCATGATCGATACAGCCATTGTAGGCCGAGGGGTAGGCGTTTCTGCTCTTGCAGCCGTCGGCTCTACAGGCTCTATTACCTTTTTAGTGATAGGCTTTGTCTCCGGTTTAGCTTACGGCTTTGGCATTCTCTTTTCGCAGCGATTTGGTGCATCCGATTACGAATCCCTCAAGCAAACATTTGCTCAAAGCATACTGGTTGGCGCTGCTTTGAGTGCTGTTATTACAGCACTTTCTATTGCAGGAGCAAACGCTCTTCTCAAATGGATGAATACCCCTGATGATATTTTTTCTGATGCCTCCCTTTATCTGATCACAATCTTTGCCGCCATTCCTATTTCCCTATTCTATAACCTGCTCTCAACTGCTCTGCGTTCAGTCGGTGACTCGAAGACACCGCTGGTCGCGATGATTATATCTTCTTTTGTCAATATTACGCTGGATTTTCTTTTTGTGTATGCATTCAAATGGGGCGTGTTCGGCGTTGCTATTGCAACAGTCATCGCGCAGGGGATATCCTGCCTTATCTGTCTAAGAGGTATCGTAAAATGCGATGCCCTCAAGCTCAGACGCGAGCATTTTAGGCGCGATCAACCGCTGGCGATGCAGCTGCTCAGACTTGGTCTTCCGGTTGCCTTTATGAATAGCATTACAGCCATAGGTGTCATGCTATTGCAAAGTGTTGTCAATGGTTTTGGTTCGCTATATGTTGCTGGGTACACAGCCGCCGACAAGCTCATCATCTTCCTTGAGCAACCTGGTAATACGCTCGGGTTAGCGGTTGGCGTTTATGCCGGTCAAAATCTCGGTGCAAATCGTATGGATCGCATTCGCAAAGGCATCAATGCCGCGATTATTATATCGCTTATCCTTAATGCATCCATTGGGTTATTGATGTATGTAGGCCGCGATGCATTGGTGATGATCTTTTTACCAGCTCAGGATGCCACCGCCGTCCTGCCCATATCAGGCATGCTGATGAAAACAATGAGTCTCTTTATGTGTCCGCTGGGTTTGCTCTTCATCTATCGCAATACTCTGCAAGGCATGGGCGATACCAGAATCCCGATGATTTCCGGCATTGTGGAGCTTGTGCTGCGCATGTCTATCGCACTTGTTTTTGCTCCCATCTGGCATTTTGCAGCTGTGTGTGTGGCGGAGGTCTCCGCTTGGGTAGGGGCTGCTATTATGCTAGGCATCGCCTACTACATCAAGTGCCGTAAACTTGAAAATCCACGCTCATTACACCCTACAAACATCACTTAATAAATAGCAAAAGCCCGCAACTTTACTTGAAAGCTGCGGGCTTCTTATTTCTATTTTTAGCTGCCGCTAATGGATAGTTCGCCAACATCCGCGCTGGGGCATCCTATGCCGCCATCGGGGAATGTAAGGTCATCGGCGAACTCCCGAATGCTGCTGAGAAGCTCATAATAGTTACCAGCAACCGTGATTTGCTCAACCGCCTGATCGCGAACGCCATCCTTGATAGTATATCCCTTGGAAAGCAGCGAAAAATCGCCGCTAACAGCGTTTGCGCCAGCATGGAGACCAGACACCTCCGTGATGACAACACCGTCCGAAACGTCCTTTAAAAGCGCATTAAAGCTCTTTGTACCTGCTTTAAAGTAGAAGTTGGAGGGCGAGACGTATACAGATGATGCATAACCTGCCTTTGCTGCATTGCCTGTCGTCTCTACGCCATCCTTGTATGCCGTCTTCAAATTATGCAGGAATGTCTTAAACACACCGTTTTCAATGACTGTATGTGCCTTTGACGGAACGCCTTCAGCATCAAACGGTCTTGCTTCCAGTGCGGTCACAAGCAGCGGATCATCCACAAGCGTTACGCAAGGCGCAGCAATACACTCTCCAAGCTTGCCCTTGAGCAGTGACAATCCTTTTTGTGCCGTTTCAGCCGAGAATATTTTTGCAAATACTTCCAGCAAGCTAGCCATTGTCTCATGATGCATGATGACACGATATTTGCCCGAAGGTAGGCTTTTTGCATGTAAGCCATCAATCGCACGCTGTGCAGCTTCTGATGCCACTGCCTGTGCATTCAGCTGATCAAAATCACGACTGAGTTTACCATAATATCCAACAGAAACGCTATCGCCATCCTTAGCAATCGGTCCTGTTAGAAGCATACACAAACTCTCTGTAAACGAACGATCCATACCATATGTATTCACAATTCGAAGGGTGTGCTTTCCTGTCGTCATCATATTGTAGCCAACATTATCGATCTTTTCGTCATATTCACTTGCGATCTTCTCTGTGTTTAAAAGAAGCTCTAGCTTTTCAGTCGCCGTAACATCATCAAGTCTGGCATTGTACAGATCAAGTGTTGGTACTTCGTCTTTGCCATCATAGAGGAATTCCGTATCTGTATCCTCGCATAGCTCGGCACTTTCCAAAACACCCTTGACTAGCTGATCAATGGCTTCATCATCAAACGCTTCTGTGGAAGCATATCCCATGCGGCCGTTTTTGAGGCCTCTAAAACCAAGTCCGTGTTTTGTATTGCTCTTATACTCAGTAATTTCGCCTTTGTTGCTCCTAGCGCTGAAACTATCCTGCTTGGCAATATATGCTTCGGCAGCTTCAATTCCACTTGCCTTTGCTGCCTGCATTAATTTATCTAAAAAATTTTGCATTTATCTTCCTCCTTACGCGCGTCCGCCAACGGTCATCGATTTAACTCGAATCATCGGTTGACCAACATTGGTAAACACACTGCCACTTTGACTGCCGCAAACGCCCTGTGCCATCTGCATATCCTTGCCAACACGGTCGATTTGCATAATAATATCTGCACCCTTACCAATCAAGCTAGCGCCTCTGACGGGTGTCGTAATTTTTCCGTCTTTGACAAGATAACCCTCGTTAACAGCAAAGTTAAACTCACCGGTTGCAGGGTTTACAGAACCGCCGCCCAGCTTAGCTGCATATAAACCATCGCCCATGGTAGAAATCATCTCTTCGTTGCTGTCATTGCCTGGGGCAATGTAGGTGTTACGCATACGAGAGGTTGGTGCAAATGTATAGTCCTGACGGCGGCCGCTGCCTGTAGGTGCCATGCCCATACGCTTACCATTCAAGTGATCGATCATGTAGTTTTTCAAAATACCGTTCTCAATCAGCACTAGCTTTGTTGTCGGCATGCCTTCGTCATCCACATTCTCACTGCCCCATTCATTGGGGATCGTGCCGTCATCAATCGCCGTCACGCAAGGTGCTGCAATCTGCTGCCCAAGTTTGCCTGCAAACTCGCTGATGTTAAACGCTACGCTCGTAGCTTCAAGGCTATGACCGCATGCCTCATGGAAGATAACGCCGCCAAAGCCATTGTCAATCACAACCGGCATCACGCCAGATGGACAAACAGGTGCGTGCAGCATCTTCACCGCCGCCTCGCCTACTTCCTTGCCGACCTTTGCAGGATCAACACGATCCAGGAAGAGTTCAAAGCCCATCATAGCACCAGGACCTGCGCTAGCTGCTTGGTTTTCCGTTCCGCTTGCCGCAACTGCCTGACATGCCATACGTGAGTATGTGCGTCTATCGGTCACATACAGACCTTCACTATTGCAAATCACAACATCTTGCTCACTATCAGAATAGCTGCAAATCACCTGCGAAATCTCATCGCTGGTCAATCTTGCAGCTGCATTGGCGGCACGCAGAACGTCCGCCTTGCTTCTGGTCTGAGCTTCAGATGGGGTGATCTTGATATGATGAATATTTTTGATATTCGCAACGGCAAACGGACTCGCCGTTACAATGCCTGTTTTCTGTGTCTTCACTGCTAATGCAGCTTGCTTTGCGCAGTTTAGCAAACCTTCACGGCTTGTGTCATTGGTATAAGTATAAATGGCATTGAGTCCTACATATACCCTGATACCTGCGCCATGTGTACGGCCCGAGTTTACTTTTTCCAGTCGATTGCTTTGAAGCACAAGGCTATTAGCGCGCTTGTCCTCCATAAAGATTTCCGCAAAATCTCCACCCGTGGATAGTGCCGCATCAAGCACATCTCGTGCTACTGTTTGATCTAACATTTCAATCCTCCAAAGTTATTCTAATATGGTTGCAAAATCAATCTTAGAGAGATCTGCCGCAGTAAAATCTGCTTTCTCGTTTTGTGCTGCCGAGCCTACACCCAGCACGCGCATATTTCCAGCAATAGCTGCTTGCACACCCGCATCCGCATCCTCAACCACAAGGCAGTTGGCAGGAGCTAATCCCAGCAGCTTCGCTGCAAGTAAAAACACTTCGGGGTCAGGCTTGCTATTGGTGATATGATTGCCATCTGCAATCGCATCAAACGTATGATCAAGACCGATCTGTTTTAATATGATCGGTGTGTTCTTACTAGATGATCCAATCGCAATTTTGATTTCGTTTGCCTTTAGCAGATTTAGCACATTCATTGCACCAGGCAGAATATCATCAGCTGTTAGGCTTCCAATCAACTTAACGTAATATGCGTTCTTGCGTTGTGCCATTGCATCTTTTTCCTGCTGTGAGTAGGATTTTTCTGCTTTTTCAAGGATGATCTCCAAACTTTCCATACGGCTTACGCCGCGAAGTCTCTCGTTGATTTGGCGATCAAAATAAATACTCTCTTCATCCGCCATCTGTTTCCAACCAAGGTAATGGCAATTGTCTGTAGAAACAATAACACCATCAAGATCAAATATCACACCGGTAATTTTATTATTCACTGGAATATTCTCCTTTATATCTTGAAAACTTCAAGTATCATTATACCATGAATTAACATAATCGAAAAGGCAAAGCTATTGCTTTCATATTTTCCGTTTTTTTGTTAGAATAAGAATGAACCACTCATTCCTGTCCATAATAAGATAATCACCTTCTGATTTTCAAGTGATTGTGAAAGAGGTTTTGTTATGTCAATACATGTTGTTGAAGAAGCACGCAGATGCCTGCAGTGCAAGAATCCGCAATGCAAGAAAGGCTGCCCCATTGGAACAGAAATTCCCAAGGTCATCGCCTTGATGCTGGACAACAAACTTGATGAAGCGGGCTGGATGCTTTTCGAAAACAATCCGCTTACCACGGTTTGCAGCATTGTTTGCGATCACGCTGCTCAATGCGAAGGTCATTGCGTTCTTGGACGAAAAGGCGTACCCATCAATTTTTCTTCAATTGAAAACTATATCTCAAGCACTTATTCAAGCAAAATGGTACAAGGTCCTGCACAGTCCAACGGGATAAAAGCCGCCATCATTGGCTCAGGTCCAGCAGGACTCACCATCTCCGTCATATTGGCGCGTTATGGATATGATGTCACTGTATTTGAGAACAAAGATAAAATCGGTGGCATTCTTCGCTATGGAATCCCCGAGTTTAGATTGCCCAAAAGCATTTTGGACGATTTCGAGTATCGCCACTTGCACATGAAGGGCATTAAAATCCGTCCAAATACCACCATTGGCGCTCCTATCAGCGTTGATGATCTGTTCAGAGACGGCTACCAATCCGTGTTTATTGGGACTGGCGTATGGCAGCCTAATACGCTGCGGATCAAAGGCGAATCGCTGGGTCATGTTCATTTCGGCATCAACTACCTAACCAACCCCGATAGCTACCAGCTTGGCAAGCGGGTTATCGTAATCGGCACAGGCAATGCTGCTATGGATGTTGCGCGAACTGCAATGCGAAAGGGCGTACGGGAGCTTACATGCTATTCAAGAACGGATGAAATCGCGGCAAGTCCTCATGAAGCAGAGTATGCTGCACTTGAAGGCGTTCGCTTCGAATACAATCAAATGCCGCTTGAAATCACTGATGATGGCGTAATCTTCAAGTCAACAGAGCAAGTTGATGGTAAAACGGTAGCAACTGAGGGTTCAGAGGAACTCATCGAAGCCGATAGCGTAATCATCTGCATCAGCCAAGGTCCAAAAAACCGAATCGTTTCAACAACGACGGGGATCTCAACAAATGATCGCGGTCTTGTAGTCGTGGATGACTATGGTCACACCACGCGCGAGGGTATTTTTGCAAGTGGAGATGTGGTGAAAGGGGCACGCACAGTTGTTGAAGCGGTTGCTCATTCCAAGCAAGTCGCGCAGGCAATGCACGAATACATGCAGTCACTCGTTCAAGAGGACAGCGCATCAAACTAATAAATCATCAACGATAAAAACAGGCGAGAACATAACATAGGCTCGCCTGTTTTCTTTATCGAATTTTTAATATGACGCTTGATTCAATCGGTAATGTTAGCGTTTGTTCATCAAGAATTGTTTTGATATCCCTATGACCTTCAAAGCTTGCGATATATGTTGCTTCGCTGGATACCAAGAATTCTGCGGCTATTTTCTTGCTTAGGTTATGATAGACCTCCACACAAGATTTTTCGTCCTCAAATCGCAATGCCATCACAGCTTTGTTGCCTGTGTCAATGGCGGTCATGGTGCCACTGCCGATGACAGGATTTGCGTTGCGCACGGCTAGGACGTTGCGGTAATGCGATAGGAGCGACGCGCCATCTGTGGCTTGTGCGTCTGCGCCGATGGTTAGCTTCTGCGCTTGGTCTGCACTAGCGGGCGGGTTGCAAATGCCGATGGGATCGTCGGCTGACCATAGCATGGGCAACCGCTTGTTTTCGTCGATGCCGCTGCCCGTCATGCCTAGCTCTTCGCCGTAGTAGATATAGGGCGTGCCGCCCATAAGCAGGTAGATGGACGCGGCAAGCTTCATGCGGGGAAGCTGCTGGACAAGCACACCTGCGCTGCGCCCCATGTCATGATTGGTGAGGAAGGGCGCGTCGATTGCATCCGCATTCACAGCGCGAACATCCGCTTGCCACTGCGCGGCTTTCGTCGCCAGCGCATAGCCCTCGCTCTTGCGGAGCCTCCCGATGATCTCGCCTGTCGCGTCGCCCATAGGGAAGCCAAAGAAGCTGTCAATGCCGCTCTCGTATAGTTTGAGGATGGTGCCGCCGTCCTTCCACGCCTCGGCGACAAAGAAGCAATCGGGATCGATCGCCTTGCCCGTGTCGGTGAGCCATGTCATGAACTCGGTGTTCTGCATAACGTTCTCGCCGTAATAGTGCAGCACCGCATCCAAGCGAAAGCCCGTCGCGCCATGCCCCAGCCAGTAGATCATGATGCTCTGAATCTCGTGGCGCACAAGCGGTTCGTCCAGATTGAGGTCAGGCATGTGGTAGCCGAATGCACCCTCATACGTCCAGCCATCGGCGGCGGGAATGCTGTGCCCTGTGCCATCCTGTGTGAAATGATAATACCTGCAATATTGGTTGTGCTCGCGGCATGCGGGTACGGTCGCGCAAATCTCTTGCCCGCATGGCTCGATGCTTAGGCTCTGGGTTGCGGAGACAAACCACGGATGCAAATGTGACGAGTGATTGATCACTAGATCAATGAGCAAGCCCATCCCGCGCTCCTCACATGCGGCGGCGAGCGCGTCGAAGTCCGCCATCGTGCCGTACTCGGGCGCAATGGCGAGATAATCCGTCACATCGTACTTGTGATAGCTAGGCGATGGGTTGATGGGCATCAGCCACAAATTCTGCGCACCAAGCTCCTGTACATAGTCCAGCTTTTGTGTAACGCCATTCAAATCTCCCATGCCGTCTCCGTCGCTGTCGTAAAAGCTCGCGACAAAGATTTCGTACACTGCGCCATCCATCGCAAAGGCGCATGAAGGCAGCAGCGCGATGGACAGCAAAACTGCCGTCCATCGCGCCAAAAGATATGTTCCTTTGATTTTCATAGCTTACCCCTTGACTGCGCCGCCCGTGACGCCTTCCACATAATACTTTTGAATCTTGATGAACAAAAGCGTGATGGGGATTGCGACGATCACAGCCGCTGCACAGAACTGCGTGAAGTAATTGTGGATGTTCTCGCGTTCAATCATGCGATACAGACCCAGCGCAACGGTGAAGTTGTCGTAATTGTCCTTCATGATGATGCTGACGAAAATGAAGTCAACCCAAGGTGCAATAAACGTGGTGATCGCCGTGTAGATGACGATCGGGCGCGAGTTAGGCAATATGATGCGCCAAAAAACGTCGTTCTTGGTCGCGCCGTCAATCAGCGCCGCCTCATCCAGCGATTTGGGAATCGTATCAAAGAAGCCCTTGGCGATATAGTATTGCAGCGCAGCGCCGCCCGAGTACACCATCACCAGTGCCGCGAGCTGCTGACTCAGCCCCAACGCCTTCAGTATATGGTAGATCGCGATCATGCTCATAAAGCCTGGGAACATGCCCAGCACCAAAATCACGTTGAGCATGGCTTTTCTCATGCGGAAGCGAATCCGCGAGAAGGTGTACGCGACCATCAGCGACAGGAAGGTCGAAATGACGCAACTGAGCACTGCAACAACCAGCGTGTTCATGAACCAGCGCGGGAAGTTAAACAGCGTCGTGTCGGTAAAAAGCTTCGTGTAGTTCGCGAACGTGAAGCCCTTTGGAATTACATAACTGGTGTACGCGCCCGCCTCTTCGCGAAGCGACGACATAATCAGCCACGCAATCGGGAGCAGCCAGACGATGGCAAGCACCGTCAAAATGATGTAAATCGCCGTGTTGGCAATGCGCGAGCGCGCCTTGATGCCGAGGCTCTTTTTCTGTGTGCCTGTTACGATCATTGGAACTCCTCCTCTCGCTTCACAGAACCGCTGCGATTGTACACAATCAGCGACAGCGTACCCGTGATGATAAAGATGAAAATACCCACGGTGGACGCGAGGTTATACGCCTGCTCGTCAACCGTAAGCTTATACAGCCACGTAACCAGCAGATCTGTTTTGCCCGCTTGATAATAGTCCAGTGACTTGGGGCCGCCCTGCGTGAGCAGGAAAATCACGTTGAAGTTATTGATATTCCCCACAAACTGCGTGATCAAATACGGCGCCGTCACAAACAGCATATACGGCAGCGTGATCTTCGTGAACTGCTTGATCGGGCCCGCACCGTCAATCGCCGCCGACTCGTACAGATCGCGCGGGATGTTCATCAAAATACCCGTCGTGATCAGCATGCTATACGGAATACCGACCCACATATTGATGATGATGACCACAATCCTCGCGTATGCTGCATTGTCAAGGAACGGAATCGCTTGATCGATCCAACCCCATTGGAGCAGCAACACATTCACCACGCCAGTCTTCGCCAGCATTTTGCTCATGAGCATCAGCGACACGAACTGCGGGATCGCAATCGTAATAACGAAAATTGTGCGCCACATTTTCTTGAGACGGATGCCCTTTTTGTTGATCATCATCGCGAGGATCATGCCGAACAAGTAGTTCGTGAACGTCGCAAAAATCGCCCAAATGACCGTCCACCCAAGAATGCCCGTGAATGTCGTCGTTACCAGCGGGTTACTGCCGAAAAATTCCGTGATATTGCTAAGTCCCACCCACTGGAAAAGCTTCGCAGGGGGTTGATGCATTTTGTCAAAGTTCGTAAACGCGATCAGAATCATGAAGATGATCGGCAGCACCGTGAACACCGACAGCGAGATCATCGGCACACTCAGCAGCGTAATATGAAACCGCTCGTTTAGCAGCGTTTTCGCATCAACCAAAAAGTTGACCGGCTTCTTGCCGTCGTCTACGTCCCTTTGCACATTACCCGCCGAGCGGATATTTGCCAGCCAAATCACAGCCGTCGGCACCAAAATGAGCAAGCTCATCACGCCAAACAGCAAAATCAGCATGCTATTGTCCCCAGGCACATTGATCGGGAACTTCGAGCCTTCCACATACACCTTCTGCACCGTGACCGTGCCCAGCGTACCCAGCTTACTCACATAATGCCATCCAAAAATAACATAATACAAAATCACTGCTACTTGGAACAGCAAATACAAAAGTCCTTTAATAATCTGTCCGCGTGACAGGCAACCAAAGCCCATCACCAAATAAGACAGGCGCGTTTTCCAGTCGCCGTCCTTATAAATCGACCCGATATCCGAGAACACCTTTTTCACGACTACACCTCCAGATCGCTTCGCTCCGTCAAAAAAGCTCGCTCACGCGATCTTTTCCGCCGAGGGCTTCGCCCAACAAATCGCACTCCGCCCCTGTTCGCTTCGCTCGCGGTCGGGGCTACGCGCAGGGAATCCATGCTACGCATGGTCTTGAAACCACCGAAGCTTCGCTTGCTTATTGTCGCTGGTTTCGGATTGTTGATCAGAGGGGTGCGCCCCTCCGATACCACCTTTGGGTTTTCGCGACTACAGCGGAAGTTGTCGCCCTGAACCCATTTTTGTTATCTAATCTAATTATGCCACCCAGCCTGCCCGTGCATAGCACGGACATTACGGGTCAAGGGTCGGGACCCTTGCGGGGATGCAGGGGGCTCTGCCCCATGCAAAGGGCTGCCGCCTTTGATAGTGCGGCAGCCCGAAAGTATTAGGTGCGTTTGCTTATTTTGCGGTGATCTGAGCAACCATTGCGTCTAGGGCTGCTTGTAGGTCGCCGGCTTCTTTGTTTTCGAGAGCTAGACCGAAAGCTTCGGCGGGGGTCCAGTATGTGTTGTTGTTGACATACTGCTGGGAGATGGAGTAGGGAGCCTGTGCTGCAAGAGCGGATAGAGCGATGTCAGCTTTGACTGCATCGGAGTTAGCTGCGTTAATGTTAGAAGGGCCAAGCTGGCGAACTTCAAAGCGCTTGATCTGATTCTCTTCGTTGGTGAGGAAATCAGCGAGCATCTGTGCATCTTCAGGGAACTGGGTGTAAGCGTTAACGCCCATCATTTTGAAGCCAGCGAAGGAGCCCATCTGCTTTAGTTCTCCGCCGCAAAGGAATGCGGGAAGCTTGCAAGCTGCATAGTTGTCGCCAAGCTTCTCTTGGATGATGCCAGCGTTCCATGTGCCGCTGACGCCAGCTGCTACGTTGTCGCCCATGCCGCCGGTGAGAACTGCGTCATCTCCGGTGATAAATGCGTTGTGCTCAACGATTGCTCTGATGCCTTCTGCTGCTGCAAGGCCATTTGGGCCGTTGAAGTCGCAGTTCTGGGTTGCGTCGTCATTGAGGGTCAAGGTGCAGCCTGCGCCAAAGAAGAAAGCAGGGATGTACCAGCCGTTGGAAACGTCCATGAAGACTTTCTTGCCTGCTTCATCTGCTACGTTCATCATCTGGTTGAAGGACTGAACATCTTCCTCTGTGAAGATGGACTTGTCATAATACATGAAATAGCCGTTATCAGCGGTCATAGGATAAGCATAAACGACGCCATCAACGGTTGCTGCTGCAACTGCGCCTTCGCCGTTTGCTGCCTGCAAACCGTCAAGGTTTACGATGACTTCGTAGAGGGACTCGGTTGCGACGAACTCTAGGAGTTGATCATCGGGGAATGCGAATACGTCTGCTGCTGCGCTGGGATCTTCCAGGAAGCGAGCTTTTGCATCGGGTTCGCCAACTACGCCAAAGGAGATGTCATAGGTCTTGTCGGGGTTTGCAGCTTTGAATGCATCGACCATTTCGCCGAGCATTACTTGATCTTCCTGTGAGCCCCATACCTTTAGTGTAACCGTGCCTTCTGCCATTGCGCCAGCGCAAACGGTCAAAAGCATACAGATTGCCATGATCATAGAGAGTAATTTCTTCATAGTGTTATCCTCCTTCAATTTTCACACGCCACAACATGCAGTGTGTGTCTTCCACTGTTCACATCCAAGAATAATATCCTTGTGCAAACGTTTGTCTAAAAGATAACACAGATTCCAATACTTGTCAAGTTGTATACGAATACTTTTCTTCATTTGTGCAATCTGTATTTTTAGCTTTTAATAGAATTGTATCATGTGCTCGCTTAAAACACATCAACGCCTCAAGATAGGCGATAAAAACACCGTCTAAACAGCACTCTGATCAGACGGTGTTTATCTTATAATATGCAAGTATTCTTAACCATGAATGGCAAGGTCAGTGCATATGTTTCTTGTTGATCCAGCAAATGAAGCGGGCACATGGTCACATATAAGCTATCCGCTTCTTGAGGATTTAGCTCGATTTCAACGGAGTTATTTGTCGACCAATCGCTAACCAGCATCTCTTTCCCATCTTTCCCAAGCATAAATCTGTACTGAACATCCTCCCCATATGCATTCATCGTATATCGATACATAGACTCGGTGCATACATCTATTTGTTCACTTTGGTATGCGAACGCAGCAGCATAGTCCGGTTTGATATCCATGATTTTTCCAGCCCATGCGGAAAAGAACGCTGTGAACTTTGCTGCTCCTTGCCTGCTTAAATGACCTGTATCGTAAAAATCCTCAATTTCAAATCCCATATCGCCTATGTTCTGCCTAAAGTCATAGACTTGTGTTACAAAACTGCAGTTTTCCTTTGCGATTTGCGCCACATCATTTAACCGCTGTATATCATCTTGGCTGATGCTCGTTGTTGGCGCCTTTACAAACCAAAGCTCCACCTCATATTGATTTGCCAATTCAAAAAGACGATGTAGTTCATTCAGCGGCTTCTCTTCTAATGATTTACGCTCATCGCTCTTTGAAAATTCTATTGCTTCCGCTTGAAGCATCTGTGCATCAAAATTGCCCATCGCATGCCAGTTCATGAAGCTATACCCTAGCACATCATTACCTTCATAGCGATTGAGGGGCTTCTTGTCTGTGGACCATCTAGACCACATTAAATCAGATCTCAGAAGTTGTGTTACGCCTTGAGGTATATTTTCAAAACCTATTTCATGCCATGCTGCGCGCGCGCGATTGATTATTTTAGGCATCCCGTTGATATTTCCTAGTGCGGAACCTTTATGGTATTGAGGCATGGCATCAAAATCAAAATAAAAGGTATTGAGCTCAACCACAACAACGTTGGGTTTTCCCCTTGTTAGCGCAGCTGCTAGGCTATCCACCATTCCTGCTGCATTCTGTCCGGATGCGCCAAGCACAGCCGAGTCCACACCTAATGCCCCATTGATTATATCTGGGACGAAGGAGCAAAACGCATGAGAATTCCCCATGATAAGCATCTCGGGTACATCTCCATCGGAACGGATTCTGTTCCAAGTGGTGGAGAAAAGTGAATCAGAATAGAAAAGCTGTTCGACGCCTGCAAACACCAAGCAAAACACCAGCACAAAGCATAGCATTCCAATGATATTTTTAGCCGTAAAATTCTTGTGTACCGTCTCCTCACCGCTTGGCGCAAGAGCTTTCTTCAGCCATTTTAACAACAGGCCTCTCTCCTTTCATCAGAACTGGAAGTAAATAAAGCTTGGTGATTCATTGTACTTACCAAATAGAATCAGCACAAACATCAAAGCCAAATATACGCTCCATCTAAGAGGCAGTGAGCTCGTGATTAGTTTTGCATAGAGATCATGCTTTTGGCTGATCCATTCAATCACAAGCAAACTCAGCACAAGAATAGCCATAAGCAAGCATTCGCGGCCATTTACTAGGTGAATCAATTGCAAGAGCGAGTCAAATTCCCAAGTCGAAATGAGCCTGGAAAATATCAGCTGTAGCTGGGTAAAGTTATCAGCGCGGAACAAAAGCCATGCAAAACAAGTGAGTACAAAAGTGCAAAACATCGCCATCACCTGTCTTAGACGACCATCTGGGTTCATGCCTACCGCTTGTATGAGGTGATCGCGCCTTGATTTGGTCACCCGTCCAACGATTTGATATAGGCCATTGAGACCGCCCCACGCCACAAACGTCCATTCTGCGCCATGCCATAATCCACTGACAAGAAACACGATCATCGTGTTAAGTGCCCAGCGCAGCATTGACCTGCGACTTCCCCCCAATGGAAAGTAAAGATAATCCCTGAACCACGATGATAAGGAGATATGCCATCTACGCCAGAATTCTGCAATTGAGGTTGAAAAATAAGGACGATCAAAGTTTTGCATCAGGCGGAAGCCGAGTAGTCCCGCACTTCCTATTGCAATATCAGAATATCCTGAAAAATCACAGTAAATCTGAAACGCAAAGCAAACGACCGCAACAATATAAGCAGGCGCTCCATATTGCTCAGCATTTGAAAACACAATATCGACCAATACCGCCAGTCGATCTGCGATTAATACCTTCTTAATCAGTCCAACTAATATCTTAATTGCACCTGCACGCATTACGTCAAAATTAGGGCGGTGAATCTCATCAAACTGATAAAGTAGATTACTTGAGCGTTCGATTGGTCCGGCTACAAGCTGAGGGAAAAACGACACAAACAGCGCATACTTACCGAAATGTCTTGTTGCTTTTACATCACCCCTATATACATCAATCGTATACCCAAGTGCTTGAAAAATATAGAACGATATGCCCACAGGCAGCAACACACTCGTGCGTTGTACTTGCAGCGGTATGGCAAGCCATGTAAATCCGTCATTTAATGTGGCAGCAATCATATTCCAATATTTGAAGAAGAACAAAATCCCTAAATTGCATATAAGGCTTAACGCCACATAAATCTTTTTATGCTTTTTATATTTCTCACCTTTTCGGTTAGCCGAATCAATCAATAAAGACGCAGCAAATGTTATCACGGTTGAAAAAAGCAGCAATAGCGCATAGGTTGCATTCCAACACATATAGAAGAAATAACTGCCTGCTAACAAAAGAACCCAGCGCATGCGGGTTGGCAAAGCATAATATCCAATTACCATAACAAATATAAATACAAAATAAGAAAATGTTTGAAATGCCAAATTGCACCATTCCTTGTAACTTAGATTGAGCAAACCTCATCAACATTTGTGGAAAACATAGCCTAGTATAGCAAATATCATCATGTCCAGCAAGTATATACCGCTTATAACAAAAATCGGCTTGCAGCACGTATTCTCTGCAAGCCGATTCCTATCGCAGCATCATTATTTGACTGCATAGGTTTGATCAATTTCCTTGAGTTCGCTAAATGTGTCAATTTCGATAATGTCCTCAAATGTGCACGGGCGAACTGCAATATCATAATGATCCAAATGATATTCCAGCGGCACTTGATCCCAGTACCGTTCCCTCCCGCCCGGTGCTTGATAAACATCAGCAAGGTCATCCACCAGCTTTAGACCATCCGCTTCGGTCCAATAGGAGATACCAAACATATGATAACAGTCTGTACCGCCAATAGCTACTTTCGTGATGCGCTTATTATCGGTATACAAACACCAATCATCCGTCTTTTCCACAGGCACACCAAGGTAATTGGACGAATACTGGTAGGGCGTAATCAGCGCCTTATTGTATAGTACCAGATCTGCTTCCAAAACATATGCATTCTTGATGAATTCCCTTGCTATATACGCGGATGATATATTGTTGGCTTCATTAAAAGCATCATTTTGAACGAATTTCAGCATGGGGTACTTGTAGAGAAGCTGATCAAACTGTTCACCCAAATAGCCTCTCACAATGATAATATCGTCAATACCCGCTTCTAGCAACGCATCAATAGTAGAGTCGATGATTCGTTGTCCCTTTACCCTGATAAGTGGTTTGGGCGTGTTCAGCGTTATGGGCAGCATACGCGATCCAAAACCCGCTGCAATGATCACTGCACGCTTGACGCGGAATTGCTCAAGCAATTCTTCTCCTTGCTGTGTCAGCATGCCGCCATAGATATATTCCATCGATGTCAGCAACGTCAGCTGCTTGTTCGTATTGCCCACAGATAGATCCACAGCCTTCGCAATGCTTCGCTGGGTTTCATTGGGATGATCTTTTAGGTAATATAAAATATCAAACTGCTTCTTGGAAATCATTTTGATTCACCTCATATTTTCTGATTGATGTACGCTTTGCTACGATCTGTAAAGTACCTTTGATGATCAAGTTCACACATAGTATCGTGAGCGACACAATAGCAGCGCATTCCAATTGCATCTGCGCTTCAAACTGGTTGATCATCAGTGCAATTGGTTTGTTTCGAGTGGTGACTAGGAATGAAACCGCCGAAATGGTCATCATGCTATTAACAAAAAAGTAGGATACCATCTCGATGATCGTTGAGCGAACCTGCGGGATAAATACATCCATAATCATCCGAAGTCTCCCAATCCCAAGGGTTTCCCCCACAGCTTCCAGATTTTCATTCAGCTTGTTCATGGAATTATACATCATCAGATACGGCGATGCAATGAAGTGAATGACATTGACCATGATTAAAATGACGAGCGTACCATAGATGAAACTGCCCTTAAATACAATAACATAAGCCAAGCCCAGCACAATGCCAGGAACGGCGGCTGATGTGATCGAAATCAGATGCAGAAACTTGGATAACTGCGATTTCATTCTCGCGGTTAGGTACGCTGTTATAAACGACACCGCTGTACCGATGATTGAAACCCCAATGGCAATGATGACAGAGTTAAGCAAGTAATCAATTGCACCCATATTCAGTGTCTTTTGAATATTTGCCATGGTGAGCGACAAATCGATGGGATACTTTTTTGCAAACCCAATGCAGACAAACGCAAAGATTGGCAGAACGGCTAAAAGCGATCCAACGACGCATGTCGTATAGGCGAAAGCACGTGTAGCAGGCTTTTGAATAAGCACAAACGAACGTGTATCGTAGCGTGAGTTTGCATGGTCTTTGTTGAGAATATCAACCACAAAAGCAATCAGCGCAGGTACAAGAAGTACCACGCCATAAACCGCGCCTTTGGGAAAATTCAGCTGTCCAATGACCTCTTGATACATAATAACGGGGATGGTAATATCGTTTCCGCCTACCATCAGCGGCACGCCATAGTCTGTGATAATCATCGTAAACACAGAAAACGCAATCGATATCAACGGTTTGCGCAAAAAGGGCATAGATATGGATGCGAGTTGCCTATGCTTTGGAATGCCCAAGATGCTCGCCGCTTCATACGGTGCAGCATCTTCATACTTCAGTACATCCGCAAACATCAAAAACGCTACAGGAAATGCATACATAATTGATCCGCATATCACGCCCCAGCGTCCATAGATGCTCGTGGTGAGATTGAGAAAGTTAGTGATGATACCGTTGTTGCCAAAGAGCACAATCAGTCCCATACCATGCGAGATCGATGGGATGAGCATGGGTAAAATAAGTACCACACGAAATAAGCCCTTGCCCTTCATATCAACTCTTTCAAGGCACCATGCAAGCGCATAGGCAATCACTATGGTTATCAGAGTGGCGGTGGTTGCGATGATCACCGAGTTGCTCAACCCACGAATAAAGGAAGGATGACCGATGGCGTTTTGTAGGCTCTCTGCGTCTATGAACAGCAGCATTCTCACCACAGGATAAATGACAAGAATAAAGAATATGATGCCTATGACAGTCTTTGCAGCATCTGCATTCTGAAAGCGCGAGAAGAAGGAGGTTATGCGTTTTTTCATTTCCTCACCTCATGTATTTAGCCAACGAATTGATTTTTCGCTGGATATTGTCAATTACAAAGCTTTTCACATAATCATTCGCAGGATTTTGAATGATGTTTTCAGGGGTATCAATCTGCACAATATTAGCTTCTTCCATCACCATAATGCGATCCGAAAGGGCGAATGCCTCTTCTTGATCATGCGTGATATAAATCATCGTTGTTTGAAATTCGCGCTGTATATCCTTCAGCTCGTCTCGAAGGGCAAGCCTTGTGGCAACATCAAGCGCTGACATCGGCTCATCAAACAATATGATATCGGGATTTAGGACAAGCGTTCTGGCAATGGCAACGCGCTGTTGCTGTCCGCCAGATAGCTCTGCCGGTTTCTTATGAATATGCTCGGCAAGCCCCATATGCTTAATCATAGTCATTGCCGTTTCGCGTGCGGATGCTTTATCAACCTTGCGAACCTTGAGTGCATATTCCACATTGCCGAGCACTGTCATGTTCTCAAACAACGCGTAGTTTTGAAAGACAATGCCCATTCCCCGCTCCATAGGCTTTGCGCTTGTGATGTCCACGCCATCTTTCATAACGGTGCCTCCGGACGGTTTGGCAAGACCGATGAGAATACGCAGCAGACTTGTCTTACCGCAACCCGACGGGCCTAGCACCGACAAAAACTCGCCTGCGTTCACCTTGAAATTAATATCATCCAATATGACCTTGCTGCCGTATGTCATGTTTAAGTGATTAATCTCTAGTTTGCTATATGATTGATTCATTTGTTCCTCCAATCAATATTTCCACTTGTCCAGTAAACGTTGACGTTCTTCGTTTGTATTGTTACTCATATCGCAATAGACAATATCCGATGGGTAATTTTCGATGACATTGAGCGTATCTTTGTAAATCCGTTCGGGATAGAATCGAGCATTGTTCTCCATGTTGAAGGTGTTCATCATGAAATCAAATACCGCTTTGACCGCTGGCTTTGATTCCTTTCCTTTGATGACGCTCTGTCCATATACGGAGAAAGGTGAACCGCTATCGAAATTGTAAATATCAAGCGGCGTACCATTGTTGATCGCTGTGACTGCCTGAGCTGTCATGCCTAGACCGATAGCCACCTCTTGCTGTATCAACGCATTCACAGGACCTGAACCAGATGATGTGAACTGAAGCACGTTCTGAGCTAATTGATCAAAATACTCAAACGCTGCCTCTTCTCCATAGGTGTTAGCATACGCCTTGAGCACCATAAACCCCGTGCCCGACGACTTAGGGTTAGGCATAGAGATCAAACCCTTGTATTCCGGCTTGATTAAATCTTCAAAGCTCTTTGGTGCTTCCAATCCTTTAGCAGAAAGAACCGCAGGATTCACAATGATGGATGCACTGTAAATCGCTTCCGGAAGATAATGCTTGCTCTCAATTACATTATCTGTATATATGGAGTAATCATAGCTGCTGAGGTCTGTTAAAATCCCTTGCCTTTCAAGCTCTTGCAGGTAGGGATATTCCAGATCGTATGTGATATCACACTCCGTATCGGTTCCTTCCGCTTTGAGCTTTGCTGCATGATTGCCGGTTGCCATATATTCAATAACAATTTGGTAGTCAGGAAATTCTTCTTTCAGGCGTGATGTCAAATACTCTACACGGTAATCCTCTGCACTGGTATAAATAATTACCTTGTTATCCGCTGTACTGCATCCTGATAATAGCAATGCCATTGCGCACACCATCAAAAGACTTAAAACCCTGCTCAAAACCTTTTTCATTTCATTATGCCCCCTCGTTCAATCTTTGGTGATAGGCTCACTTCTGTGAACATGAATTGTCGTTTATATTTGAAAATCAAACAAAAACATAGCGTTTGTTCGTTTAAACGCCATATTTTTGCTTATTGAACATCAAATGCTCTCATCGGGTATGTTTTGGAATCGATTGAGCGCTTGAATAATATACTGTGCACCAGCCTCGCCGCTGCTCCCAAGGTTGTAGAAATATTGATTCTTGAGGTCTTCAATCTGCTTTGCATAGCTAGCTTGCTGCGATAGCAAATCAGAAGCGACTTGTGCAATATTCGCCGTTTCATCTTGGCTGATAGCCTTGCCTACTACATCACGCGCAATGATCTCAAAAGGTCTGATTTGAATTTTGTCATAATCCTTATTGACGACCTTGATTTGCGTATCGATGAACAAAGACGGCTTATTAGTTGTAAAGCTGAATTCAAACGCTATGGATGACCAGTCCGTCACGACTAGGTCTGCAGTATAGACCGTCACATTGGATGAAAAATCGGTTTCAATCATAAAATCATCATTAAAGCGATCTTTATACTTCTCAATCAAAGCTTCCATTTTTAGCGGGAATCTTCTAATATACTGCGGATGAGGCCGTACGATCACTTTAAACTGATCCCCGATCAGCTGATCAAGCATTAGGTCAATGCAGCTATCCAGAATATTGTCAAATTGCCATGAGGGCGCAATCAAAATGGTTGGCTTCTTGTTTTCGGTTTTTTCTCTTGACTCATACGCCGTAATCATATTGTCAATAAGCCCATATCCAACCTTCACAATGCGCTTCTTCTTTGTACCTCTTAGCTTTTCCATCTCTCTGATCTCAACGCCTTGGCTTTGACTTACCGCGAAGATCGTGTCAAAGGCATCAAAAGCACCCGTACGATAGGACATGTTCAGGCTCGCGCATGCATGATCGACATAGATATATTCGATGTTCTTACGCACTTTTGAGCGCTTGATATGGTACTTGCCCAAATCAGGGGTGGTCATCACAACCACCTTGCACTCAAGCTTCATCATCAAAGTGATCAAATGATTTCCCGCAATGTAATATGGCTTGATGCGGTCATTGTGAAGCCTAAAGATCTGGTCATCAGGGTCACTCGTCACATAGTAAATCGTTTCATTAGATTCCTTGAGCAGCGCATTGATGATATTTTCAAAATACTTATAAAAACCACTCTGCTCAGAGTAAAACATCAAGTTCATTTTTTGAAGCGTATCGTTCTTACACAGCTCTTTATAGTCAGATTTTGATCGTTTGGTATGCTCTCTTTTTAGCTTGTTTTCTTCTGCAGCCCTAGTCTTTAGCGCATTCATGGTTGAATAGTCGATATACTTTTTAGGGCTATAGATCATGTTGACCAAGTACATAACCGGAATCGAGAACAGGTTTCCGAAAATCCAGTATACGCCAATGGCAGCAGGTACAATGAACGCAAAATAGGTAGAGAATGCGACCATAAACAAAGTCATCCCCCATTGAGATGCTTTGTTTTGCTCAACTTGAAGCACATTGATTTTGTTTTGAATAACGCACATTAGCAAGGCGCTCAGTCCAGCCAAAACTGGAACCAAAAATAGTAGATCTATATTTGTAACGCTTGGAATGGCTGATAGATCAAGACCTAGGAAGTTCATGTTGATGCCGAGCATCTGCGTAACCATGTCACTGATGCTGCCTAGGTTTTCGCTAATTGTCAAAGACATAAAGCTCTGAAGATGCTCAGGATTAGCTGCCGTCTTGATCGCCATAAGCTCAGGAGATGAACCCATGTCTGTGATTTGTAAAATCTCCGCTGTTTTTGCAAGAAGCGTTGTTATCACTTCTTTTGGAAAATGGAGAATATGGGTCAGCGGCTTATAGACGACATCAATCAAGCCTAAGATCAGCGGTAGCTGTATCAAAAGCGGAATGGTTCCTGAGAACGGGTTATACTTTTCCTGCTTGTAAAGTGCATTTTCAGCATCAAGCAAGGCATCCTGATCATCCACATACTGGTACTTAAGGGCATCCAATTTGGGCTTCATTTTCAGCATCTTGATGGAATTTTTCTGAACCATCAATGAAACCGGAAACAAGATCACTTTGGTCAGCAATGTAAAGATGATGATCGCAAGACCATAGTCATTGACAATTACATAGCATAGCTTCATGAGGTAGCCTAGAGGCGTACCGAGTATTTCTCCGATTATCCCCATTACATAATTCCCCTACTATCAATTTAGTACTTCAAATGTGGGATAAATCAGCAAGGAAACCTTACCAATCAGGTCGTCTTCGCTGACAAAAGGGTTATCCCATACACTTGAATCATTGGAAACTTGGTGATTATCACCTAGTACAAAATAACTGCCGGTTGGAATGGTGATTGCTTCCATAGACAATTCTTGGGGTAGTGAGGCAAATGATGCCGTAACGACTCGGCCGTTGATGATCAACTCGCCCTGCTTGATCTCAATCACATCATACGGACAGCCAATGACTCTTTTCACAAGCACTTCATCTGTCACGTCGTCTTTGCGAAATGTGATAAGGTCGCCCATATGCGGCGAGGTTCTTTGATAAGCCAAACGGCTCACAACAACCCAGTTGTTTTCACTTAGCGTTGGTTCCATCGATTGGCCAACGATGCGAAACAACATGAAAACATAGTTGCTGCATAAAAAGGCTAACAATAATGCAACCAGTGCGATTACCAGCGGTTGATAGTCTTTGAAGCGCCCCTTTTTTGAAGCACTCATTTCATGCTATCATCCATCTGATCAATGTCAAATTCATCGTCATTGTCAAAGCTCACTGCCTCTTGTTGTTCATAGTTTTCCTGGTTCGTGTCATTTTTCTTCATTTTTCTCTTTAGCTTTTTAAAGTAAAAAGCAAATGCTGCGCTTCCTGCAATTACAATACCTGCAACCAGCTGTACAATATAAGTCATTGCAGAGGGATCAATATATGCACTTGCAGATTGCGAAAACATAACCATGCTTAGCATATAGAGCAGCACCAAAGATATCATTGCACTTATTTTTTTCATCTTATATCTTCCTCCAATTAATAGAAATAATTTTCTCCAATATCAAGAATCTCGATCAGTTCATAATTATCGAAATTGTTGGAATCACCATGGATTTGATAAATATACAGATCCGATTCATGTCGGCCATAGCTTACCACACTCTTATAGAAAAACCGTTCGACCTCTGCTCCTTCAGCAACTTGATCAATTGGCACGCCGTATTTTTCATAATCAAGTCCAACAGCTTGAGCCAATGTGGCCGGTATATTCTTTTGAGATATCGGTGCCGATGAATACTGAAGCTCCGTATCTATCTCGCCAGCAGGTTTATAGAAGAAGCCAATATGAGTCGCTTTCGTAAGTGGTTCCAAATCACTTACCGGTATTCCATGATCACCTAAAATAATGATTGTTGCATCTTGGTAGATGCCAGATTCTTTCATTTCCCTAAAGATTTCAAATAGTATGGTAAAGCTGCCAATGGTTTGCCTGTAAACGTCCGTTCGCACATCAGAACGCATACCATCCTCATCTAATGTATATGGAGAATGTGAACCATTGAAATGAAAGAACTTAAAAGCATTTCCTGAGGTTAATGACAACTGGTTGAAATTCTCGCTATAAGCCGCTTCATCAATAGCATATAAATCATTTTCCAAGAATATATCATTGTTAATATCATCGGTATATAAGTGATAAAACGGTTTACATGCAATTGGTGCATATCGATAAGAAGATAGCGTCAACATTTTTTCCGCAAACCTAATACGGTCAACCTTCTTGCTGTCCACCTTCATATTATCAACATAATCCATTGCCGCACTGTTACCGCCGAATGCACTGTACATATCCGTATACACGTTCACGCTATAATCATGAGATGCAATATCACTGAGGAGGTTATCCTTTGACCATGAATTATTTAAGTACGCCCATTGATGCATTCTAAAGGCGCCTTCATCATTTGTAAGCATGTAATGGATCGCAGGGTTCGTTCTTGCAAACTCTGATGTTGCGTTTGTATAGCATGTAAAGCCATCAAACATTTCAAAGAAGCCTTCATAAAACTCCTCAACTTCTTTGACAACATCATAATCCAAACGATCAAGCACAAACACGAACACATTTTCATCTTCTGAATAAGTATACATATTTTCTGTAGAGAGATAATAACTTCGCTGATTCATCAGCTTTATCACACTGGGCATTAATGTACCCATGGCAACCAACTGCATCACCACAAGTAGCAGCGAAACATATCGAACCATCTTTTTCCAGAAACCATAGCGCAAGTATAATACCAGATATGGAATCAAGAATATAACCAGCATAATCACCAGATTAAGCAGCATGAGATGTCTTTGTGAAACCCAGCTGATTGCATTGCCATCAAGAATACCCATTTCACCATTCAGGAAATTTCCTTGTATGTACCCGCAAAGCAGCATCGAAAACTCACACGTTAGGATATAGTTAAAAAAGCGACCTTTTAATAACGGCAAAAGAAATGTCAAGCAAATCAAAGCAATTATAGACACCAAACCCATCACCGTTAAAGTATCAACAATGGTATAGGAGATGGAATCCGCACTCGCAACTGTGATTTCAAAAGGTCCAAAGAACAAAAAAGTAAATACAACTGCAATATGCGCTGCCAATGCTAAAAGCAATCGATCACGGTAGCTTCTTTTATCAGCAAACAACAATGATATCTTCTTTTGCACCTGACCTTTTCCATTTTGATGTGCCTGTACATTAGAAATTTTAATCACAACCTTATCTATAGTAAACTCATATAGTTTAATACAATCCCGTAAATAGGTCAACCATAATCTACTTAAATCAGCAAAATATTGTTCAGCAGCCCGCGTCAGACTAAAAGTGCAGCCATTCCAAGAACAAACACAAAAAAAGCAACCACACATAGTTGCTTTCATTTGGAGCGGGTGATGGGAATCGAACCCACGTGACCAGCTTGGAAGGCTGGAGCTCTACCATTGAGCTACACCCGCATGTAATGCACCAGCTTCTTATATAAAAAGAAAAAAATGGAGCGGAAGACGAGATTCGAACTCGCGACGTCCACCTTGGCAAGGTGGCACTCTACCACTGAGCTACTTCCGCATGCTCCATATTTGATGAAGAAGAATGGTGCGGGCGAAGAGACTTGAACTCTTACGTCGTGAGACACTAGATCCTAAGTCTAGCGCGTCTGCCATTCCGCCACGCCCGCATAACCAGCAACTTCTTCATTAGGAATTGGTGACCCATCGGAGATTCGAACTCCGGACACCTTGATTAAAAGTCAAGTGCTCTGCCAACTGAGCTAATGGGTCACACCGAGGTGTTACCGCAATAATCGGTCGCTAGAACCCATTGACGCGGTGCAGTTATTCAAACCACGAATGAAATCATACCATAGGAAACCACACCTGTCAAGCTGTTTTTTTGATTATTTTGTCATATTCATATTCGTTTGAAAGCAGATCGGAAGCCCGATTCCACACCACAATGGTACTATAGATGCCATGAGACAGCAACGCCCCATGGCATCTATAGCTCACTTAATTAGCTGATACTAACACCCGAATGCTCATGGGCTGCACGGTGCACATGCCGTCAATTAATTCACCTGTTTGCAAATCACGCATCGGTTTTGTGACAGTAGCAGTACCTTTGGCGTGCGAGCTATTCATGAGGAATACATATTGATTGTCACCATCATAACGCGCAGTGACCTTCACGCCATCCGTCATTTCAGTAGCAAGCAGACTGATCCCTGCTTCTGCGAGCACCTTATCATATAAATCGCATAAGAAATCCGCGTCGGTACGCGCAGCAATATAATAGCAGCATCCGTCGCCATATGGATGAACTGTTAGCATTGGCTTTTCGGCATAGAATTGCTCTTCATATCCCGCCAGCTGTTTTGCGCCATCCAGCGTACTCAGTTCAGCCACTTCTTTGACCTCATATCGCTTGCCGTTCCATATGAAATGGTTAGTTCTCCTGTCATCAAGCGCATCAATCTCGTCCACACGAATCCCGGCAATGCTATGCAGCAAGCATGGGTTAGGCTCTTGAAAAGTAAGTGATTCTTCATTGACATATCCCGATGCATAGGTCAGCACCAAACGCCCGCCATTTTGTACAAACTTCTCAATTTTCTCGCTAAAGCCGTCTCTGATCAGATAGGCCATTGGCGCAACAACGACCCGATAAGCGTCAATTTCGCTATCCTGATCGATCATGTCAATCCCAATTCCCTGCATACTAAGTGCCGCATGATGATCAAGAACGGTTTCCTCGTACTTTTGATTACCGCGATGCAAGAACCACGCGATATCCAGTGCCCAGCGATCATTCCAGTCATATAGCAGCGCTACCTGATTGCGTGTTACGCTTCCTGCAACTGGCGCTATTTGCTTAAGTGCGGCACCAACGTCTGTCACTTCACGGAACACTCTCGTGTTTGCAGAGCCCGTATGGTTGATCACAGCGCCATGATATTGCTCGCTGCCGCCCCTGCCTGCCCGGAACTGGAAGTACTGCACAGAATCAGAACCATGCGCAATCGCCTGCATGCTTTGATACATCAGCGTACCCGGTGTTCTGATGCGGTTACAGCTAAACCAGTTAACAGCAGAGGGAGAAGATTCCATGAGCAGGAAAGGCTTTTGATCGCTTACCCCACGCATCAAATCATGCTTGAAGGCTGATTGCTCGCTTACCGCCACATCGCGCTCATCACCTGTCCATTGAGGGTAATTATCCCAGCTGCTTATATCCATCGCCCGCCCAAGCTTATAATAATCCAAACCTGTGAAAGTACCCATCATATTAGCAGTCACAGGAATATCAGGGGTAGCTTGCCTGAGCGGCGCAATCTCCATATTGAAGAAATCCACAAGATTATCCGTACAGAAGCGTTTCCACGCAAGCTGCGCAGCAGGGCTTTCGTTCTCTCCAAGCCAGCTTGGTGAGGTTGGGCTTTCCACTTGCTCAAATGATGTATAGCGATGTGACCAAAAGCTATTCCACCAACAGTCATTTAGCTGATCAATCGTTCCATAGCGCGCTCTAAGCCATTCTTGAAAGCGTGCTTGGCATAGCGGACAGTGACAGTCATTGTTATATTCGTTGGAAATATGCCAAATAGCAAGTGCCGGATGATTTGCATAGCGCTGTGCAAGGCGGGTATTGATTTCAGTCACTTTCCTGCGGTAATCAGGCGAGGACAGGCAGCTATTGTGCCTTCCGCCATATACCCTGCGCATACGCTCATTGGTCATGCGCAATACAGAAGGGTATTTCTCTGCAAGCCACGGCGGACGCGCGCCACTAGGCGTAGCAAGCACTGCTTTGATCTCATTAGCCGCAAGGTTGTCCATGACCTCATCCATCCATGCAAAGTCATATACACCGTCCTCAGGCTCAAGAAATGACCATGAGAAAATACCAATGGACAGCGTATTGATACCCGCTTTCCTTGCATATTCCATATCCTGCCTCCAGATGGTGTCTTTTTGTTTCATCCACTGCTCAGGATTGTAGTCACCCCCATGCAAAAGCTCAGGAAACTTCGATTGAATCATATTTATCCCCCTATTTACTCACGATCATAGCATATGAGTTGTTTTCTTAGATTGCTAATACAATATCATAACCTCATGGATGATTCAATGGTTCCCCATTAAAATAGAGCACCCAGAGTAGATTGAACTTCAATCCGCTCTGGATGCTCTTGGTTTTTATTTCGTGCAATACACTTTGATTGCTGCATTCATGAACGCAGCGGTGCCTTCCCCATACTTATCCATGTTCTTTGTAAAACGTTCATCCGCTGTATACATTTCGCCAAGACCCAGCAGAATCTCATTGGTGCATTCATAGTAACTTTTGCTGATATGCTGTTTCCAGCTTTCCACCAATCCTTGCGCCAATTCACTTTGAGGTGCGACGTGACGGTTTTGCGCAAAGCGCTCGATCAATTCATCCATTTCGCCCTTCAGCTCCGTCCGCTTCTGCTCATTATAGTTCACTGTTTTTCTTTGCGACTGCTGATAAGCCTCGCTATTGCCCCATCGTTCTTTTGCTTCACTAGCATACTGCTTTGATTGATCTAGTAATTCGCTCTTATCAAATGCTTGGAAATCCATTCCTATCTCTCCCCTAATCGTCATCTCAGCTAACTGAATCAATCGTTCCAATCGATCGCGCTCCTGCCCCAGCCACGATTTTTGGCGTTTAAGTGCATCCATTGGATCATAGCTAGGGCTTTGCATAATGGTCGCAATATCCTTCAGCGAAAAATCCAGCTCCCTAAAGAATAGGATTTGCTTTAGTTTTTCAAGGCATCCGTCATCATAATCACGATAACCATTTTCAGATAGCTGACTAGGCTTAAGCAAACCGATTTCATCATAGTAATGGAGTGTTCGCACAGTAACACCCGTCATCTTGGCAACTTCGCTTATCTTCAATGGTTATCACTCCCCCAAGGCTATCTGCTTTCGTTAACCCACCAATAGCATAACCTATGACGCAACGTGAGAGTCAAGCAGTTCTTTTCATCTTTAATCAACCACAGTAACGCCAAGCAGTCCGCTTAGCTGCACAGCCTGGATCGATGTGACCAATAGACCTCGCAAATTATATAGATCAATAGACCACCCTGCAATCTCGCATGTGGTCATATCAATCCCCTTTAGCGGGGTATCCATCCATTGTGCCTTGGTTAAATTGGAATCTTCAAACGATGCTTTCACAAGGTTCATGCTCGACCATAGGCTTTCTTTCAGCTGACAGTTGATAAACTGCACCCTATCCAGCTTGCAAGTCGTCGCGGAGAGATAGTTCATCACGCATTCCTCAAATGAAACATTCATCAGTGCTGAATCACCAAGCCCAATTCCAGTCATGCGGCAGTTCACAAAACGAACGCGCTGAAAGGTAGCTCGATGAAATTGTTCATTGCTGAGCTCACATTTGTCAAACACACAATCCACAAAGCTCATGCGCTTCATGTCATTTGCTGAAAATGTGCATCTTTCAAATGAACAGCCGCTGAATTCAAGTATATGGCCTGATATATCGCAAAGTATATCATCAACAAATTGATGCGAAAGAACGTCTTCCATTTTCTCAATTGCATCCTCTGCAACCGCTTGCAAGCCTAAAAACTCCGTTAGATTGCGCGGCAGTTCCGGTTTGCTGATTTTCCATTTTTTCTCCAATTCATTATCCTCCAAATCTATCGCTAGGTACACTGTATATGCAGCGCAGATATTAGTCAAGAATAAGTTCCTCTATATCTATAGCGAATCCGTGTTCATTCAATAGATTTCGGCAATTGATTGTCAAGAATTTCTAGCTGTGATATAATATATTATTAGGTTATCTAGGGAGGCGTTCGCATTGAAACGAAGAATAGGCATTTTAACAAGCGGCGGTGACTGTCCTGGTCTAAACGCGGCCATTCGTGGTGTAGCACGCGCTGCATATGAACTTTTTGACGCAGAAATCGTCGGTATTAGAAATGGTTATGGCGGCTTGATTGAAGGCGATTACCAAGAGATGAATGTGAAGCAGTTTTCTGGCATTCTTACGCTCGGCGGAACCATTCTTGGCACCAGCCGTCAGCCCTTTCGCAACATGAGGGTTATTGATGAGACCGGTGTTGACAAAGTAGCTGCCATGAAGAAAACATATAAAGACCTGAAACTCGACTGCCTTGTCACGCTTGGCGGTAACGGCACTCATAAGACAGCCAACCTTCTCAGCGAGGAAGGTCTAAATGTCATCGGTTTGCCAAAAACCATCGACAATGATATTTATGGCACCGATTTCACATTCGGCTTCCACACCGCAGTTGACATTGCAACCGATGTCATTGATAGAATCCACACAACAGCAACCAGTCACGGACGCTGCATGGTCATTGAAATCATGGGCAACAAAGCTGGTTGGCTCACGCTATATGCAGGCGTGGCTGGCGGCGCGGATGTAATCCTCCTGCCCGAAGTCCCCTATGATATGAAGAAGATTGTACAAGCCGTTGAGCAGCGCGCAAAGGGCAAGAAAGCTTTCTCCATCATTGCAGTAGCAGAAGGCGCAATGAGCGTTGAAGAAGCAAAGATGAAGAAGAAAGAACGCGAAGCCTTTAGAACCTCCATGCCCTACGATTGCATCAGCAAGCGCATTGCAACCGAGCTTGAAAAGCTGGCAGGCGTAGAATCACGTCATGTAGTGCCTGGACATATCCAGCGCGGCGGCAGCCCCTGCGCATATGACCGCGTCCTCTCCACCGAGTTTGGCGCACATGCAGCTCAGCTCATTCGCGATGAAGTATATGGTGTCAGCGTTGCGCTAAGCGGCAATAAGATCGTCCATAACAAGCTAAAGGACATCGCTGGGGTTGCTAAACCCGTACCTAAGGATGATCCCGTTGTCATTTCCGCTCGTAACATGGGCATTGCAATGGGCGACTAATTCACATCATCATAGCAAAACAGCCGATTCATTGACGAATCGGCTGTTTTTATGTTTCTTATTTTCATTTGCTCATTACTTGTTCAGCACTTTAACGCTTTCGCGTTCGATGATTCTCCCGCCAGTCACGCGCATGCAACGCTTATACGGCGTATCCGTAAGCTTTGCAATAAGCACGCGAATTGCACTTTTGGCCATTTCAGGGACATCCACTTCGTAAGTAGTGATACCAACCCCACCATTATCAACGAATTGATAGTTGTCAAACCCGACAATAGAGATATCATCCGGTACATTCAGCCCACAATCACCAAGTGTTTTCGCCAAGCGAACCGCCGCATGGTCACAATTACACACAAACGCCGTTGGTAGCTCCCTGGGCAAGGCAATAGGGATGTCCCGACCTGTTTCCGCGTCGCGATCATCAAGCACCCATTCGGCCTTCAAACACAGCCGATGCTCCATCATCGCCTTAAAATAGCCGAGATAGCGATCTGTAATGCTGCTTGTTGTGAGAAGCGTTCCAACGAAACCAATATCGCTGTGACCTCTTTCAATTAAGTAGTTGGTCATTAGATAGGAGCCCAGAAATCCATTGGATATGATCGAATCTTCAGCAATGCCTGCATCATAAAAATCGAGGAATACAATGGGTTTATCCCAAGCGTTTTTTATGGCGGAAGCATAGTCAGCCATATGGCAGCCAATCATAATGATACCATCGACTTTGTTCTCTGTAATCAGTTTTGGTTGCTGATGATTTTCAAGCACGCCGTCGCTTAAAACTTCAAGCAGCGTAAAGCACTCATACGGCATGGCACATTTGGCTAATTCTTGATGCACACGCCAATAGAAAGACTCGCTAAAGTCCACATAGCGTTCGGGTATCAACACGCCGATATTAAATCCCTTCGCCTGCCTATTCATGCGAACAACGCCCGGGGAGCGATACCCCATTTCTTCTGCCATTGCCTTTACTTTGCTTCGAAGCTCTTCGCTAACGCCTTTTTGTCCCGCTAGCGCCTTTGATACAGCCACAGTGCTGATATCAAGCTTTTGGGCAATATCAGCCATTCTAACGGGCTTTGCTTTTACGATTTTTTGCATTTGAATATCAACCCTAGTTC
>JAAYIN010000042.1 GCA_012523405.1 Clostridiales bacterium
ATTGCTCAATTCTTTGGCACATCTCAAGTACCGTTGTTGAGGGATTACGAAAGGGTGGGGCAATTTCTATGCTCCGGCCATCTTTTTTGCCTTGTGGACATAAAACACCTTGACAATATTCCTCGGAAGGAGCTTAAATAGTATGTATAATCCTCAAATCGAAACATTTCTGCGTGTAGCCGATGCAGGTAGCTTTAATAAAGCGGCAACAGAGTCATTCATTACGCCAACTGCGGTCATTAAGCAAATCAATTTGCTGGAGGAGTCTTTGGGTGTGACGCTGTTTGACAGGACACATCGGGGGCTAACATTAACAAAAGCAGGAAAATCACTTTATCAAGACGTGAAATATATCATTCGCTATAGCAATGATTCTGTTCTGCGGGCGAAAAATGCCACGCAAGAGGATACGAATGTCATTCGTATCGGGACTTCTCCCATGACTCCTGCGCAGCTTCTGATGCAACTATGGCCAAAAATCCAGAAAATCTGTCCTGAAATCAAGTTTCAGATGATTCCTTTTGAAAACACACCTGAAAACGCACGTGAGATTCTAGCGAACCTTGGTCAAAACATTGATGTGGTTGGTGGAATCTTTGATGATACGCTTCTGCAATTGCGCAATTGTGTAGCTATTGAACTCACACGTGAGCCCCTTTGCTGTGCAGTTTCAGTTCATCATCGTCTAGCTGGCAAGGAGCGAATCAAAATAGAGGACTTGTATGGCGAGAATCTGATGATCATGCGGCGAAAGTGGAGTCATTATGTCGATCGGCTCCGAGATGACCTCATGCAAAACCATAGCCCGATTCATATCATCGATTTTGATTTTTACGATATGAATGTGTTCAATCGCTGTGAAAATGGCACTGATGTGCTGTTGGCCATTTCTGGCTGGGCAAATGTACACCCGCTTTTGAAGGTTATCCCTGTGGAGTGGGATCATAGCATACCCTATGGCCTCCTGCATTCTAAGCAAACATCAAAAACAGTTAAACGTTTCCTTGATGCAGTGCACGAAGTAATACCGCAAAAAGAGTTAACACCTTTGGGTAATAACTGATAAACAAAACGAGACTTCTGAGGAAGCCTCGTTTTGTTTATACTGTAAATGGATAAATGAATGAACGGAGTGAACGAAATGAATAGAAGGGCCTTTTTTGCCATAATCGTGATTCTTTTGATCAATTTGACCGGTTTTGCATCTGCAGGGAGTGGATCATCTATAGACGAAAGCACAGCGGTGATTGATGTAATCAACAATCCTGTTTTTGAGGGTTTCGGACAATTTCTTTTTCCTGTGGAAAATGGAATGCCTAGTATATCCATGCGCCTGGATCATATAGACAGCTTGTTTCCCTATCACAATCATATCAACACCGATACAACAGTCGAGGTTGTTCATTACATGCTATCGGAAGTATCTAGCGGCCAAACCATCTTCTACGATATTTACACAGAGGAGGAAAAGGCTGCCGACCCTTCCAAGAAAAGCACAGGACTATTCTTCTTTCGCGGAGAAATGGATGCTCCTTTTGCGCTTGTGAATGCGGGCGGCGGATTTTCATATGTTGGCTCTATGCATGAGAGCTTCCCGCATGCATTGGAACTCTCCAAGCGTGGCTACAATGCATTTGCTTTGCAGTACCGCACGGGTGGTGCGGATGTCGCATGTGCGGATTTAGCAGCCGCCCTATCCTTCGTCTTTCGAAATCACAAAGCCTTAGGCGTCAGCACAGATAATTATTCCCTTTGGGGTGGGTCAGCAGGTGCAAGAATGGCCGCATATCTCGGTTCTTTGGGTACCAAGGCATTTGGCTGGGATGAATTACCAAAGGCAAGTGCGGTGATTATGCAGTACACAGGCCATGGCGATTACAGCCAAAATGATCCGCCCACTTATGCATGTGTGGGCGCAAATGATGGCATTGCAAACTGGCGAACAATGGAAAAGAGGCTTGACAATCTGGCTGCAATGGCTATTGATACAGAATTCCATTTGTATCCAAATCTTGGTCATGGCTTTGGGCTTGGTATTGGCACCTCAGCAGAAGGTTGGATTGACGATGCTATCGCATTTTGGGAAAAACAAATGATTTAATTAGTGAAAGGGGTCTGATCCTATGACAAAACCAACAACCATTATTCTAATCTTCCTGCTCAGCCTTATCCTCGCTGCCAGCGGGCATGCACTTGCGACTGACCAGACTACCCATGTATTGATTGTATACTTTTCTACCCCCGAGGACGTGAGTATAGACGGCGTAGATGCAATTGCTGGCGCCAGCGTGGTTGTGCAGGATGGCGAAGCTTTAGGCAATGTCGAGTATGTAGCAAAGCTAGTACAAAGTACGATAGGTGGCGATTTATTCGAGATTGAAACCACCGAGCAGTACCCGCTTAAACACGACGCACTAGTGGATCACGCGGCGAATGAACAAGATGCTGATACCCGCCCTGAACTTGCCGCCCACATCCAATCTCTCGACCAATACGACACCATTATATTAGGATTTCCCAATTGGTGGGGCGATCTACCAATGCCACTTTATACTTTCTTGGAAACATATGATTTTGGTGCAAAAACCATTGTCCCATTTGTTGTCCATGGGGGCAGCGGTTTTTCCGATATGCTAAGCACGATTTCACATCTGCAACCAGGTGCCCACATCAATGACAATGTACTTTCACTGTCTAGAAACGATGTAGCCAATAGCGATGAGGAAATCGTTCAATGGGCGAAAAGTCTGAATTTAAATAAAAAGGCACTTACGCGTGAAAACAACAACACAGTCGCAACTACCCTAGCTGATCCAAGCAAGCAACAGACGCTTTATTTATGGGAAGAAGGAAATGTGCCTGCCACGACTGAATACACCGAAAATAATAGTAACTATTTTGACGAACCGAACTTTCGCCCTTACGTGGTGACATTTCCAGTACCAGAGGGAACGGCAATCAAAGGCGCAGTGCTCATCAATGCAGGGGGAGCATTTCAATTTCGTAGCGATCAATTCGAGGGTACACCTGTTGCAGAAGCGTTGAGCGAATTGGGCTACCAGAGCTTTGTCGTGAACTATCGTTTGCGTCCCTACACGCAGGAGGAGGGCGCGCTCGACTTAGCACGAGCCGTACGGTTTGTACGTAAAAATGCAGAGGTGTACGGTATTGACCAAGCGGATATTGCTGTTATGGGCTTTTCTGCCGGAGGTATTCTGGCTGGAGAAATGCTGTTGAATTTTACAGGAACGGTTAATGGCACTGCCCTAGATACCGCGTACATTCCAGATGAGCTAGACGAATTCTCTGCCGATGCAAGTGCAGACGGCATGATCTACTCCTTCTACGGCAGGCTCAGCGTAGCTTCTGCCGATAGTCAAAAATTTGCAGATGCCAAGTTGCCTCCCACCTATTTTTGCTACGGTACTCGCGATCCCTTTGTGGGTGAGTTTGAAAAATGTATTGAAGCTTTGCGGCAAGCAAGTATTACCGTTGAGGTAGATGTCCTAGAGGGCAGACCTCACGGCTATGGCTATACCCAAGATTGGATTCCTGCCTTTGCAAATTGGCTGGAGAATGTGTTTGCCAGCAACTAAACCTATGCAATATCAAAGGATGTGTACAATGAATAAACCTTATGTTGTCTGCCATATGCTCACATCGTTGGATGGAAAAATCGATGGTGAATTTATGACCGCACCCCAATGTATGCCTGCACTTTTGGCATACGGTAATCTCAGAGCGTTTTACGAATGCACCGCAACCCTATATGGAACAGTGACGATGGCGGGTAGCTATTCGGATGGATTTGTGAGTGATCTACCAGTAAGCGATATCATCTACCCAAAAGAGGATTATATTGCTGTGAAAGATGCCGCGAATTACATCGTTTCGATTGACCCAAAAGGCACTTTAGGCTGGCAAGGAAACTATATTGAAAAAAAGAACCGTCCGAAAGCTCACGTAATCCAAGTGCTGACTGAGGCGGTATCAAACGATTATCTTGCCTACCTACGAAAATTTGATATTTCCTATCTTTTCACAGGCAAGAAGCAGCTGGATTGTGCATCGATTCTGGAAAAACTCTACAGCTTGTTTTCCATCAAACGGTTGATGATTGCAGGGGGCGGCCTAATGAACTGGTCGTTTGTGCAGGAGGATTTGGTTGACGAGCTAAGTCTTGTCATTGCTCCTGTGGCGGATGGCAACACGACCGCCGTTTCCATCTTTGAAAAAGCGGATTTTCACTCAGCTAGGGCACCAGCAACATTTCATCTAAGCGAAGTAACAAAACTGGATGGTGATAGCCTTTGGCTGCGCTACACAGTAGGGTGATCGGAGCGTAAAACGAAGGATAGAACGGTAGGAAAAGACTTGAACGTTTCGGCTGTTGGACTTGGCTGCATGGGGCTTTCCCATGCATATGAAGCAGGCTGTAGAAATTCTTTGCCCATGATGACCCCCAAACGGTGGAAATGATGACGGGGATGCATCGTTAGGCGAAAGAAACACTCTATGCATACGCGATAACAAGAGAATCCTTTCCACGCAAGGTATTAAAAGTATCGGAGCTTCACCCTCCTATTCGTTGCTGATTTCGGATTACAATCGGAGGAGTGTACCCTTCCGATACCTCGTTTGGGTTTTTGGGCAACCTAAGCCGCCTCATGATTGTGCATCATGAGGCGGCTGTTTGTTTTAGTAAGGATTAATTTCGTTAAGGAGAGTAATCAGTTCTGTATCTAAATTGGTTTTTTCGTAGCTTTGGGTATCAAAGACCATGGTTACGGGATCTTCCGCAGTATAAGGACTCCATTTAAGCGTTTCCGTACTTGGGTCACCGGTTGCAGCAAAAGCAGCCAGTGCAGAGGAGACTGCTGAAGCAACAGCGTGTGCATTATCCTCGTCGCCCTTGATCTGATACGGGATGCGATCCATACTATTGAACCAGAATCCGATATCACCGCTGTGCCACATGGTAATGCCGCCCATCAAAGGCAAATTATAACCGATCACGGTGCTGTAGACCTTTACATCGTTTGTGATGCACGGCACCACAAACTCATCCATTGTCCATGTGCGATCGCAGTAAAAAATAGCATCTAGTGGTTCGTGACTGGGGAAGGCTTCGGCAAAAGCAGCGAGCACCGCTTCTTCTTTATCTCCAAAAGCTGCAGTAATGGCTTCGGCTTTTGCTTCATCCGTCATATTCGGACGGAAATAGCTCATATCAGGTGCGCCATAAAAGCGTTCGTCGAGCACAAATTTCTGACCGCTGAAGCTGAACTCAGAGAAAGCTGAACTAATCAGATATTCACGTTTCGCAGCTAACTCGTTCATCTTACCAGTTTCAGTATCATACCAGGGAGAGGGGAAATAATCGCCGTCAACCTGTACATATTCATAAACTCCTGCTGCCTTTCCAGCATGGTAGAGCTCCTCAAAAGACAACGCTTTTAGTGCAGCGATTACATCATCTTGCTCGGTCAGCCCAAGATATTCAACGAGGTCGGCGGTTGCTGCCCGTTGATCTGCTGCTGTCTCATAGGTAGCATCACCGCTGACGATCGCAACACGGTCGAATAAGCCTTCCGCTGCGGGCAAACAAGCCAGAGCCGCTACTTTGGTGCCACCTCCGGATTGCCCATAGAGGGTTACATTCGTTTTATCTCCGCCAAAGGTTTCGATGTTGTCTTGCACCCATTCCAGTGCTAGCACCATATCCGTCAGACCCAAGTTGCCTGAATTTTTGTAGGTTTCATCACCATATGCGGATACATCTAGAAAGCCAAGATAATTTAGTCGCATGTTGACACTGACAAAGATGCAGTCGGTGGTGGCTGCAAAATTCGCACCATCATATACAGCTAGCTCATTTGATGAACCGTGGTGCAATCCACCCCCATGCATGAAGACCACAACGGGTTTCTTAGCAGTAGTGTCCATGCTGCTTGTCCAAACGTTCAGATTCAGACAATCTTTTTCGCTGCCAACCATATCGTTGCCAGCAGGGGTGATCCATTCTGCATCGTTGACATGGAATCCATCGCTTAAGGTGCGATCCTGCGGACATACTTCACCCAAGGTCAGGCAGTTCACAATGCCCTCCCACGCGTCGGGTTTGGTCGCTTCCTCAAAGCGCTCTGCCTTGCCGTACGGAATGCCCTTGAAGGCATATAAACCATTGTCGTTATAACCCATGATTTCCCCTGAAGAGATGGTGACAATTGCTGGCATTACAGCCTCATCCGCCACAGCAATAGCGGTAAAGCAACTAAGTAGCATTGCTAGACTTAAAACAAGACTCAACAGTTTTTTCATAATCTATAGATCCCCTTTCACTCATTTGATTCATAACGCCCCCTAAGAGGAAACGTGATTTTATGCGTCACCACTCAGGGGGCTAGTTGGTTGCTATATGTATTTGTGATCCTACTTTATCCAGTTCTCTGCCATGAAGGTGAGCATTTCTTGTTCAAGCAAACCGCTGCGAGCCTCGCTGACACGGACAAAGAACATGGTTGTCCCCTTTTCCGCATCATAAGCAGGCCACTGAGGAACGCCTTCTCCATTGGGGTTGCCGCTGTGAACGAAATTGGCTAATGCAGTGGAGGCTTCGGTTGAAACCTTGCGTGCCATTTCTTCATCGCCTGCAATATGCTCGGGAATCATATCAATGTTGTTGAAAACCAAGGGGATATCGCCATTGGTGTGCACAGGTGCAGTACCGCCAAACAGTGGGAAGCAATAGCTGTATATTGCTACATATACAGGAGCGCCGCCGTTAGCTACGCGCATTTGTGCAATGTCGTAAAGGTCGCCCGCAGAGCGATAGGTGGAAACATACAATGCATAGAAAAGATCGCGACCAGGGTAAGCAGCATTGTACATTTCAATGACCTTGTCGGTGTTTTCACCATAGCGAGCGGTTAGCAGTTCCATGATTTTTTCGTCGCTCACCTCAGGCTTGTGCAAGTTTTCATAACCATAGCCTAGAATCATGCCTGCGAGGTTATCATGTGTCTCGCCATAAGTATCGGTGAACATCATCGGGACGTCGAGATTGGTTTCAATCTCACCGTCTGGGGTGAATGGGAAATCGACAAAAAATTCACTTTCAACCGGACGAGCTGCGCCCCAATTCAAACCCAGTTCAGAAGCAGCAGCATTCAGCATTTCATAAGGAATTTCATTGATTTGATCAATGGTTTCAGCGGTCAAGCCAAGTGCTTGAACAAGTTTCTCAGCATCAGCTTGAGTTTCTTGGTGAGTCGTTGTGAGATGCTCCTGTACCTCGGGGCTACTGCTCATAACCGCTTTGTGATATAGACCCTTTGCGCTGGGAGTGCCCATCAGATCCATGACATCCCATGTTCCGCCTGATTGCCCCATGATCGTCACGTTTTGGGGATCACCACCGAAATTGCCGATATTGTCCTTGATCCATTGTAGTGCGGCAATAATATCCTGCAATTCGCTGTAAGCAGAGTATTTATACTGCTCACCATAGGCAGAAAGATCCAATGTGCCAAGCAAGCTTTCGCGATGGTTGGCGGTCACAAACACAAGGTTGCCGGAAGCAGCTAAATTGTTTCCATCATAATAGACCAGTTCTTGCGCATTACCGTCGCCACCATGCAGATACACAAGCACGGGTAGCTTGTCTTCCGCATTCATTGAAGGCGACCAAATGTTTAGGTTCTGGCAGTCATCGTTTTGAATCCAGCTGTTGTCGGAGGGGGTCATAAACTCGGTAAATTTGATATCCTTGGGGCCATTTTGAGGGGAGTAGGAAACGAATCCCCAGTTGAAGCAGGGGCGAAGTTCCGCCCAAGGTTCAGGTTTTTCAGGTGCCTGATAGCGCTTCGCTTGTGCATAGGGCACGCCGCGGAAGGTGTTGACGCCCTTGTAGGTAAAACCAACGATGGGGCCTGATTCGGTCTGCGAATAGACTAGCTCTGTATAGCTGTCCGAATCGGCAAGAGCAGCACCCATAGTGCTTAGAAACATTGCTGCCACCAGAAGTAGCGATAGTAATTTTTTCATTAGATTGCCTCCTTCAAATGCTAGTGGTTGATAGTCAAGGTCGATCATCAAATAACGAGTCAAACAGTACTTTCACTTAGCTAAGAATTTATTCCACACGGCTCTGTGCCATGAAATCCAGCAGATCATCGTCCAGATGATAGTTGCGGGTTTCGCTAACACGGTCAAAGAACATGGTGGAACCACCCTCTGCATCAAAAGCCGGCCACTGGGGCACGCCTTCGCCATTGGGATCGCCATTGCGCATGAAGTTTACCAGTGCTTTCCAAGATTCATCGGATACCTTCTGTGCCATTTCTTCATCACCAACGAGTTGGTACTTGATAAATTCAAGGTTGTTGAAGATATAAGGAAGATCGCCGTTGGTATGCTGGCATACAGAACCACCAAATAGCGGATAGTTGTAGCAATAAACCGCTGAATAGATAGGCGCGGTATCATCGCTAGCGCCGCGCATTTCAATGACCTCATAGTCGCGGCCAAAGGAACGCTCAACGTTGATATATAGCGCGTCAAACAGTTCATGCGTGGGATAGGCAGCTTGGAACATTTCAATGACCTTGTCAGTATTGTCGCCAAAACGAGCTTTCAAAGCATCCATGATTTGCTCGTCGCTTACAGCACTGCGGTGATCTGTGTCGTAGCTGTAGCCCATCAGCATGCCGCCGATATTGTCGCTGAACTCGCCATAGGTGGTGCTGACCATCATAGGAATGGATTTGTTAGCTTCGATTTCAACGCCATCCACGTAGACAGGTTCTGGGAAGAACTCGTCATCCTGAGGCATGGGCATCCAGCTATTCACCGCGTCAATGGCGGTGGAAAGAGTTTCATAGGGAATGTCGTTTATTTGATCAATGCTTTCAGCGGTCAAGCCAAGCGCTTCCACCACTTTCGCTGCGTCTGCCTGCGTCTGGGCGTGGGTTGTGGTTAGCGGATACTGCATGCTTGCACCGCTGTTCAGCACGATTTTGTCATACAAACCCCATGCCTTAGGCATGCCCATCAAATCCTGTACATTGTAGGTACCCATGGACTGACCCATCAACGTTACATTCTCGGGATCGCCGCCAAAAGTGGCGATGTTGTCACGTACCCATTCCAGAGAGGCAATGATATCAAGGTACTCGCAGTAGGCAGAGAACTTGTATTGCTCGCCATATGCGGACAAATCAAGGTTGCCGATTGCGCTCTCGCGGTGGTTCACGGAAACAAACACAATATTGCCTGATGCCGCTAGATTTGTGCCATCATAGTACTCCAATTCCTGCGCGTTGCCGCCACCGCCATGCATGAATACCAGCACAGGCAATTTCTCCTCGGCATTCATGGAGGGCGACCAGACATTCAAGTTCTGGCAATCCTCACCGATGATCCAGTGATAGCCAGAAGGCGTGAGGAAATCAGCGAAGTTGACAACGGAAGGATCGTTCTGTCCAGATGGACAAACCAAGCCGTAGTTGAAGCTAGGACGCACCTCTGTCCAAGGTTCGGGTTTTTCAGGTGCCTGAAAACGTTTTGATTGAGCATAGGGTACGCCGCGGAAGGTATTGACGCCCTTGTAGGTAAAGCCAACGATGGGACCCGATTCAATTTCAGTGAAAACAAGTTCCGTCGGTGACGGTTCCTCCGCCAAAGCAATTGCGAAAGAACTTAAGCATAGCACGATGCAAAGACATAGTGAAAGTAGTTTTTTCATTTTTCGATGATCTCCTTTTTTTATACTCGATATCTGATCCTCTCCGTGCTATCCTCACGATGCAATGATAAGATCTTTGTCCCCCTTCCTTGTATGAATTTTCGTGAATAGATAGCATAGAGCAGGATTTAGAGCGATGAGTGGTGCCAAATCGGCAATTTGGGGTAAAGCAAATACAGCTTCTCGCAAAATGTAATCATACTGTTAATATTTAAGCTTGCTTGCGTTTCAAAAAATTCTCCGTCTGCGCATCGAGGAAAATCGCAATGATAATGATGCAGCCTTTAGCAAACCATTGCCAGAAGGAACTGACACCCACAAGATTCAGTAAATTGTTCATGACACCCATGACCATGCAGCCAAAGATCGTTCCAGCCATTTTCGCTTTGCCGCCGCTCAGTGGCGTACCGCCGATCACGACTGCAGCAATTGCATCCATTTCCATCCCCTCGCCTGCACCAGGTGCAGCCATTGATACGCGACCCGTGAGCACAATGGAAGCAAGGGCGACAAAGATACCCATGACCATATAAGCGGATATTTGAATACGATTGGTATTGATGCCCGAAACGCGGGAGGCTTCTTGGTTGCCACCGGTTGCAATCACATGACGACCGTAGCTGGTGCGATACATGACAACACACATCAAGAGACACATCAAAATAGCAATGACTATGGAAAACGGAATCACGCCAAAGAGAAGACCTTGGCCAATATACTTGACCGATGCGCTCATGCCCGTAACCGACTTGCCATTGGTCAGTAGATAAGCGACGCTCTTAAAAATTTGCGCTGTGGCCAATGTAACAATAAAAGGTGTCAGCTTTAGCTTAACTGAGATCGCGCCATTGAACAAACCAAGTGCTGCGCCGCTCATGATAGCAAGGATGATCGCCAAGAGCAGCGGCATGTGAAGCGAGTAAATTGCGTACAAAACGCCCACGCAACTGAGCATATTGCCCACCGAAAGATCCAATCCGCCCGATGCCAGTACAACCGTGAAACCAAAACCAAGGAGCATGGACACCGCCACTTGACGCGATACCGAGCTCAGGTTTGCATAGGAGAAGAACAGTCCCCCCGAAGCGATCTGCGCAACGACCATGAGTACCACAAGAATCAGCAATGCTTTATTGTTCAGCGCAAACCCCATTAACCTGCTGTGAAGATTTGTTTTCTTATCCATTGTGTTATGCCTCCTCCTGCAATATACCAAAGGCGTAGGACATGAGCGTATCCTGATCGAAATCTTTTCGCTCCACCTGCGCAACAAGCTGTCCTTCGCGAACCACGATGATTCTGTCACTGAGCCCCATCAACTCGGGCAATTCGGAGGAAACCATAATGATGGCTTTTCCTTCCTTAGCGAGTTCCCCGATCAATCGATAAATCTCCGTCTTTGCACCCACGTCAACGCCGCGGGTTGGCTCATCAAGGATCAGCACTTCGGGATGCGTGAGCATCCAACGACCAATGATGACCTTCTGCTGATTACCACCACTAAGCGAACCAAAAGCATCGTTTAGTGACGCCAATTTGATATGCATTTTATCCACCATGCTGTTGCAAGCATCCAGTTCCTTTTGTGCGTTCACAAAGCCGTTTTTGCAAACGCTCTTCAAAAACGCAAGGGAGAGATTGATGCGAATAGGCAACATATGAATACCGCCACGCCGAAGTCGATCTTCCGTGACGAGCGCAATGTGATTGCGTATCGCCGCTTCGGGAGTGCGCGTTTCGATTTCTTTTCCATGGAGATAAATATGACCGTTATCCAGCGGATCAAGTCCAAAAATACTCTGCATGATCTCCGAACGCTGTGCGCCCATCAAGCCGCAAAATCCCAGAATTTCTCCTGCATGTACCTCAAATGATACATCTTTAAAACTGCCTGCGCGCTGCAAATCCTTGCAAGAGAAGACCGTATCCCCTATTTCAATCTGCTCTTTGGGGTACATGTCTTTCAGCTCGCGTCCAACAATCAACTTGACCAACTGCTTTTGATCGATTTCATCGATAGGATGAGTGCTGATATATTTGCCATCGCGGAAAACCGTGACGCGGTTACATACGTCGAAAAGTTCTTCTAACTTATGTGAAATGTAAATGATGGAAGTTCCTGATGCTGATAATTTCCGAATGATATTGTACAGTTTCTGAATTTCCACATCCGTCAAAGCTGAGGTTGGCTCGTCCATGATGATGATGTCCGAATCATAGGAAACGGCACGCAGTACTTCGATCAATTGCATAGTCGCGATGGACAGCTTCCCGACTTGAATGGACGGATCAATTTCCACATCCAGCTCTTTCATCATGCGAATTGTTTCGGTTGTTCGCTTCTTGACATTTAAAATCCCGTGGCTGCTGAATTTCTTTTCTCTGCCAATCCAGATGTTTTCCGCAACCGACATCTCTGGTATCAGCCTTACTTCTTGATGGATCATGGAGATGCCAAGCTCCAATGCCGCGGAGGGCGACTTGGGTGCATAGGGCTTCCCCTTGATCATCATGCTGCCAAAGGTTGGCTTGAGCGAACCGAGCAGTATGTTCATCATGGTGGATTTACCCGCGCCATTCTCACCAATCAGGCCCAGAACTTCGCCCTTGCGTAGAGATAAGCGTGCATGATCCAATGCGATTACGCCAGGGAAATGCATGGATATGTCCTGCATTTCGAGAATGTTTACCTCACTCATCGTATCCTCCCATTTCGCTAAGATCGGAGCAACGGCATGTTCCCAGACGGCTCCCGTTGCCCCGATTCGTTTGCATCTTGTATTTTACTTCGCGAAGTCTTCCTTAGTCATCAGTGCGATGCCCATGGGCTGCACACGCTTTTCTACCGTTTCGCCCGCAAGGATTTTCTCGCAGGTTTCCAGTGTGAAGGCAGTTTCGATGTTTACATCACGTGCAGCAGTTGCATCAAGCTCGCCGCTTTCCAAATACTGCTTGCCAACATCAGAACCGTCAACGCCTAGAACCAGCACGTCATCCATGTTCTTGCCAGCAGATACCAACGCTTGAATGATACCAACAGCCATTTCATCGCTCATGGACGCAAATACGTTCATCTGGGGATAGGCTTGCAGCCAATCCTCGGTGATGGACATCGCTTCGTTTGCGCTCCAGTTGGCTTCTGCTTCCGCTTCGGCACCTTCGATGCCAAGACCAGCGTACAGGCCATCGCGGCGAGGCATTGCGCCTTCCATTGCGTACATGCCCACAACATAGCCCAAATGCAGTTCGCGACTGCTGTCGGCATCCAGCCATTGCTGAATATATTGAGCCTGCATCATGCCGTAAGTGGCTTGTTCGTCCACTACTTGTGTAGTGTAATTTTCAGCGGTTACATCAAAGTCGAACAGCACGCAGGGGATTCCTGCTGCTTCAATCGCATCCAGTGCAGGGCCTGCGCCATCAGCGCTATACGCATGCACTACCACAACGTCAGGCTTCTGAAGAAGAAGGCTCTCAACGTCTGAAATCTGCTTGCTGGCATCGCTGCCCGCATTGGAGGAAATGACCTTGTAGCCCTTTGCATCGCAAAGCTCGGTGAAGGTGTTGAGCCATTGTGTGCGGTATTCATCCGCATCGTTTAGTGATACAGCAATCTTGTAGTCGCCGCCTTCGGCCACAGCGGTCAAGGAAATACACATGGTAAGGAGCATTGCTACTGCGAGCACCAGCGTCATCAATTTTTTCATCTTTTTTACCTCTTTCTTTTTTCAATCGTGTCATGATTTGATCCTTGAAATGCCCGAAAACCTACGGATCTTCACCTCCTCATGCTACCTTCGCCACTGATTCAGCACGAAATGATTGTTTTAATCGGGAGTGCCTTTGAGGATGTCCCGATGAAGAGCGCTCGATCTCCCGTGAGCCGTTTGCGTTTGTGCTCGGCTGTGTCCCATGCCATAAAACTTTCAGCATCAATTGTTATGGCAACCGTTCGTTCACTCGCTGATGCAAGACGAATGGAAATGAAGCCCGCCAGCGCCTTGACAGGCACTTGGATGTGACTAGGAAGTTGATCTGGCTCCCCTAGATAGCATTGCACGACACAGACACCGTCCCTTGGCGATTGATTGCGTACTTTGCATAGGACTGTCGCGCTTCCATCTGCCTTCTGATGCACTTCTTTGAGCGTCAGTTCAAAATCCGCATAGCTTAATCCATGTCCGAAAGGAAAACAGGGCTGAATTCCTTCCTTTTCCAACCAGCGATAGCCGACGTGAACCCCTTCTGACAGCACAGCGGTATTCTCGGCTACATGATCGTCCGCCGCTACTTTGCCGCAAGGAGCGCATCGCTCTGGATATCCAGGTGCGTGTGGCACAGTATCCTCCGCCTTGATCGGGAAGGTGATTGGCAGCCTGCCACCCGGGTCTGCTCGTCCCAAGAGTACATCTGCCGTTGCATAGCCGCCCTCTTGCCCTGGGAACCACATTTCAAGCACCGCAGCCACCTGATCCAGCCAAGGCATAGCGACTGGATCGCCGTTGTTAAGCACTACAACGGTTCTTGGATTCACTGCGGCGATCTCGCTAATCAGTTCGTTTTGCTCTTCCTGCAAGTACAAAGAAGCGCTAGGGCTCTTGTGCCATACGAAAACCACGGGAACATCGACTTGCTTCGCCAATGCAACTGCTTCTTTGGCAATGGCGTGTCTGCGGCTTGGCGTTGACCAGCACAGGCGTACTTCAACAGGTTCGTGGTAGAGGTTGGTTGCGGTTGCGGCAATCTCGTAGGGCACACCTGCCGTCAATTTCACAAAGCCAGCCGCATTATTCCACCCGTCCTTGCAGGGAATTACATCGGAGTTGGGAACGATGCCACCGTTCATAGCTGTGCGCGTACCGATTCCGATGCATTGATACTTGGCATCTTCGCGGATATATAAGTTTCCTGATGTGAAACAGAACATATCTGCATTGGTAATTCCGTTGCGCTCATGCGCTGCAATATCTGGGATCTTCGTTTGAAGGGAAAGACGATACCAGCCACTTTCCTTCGGTGTAATTTTCCCGTTGAACAGATAATATTCATCGGGCTTTAGCAGCGGTTCCAGTGCGCTATCACCTGAAAAATCAACCGTTTCTGCTGCGCGTACATCGCCTGTCATTGGAGGTGGCAGCTGATCCAAATCCCGTTTATCCATTGGATCAGTTTCGTACCGCGTCAGATAATAATGAAGCTCCTCCCAACAGTCCGCACTAATGATCTCTCCTTCCATGTCTGTGCCCTGCGCAAATGGAAGGTTTCTACCCGTCAATTCATTCATCGCAATCCATGGTGATTGCTTACGATCACTGAATCCGTACGCCGCTTCCTTGAATACAGGCATGGCTACGGCGGAGGCAGTCGGTCCAATGAAACCGATTTGCATTTTCTCAGCATCAAGCGGGAGGACGCCATCGTTTTTCAGCAGTACAGCACTTTGAACTGCGAGGCTACGTGCTATCGGGATATGTGCATGCGCCATCTCTTGGCTGATCGGACCTGGTATACGGGCGTTGTCCAGCATGCCAAAACGCTGAAGCACTGTTAGATAGGTAGCAACGCAGCAATCGATATCATCCTCCCCTACATCACTTGATGTATCTAGGATCGCTGCCTTGAGGCGTGCGCCATATACAATATCCTCAGGCATTTCCAGTGTAGCGCCGCCTTTGGCCGCCTCGGGAGTGTACAGACAACCCCAATCGTTGACGACAATACCGTCAAATCCCCATTGAGCGCGCATCACCTTGTCCAGTATTTCGGTCCATTTATATGTCCATTTGCCATTCACTTGATTGTAGCTGGTCATCATTGAGCCTACGCCTGCACGAATCACCATTTCAAAAGGCCATAGGTATACGTCAAATATCGTCTGTTCATCAATCACGCTGTTTTGCGCTCCTTGAGATGTTCCCGTGCTGGAACCGAAAAATTGTTTCAAATTCGCAATAGCATTCTGGTTCTTTTGGATACCCACTACTTCCGCGCGAGCCATGCGTCCATTTAGAAGCGGGTCTTCGCCCAGCGTCTGGAAGTTGCCGCCATTACTCTCCCCGATTTGCGCCAGTGGGTCACGGGCAATGTTCACACGCGAGGACAGTAAAATATGCATTCCTGCTGCTTTCGCCTCTTCGCCCAGAACCTCGCCATAGGATTGCGCTGCGTCGACATCAAACGTTGCAGCCAGTGCAACCTTAGCGGGCAGGGCTGTGGCTTCCCACAATACATCAACACCCGATTCGCCGTCTGCCAGAAATACATCCGGAATCCCAAGACGTGGTATGCCCTGGACATGTCCCGCTTGGTTCGCTCCGTAGGGATCGCATAATTGTCCATGCATTAAAGTCAGTTTCTCATCCAATGTCATAGACCTTAGTAGTTCCTGTATTTTTTCTTTCATAATGTTCCCTCTTCGGCTACACGTGTATTTCACTTAAGATACACGTGTGTCTTTATCTGTAAAAAATATAGCACTTCGATCAACGTTGTTTGTAGTATATCACCATATTATCGGCACGTCAATAGTATATTATTAAATTTATTCTCCTATTTTTAATATTTTGATCCGCGTTTGTAGATACACGCGTTCTCTATCGTTGACATAATAAGAAACAGCGTGCTATAATCAAGAAAACATTGACAAGAGGTGCACTATGATTTCTGCAAAACCTACGCCTGAGGAGATTAGGCTTTCCCTCTTCAACGCCGCCAAGACAATTTTTCTTCGTGATGGGATCGTTAATGCCGAAATGAAGACGATTGCCGCCGAGGCAGGCTTGAGCCGCAGCACACTATATCGTTACATGATCGATAAGAATCAACTTGCTTTTTTAGTGGCGACCGACGTCCTAGAGGATCTGACCAATAAGAGCAATGTTTGTACATCCGAGGCTGGATTGAGTGGTTTTGAAAAACTCAGTCAATTTATCACACATTTTGCCGATATCCTTTGCAACAATGTCGAGTTAGTCAGCTTTCTTAGCGAATTCGACTCGATTTTTCGTGGCGATTACCCCGACATTCCAGAAGCTGAAGACTATGTTGCGTCAACCAACCGCATGTTGCATCGCGCAGCACAGTTTCTATTTGAAGGAATGGCTGACGGAAGCATTCGTACCATCGACGATCCTTTGTTTATAACCTCTGTCATCATCAACACATTGTTCGGTCTTGCGGAGCGAATGCTTCCACGCAGTGATCACTACATCAGAGAGCATCACACTTCGGGGGAGCGCGTACTTCAAGCGATCACAGATATCTTACTAGCGCATATAAAAGGTTAGGGCATATTTGCGTTTGGTAATTTTTATATTTTATGCCCTATTATCATCACGAACACAGTAGTCTTTGGAGCGTTCCCACTTCCATGTTGCGCCCTCTGGAAGGTTGCGAGTTCTACCTCCTTTCGCTTTTGTCCCAGCACAAGGGGAGCAGAAATAGCAAATTAAATCGCCGCCTTCTTTGAGCTTCCCACGTTTGATATCCAGCACTGTGCCTGCACCTTCCAGCGACATGGGTAATGCAAGCATTGCCGACCGCCAAGATAGTGTGGACGAGGATTTTATCGCAGCTGGATATATCGCTAAAGGGGGGGCATATACAGCCTCGTTCTGGAACAGTACCATATGAACGAGTTGAGGTTTGCAGGACATGTCACACTGGGCGTTAACAAAGCTAAAGTCGAGAAATATCAACAATGTGGTGAATGCTCATTTGTCAATGAACCCCGAACGCAAAAAGAACCCACCCGCTGGTTTAATCCAATGCAAGTCGTAACCGTGACTTGCATGAACCGAACCAAAGCAGGTAGGATGCGGCAGAATCGTTTGAAGGAAACACAGACAAATAATGAAAAGATGCCTCCATATGAGCAATGATACTCACTGGAGGCATCTTTTCATTATGGTTTCATTCCTAAATTCAATTTACTCACCAATTTCAGATGTCATGCATCCGAAATGCCTCAATCATATCCCAAGTTAAGCTAAGGGTGGAATCATCCCTTGGAATTTCGTCTCTAGCAAACCAACTTGCTTCAGATAGTTCACTCTTGTCTAAGGTGAAATTCTTATCACCATCAAGATCTGCAATAAAACCAACCAAAACGGATTGGGAAAACGCCCATGGCTGACTTTTGTAATAGCGAATATTTCTTACATGTAAGCCCACTTCTTCCATCACTTCTCGGCGAATTGTATCTTCCAGCGTTTCGCCAATCTCCATGAATCCTGCAACCAACGCATATTTTTTATAACCTGCATTGGCGTATTTAGTCATCAGGATGCGTTCGCCATCAATAACACCCACAATAACAACTGGAGAAATTTGCGGGTATTCTATCAACCCGCACACCTCACATCGTAAGATCCGCTCTGACGCGCCCTGTTTCATTGGAGCCATACATCTACCGCAGTATTGATGAGTGCTATACCAAAGAGCAAGGTGGGCAGCCGTAGCTCCTGCAAAGGCAGTCCATGAGGGCTCAAGGCACCTGAAGATATCAATGCCATAATAGCGAAAGCTCCCTGCTTCCGAAGCTTCATGCATGCTTAGAAAAAACGCTTTGTCGTCAATCGAAAACAAGTAGATGATGTCATCTGCTATTTGTGGGAAGAACCGATTTACCGAAGCATATGTCGGGATTGTTGGAACGCCCAACTGGCATTCCAGTAGAAATTGATCGTTGTTAGCAATGATAACATAGTCCGTTTCAGCTGGTTTTCGATTGGTAAATTCGTTTTTAAACTGATATGGCGCGATATCTTGAAACATAGTAATCAGTTTCTCCTAATTCATCATCTTGTGGATCACATGGTATCTCTCTATTTGCCTCGATTAAAGATACATTTATGCGCGTGCGTGCGATAACAAGCGTTACATGAAATGCAAGTGGCAGGTTTTAAATCACCGCTTTGCCATCTTTTTGGTAAAGCGGGTTCTCTAATGAGGGGACGAGATAAAGAAAGATATTCTATATTGCTTTCATTCACGATGCGGTTCATATTCTCCATGCTGCGATGACCGCCGACAACAATCACAGGGGTGTCAACCGTCTTTTTCAGTTCAAGCGCAAAGTCAAGAAAATAAGCCTCATTGACCATTGGCTTAATACCTGTTCGTGACGTATAATTTCCACTCACTTCGATTGAATCAATCCCCATGTTGGCAACCAATTGGCAAATCATCAGGCTCTGTGCAGATGTAAGACCGCCATTAGTAAAATCACTACAATTAATCTTTATGGAAACATGGAAGTCCTTTGTTTTGTCTTTGATGCCCTCAAGTATATCTGTCAATATTTTGGCTCTTCCTTGGGGCGAGCCACCATAGCTGTCTACACGATGGTTATATGCAGGACTAATATACCGACTCAAGAAGAAACCATGTGCAGCATGGATTTGAACACCATCAAAACCTGCTTTTTGCGCACGTAGAGAAGCTTGCGTAAAAAGCTCTACAACATCATGGATGTCATCCTCTGACATATCATC
>JAAYIN010000043.1 GCA_012523405.1 Clostridiales bacterium
AACCAGCTGATCAAACTGGCTTTGCAGGGTTTTATCGCCTGCGAGCATGGTGTTGAGGTCTGCGGGTTTGAGGTCTGTGCTGTCCCCTTGCGCCGCGGGATCGGCGTTGCTCGTGTCCGCCCCGCCCTCCTCAGCGAAAAATTGCAGGTTCAGCGGGATCATCTTAGTGCTTTCCATAGTGCGTTCTCCTTTGCCCGATGCGTTCGGTGTCAATCCCGCCCGCATCGTTCGAATTTTTATATGGTAAAAAACGCCTGCCGATTGGCAAGCGTTCAAACCTTGGGTGGATTTTTCGCGTAGTCCTTTGCGAATGGTACCTGCGTCAGCAGGAGATCGGGCGGCACGATGCCGCTATATGCAGCAAGGGTTTGCGCGATTTCCAGATCGTTGACGGGGAGGGAGCGGGTGAATGCGATTTGGATCGTGTCCGCATCGATAGGCGATGCGCCCTTCACGCACAGGAAATGCGCCAGCAGACGCAGGCGGGTGTAAAGCGCCTCGCGAAACCAGCGTTCCTTGATTTTGGTGAGCTGCTCAAGTCCGAGCAGCTTGAACCGCATTGCCACGCCGCTTGTGTTCCCCGCGAAGTTTTCGTCGCTGAGGTCTGGGATTAGCGACAGCTTATGGATGTCGCTTTTGAGGCTTTGGCGGAGCACCTCGCTGCCGCTTTCGCCGTCGGGTTTGGTGATGAACTCCGCGTCAGCCCCGTCGCTTGGCAGGAACATCGTGCGCGTCTGGCGCAGGCGGGTGCTGGGGTTGGTCGTTTCCTTGCGCGTGGTGTCCGCGGTTTGCAGGTCGCCAAAATCGTCCTGATACGTTTCCTCCGTGTCGTCCACCCCGAGCGCGCCAACGCCCTTGAGCACCAAAATCGCGTCCGTGAACTGCTGTTTATCGTTCATGCGGTCGGATTGAAGCAGATCATACGCGTTAATCAGGCTCATGATCGGTTCGAAATCGCCCGATTGCCTCGCGTTATTCCAGTACTCGATCACGGGCACCTCGCCGAAATAATGCGGCTGACGGCTGACCTCATGCGGGGCCTCATTTGATATGCGCTCATACCCGATCACCTCAGTGCTTGTGTACACCAGTACCCGCTCGCCGCGCCGTTTCAGATCTCTGCCCCGCAGCTCTTGGCGCGTGATGCCAAGCAGCGGCGTATGCTGGACCGTGTCATCGTACACAACGAACGCGCTTAGTGCATCCAGCTGCGCAATACGCGGCTGAGCCAGTTCATTCGCGTAGCAGATTTCAACCGCCGTCCCGTACACCGCCGCGTCAACCGCCAGCTCCGCATCAACCGATTCACTGCTGGATGCCGCCAGCGCTTCCGTGATCTGCGCAAACGTCGCGCTTGCCTCGGTTTGCTCCGTATACCGAATCGGGCTGCCCGCCAGATATCCCGACGACATCGTCACGATATAGCCCGGCAAATCATGCACCAGACGATTATTTGGCAGACCCTTGAGCCTAGCCCGACTCGACACCTCATGCCGTCTTTCATACACTTCCTTGAGTTCGTTTAGCCGCGTCCGCTGGTGGTCGTGCTCCCTGAGCAGCACGCGCAGCAGCTCCGTGTCAATCTCGCCCGAAGGCAGCAGGAATTCCTTATCAATTGTAATCATTTCATCCTCCTGCACCCCCGCCAGGGGAGCTTCGCTCTCTTGTTTGCCCCTTGACCCATTATGTCCGTACTTTGCATGGACAGGGGGCGTTAGTTGGGTTGGGTAAGTGGGTAGGGTATGGGTAGTATGTTATGGAGTAGTATTATAGAAATATAGGAAGCTTTATGGAAATGGCTAGTAAACAAGATTACTTGGTATACATATATAAATCTTAAAAAATAATCTCTCCCCCGCGTCGCCTTGCCATACTATCTCTTGTCGCGCCCTCTCGCCGAGTCCCTCCCCACCCTCTCCCCACCCTATCTCTCTTGTCGCGCCCTCTCGCCGAGTCCCTCCCCACCCCTCTGCGTCATGCCCCTCATCTCGCCAAACCATTGTCCATGCATAGCATGGACAAATCTGGGGTCAAGGGGGCTCTGTCCCCTTGTGGGGGTGTAGGGGGCAAAGCCCCCTACAAAGGGATGATCGCGGTCTTCCTCGTGCTTACGGACTCGACGGCGTAGCGCACGGCGTCGATGGTGTGGTTGTTGCGGTCGGGGTAGCAGGGGAGGACGTTGCCGGACTTGTCGCGGTCGTACTCGTAGGTTGCGAACTCGCTGGCGGCGAAGGGGCAGGACTTGGTGTCTATGACGATGGCGGCGAGGGTTTGTAGCCATTTGATGCCGTGGGCGATGCTGTCGGGGCCTTTTTTCGCACCGATAGCGCGAATCCCAAGGGCGCGTAGGGCAGCGATGGAGCGCGGCTCGGCGCTGTCGCAGGTGATGATGTCGCGAGCGGCGCGGGTTCGCACTTGGGCGGCGAGGGCGTTGATGAGCTGACCGGTGGCAGCGAATTCCCCGACGATGTAGAGGATGCGGCGCTTGCGGTCATGTGCGCAGCGAATGTATGTGTCGGGATCGGTAGCAAAGCCAAAGTCAAGACCGCTGTAGGTGGGGAACGATTCCCATTCAGAAGGGATAAGGGGGCGTAGGTGTAGGTTGCCAAAGACCTGCCCGCCTGTGCCCGTGATTTCGCCGAGGTACATGTGCCGATACGCCTTGTCGTTGGATAGGCGAAGGGCGTCCGCGCCGAGTAGGAAGCTCTGCCCGAGCCAAGCGGGCGGCACGTCAAGGTAGGAGCTGCTGTGCGCAAAGCGGCTTGGTACCTCGTTTCGAGCTTCGGAGTTGACCCAGTTTGCGGCGGTCATAGGGGGATTATAGGTGTAGAAGGTGGTCGCGTCACCGCCGCGAATGACGCTGGCTTTGATGGTGAGGATGTCCTCCATGCCCGAAAATTCGGTGAGCTCTTCAAACCAAAGAAAGCCGAAATACCCGCGCTTGAGCTTGATGCCCTTGGACTTTTGCGGGTCATCCGCGCCCCTGAAAATAATCTGCTGACCGGTGGGCTTGTAGATCAGCTCCATGGGGCTGACTTTGCACTGAAACCAAGGCAGCATCCCGAGTTTGTCCAGCGCCCAGATCATCTGCGCGTACACGCTGTCGCGCATGGTGTCGGCGACTTTGCGGTAGATGATCGCGTTTGCGGTCGGCTCGCGCAGCAGCCCAAGGATGATTTCCAGGCTCACAAAGCTGCTCTTGCAGCTGCCGCGCCCGCCCATCAGCCAAAAATCGCTGTGCGTGCGCTCGCGAACCGCGTGATGCACGGGGAAAAACGCAGGCGCGATTAATTCGTCCAGCTTGATCTCCTGCGCCGTCGGTGTTTCAATCATTTGCTCTGCTCCCCTTTGGCTGGCACATTGTCGATGATCACTGGGATTGCGCCCTCCACCGTGACCCGCTCGCCGAACATCCCGTGTTGTTTGCCCAGCAGCACAGCCGCGCGCTGCACGTCCGATATCTTCGGCGCGACCTCCGTTACTTCGATTCGCTTTTTCGTCTCGTAGCGGACTTTGCCGTCCGGCATCGTTCGCGCCACTCGCTCCGTGATCGTCACTGGCTTTTGCTCGCGCTCTTCCCCGCGCAATATCCGCGTCAGCCGATATAGGATTTCGTCCGCGTCCGCAATGTCCCGCGCATCCCGATCCCGATCCCTTTTTGCTTCCATCGCGCTCCTCAGCTCCTTGATGCGCCTTGCAATCCCTTTGTTTTCCAGCATTCTTGCGCCTTGCCTCTTCGCGCCGCGCATTCGGTAACCCGCGCGCCTATACGCCTCCGCTGCGTCGCCGCATGCCATGTATTCCATGCAGAATCGCTCCTGTTTATCCGTGATCATCATCTCATCTCCTTAGCGGGCAAGGGGGAGCTTCGCTCGCTTATTTGCCCCCTTGACCCGTTATGGGCTTCGCCCTGTTATCTTGCGGGGGGCTTGTTAGTTACATATTTGAATCAGACTGTCGAAAAACCCCTAGGTGGTATCGGAAGGGCGCAAAATCAACGAGCGAAGCTCCTCTGATCAACAATCCGGCGAAAAAGATCGCTTATTTGCCCCCTTGACGCATTATGGGCTTCGCCCTGTTATCTTGCGGGGGGCTTGTTAGTTACATATTTGAATCAGATTGTCGAAAAACCCCTAGGTGGTATCGGAAGGGCGCAAAATCAACGAGCGAAGCTCCTCTGATCAACAATCCGGCGAAAAAGATCGCTTATTTACCCCCTTGACCCGTTTTGTCCGTGCTGGGCGTTTGGAGTGCAGCGAGTGCCTCCTTGTGCAGCTGCCAGCACGTCTGCCGCGACCGCCCAATCGCCTTCGCGACATCCTCCCACGAGTACAGGCGGTCATAAAAAAGCAGGAGCACCTGTTGATGCTCCTGAGGCAGTGATTTGATTTGGGGGAGGAATGATTGAAGCATGCGATTCGCGTCGTCCGATGCTCGCTTCCCGCGATCCTTACTCGCTGAATACTCCAGCGTGTAGTCGCTCAGCGGACAATGCCCCGTCCCGCCGATGGCAGTCGCGTGGCGCGAGGACATCCCCCGCGTCGCCCGCTGAAAATACTCCGCGGCCTTCGCATAGTGCATATTCGCGCTCATACGAAGGTTTCGCAGCGCTTGCAGCCGATCCTTAGTCTGTGTCATGGGTTGAATCTCCTTTGATATTCTCATATGAAAAAGCCCGCAACACGTTCTGTGTGCGAGCTTTGGGGGGTCTTGCCGCTTGTCATCCATTTGTACTGATATCATAATAGCACAGAAAAAGCGGACGAAACGGACAAGGATGCATTTTGGCAAAAAAACAGACAGCCGAAGCTTGAC
>JAAYIN010000044.1 GCA_012523405.1 Clostridiales bacterium
ATATCGGTTCGGGGTGAAAAGGGAAGTCGGTGTGAATCCGACACAACAGCCATTACTGTATTTGGCGAATGGCAGACATGAAACCATTGAGCGAGAGCTTGAGAAGGGGTGTCTGCCTGTGGAGAAGAGTCCACACGCCATAAGTCAGGAGACCTGCCTTGTTTGCTAGGAACTAATTTCTCGGGCAATGGAGAAAGAAGACCAACAGCAATAAAGGCAGAGGTGACTTTTCTGCCTTGAGATTTGCGTTGCTTCTTTGCGTTTGCAAAGGAGCGTTTTCTTTTGATGTCGCCTTTGAAAGATATCAAATATATCTGGGGAGGAATTACCAATGAAACGAAATCTACTAAGCCTGCTTCTGGCACTCATGCTGGTGCTATGCGCGGCAACTGCCCTTGGAGAAGGACTAACGATCCAGTCCAGCTTGGAGCTGGAATACGCCAAAAATTTCACGGTCGATTACTGCGAGGGCGGCTACAATCTCATCACCATATCGGACGGCACGCGCTATCTGACCATTCCAGAGGGCGCAGCGCCGCCCGAAGGCATCGAGGAGGACATTACGGTGCTGCAATTGCCGCTGACCAATATCTTGATTTCATCAACCCCCACCACGTCGTTGATCAATGCCATCGGTGCGTTGGATGCGGTATCGCTTACCACAACCGAGTATAACACTTGGTATATTGAAGAAGTGAAGGCAGCCATGGACGCTGGCAAGCTGACCTATGTCGGCGCTTACAAAGAGCCTGACTTTGAAATGCTTGCAGCTGCGCAGCCGCCTTTTGCGGTGTTCTCCACCATGCTTAGCAGCGTTCCGGACGTTGCCGATAAGCTCACTGAGCTAGGCATTCCCTACCTGCTGGATCAGTCTACCTATGAAGAGCATCCCCTTGCCCGTATGGAATGGGTCAAGCTCTACGGCGCACTTCTGGGCAAGGAAGAAGAAGCAAACGAAGTGTACAATGCACAGGCAGAACTCGTGGCGAGCATCGGTGCTGAATCAACAGGTAAGACAGTAGCCATGTTCTACATCACCTCCAAGGGTGCGCTTTATGCACGCAATGGCGGCGACTACATGGCGAAAATGCTGGAGCTGGCTGGCGGCGACTATGTCCTGAGCGAAATGAACCCTGAAAAATCGGGCACCCAGCAGATGGAAATGGAACAGTTCTATGCCGATGCAGGCGAAGCGGACTATATCATCTATATCTGGAGCCTGGGCGGCAAACCCGAAACGCTGGCTGATTTCAGCGAGCGCAACGAAATGCTAGCCGAGTTCAAGGCATACAAAGAAGGAAATGTATGGTGCACCACACCTGACTATTTCCAGATTTCAAACACCTTGGGCAGCATGATTGTAGACATGAACAAGATGCTCACAAACGAGAATGAGACTGTGACAGCCTTTCAGTATCTGTTCAAGCTCCAATGAGTGCACGACTAACTAGTCTTAGATGCACCGCCATGTTCCTCGTGCTGATCGTTTGCTTTGCTGTGTTGATTGTCCTAAGCGTCAACACAGGGAGCATCGATATTTCGCCTGTTGACATTTTCAAAATCATTTTCACGGGTGATCAGCAGGGAACGCCCGCGAGCAATGTCATCTGGAAGATTCGTCTGCCGCGGCTGCTCGCGGCAGCGATTCTTGGCGGCGCGCTCTCGGTGTCAGGCTTCCTACTGCAAACCTTCTTTCGCAATCCCATTGCTGGGCCGTATGTGCTGGGCATATCATCGGGCGCGAAGATGTTTGTGGGGATCGTAATGATCTTCATGATGAAGTATCGCAGCGGCGTTCCCTTTATGTATGTGATGCTCGCGGCGTTTGCGGGGTCTATGATGTGCACGGGTTTTGTGCTGCTCTTTGCGCGCAAGATTCGCAGTATGTCTATGCTGCTTGTTATCGGTATTATGCTGGGCAATATCTGCTCTGCTGTGACGGACTTTTGCATCACGTTTGCAAAGGAAGCGGATGTTGCGAATCTGCATGCATGGTCGATGGGCAGCTTTTCTGCGGTCTCATGGAAAAACCTGAACATGGCGAGTGCTGTTATATTTATTGCCCTCATTGCTGCTTTTTTTCTGTCAAAGCCCATCAGCGCCTATCAATTGGGCGAAGGGTATGCAAAGAGCATGGGGGTCAATATCAAGTTTTTCCGCGCGATGCTGATCACGCTTTCAAGCCTCCTTTCGGCATGCGTGACTGCGCTCACAGGGCCGATCTCCTTTGTGGGGATTGCCGTGCCGCATATCACCAAGCTGCTCTTTGGAACGGCTAAGCCGATGATTATTATCCCAGGCGCGTTTCTGTGCGGAGGCGTGTTCTGTATGTTCTGTGATCTCATTGCCCGTACCATCTTTTCGCCGACTGAGCTTGCTATCAGCACGGTTACCGCTGTTTTTGGCGCGCCTGTGGTGATTGCTCTGATGCTAAAACGACAGGGGAATCAAACGAATGAATAAAACCTATGCCTTTTCCTCCACGCAGCTTTCTGTGGGTTATGCGGGAAAAACGCTGATCAAGGACATCAATATTAGGCTCGAGCAGGGGCAGATTCTGACGCTCATTGGTCCCAATGGCGCGGGAAAGTCCACGATCCTCAAAAGCATCACGCGCCATCTTGAGCCGATTTCAGGTACTGTCTATATTGATAGTGCGCAGATTCATACCATGAGCGCACATGACCTTGCGAAGCGACTTTCAGTTGTACTGACAGAGCGCATCCGCCCTGAAATGATGACCTGCTACGATGTGGTCGCCTCTGGGCGATACCCGTATACAGGTCGTTTTGGCATGCTTAGTGATCATGACCACGGGATTATCAGGCAAAGCCTCGCAAGGGTACATGCACAGGATATTGCCCCGCGCGATTTTCTGAAAATAAGCGATGGTCAGCGGCAGCGGATCTTGCTTGCCAGAGCCATCTGCCAAGAACCCGAGGTCATTGTGCTGGATGAACCGACCTCTTTTTTGGACATTCGCCACAAGATTGAGCTATTGGATATTCTGCTGGATATGTCTCGCCAAAAGGGGATTACGGTGATTCTATCGCTGCATGAAATTGATCTGGCGGCGAAGATATCCGATGTCATTATGTGCGTGAAGGGCGACAGGATCACCTGCGCAGGGAGTCCGCAGGAGGTATTCCAAAAGGATACGATTGCCTCTTTGTATGATCTCACTCAGGGCAGCTACAACGTTCTTTTTGGGAGTGTGGAGCTTAAACGGCCGCAGGGCGAGGCGGAGTTGTTCGTGCTGAGCGGCGCGGGCTGTGGGATTCCATTCTATCGCGCATTGCAAAAGCAACAGAAGCCTTTTTATGCAGGCATTTTATTTGAAAACGATGTGGATTTTGCGATTGCAGATGGCTTGGCGGCAGAGGTTTTCTATTCGCCTGCATTTACGCCGATTAGCGATGAGGTCGTTGAGAAAGCGAAGGCTGCGTTGCTCCGATGCAAGGTGCTTTTGCATTCGGGTGTGCCGATTCTGGGCATGAATCAAGCAAATGAAATTTTGCTGGAAACGGCTAAAGCGCATAACATTCAGATTGTGAGGGAGCTGCCATGAAGCCGATTGAGGTCATCAGCGTTGGTGCGGGAAGCGAAGGGCTTTTGACGCTGGACGCGAGGCGCGCGATTGATAGGGCAGAGGCCATCTTCTGCGCCGAGCGGCATAGTGTGCTTGTTCCAAATCAATTGCGTGTGAAGCCGCTGATCCCATTTGAGCATGCGATTGAGGAAATGGGTGCATGCCAGCAGTCTGGGCAAGCCGTGGCGGTTTTGGTTTCTGGCGATGCAGGGCTTTACAGCCTGCTGCCGTTGCTTGTGCGGCGTTTCGGCGAAGCACGGCTGCATGTTCATGCGGGGATTAGTGCACTTCAATCATTTTGTGCTTCCATGGGTGTTGCGTGGCAAAATGCTTGCATCCTCTCTGCGCATGGGCGCAAGCTTTCGGCGTCTGCCCTCTGTCATGCGGCGCGGACGAATGCGCAGGTGATTTTATTTCTGGACGCTGAGCATAACCCGAACTGGGTGTATGAAACCTTGATGCGCGGCGGACTGGATGATGCACGGATCACCATTGGTGAGCGACTATCCTACCCAGATGAATGCATTGCGCCCTATCAGCCCAAAGAATATGATGTTTTGAGTATGGCGTATATTGAAAACCTCGCGCCGGCAAATGGCTTGCCGCCTGTTGGATTGCCCGATGATGCTTTTATCCGAGGCAAAACGCCCATGACCAAGCGCGAAATCCGCGTACAGGCACTTGCTTCGCTTGCCTTGCCGATGGATGCCGCGGTTTGGGATGTCGGTGCAGGTACGGGAAGCGTCAGCGTTGAATGTGCGCGTCAATGCCCGCTGGGTTCTGTATATACCATCGAGCGATCTGACGATGCAATTGAGCTACTCCGTAAAAACATCGACAAATTCAATTTGCTGAATGTAGAGGTCGTTGCTGGTGCTGCACCTGAGATACTTGCAGGACTCCCTGCGCCTACGCATGTGTTTTTAGGCGGAACAGGGGGCGCGAGCGAGGCGATTATCAAGCATCTTGTTTCGCTTAACAAGCCAATTCGCATTGTTGCTACTGCTGTTACAATGGAAACCGCATTCGATCTGAATCGCTTGCTTAGCGGATATCCAAGCTTTACCGCTGCCCAGATGGGCATAACAAGACTTGAGGGTGTAGGCAGCTACACGATGCTCAAGGCTTCTAATCCTGTGTTTCTTTTCTCGGCACAAATGGAGGTGGAATGATGGTTTACTTTGTTGGTGCAGGCCCAGGTGCAACGGATTTGATCACCGTCAGGGGGATGGAATTGCTCAAAAAGGCTGATCTTGTAATCTATGCAGGGTCTCTTTTAAATCCAGAGCTTCTTGGCTATTGCCCTGCGCATACCACAGTGATGAACAGCGCATCCATGACGCTGGAGGAAGTCATTGCAGCGATAGCCGCCTGCGCGCCGAATAGCCATATCGTGCGCCTTCATACGGGCGATCCCTCCATCTACGGCGCAATCCGCGAGCAGATGGACAGGCTGGATGCACTTGATATTGCGTATACGGTCGTGCCAGGTGTCAGTTCTTTTTGCGGAGCAGCAGCCTCTATTCAAGCGGAATATACATTGCCCAGTGTCAGCCAGACGGTGATCATCAGCCGCATGGAGGGGCGCACCCCTGTACCCCAGAAAGAGAGCATTCGCTCCTTGGCGGCACATCAGGCGACGATGGTTTTGTTTTTAAGTGCGGGTATGCTTGAGAACCTTTGTGCGGAGCTAATGGCAGGTGGGTACCCACCCGAAACACCCGTAGCGGTTGTGTATAAAGCTACATGGCCAGATGAGGAAATCGTGCGCGGGACATTGCAAACCGTTCCCGAACTGGCAAGCCATATCCAGCAAACGGCGCTGGTGCTGGTCGGCGAATTCCTTGGCGATGAATACGAGCGTTCCAAGCTCTATGACCCGAGTTTTTCGCATGCATGTCGGGAGGCAAAGGTATGATTCTCAGAGCGATTGCCTTTTCGGAGCGTGGAGAGCTACTGGGCGCAAAACTAGGGATTTCGGTGGATCGCGGCATTCCTGTGATGCGCTGGGCAAGCGAAGCATTTGCTGTATCCGATGCGCTCCTTTTCATTGGGGCATGTGGCATAGCGGTTCGGTCGATTGCGCCACTTGTGCGCGACAAGACAAAAGACCCTGCTGTCATCGTCATGGACGAAGCAGGGACGTTTGTGATCCCCATTTTATCGGGGCATATTGGCGGGGCAAATGCACTGGCAAAAGAGATTGCCGAGAAGATCGGCGGGACGGCGGTGATCACCACTGCCACCGATGTGCAGGGCGTACCTGCGATTGACACATGGGCAGTGGCGAATGACTGCGCGATTGAAAACCCCTCTGCGATCAAGGATATATCATCGGCTGCATTAGCGAGCAAGCCTGTGGGTGTGATGATTACAGAGCGCACGCTAAAACCACCGTTTCCCGTAACGCTGACCTTACGTCCGCGAACGCTGACGCTGGGCGTTGGGTGTAAGAGAGGAATTACCTCCGAGCATTTTGAAGCATGTGTTCTTGCCTTTTTGAAGGACTATGGCGTATCGCTCCTGTCGGTTCGAGCATTGGCAACCATCGACCTGAAAGCAGAGGAACCAGCATTGCAAACGTTTTGCGGGAGGTATCATCTGCCGCTTCGGACGTATACAGCCGACGAACTAAGTAGCGTCAGTGGACAGTTCGCACATTCGGATTTCGTACAGAAAACAGTAGGCGTTGGATGCGTATGCGAACGCGCGGCGGTGCTCGCGTCAAGAGGCATTTTGCTCATGGGAAAAACCGCCATGGACGGCGTTACGCTTGCGCTAGCAGGGGAGGATTCGATATGATTCACGTCATTGGCATTGGTGCAGGCAGCACGGAAGGACGTACGCTAGAGGCGGTGCATGCTTTGCACAACGCCGATATCTTCGTTGGATACACCACCTACATTGATCTTCTGCGCGGCGATTATCCTGATAAATCCACCTTTGAAACAGGTATGCGGGGCGAAAAAGAACGCTGCGCGGAGGCGTTGCAGCTTTCACGTTCGGGCAAAAAAGTGGCGCTTTGCTGCTCGGGTGATGCGCAGGTGTACGGCATGGCGGCATTGCTACTTGAAATGGCGGAGGAAACGGACGAGATTCATATCGTCGCGGGCGTGACCGCAGCACTGAGCGGAGCAGCAGTGCTTGGCGCGCCATTAAGCGGCGACTTTGTTGTGATCAGCTTGTCCGATCTCATGACCCCATGGGATCGGATTCAAAAACGACTGCAAGCGGCGGCTCTTGGGGATTTTGTCGTGATTTTGTACAATCCCTATAGCAAGACGCGCACAGTACATTTATCCCGTGCATGCGATATTCTACTAGAGCATCGTTCCAGCGATACGGTTTGCGGCTGGGTGCGGAATATCGCTCGAGAAGGGCAGGAAAAGCGCATATTGACCCTAGCTGAATTGCGTGAATCGCAGCTTGATATGTTTACCACGGTATTCATAGGCTCAAGCGAAACCATCGTTCATATGGGACGCATGCTCACGCCGCGCGGGTATCGTCTGTGAAAAAGCTCAAGGAAGGCTTCACAACAGGCAGCTGCGCGGCGGCATGTGCGCTTGCAAGCTGCCTTTGGCAAAGGGACGGTGAATGCCCTACTCGTGTCCAAATCGTTGTACCCGAGGGTAGAACCTATGCACCCGCGATCCTAGAGCGAAGCAACTATACCTGCGGCGTGATCAAGGATTCGGGGGATGATCCCGACATCACCAAGGGCTGTGAGGTGCAGGTGCAGGTAGCCTTGCACAAGGAAGACGGAGCGATTCGTTTTCTGGCGGGAGAGGGCATTGGCACAATCACTCTGCCCGGGCTAAAGCTTCTTGTGGGCGAACCCGCCATCAACCCAGTGCCGCGCCAAATGATCGAGGAGGCTGTTCGCGCTGTTTACCCCACGCAAGCGGCAGCTGTGACGGTCAGCATCATTGGCGGCGCGGAGCTTGCGGCAAAGACCTTCAACCCGAGGCTTGGCGTGGTGGGCGGCCTTTCGGTGCTTGGCACAACGGGCATCGTTCGCCCCATGAGCGAGGAAGCATTGACGGAATCCATCTATCTGGAAATGTCGATGCATCATGCGCAAGGACACGACCGAATTGCACTGGTTTTTGGCAGTCAGGGCGAGCAAGCACTCAAAGAGATCTACCCACAAATGAGCTGTGTACAGGTCAGCAATTTTGTCGGTTTTGCACTGGACGGGGCGGCAGAGCTTGGCTTTACGAGCTTGCTTCTGGCGGGACAAGCAGGTAAACTGGTGAAGGTAGCAGGTGGCAGCATGCAAACGCATAGCCGCTATGGAGATGGCAGACGCGAGACATTGATTGCGCATCTGGCGCTCAAGGGTGCACCGATTTCATTGCTAATGGAGATTGAAAACGGCGTAACGCTGGATGGTGCGATTCAGCCGATTATCGCAGCGGGCTATCAGGAGGTATTTGACCGTTTATGCCACGCCGCAAGCGATTATTGCATGGCACGGGTTTATCAAGCGGTATGCGTTGATACAATGATACTGGACGGCAAAGGAGCAATCCTTGGTCAGTGGGAGGGGCAATATGCAAAATAAACTACATCTATATACGGGCGAGGGCAAGGGAAAAACCACCGCAGCCATGGGGCTTGCGCTTCGCAGCATTGGACACGAGCGGCGCGTACTCATCGCTCAGTTTATGAAGAACGGACGCTCGGGCGAGCTGCTCGCGCTTGCGCAGTTTCCGGGTGTCATCCTTTTTGAAGCAAAGCCCATTGAGAAATTCACCTCGCGCATGAACGAGGAAGAACTGGCGGAAGAAGCCATCGTGCAAACCGCACAGGCGAATGAACTAATTGATCTCATTGCAGCCGAAAAGCCCGCTATCACGGTGCAGGACGAGCTAGGAATGGCGCTCCATCATCATTTGGTGGATGATGAAACCGCGCAAAGGCTGATTGATGTGGCTTTAGTACACGGTGAATGCGTGGTTACAGGCCGATACGCCCCCGATTGGTTGATAGCGCGAGCTGATTATGTAAGCCGCATCATGCCTGACAAGCATCCCTTTGAAACCGAGGGACTTCACGCGAGGAGAGGAATTGAATGGTAAATATGAGACCTATGGACATTGAGCGCAGGAGCATGGAGATCATCGAATCGGAACTGCAAGTAGAGCTTGCACCTGATATTAAGCCCATTGTGAAGCGCGTGATCCACTCTACAGCGGATTTTTCTTTTGCGGAGTCTTTGTATTTTTCGCCGAATGTGGTATCTATCATTCGCGAACTGCTTCTAGGCGGCATGGCGATTATCACCGATACAAACATGGCGCTCGCTGGCATCAACAAGCCCGCACTTAGCAAGCTTGGGGTCAATGCCCTCTGCTTTATGGCTGATGAAAGCATTGCCCAAGCCGCGAAAGCGAGGGAAACCACCCGTGCCTATGTGAGCATGGAGCATGCGCTTAGTTTGCCAGGGAAAAAGCTGCTCGTCTGCGGCAATGCACCCACCTTTTTGTTTCCGCTATTTGAAAATGCACCGCCCAAGGATGTGGCGGTCATTGGCGTGCCTGTTGGCTTTGTGAATGTGGTCGAAGCAAAGGAAGCCCTTTGCGAAAGTGGTATTCCCTGCATTGTGGCAAGGGGTCGCCGCGGTGGCAGCAATATCGCGGCTGCTATCGTCAATGCCTTGCTTTACGGCATTGAGGGGGCGCGCACATGAGGATTCTCATTGCGGGGACAAGCAGCGGCTGCGGTAAAACGACCGCCAGCTTGCTCGTGATGGCTGCGCTCATGCAGCGCGGCATGAGCGTTGCGCCCTATAAGGTCGGTCCTGATTATATCGACACGGGCTTTCACCGCATGGTATGCGGTAAGGATTCGCACAACCTTGATACATGGTTGATGGATGATAACACCATCTTTTCATTGCTGGATCATCAAAGCGATATCGCTTTGATTGAGGGCGTGATGGGCTACTATGACGGCAGCGACATGAAAACCCTGCGAAATTCTACATGGGATATGGCAAGACTTACAAAGACGCCGACCATTCTCGTTGTGGATGCCAGCGGCGGCGCAGCAAGTGTCGCGGCGCAGGTCAAAGGGTTTACGTCGATGGTGGAGGATAGCCATGTCAAGGCCGTGCTGGTCAACCGCGTATCAGGTGAGCATCATTATCGCCTTGTGCAGGAAGCGATTGCGCACTATACGGGGCTTCCCTGCGTGGGATATCTGACCAAGAATGTACATCTTGCTTTCCCAAGCCGTCATTTAGGGCTAATCCCAGCAGAGGAATTGCCCGATGCGGCTTCCCGCATTGCGGCTGCCGCAAGTGAGGCACAGCAAACCTTGGAGATTCCATTGCTTCTTCAAATTGCGTCGGAGGCTCCTACGCTTCCATATCACAATGTGCAGGTCGAGTCCGTTGCGCCCTATCGCTTAGGCGCGGCGCGCGATGCGGCGTTCAGTTTCTACTATGCTGCAAATCTGCAATTTCTGGAGAAAATGGGGATGGAATTGGTTGAGTTTTCGCCGCTACATGATATCGTTTTGCCTGCTAATCTGGATGGGCTGTATTTCGGCGGAGGATTTCCTGAAATGTTTGCAGAGCAGTTAACAGGTAATGACTTTATGCGTAAAGACATCCTACTTGCACTTGAAAACGGGATGCCCTGCTACGGTGAATGCGGGGGGCTGATGTACCTATCCCAAAGCATTGACGGCCATGATATGGTGGGCTTTTTGCCTGTCGATTGCTATATGACAGATCGTTTGCAGCGGTTTGGTTATGTGAGCGTGAACGAGCGATCAGGCTTAACATTTCCTGCGCATGAATTCCATCATTCGGTTGCAGAGCCTATAGGCGATGTGCAGTATGCCTATCAAATCCAAAAGGCGTCTCAGCCACAGCGCACATGGGAATGCGGCTTTGAGAAGGAGCGCACGCTCGCGGCGTTTGCGCATGTGCATTTTGCGAATCATCCCGAAATCGTCAGGAGGTTCTGGCTATGATCCATGGCGGCAATGTATGGGGGAGTGACGCGCCTTCAAGGTGGCTTGATTTTTCGGCGAATCTTCGTCCGGAGGGAATGCCTGAGTGGGCGGGGCAGGTGATGAAAAGTGCGCTTGCTGATGCACGGTATTACCCCGATATCGCTATGACTGCGGCACGTGCTGGATTAGCAGCCTATGCAGGTGTCACCGAAGATTGTGTGTTGCCAACCGCGGGCGGTGCGGTCGCGATTGACCTTGCGCTGTCGCTGTCAGCTGGCAAGGTTCATTTGCGGATGCCTACCTTTGGCGAGTATGCTCAGCGTGCGATAATTCACGGCAGGGAGCTTGCCAGCTTTGGGGACAGCATTGCATGCGGTGATACGCTTATGCTCTGCAATCCCAATAACCCCACAGGCCATGCGCTCACACCTAGCGAGGTGCTGAATATCCACAAAAAAGCTGCAAAGCATCAGGCAACGCTCGTGGTGGATGAAGCGTTTATCGACTATTGCGCAGAAAACAGCGTGAGAAAGCATATTTCCAATGACTTGATCATCGTTGGTTCACTAACCAAAACGCTCTGTATCCCAGGGGTGCGCCTTGGGTATGTACTAGCAGACCCAAAGGTAATATCTGTGCTAGAAAAAAAGGACTTGCCTTGGAGCCTGAATATGCTGGCTTCGGCAGTCGCTGCAAACCTGCCAGCGCATTTGGACGAAATCAAGGCAGATGCTGCGATGAATCAGCAGCGCCGCGCGCAGATGGTGCAGGCACTCATTGCACGCGGGGCAATGGTACATCCATCGCAAGCGAATTTTTTGCTGGTGGATTTCGGGCGTGACATGACGGAGGACGTTTTGAAGCTTCGAGACGTTGGTATCCTCGTGCGCACCTGTGCCTCCTTTGGACTGGGGACAGAATATCTGCGCTTAGCAGTGAAAACCAAAGAAGAAAACGAGCGGTTGGTGAATGCATTATGGGAAAGATATTGATATTTGGCGGCACAACGGAGGGACGAGAAACCGCAATGCTTACCGCATCGCAGGGACAGGAAGTGACCGTCTGCGTCACGAGTTCCTACGCGCGTGCACTCCTGCCGCAAGCTATGAATTGCCATGTGGGGGTGCTGGATGAGCGTGCCATGCTTGCGCTTATGAAGCAGCAGAATCCATCGCGAATCATTGATGCAACCCATCCGTTTGCCACACGGGCAACCGCGACGATTCACGCCTGCGCCCAGCAACTTAATATTCCCTATGAGCGGATGGAACGTCCCAAGCAAGACGCACAAAGCTGGCAGGATGATGTTCAACATGTAGCTGATGCAGCATCAGCTACAAAGGCATTATCTGCTACCGATGGCAATGTACTCCTAACCACAGGTAGTCATACCATTGGCATTTACACCGCAGCAATTGACCCGAATCGCCTGTATGTGCGTGTTTTACCTACGATACAGGCACTCGAGCTATGCCTGTCAGCAGGCGTTTTGCCCAGCCATATCATCGCGATGCACGGGCCATTTTCGCAGGAACTCAACGCCGCTCTATACGATCAGCTGGACATCCGCGTGATGGTGTCCAAGGATTCAGGTGCGGTGGGTGGCGTAGAAGAAAAAATCATCCCAGCACTGGCGAGGGATATTCATGTAATACTCATCAAAAGACCGGAGGAACACATACATGCGCGGTAAATCACTGATGATTCAAGGAACAGGTTCATCTGTTGGCAAAAGCGTGCTATGCGCTGCCATCCTGCGCATGATGAAGCAGGATGGCCTTAGCGTTGCGCCCTTCAAAGCGCAGAACATGGCGCTCAACTCCTTTGTGACGAGCGAAGGGCTGGAAATGGGGCGTGCACAGGTGACGCAAGCTCAGGCGGCAGGCATTGAGCCAAGCGTGCGGATGAACCCAGTGCTGCTCAAGCCCACCAGCGACCGCCGCTCACAGGTGGTGGTTAATGGCAAGGCGATTGGCAATATGACGGCGATGGAATACCATCAGTACAAGCCCAAGCTTCGTCAAATGATCAAAAATACCTACAATGACCTTGAAGCAACGGTTGATCTCGTTGTCATTGAAGGAGCGGGAAGCCCTGCGGAAATCAATCTGCGCGAGGGCGATATCGTGAATATGTCCATGGCAGAAAGTGCGGATGCCCCTGTCATTTTGGTGGGTGATATCAACCTTGGGGGCGTATTTGCATCGCTCCTTGGTACGGTGATGCTGCTGACCGAGGAAGAACGCGCGAGGGTCAAGGGTGTTGTGATCAACAAATTTAGAGGTGATGTGAAGATCCTTGAACCGGGGCTTCGCATGCTGGAAGACCTGATTCACGTGCCTGTCCTTGGGGTGATCCCTTGGATGGATGTGGAACTGGAGGACGAGGACAGCGTGACCGAACGCTTCCATCGCATGGCAGGCACGGGTGATTTGGATGTGGTGGTGGTGCGCCTTGGGCATATCTCAAACTTTACAGATTTTCAGGCACTATCTTTGCAGCCGAATGTACGCGTGCGCTATGCCCAGAATGCCAGCGATTTGCAGAATGCAGACATCATCATTCTACCGGGAAGTAAAAATACAATAGAGGACTTGATGGACTTGCGCAATCGCGGCATGGATGCGCTGATTGTGCGCCACGCTAGAGCGGGCGGCATGGTCATCGGCATTTGCGGTGGGTATCAAATGCTGGGCATGACACTTCATGATCCAGAGCATGTAGAATCCAGAATCCCTGAGCTGACTGGGCTTGGCTTACTTGATATGGAGGTTACGTTCCTTCCCGAAAAGCAAACAACCCAATCCAGCGGCACGGTGATCTCGAGTGAAGGGTGGCTGTCTGAAATAAAGGGCATTACGGTGGATGGCTACGAGATTCATGCGGGCGAAAATACTTTCGGCGCTAGCGTCATGCCATGGCTGCAAATCGGGGATCATGTGGACGGCGTGTGCAATGTTCAGGGGAATGTGCTGGGCAGCTATATGCATGGCTTGTTTGATGATGGGCAGCTTTTTGCGCAGATTGTGCAGCATGTGAGGTCTACGAAAGGTCTGGCACCCGAAACAGCGCAAGCACTTACCATGGACGAGTTTCGGGAACGCGAATTCGACCGCATTGCGGATATTGTACGTGCAAGCGTGGATATGGAGCAGATCTACCGCATAGCGAGAGGCGAGGTATAAGCGATGCATGAAACTATGCTTGCACTGCTTCTTGGCTTTGTGTTGGATTTGATTCTTGGTGACCCCGAGTGGCTTTATCATCCTGTGTGTATCATTGGAAAGTATATTTCCTTCGCTGAAAAAAAGCTTCGCGCTCGCGGCGGCAATCTGCGCCGTGGTGCGCTGTGGCTGACCGCTTCCACAGTGATTTTTACCATGCTTTCAGTGGCAGGGGTTCTATGGTTGCTTTCGCTCATGGGACGCATCCCGCTTCTCATTGGCATGACGCTGCTTGACTGGATGGGGCTTGCCGCCATGTCGCTTGCCAAGGAAGCAAAGGGCGTGAAGAAGGCGCTTGATCAAGGCGTTGAAGCGGGACGCACACAGGTAGCACGGATTGTGGGCAGGGATACATCGCAGCTGTCAGAGCCTGAAATCATCAAAGCCACAGTCGAAACCGTGGCGGAAAACACGGCTGATGGCGTGATCTCGCCCATGCTGTACGCCGCACTGGGCGGGCCGATTTTGCTATGGGGCTTCAAGGCCGCGTCCACGCTTGATTCCATGGTCGGGTATCTCGACCCCAAGTATAAGGATATCGGCTGGTCAAGCGCAAGGCTGGATGATGTGCTCAATTATCTGCCTGCGCGGCTTACGGCATTATTGCTCTGCCTAGGGGCGGCAATATGCGGATTGGACGCAAAGAACGCGCTGCGAATCGTGAAGCGTGATCACCGCAATCACAAAAGCCCCAATTGCGCATGGAGCGAAGCGGCGGCGGCTGGCGCATTGCATATTCAGCTTGGCGGTGTGCATTTATACTTTGGGAAAACAATTGATAAGCCTACGATTGGCGATGCGGATCGCGAGGTCGTAAGGCGGGATATTGACCACACTGTCCGCATGATGTTTGCTGCAAGCGGCACGATGCTATCGCTGCTTGTTTTAGGGACGTTACTGCTTTAGGAGGGGATAATTGATGGAAGAACTGAAGCAAATCAAACCACTAGATCAGAATGCAATGGCGGCCGCCAAGAAACACTGGGATGCAGTCGCAAAACCGCTTGGTTCTCTTGGATTATTGGAGGATCACGTAATCCAGCTTGCAGGGATCATGCACACGGAGCAGGTATGTGTTTCGCCACGCTGTGTGCTTGTTTTTTGCGCGGATAACGGCGTTGTGGCGCAGGGCGTGAGCCAGTCAGGGCAAGAGATGACCGCAGCCGTGGCGCGTGCGCTTGCACGGGGCGAAAGCAATGTGAACCTCATGGCAAGCACCGTGCAGGCAGATGTTTTTGCTGTCGATATGGGCATGGCGGAAACCGTGGAGGAACCTAATTTGCTAAGCCGTAGAATCTCCGGCGGCACGCAGGACATTGCCGTCACAGCCGCCATGACGCGAACGCAAGCCATAGAAGCGATCGGGGCGGGCATTGATTTGGTCGGCGATATGAAAGTGCACGGCTACCGAATGATCGCCACGGGCGAAATGGGGATTGGCAACACAACCACAGCTTGTGCGGTGGCGTGTGCATTGCTTAGAAAAGAGCCAGCCGAGCTGGTCGGACGCGGCGCAGGGCTATCGGACGCAGGGCTTGCCCGAAAAACAGAAGCCATCCAAAGAGCATTGCGAGTTAATCAGCCAAATAGCACCGACCCAATCGATGTGCTCTGCAAGGTGGGCGGCTATGATATCGCAGGGCTAATGGGCGCATTTTTAGGCGGCGCAGTACATCAAGTACCGATTGTAATTGACGGCATGATATCAAGCGTTGCTGCGCTTCTGGCAGCTGCGCTTTGCCCTTTAGCTACGGACTACATGCTTTCATCCCATGTGAGCCGTGAGCCATCCAGCCAATTGATCTTAGAGAAACTGGGGTTCATCCCCATCGTCCATGCAGGCATGGCACTAGGCGAAGGCACAGGCGCGCTCACGCTCTTTCCACTGCTGGATATGGCATTGCGTGTTTATCACGGCAGCCATACCTTCACAAACCTCGGTATGGATGCCTACGCGCCGCAAGGAGGACATCAATGATCGTTTTGATTACGGGTGGTAGTGGCTGCGGGAAATCCACTTATGCGGAGCAGTTGATCGATCGCATCGGTACACCCAAGCGTTACTATATTGCAACCATGCAAATCTATGACGAGGAATCCGAGCGCCGCGTGGCACGCCACCGCAAGCAGCGGGCGGGACATGGCTATCAAACCATTGAATGCCCAATGGATTTAGCGAGCGTGGAAATTGAAGCCGATGCAACGATTTTGCTCGAATGCTTACCCAACCTTGTTGCTAACGAGATGTTTGACGGCGGCGATGTGAAACGCATCTTCCCAGCGCTTGAAGCGCTAAGGCAGAAATGCACGCATCTGATCTTGGTCACCAATGATGTGTTCGCGGATGGGATCACCTACGCGCCTTCCACTCAAACCTATATCAAAAACCTAGCCCATCTCAACAACCAAGCTGCTGCATTGGCTGACTCTGTCATAGAAGTGGTCTATTCCATTCCGACCATCGTAAAGGGGGAAGTACCATGCGTATAATCAGCTCGCTTTGCATCGCATTTTCAACCTACTCTAAAATCCCTATGCCAAACGTGGAATGGAACGATGAAAACAAAGCCTATAGCCTATGCTTTTTTCCATTGATTGGGCTTGTAGTTGGCGTGCTGCTTGGCGGCTGGTTATGGCTTTGCGATTTTTTTGCCTTTGGAATGCTACTTAGAGGAGTAATAGGCACTGCCATCCCGCTACTGGTCACTGGCGGCATTCATATGGATGGCTTCATGGATACCTGCGATGCCATCGCATCTTGGCAAACCAAAGAAAGGCGGCTTGAAATCCTCAAAGACCCGCATACAGGAGCGTTTGCGGTGATCAATTGCTGTTTGTATCTGCTGGTGATGAGCGCGGTTTTATCCGAAGTTGCCTTTGATGCTTGGACTTCCATCGGGATGTGCTTTGCGGTATCGCGTGCGCTCAGTGCGCTCACATTAACCCATTGGCGCAAAGCAAAGGATACGGGCATGCTCGCAGGCTTTGCGAGGTCCGCTGCGCAGAAATCTGTTACGATCAGCTCGGGGGTTTTTGTGCTTGCTGCGGTTATTGTCTGGATCATCCAGCTGGGCTTTCGTGGGCTGTTCCCCTTACTCGCTGCAGGGTTATGCATCTTATTCTATCGCAATAAGGCATATAAGTATTTTGGCGGCGTAACAGGTGATCTCGCGGGCTGGTTTACTCAAATCACGGAGCTTGCTTGTATTGCAGCGATCATGCTAGGAGGAAAGCTATGAAGCTATATATTGGCGGCGCTTATCAAGGACAGCAGGAGCTTGCAGAGCTGGAAAACGAAGGTGCAATTATCATGAGTGCATTTCATGAAAAAGTGCGCGAAATCCTCGCGCAGGAGACAGATCCGCGAGAATTTGCACTGCAGCTTTGCATTACCTCACCAGATGCGGTGATTGTGTCAGATGAAATCGGAAGTGGCATTGTCCCCATCAGCGCAGAGGAAAGGGCGTGGCGCGAGGCGGTTGGCCGTGCACTGTGTATCATTGCGCAGCACTCGCAATCTGTCACGCGTGTGGTCTGCGGCATTGGGGTGCGAATTAAATGAGCCTATTGCTGATTCGGCATGGACGTACACAGGGCAATATCGAGAGACGCTACATTGGCTCGCGCACGGATGAGCCACTCTGCCAGCAGGGTATCAAGGAACTGCAAGCCAGAGAGTATCTGCCCGTTGACTATATTTTTGCCAGCCCCATGAAGCGATGCTTGCAAACGGCTGAAATTCTATATCCTAATGCAGAGCTTCGGATTGTGGATGATCTACGCGAATGTGATTTCGGCGACTTCGAAAACCTCTCTTATCAGGAGCTGAACGGACGAGCAGATTATCAAGCATGGATTGATTCGGGCGGGGAGCTTCCGTTTCCAAACGGCGAAAGCCGTGCCACGTTTGCTGCACGTTCAGTGTGTGCGTTCAAACAATCCATCGAAGCTTTACCAAAGTATGATATTGCGTTTGTCGTCCATGGCGGAACGATCATGTCCATCATGGAAGCATATGCTCGTCCCAAGGGAACGTATTTTGACTTTCAAGTGTCCAATGGCGACGGATATCTGCTTGAAGGAAACGGGATATATCAAAGATTGCTATAACAAATCCCACCCATTGGACAGACCAACGGGTGGGATTTGTTCATCCAAGGGCTTACTTAAAGTGGCTGAATGATACCGCATGCGATGCGTACGCCTGAATTGCCAGAGGGCTGGGTGGTGAAATCATCAGGATCGGCATGCACGATGACGGAGAGCCCGATTACTTCTTTAACGGTGAAACGATTGGTGGCAAAGGCCTGCCATGAGCTTCCGTTGTTTTCGAAGATGGGCGGCATATCACCCGCGTGCTGTGGATGCGGGCATGCGAGCGGATTGTAGTGCCCGCCTGCATCGGCAAATGGTGTTTGTGCAGTGCCTGTGCATGCACCTTTTTCATGGACATGGAATCCGAATACGCGGCTTGCGCATCCTTGGCCGCTGGGCAATCCCATGAATTGCGCAACTACCAATGTACCTCCGCTTTGCTCATAAAATGTGACGATACCGCTCAAACCGGGATAGTCTGCGCTGCCACGCATCATTGCTTGTGCCTTAGGTACGAGACCGCTTACCATATGTTTTATATAGCTGCTTGCTCCATTTTGGGCATAGTTCATCTATGTTCAACTCCTATTCTAGGTTGATGCTTCATCATATGCAGGGGAAGTGAATGGCGTGAATGATTTTGTTGTGTTCGCGTCAATACCAAGGACTTAGGCTGAAAAATCCCTTGATTTTTATCCTCGCACGATGATAAGATAGATTGGAATTGAGGAGAAAATTGATATAAGCGAGGATAAGCAATGATGGAAAAAGAGAATATCATGCAAACCAATAAAATGTATTGGGACACGAATGCAGATGCTTGGTTTGGGACTACGGCTCTTCCGAATTATGGAGTGAGATTTGTGACGGAGGACGATCTGCATTTGTTTGGCGATGTTTCCGGTAAAAAAATACTGGAAATCTGTTGCGGCAGCGGTCATTCCTTAAAATACCATGCGGACAGAAATGCTGCGGAATTATGGGGCGTAGATATTTCAGACAAGCAGATCGACAATGCGAAAGCCTATTTGAAAGAGAATGGATATGGTGCAAAGTTTATTTGCTCGCCAATGGAAGCAGATCTTGAGATTCCAACGGATTATTTTGATTTCGTTTATTCGATATACGGTATTGGTTGGACAACAGACCTTGATGGCACATTCGCGAAGATTGCGTCCTACCTGAAAAAAGACGGCGTGTTTATATTCAGTTGGCATCATACGCTCAATTACTGTGTGGGTTGGTCAAACACGCTGCGCCAGAATGTTGCGGAAAACGAGCGATTGCTTTTCAGCAAAAGCTATTTTGATGAGTCATATTTTGCAATGCCTGTTGATGGAAGTGAAATCATCCTATGCAATCGAAAAATATCGACTTATGTTAACGCGTTAGCCAAAGCCGGCTTTTGCATTGAGCAAATGGTGGAGCAGACCGACCATGAAACGATGGAATCCCTTGATGATGAGAGCGCTAAAACCCAAAAGGCAAAGATGCTACCAATTTCAGTTTGTTTCAAGGCAAGAAAATTGTAATATACGACAAGGAAAAGCGTACCCTTCAGCTTTAGCCGAAGGGTACGCTTTTTAGTACTGGTGCATGATATGAGAATTTCACGGACTTTTATTTCCATGAATGCCTTCAAATTTCTTTTCCGATAGCATGTCGTGCCAAATTCGACATCAAAAGGAAGATGCATCCGCTCGCCACCCATGCTGCGAATTAGGAATAGCACTCTCCTGTTTCAGCATCCACGATATAGGAGTAGGTGAATAGGTCAAGCTGTGTGTGCGTATGGATGATCCATACAGGTCTAGTCCAGCCATTGATGTAGGTACATCCTGCTTCCATGCCGATGATATGGTAGGTATTCGGATCGGCTTTGCGCGCCTCGCCATGCTCCAGCCACCAGCCCTTTGGCGGCTGCTTCATATTTACCTTGCTTTGGATGAAAGCCCCAAGCGCCTGCTCCCAGCCCATCACCTCGCCCTTGAAAGCACGCTCGCGAAGCTGCTCGTGGGCATAGTGGATATTTGCATGAACCAACTGCCCTCTATCATTGATATAGAAGGAAATCATCCCGCCGCCGCCCCGATACCCGCCGCCTTCTGCGCCTGATTCGTTCTTGGAGATTTCGCTTTGCCAGCAAGGCAGTCCTCCGAAAAGGAAGCGGGCATGAATGAGGGTGAGATTCTCCTCGGGCAGTAGGCTCGTGATATAATCCTCTGCCTTTTCTTGTGATTGAACAAGCTCTGTGGTCGGAATACCCTCCACATCCGTTAGCCTTATCGGATCAATATGAGTACGGAAATCCAATGCGATTTCATCGGGGCGCATGACGTTCAGGAAGGGATATTCATAAGAAATGCCGATACCGTCCAGCATACTCTTAGCCGCTTGGACTGCCTGCTGTATCTCCTCCTGCTTAGGGTGGTTTTCGGGATAATGTCTGGTATAGCTATCCCAATGTCCGCCCGTGCCGCTATAATGATGAATGCGGGTACTGAGCAAACTCATGGGGTAATCATTGATGAGAAGTTTCATATTGTACTCCTCTGCATCTGGCATGTACGGCTCGATGGCCGCACGCACGATGGACGCCTTGGGGACGTACTGCGCTACCCGCGCCTGCGTAAAGGGCGGGAAGTCTGGCGGGACTTCCATATCAATGGTGTAGGTCTCCACGTAATCGGGGACGATATCAGCGACAGGATAGGTCAGAACCTCTCCTGTGACGCGCCCATCCTCGGTGGTGAGCTGCATGTCAATATCCGCGCTTGCAGTAGTTAAGAACGTCAGCGACAGCAGCAGAATCAATCCTGCAATCAATGCTCGTTTCATTGCGCTACCTCCTCCATCGTCAGTTCCAGCACCTGTCCATTTGCGCTATGTAGGTATAATGTTTCGGGGAAGCTCTCTCTGGGATCGCCCTCCAGCCAACCGCCGTAAGAGGTCTCTGCTACTACGTCGCCACTCTGCGTGGTGATGATGCTCGCGCCCCATTCGGAGGAAATCTCGCGCCTTTGTCGGAAGTCCGCTTCCGCATCAATTGCCCATTCCACGGTGAAGTAGGTACGAAGCGGCGTGACCCACATGGCGGTTACCTGTACGGTGCAGTCCTCAAAGGACTGGGGCGAGCTAGTCACGCGGTAATGCTGGATGTAGGGCATATCACTGCTGTTGACACTAAAACGCATCACATCGGGGATGTAATACCAGCCATCCTCGTTCATTAGAGCAGCGAGTCCAACCTCGAAAGAGTCGCCGACCGCTATGCCGTGCATGTTACATTCCATCGCATACACCATTTCACCCGAATTTTCACCAAGGAAGAAATGACTACCAAAGGGCGTTTCCACGCCGTTAATTTCCGCGTACCGTACCATGCCTACAAAATCGTCGCGTTTTGCCGCATGAGTCAAGGACTCGGGTTCTTGCAGTTGCATTGTTAAGTCTTCTTCGGGGTTATCAATCGGTGTACCGTCTAAATCGCGAATGGTGTACATAATGTATAGCTGCGTACCATCGTACAGCACCTCACGCACCGTCATTTCCGACTCCTTTGCGGTAATGGTTGCAATATCATGCGCGATCAGTTCCCCAGCAGTAGATAGATGTGTGGTTTTGCGTACGAAGAAGGTTTCAAGATACTCCAGCACGCCAAGTTGATTGGCGGCGATCGCAAACCCTGCCAGCATCAGCATCGCCATGGCAATGACCAGAACGAGTCGCTTTTTCGGCAATGTCCGCTTGACTTGTGGTTGCGCAGCCATGTTGGGAAGACTGCGTACGAAGTTCACATAGTTCACATCGATTGTTTCGGGCAAAGGTGCGTATTCATTTTTATCTCTATCGTTCATATTGCCTTTCCTCCTTTTCCTGCGACAGCTCCAATCGCAGCAGTTTCCGCGCTTGATGCAGGCGGTTTTTCACCGTGCCTGCATGCAAAGAAAGCAGCGTTGCAACCTCTTTGATGGCATAGCCCTCAAAATAGTAAAGCACCAAAGGGACGCGAAGCTTATCGGGCAGGGCGTCTATCTCCCCTTGAAGCTCCGTCGCGGCGGGAGGCACGCTTTCCTCCTGCACCTGCGGCAGCAATAGGTAGCGCTTGCGCTTTCGCAGGATGGTTTTGCACTCATTGATGAGGATGCGGATGAGCCATGTGGAAAAATAAGCATCCTCTCGCAATGTATGGCGCTTCGTCCATGCCTTGAGCGCGGCTTCCTGCATCGCATCGCTGCAATCAGCTGCGTTTTTCAGCATTGCCCATGCGATACGGTATTGCTGCTCCTTTAGAACGACTGTTCGCTGTACAAATTCGTTTTCATTGATCAAATCGATCCCTCCCATCTGGGATGTAATGCGCATTACAACCATTAGAGTCATAAAAGCACTGAAAGGTAATCACAGAAGATTTATTTATCTCTGCTTATCAAAAAGCATGTCATCTTTTCCTATTATGACATGCTTTGTGTATAGAGACAATCGACACTGAATAGATGCGGATATGCAAGATATGCTGCAAGCTTGGCTGCTTCATCGGGCTTTTCTGGCATCATCTCTTCTTTTCTATGGGCGCAGCACAGAAAAATTTCCTAGAATACATATAAAAGCTTGATATTTACAGTATATGAGAGTATGACATCTAAAGCTAGCCTTGTCTAATAATCGTGGGCGTGGTCTGATACTCACTCGATAATATACGAAAAGGGGCGGGTCAAATGAAGAACGAGTATAAACAGCAATGGATTGCAACTGATTTTCCCAAAAACATGGCGGATACAACGAAGGTGCGGGTAACAGGGGAGAATATCTCCTATGCTGTGCAGGATGCAACAAACCTGACCTATCGGGAGCATTCCTTTGATGCTGTGCTCGCCAATGCGCTGCATATCATGCCTGATCCGGATAGCGCGCTTCGCGAGATTCATCGTGTGCTAAAGCCAAACGGGCTGCTCATTGTGCCGACCTTTGTATACGACGAAGTTCCGCAGAAGCTGAAAATGCGGCTGCTGGAAAAGATCAGGTTTCAGACCTTCTATCACTGGATGAGCGGCGAGTATTGCGATTATGTGAGCGAACGCGGCTTCGCAGTCGTTGAGAAGTCGCTGGTTAAAACGGTTAATGTTCCGATTGAATGCGTGCTGGTGGGGCAGAAAACGGAAAATAATTAACGATAAACGTTAATTTATTATTGACAAACGTTATCCACGTGCGCTATAATGCACGTGGATATTATATTTAAGGGATGTGTCAATAATGAGTAACGCTTCAAGCTCTGTTCTAAAAGCGCGCTGTGATCATATGAGCGTATGGCTGAAGGTGGTTTTCTGGGGATATCTTTTATACGTTGCCGCGATGTTGGGCATGTGGATCTGGATGCTCATGCAGCCAGAAGCTTCCTTTACAATCAATCTGCTGAAAGTGGGCGATGGACAGATCGGCTACGGCTATTTCAATGAAGCCCTCAAGGTGAATTTTGCGAGGAATTCACTGATGACAAATGCGATGAACTCACCCAAGCTGATCTATATGACCTGCCTCATCTGCGGTATCGTGCAAAAGTCGATTGTGGTGGCGATTCTGTGGAACGTACAGAATATTTTGCGAAAAATCGACAAAGAGGACAGCCCCTTCATGAGCATTAATTGCAAGGCGATTTCCCGTATCGGCGCATTGGTGATGGTGCACGGGCTTGTGCGTACCGCTTTAGCGACTACGGTTCTGATCATCATGGGGTATAGCAATGGAGAAATTTTGAGCGGTACGGATTGGCTCTGGGGGATCATTGCGGGCAGCATTGTGATCTGTCTATCCTATATATTTGAATATGGAACAGCGCTGCAAACCGAGTCGGACGAAACGCTGTAAGAGGTAGAGAGATGGGAATTGTTTTAAGGCTGGATCGAGTGATGGCAGATCGGAAAATGTCGCTGAAGGAACTCTCTGAAAAAGTAGGCATTGCAAATGTCAATTTGTCCAAGATCAAAACAGGGAAGATCAGCGCGATCAGGTTTTCGACACTGGAAGCAATCTGCGATGTGCTGGATTGTCAACCAGGCGATATTTTGGAATACGAGCGGGAAAGTAAAGAAAAAGGGGCTGTTGCAAAACAGCCCAACAAAAAAGCGAGAGAAGTCATAACTGACAACTCTCGCTTTTTGTTGTAAAATAAGTCTATGCAAAACAAAATACAACAAGAAAAAGATACCCTAAAGGCAAGCAAAAGTCAACAGTTAGAATTGCCGCTGGGAATCACATACCTAATATCGGACGACGAACCTGTGCGCCAACTGTGGGAAGTATTGGAGGGA
>JAAYIN010000045.1 GCA_012523405.1 Clostridiales bacterium
TGCAAAACAGCCGTTATCTTACAAAATAGTAGTAAATACATACAAAAATCCACCTTCGAATCAAGTAATTCGCAGGTGGATTTTTGTTGCTATTGTCTTTTGAAAAGACTTCTGCAACAGCCCCTTTCATTTCATCCCATAGTAAATGAATTGCTATATAGTATATAATGGGGAATATAGATTGTCATCATATGGAAGAATATGATTGGCTCCATATTCAATACAAGTAATAGTGATATACTCTATTGAAGGGGGTGTACCAATGAAAAAACTGCTTGTTGTCGAAGATGATTTATCCATACAGGCTTTGCTGCACGATTTTTTGCAAGAGGCGGGATATGAAATCACGTTGGCATCTGACGGCGTGGAGGCGATATCACTGTTTTCTGCCTGTGCCTTTGACTTTGTGCTACTAGACATTATGCTACCGAAAATAGATGGGTATGGCGTTTGCGAAGTGATTCGCAAGCAGTCCAATATCCCTATTGTCATGCTGACAGCACTGGATAGTGAAGCTAACCAAATAAAGGGCTTTGATTTGCAGATTGACGATTACATGACAAAGCCTTTTTCTATGCCGGTGCTTTTGCGAAAGATCGCTGCCGTTTTGCGGCGCACAACGGCGGAGGAAAAGGATGCAGAGGTATTGCAATATAAGAACTTGAAGCTGGACTTTGGAGCGTACAAGGCCTATGTGGATGGACAGGATACAGAGCTAACACCACGGGAGTTTGAAATTTTGCGGGAATTGCTATCCCATCAAGGTCGAATCCTAACGCGAGAAAATCTAATCAATCTGCTTTGGAAATATGATTTTTATGGTGATGAACGAATCATAGACACCCATATTAAAAACCTGCGAAAAAAACTAGGTGTTGAAATGATTAGCACCATTAGAGGGGTGGGATATCGCATTGATAAGGAAATTGAGAAGTAGCCTGACCGCCAAGGTGTTTCTGCTGACTGCACTGCTACTGACCCTATGTTGTATGGCCACTTATGGCTTTATCTGGTGGATGGTTCCGCAAACATATGCCAATCAAATCGATTTAGAAAGCGCAGAGCATTTTGCCTATGAAACATCACAGGAGTTGCAAATGGAAAGCAGAGATCACATCCCATTACGGGTGGAAGCATTGCTCGAAATATCTCGCGCACAGTTTGGTAGTGATCTGGAGCTTCATATATTTGATGAAAGCGGTTATGAAGTGAGCCAATACGATATTTCGCAGCAGATGGACAAGCATATATCAGATTATGATGCAGCTAAGCGAACACAAAACTACAGCTTTTCCTTTGCGGATGATACAAGCGAGCATACGCTTTTCTATGCCGATAACGCACAGGCCGTCAATCAGGCAATGGAGGCGTTGAGCAAGGTGTTCCCGTACTTGATTGCTCTGGTTTTGCTTATTGCGCTACTGACCGCTTTTATTTACTCAAGGTATATTTCCGCACCGATCCAAAAAATCAATCGAGCATCGCAGAAGATGGCGGCGTTGGATTTCAACGTTAAGTGCGATACAAACAGGATCGATGAAGTAGGTGGAGTTTCTGCAAATCTAAATGCTTTGGCTGAAAAACTATCCATTACCCTTGGAGAGCTTGCAAGCGCCAACGCTCAATTGATCAAAGATATCGACCATGAAAAGCAGATGGAAAAACAGCGCACGGAACTGTTTTCGTCTGTATCGCATGAACTGAAAACACCCATCACCATCGTGAAGGGGCAGTTGCAAGGAATGATTTGCGGCGTAGGCCGCTACAAGGATCGAGATACCTACTTACTTCAATCACTGGGCACGATGAATAGTCTGGAAATCATGGTGCAAGAACTACTGACCATTTCCCAAATGGAAGCCCCTGACTATGCTTGCACTCGCGAACCATTTGATTTGGTTTCATTGCTAAGACATAGCTTGGAAGCACAGGAGGATTTATTCATCGAAAAAAGTATGCGCCTAACATGCCATTTGCCGGAAAGTGAATTATATGAAGGTGATCCGCAGTTATTCAAAAGAGTGCTTGATAACCTGATTGTCAATGCATTAACCTATTCCCCGCACGGAAATGATATAGTCATCAGCTTGGCACAGGATGATTTGGGCATACAGTTTAGCATAGAAAACACAGGTGTCCATATGACAGATGCGGATTTACAAAGAGTATTTGAAGCGTTTTATCGCACAGAACAATCGCGGAACCGCCAAACAGGCGGCAGCGGATTGGGTCTGTATATTGTGAAAAAAGTGTTGGACTTGCATAAAGTGAAGTACACCATGGAAAACACGAATAGAGGCATGATTTTTACGATTACACTTTAAAGCATTACCCAATCATGACCTATCGCGCGAAATGCCTGATAGGTCATTTTATTTGCTCCATATCAGCTCCATATTTAATACAATCCCAATACAAACGGAATTGGTATTCTATACGTGCACACAAAAACAAGTGGAGAAAGGGGTTTCACAATGAAAAGATCCATTCAAGTAATTACCCTATTAACAGTACTTTGCGCTTGTCTATTCGCAAACTATAGAATCAACGCAGTAGCGGCAGATATCCTACCTTCTACAACCTCACAATCGTATGATTCGGTACTGTCTTTAAAAACGGAGGGCTATCAAAACCTATGCATTGCTGACTTCAATGCCACCGTAAAGCAAAAAATAGACACAGACATAGGATTTTTAGATGTGTATAGTGAGTTGCTAGATAGCATAACGCCTGATGACAGCAATTATTCGTTTATTCGGGAAACGCTGAATTCTTCTATCAAAGAAGTAATTTGTCAGGAGATGGGTGTTCCGATTTCAATATCACAATACTTGAAAAGAAATGAGGGGGCATATTCAGGAGGCGAGAATGATACCTTCTACAGCTTTATGTTCACATCGCTTTACAGCGTTGAATACCGTATCAATGCAAAATTGACAGTTTGTGAGCGGGATATTCTCCTGGTAGAGTATCATACGGAATTGCAGAATACAGTTTCTGAAATGAACCAAGAATCATTAACCGCACAAGACATTAAAACGAATTTACAAACGATTGCAGATAACTTGGCAAAGCAATTATCGACGCACAGTTTGGTTTTTGAAAATGCAGCAATCCAATCGATTGAGATACACAACGAGGGCTAAGTATATAGCATAAATATGACTGAATGATGCAGTTAGCTACATCATTCAGTCACTGGCTTGAGTCCAAATAAAGCATATAGCAGGCATCTTGCCTAGATAAAAGCTTGACAAATATGATCTATGAATTAAAAATGACTAAGAGAACTAAAATAGTCATTAAGAATGAAGAAGAGCAATATGCCCAAAGTATTTACAGACGAGGATCGGTTGGTGATTCGCGAAAAAATGCTGGCAACGGGGCTGGCAATGCTTGAAACAAAGAATTACAAGAACATATCGCTGGATGAAATCACCGCCCAAAACGGGATTGTAAAAGGCACCTTCTATCATTTCTTCTCGTCCAAAGAGAGCTGTTTTCATGAGGTCGTGTACAGGATCAAGGACAACAATCGAATGGAACTGAAGCAGTTGTTTGATAAGAAGCCCGTTGAGACGGAGGATATCAAGGCGTACTTGATTCATCGATATACCGACATGAAAACGGTCTATGACTACTTCACACCAGGTGATATCACTCGAATTGTCAGAATGCTTCCCAATGGGGATAGCGAGGATGACAGCGTCCAGTTTGCCAGGTTGCTGATCGATCAGAGCGTCCGCTAAGCGAGGGTGTTCGCTACGATGTTGCTGGTCAGCATGTGCAATGTGATGGGCTTAACCTCAGCGAATCGCGATATGCTTAAACCCGAGGCGTATCAGCAAACCATTGAATTATTGGTCAAAGCACTCCTCGATTATGCATTTATGAAGGAGGAGTAGGGATGTCAAGCCTGCAAGAATTTTACAAGGCTTATCCACAGCAAAAGATGCAGCTGGATGATGCTGAATTTTGTTATCGTTATCATAAGAACCCGAAAAGCCAAGCGACGATTGTTTTATTGACGGGCGGCATTGGGCTGTCTGACCTCTTTTATAAGAAATTTTCGGTGATCACCTTTGATTATCAATTGCAGTATGCGAATATTGCTGATTTTTGCGATGCGGTTGCCAAGGTTTTACTGATTCTCTCCGAGGATGATCACACATTCAACGATGATGTGAAACAATCCTTGATTAAAATTATGCCAAATCCCAAGGTGATCACGAACCTAACAGGAGGATATTTGGCGCTATTGGTTCGATTGGACAAATATGAGGAGCAAGTAACGGATTTCATCCTTCGCGCCTGCGCGATGGGGTGAGTGACGTTTTTTCAAATCCCCCCAATAAGGAGAGATTTGATATTGAGATGATGCTCTGCTATACTCACCACAGAATGTACAGCAATGATATAGGGGTGAAATACATGGCGCGCCGACCGGAAAACGTTCATGTTTATCAATATAGACTGAACATGAGGAATGAATATGAGTTTGCGATCTTCCAAAGAGCTGATGACCCCAAATGCTGGCAAGGCGTTTCGGGCGGCGTGGAAGACGGAGAAACGATTGAACAAGCGGCACTGAGAGAATCGTTTGAAGAAGCGGGTACGCCGCTGGATGCGACGATATATCGCTTGGATACAGTAAGTTACTTACCATCTGATATTTTCTTTGATCGTGAATTGTGGGGTCGGGATGTTGTTGTTTGTCCACTGTTCTTTTTTGCAATGCCGTTTGATGGTGAAATCATACTGTCGGATGAACATACAGAGGTCAGATGGCTGCCTTATAACGAAGCTGAAAGGCTTGTTTACTATCATGAGCAGAAAACGGCTCTTTGGGAGCTGAAAGAGCGCCTGATAAGAGGAAACTTGATTCGCTCGACTAAGTCATAAAGAGACCCGAACAGCGGATGCCGCCTGCCAATCATTGATTACTTGGGGAATGCTGGTAGACTAGATCGCTTAGATCGATAGGGTCAATGACCCAAATTCAATAGAGACAACCCTCAAAAGGATGCTATCTAAAAGAAGCGGATAGCATCCTTTTGAGCATATACAAACGGACGATGTAGCATGATTTTTGGCTGTTAAAATATGACGGCTGGCTGTGATTATGTCTGAACAGGATGTGATGTAACGAAGAGAGTTTTCGCTTGATAACTATCTAAACTACTGGTATAATATTTTGCATACGTCGAAAATGTTATGTCATACGTATCAATACGCGCATGTAACATTGCGTTTGGATAAACAAGAAAAGAGGATGTTTCGATGAAATTACGGTCATTTAGTGCAGCATTTCTCGTGTTAATGCTCATCATGGGTCTATTCTCCTCGACCTTGGCAGAAAACACGGCTGTTAGCAGCTTTGAGCTAGAGGCTCGCGATGTTGTATTCAATCAGGCAACCAATACGATTGGTGTGCTGAAAAAGGATGCAAGTACCTATGTACTGATGGATGCAGCCGGAAATGAATTGACGACTGAACCCTATATCTACATGGATGAAGAGGAAATGTTCTTTCAGGTGACCGCGACAGAGGATACCAACGGAATGGGTCTGATCGATGGATTGGGCAATGAAGTCATGCCCATGCAATATGGCGATATTGACTGCATCTCAGATCGCTGGCTGCTTGGCGTAGTGCTTGCAGAAGCAACCGCTGACAACTACGATTATAAGAGCTTATTTGGCGGCGCATTTTACTTGGTTGACCACTATGACCTCTATTTCAAAGGTGCGATGGTGGGCAGCTTTGAGCGCTTGGAATACAAAAATGCAACTGCATATGGCGATTATATATTCATCAGAGATGCAGAGGGCAACTACTCTGCTTATGACAGTGAGATGAATCAATCGGCTTACGAGTTCGAATACCAAAATGAATATGATGACGACTACAAGAATGATGCAGTTTATCATATCGCGAGCAATCAACAAGCATTCACTGCCGGTTGCACGTTAACCGAGGACGAAGTCAAGCAGTCCATCTGGTATGACAGCGGTAAATTCTACGACCTACAGGGTAATGTTCTCTTTGAAGAACAGTCAAGGTACGACTATGTCGCTGATTTTGTCGGCGATTATACCCGAGTGAAGGTTGGAAATTACGTTGGCTTGATTGACCGTGAAGGCAATGAAGTTATCCCCTGCGAGTATGATGAAATCAGCTGCAACGATGTGTATTTCGCAAGCGGCTATCAAGTTGTTGTGAAGGATAGCAAACTAGGCTATGTCAACTTGAAGGGTGAGGTTACATGTGACTTTGTCTATGACAAATCCGTTGGCACCACTTATAGTTCACCTTTTAACCAAATCAAGAATTTGGACGGAACCATCATCCTGCTAAGCGGTGCAGCGGGTGAATTGCCTGTGCATTACAAGGAAGTTGCGCGCTCGTTTGTTGATACCTGTCCCCTAGCAGCTGTGGTGAATACCGACGGTCTGGGCGGCGTGATCGATATGTACGGCAACGAAGTGGTTGCGTTTGACGGTGCTTATGACAGCATGTACGATTTTGATATTTCTGATGATGGTACATTGATTGTTTGTGATAAGGGAAGCCGCATGTATTCCGTGCTATCAATCGCCAATGAGTGATGCCATTGCAAACCAAAATGCCAAATCAGACGGATTCTGATACTCCTCAAGTATCATCCGGGGCTTCTTTTGCAGCCCATCAGTACCAGCTTTTAAAACAAGCTGGTACTTGTTTTTTTGTTGCAGTACAACCGATTCTGTGTTACTATCTGTTTGTTAGAAAGATCATATAAATAAGGCGTTTGTGATAATGTCGCACGGAGGAATAAGAATGAAAATATCGAAAAAAGAGGCACTCGCATGGTTTGAATTCCTTGCTTCATTACCTGAGGAAGAGGAAATCATGACGCATCAGCAAGAAATCGTCTATGCAGTATTGGCGCAGATTGAAGCGGCTATTGATGCGCGAAACGATAAGCTCATGGGCGAAATCAGCGAGCTGAAGAGTCTGGAAAATAGAACCTACTACGTCGGCGGCGATAACAAATTTCCTGACGGATGCCGCTCGTGCCTGCTTGGCACAGGCCTCAGTGCGATCAGAAAAACCAATAAATGCAACTTGGAATGCAAGTTTTGCTATAACTATGGCGAACTAGACGCCATCGCGCCGGTTGGCGAAGGCTTGTGGGAGATTGGCGGAACAAAATTCTACGAGCACGATATCGACCTCCTGCTCTCGATTCATCGCAAGCCCACAGGCATTTCATACGTCTACTTGGAGCCTTTTATGGAAATCGAGAAATACTACTCGATCATTAGCAAATTCCGCGAAGCCAAGATTCATCAGCATCTATACACCAACGGCACTCTGGCAACGGAGGAAACGCTCAAGGCATTAGGCGAAGCGGGTCTGGATGAGATACGCTTTAATTTAGGTGCTTCGGGATGCGCGGATAAAGTAATCAAAGCCATTGGCATAGCGAAAAAATACATACCTGCCGTGGGCATTGAAACGCCTATGACACCTGAGTTTTTTGAAGCATTTATGGCTAAAAAACAGGCGGTTTTTGATACGAAGCTCGATTTCATGAACTGCGCAGAGCTGCATCTCAATCAAAATAACATTGGCAATTATTTCGGCGAAAACATGTATATGACCAGACTTGGCTATGTTTCTCCGATTTGGAGCAGAGAATTGACGCTCAAGGTTATGAAAATGGCGTGCGATGAGAACTGGGATATGGTCATTCACGACTGCTCAAACCGCACCAAGTTTGCAAGGGATTTGAATCTTCGTGCACATGAAGGCGGCTGGTTTGGCGCAAGCAATTACGCCTCCGAGTTTTCACAAATCCCGTATGTTTTCTTCTTGCCGATACTCAGGGACGACAGTTTTGCGTTCGTAAGTGAGGAGCCCATGCCCAAGGGTTATCGTCTGGGTGAACTGGTTTTTTAAATAAGTCTTTGTTTCTTAACAAATAGAACCGCGAACCTTTGATCAAGGGTTCGCGGTTCTTTCTATGTTTGTTCTGTTTTCGGCGATGATATCTGACTTGATTGATGGATGCGCTTTCCAAAGCGATGCATGAGATAAGCGGCATCAACTGCACATATGGCAGTGTTTTTATTGGCAATTTGAGCGATTTAAATGCTAACGATTTGGCAAGAATCTATGATCAAAAAACCTATAGTTGTGTACAATGTGAAGCAACAGTGAAAAATTACATCATATTTGCTGACAAACCCAATGGAATCAAGCGAAAAATTACGTAATCTTACGAAATCGTAATGAGTTTCTTCCTATTATATATGAATAATCACCATATGCATTGATGTTTATGGTAATCTGTCGAACAAACGTAAGAAGTTGAAATAAAAAAGCTGCTTATGGCAGCTGATTAGGCGAGCATTCTCTTTTGAGCGATGCGCGTGGTTGGCTGGATCGTCATAGATCGATAACAATGCAGCAATATATTCCCGAGCGATCGCATCGTGCCCATCAGCGGATACTTCTTGCCATTTCAAATTGATATTGTTGGTATTGATCCCTAAGGGCAATCCGATTGCTTCTGGACAGCATAATTTCCATGTCATTGTTTAATATCACGCGATCATATAAAAACGACTTGATAAAGCTCATGTTGACAATATAGCTGCGCTGCGGCTTGATGAAATACTTCTCATCGAGTTGCTCGAGGAGATCAGCGCGCGTGGTGTAAGTCTTGATGTCATCGTCATGGGTATGAACGGTCGATATCTTGTCCCTCACTTCAATATAGCTGATGCTTGGGATAGAAACCGGAACAACCCCGAGCCCGCTTTTGATTTCAAGCACCTGATCATGGATAAACCCAATGCGCACGAGACATCGTTTCATGGCCTCTGCGAGATCGGTCATCGCGATAGGCTTGACCAAATAATGCATGGCATTAAGCGCGAACGCTTCAATCGCGTGCTCTGTGCCTGTCGATACAAATACCACCAATGCGTTTCGGTGTTTCTTCATGGCGCGGATTGTATCAAGCCCGCTCATCTGATCCATATAGGTATCGATGAAAACAATATCATAGCGTTCGGTGGAAGCGAGATAATCCAAACCATGGGAATAGCTGTTAATATACGGCGTAATGTGGATGTGATTACAATACTCAATTAACATGGCAGATAGACTTTCGACATCGCGAGGAACATCATCACATATTGCAATACGCAAAATGACCGCATCCTTCCCTTTTTGTAGATTTTGCATCTTTGTTTCTATATTATAGCAAACATAGCTATCATAATTCAAGATGGTAGAATATGTTTAACTTTTTAGTTATTTCGCAAAATGTATAAATAAGGGCGTGAAGTGATGGTTAAATTTTCTTGTTTTGATTTATAATGAGATATGAAATGTATGTCTGGATCCAGAATCGATCTGAGAGGCAGATTTATATCTTCAAAATGAGGGAATATTGAAATATTCTACCGATTGTGCTTGATAATTCCAGCGATATCAGTTACAATAAATGGAAGGGTTGGAAACAATTCCCCTGAAACTATCATGTGGATGCATGAATGATACTGGATAATGGATAAATCGAGGTCAGAGGCAACTGGGATTAGCATTCCAGTCATTGTAATCTGACAATCTGTGCATTATACTCATCTCCAAGCGCACCACGTTGATTAGGTCGATTGTGCTAATGCATCATTCGTACCTTCCCACCATTCCATTGATCTTGAAATAATAATTTCTGGTACATCACCCAAAAGATGGACCCATACCATAAGGAGGATATGATCATGAAGACTAGAAGGCTTGTTGCAATAACACTGGCGGTTGCGGTGGCTCTATGCAATGTTTGCGTGTTTACATGCGGGCAGGGGAGCTTTATTACCAGTGCTTATGCTGCGGAAACACAAACTGTGGACGTTACAACACCAAGTCCGCAGGATACTGACCAAGTAGAATCAGATCAAGAAGGCGAACAAGATGGCGGTGAAACAGACCCATCCAATCCGCCGTCCGATGATCAGGATTCCCAAGGCGAGTCTTCTGATAAGGATGCGAAGGTTACTTCAAATCCTGTTTCTGTTACCGGTGAGGTGAAGGAGACAGAGGAGCCCACATCTGAGCTAACTGAAGTAGCTGACACAGAGGAGCCCACATCTGAGCCAACTGAAGTAGCTGACACAGAGGAGCCCACATCTGAGCCAACTGAAGTAGCTGACACAGAGGAGCCCACATCTGAGCCGACACAAGAAGCAACAGACGCACCAGCTGCTGATGTTGGTTTCTTGTACGTTTCTGCAAGCGAAGCGATCTACACGAGCGCTAGCCGTACGACAATCCTCGGCACGATGAACGAGGGCGATGTAGTCTATGCTGAAGTAAGCGAAGCGTTTGAAAACGGTACACTGTACAAGGCATATTTCGATACCACTAGAACGACTGATGCAGAAAATAGCGAGAGCGGATATTTTTACGCCTCATCAACCACTTGGCTTGTTGATGGTGATGAAGCTCTTGCAACGATGGTAAGCGTACGCACCGCTGGTGATGTGAGCATCCCATCCGTTGATTTTGTATATGCTGATGAAAAGCAAGAAGAAATTGATGATGATAAGATTTATGGTAAAGCAACCAGTAATGTGAAATTCAGACAGGAACCCACAATAGATTCTTCCGTCATCTGTGAACTGAACAAAGGAACAACCGTTGTCGTTATCGGCTCTGTTCAGAATGAAAAGGGCGAGACATGGTACTCCGTTCAGTCCGCTGACAAGACGGGTTACATTCGCGCTGATCTTGTAGCAGTTGATGGCGATGTACCTGCACTTGGCGGTGACGTGGATCCTGCAGATGAAACGGCAGAACCGACCGAACCTGCAGACGAAACCGAAGAGCCTGCCGAAGCAACGGAAACTCCGGAGGCCGAGCCTTCCGAAGAACCCGAAGCAACCGAGACTCCTGTGCCTGCTTATACCATCACCGTACTGGCCGGGGACGCAACAACGCTTGTATCCTACACGATGGAAGAAGGCACAATCCTAGATGCTGCATCGTTTGATGCTTTTATCATGCTCGACCCCGAGCAGACCTTCAAAGGCTGGTACCTATGCGATGCAAGCGGCAACGTAGAAGGCGCAGTCACATTTGGCGAAGCAGTCACGCAGTCCATCACCATGATCGCTGTGGCTGAGGAGCCGGTTGCGACGGAAGAGCCATTGCCGAGTGAAGAGCCTGTTGTAGAAGTAGTAGAGCGTAGCGTACATGTAGCTTTACATGCTGATACTGAGGAACTTACGATTGGTAGTTCAGTCACACTTGCTGCTACATTGAATGGCTATGAGGAAGTACAATATGACTTCGTCTGGCAGACGGCGGCAATCGACGAACTTGGTAATATCATTGGCGATTGGCAGAACACAGAGATCGATACGCTTGAGTTCAGCTACACACTAGCAGAAGACAACCTAATGGCTGCATGGAGAATGTGTGTAACCATTACAGAATAATCCCAATTATATGAAATGGTAAACTCAAATTTCAAGCAGTGAGAGGAGAACCAATGATGAGAAATATGTTGAGAAGGATTGCGGCACTGATGTTGTGCGCAATAATGCTTCTTTCGATAGTCCCTCTTGGCGTTGCGGAGGATGGCTTGGTTGTGGATGCTCAAGTGGATGCGAAGACTACTGTAGAGGAAGTAGCTTCTTCGGTAACTACGACGGATGATGTAACAAATCAACTGAATATTGATAGCACAGATGACTCATCTAATGTAGATGTTAAATCTACTGATGTTGCCATTGGTACGATCAACTATTCACAGCCGATCGTCATTCTTGGCGCTCAAAATAGTAGCAATGCAATCGGAGAAGATACTACAGAGACTTATAAAATTACATTCGACCTGAATGGCGGAACGCAGGTGACTCCAAATGTACTAGAAGTCTTAATAGGTGAAAAAATTAAAGAATTGCCAATTCCTGTTTATTTAGATACTGCAGAAGGTGATCTGACTAAGCATAAAATGCAGTTCAGCGGTTGGTACTTAAATGCTGAGGGCACTGGCGATAAAGTTACTATTGATACTAATATTACTTCAAGTTTGACATTGTTTGCAAAGTGGGATGAAATAGATGTTACAAACTCCCATTATTTAAACTATATATATAAGAATGAAACTCTGGCAGAAGTAAAAACAACATATGTTGTGTCAGAAGATCATATCTTAAAACCTTATTCGAACATGCCTGTTATAGCTGATATGACGTTTGTAGGATGGTCTAAGAGACAACAAAGTACTCTATCATATACAGAATATGATAGATATAAATTTTCATTCAATACAACAATTTCACCAGAATCAATTAAAGTGGATGAGAAATACACACTTTCACTATATGCTTGGTATGCAAAAACTCGTACAGTACAATTTGTTCCAAATGGTGGATTGTCAATTCCGCCTGTTATTCTTTATGAGGGTGAACTCTTACAACAGCCAATTGTTGTAAGGGAAGGCTATACCTTAGAGGGATGGTATACATCTCAAGAGTTTGATCCGTTAACGAAGGTTACGTTCACCAATGGAGGACATGCGCAGATAACTGCATCGTGCACTTTGTATGCCAAGTGGACAGCTCAGAAGGTAGCCGTGAAGCTAGTTTATATGTATGAAAATGCAAACGATGACGACTATTCACCTGCGGCAAGAGATGCCACTACTGTATATGCACCTGCTGGTTCATATGTATCTATCAATAAGACTGACAGCATTAGTAACTTGAGCGCAAGTCATAGTGTTAAGTATGTTTCGGCTGATAGATTAACAAGTGGGGATGCAACGACTACGGCTAATAATACCATTGCGGCTACAATTCAAGATGTGAGTGAGTATCTATATCAATACGATCATTTTTCTGAAGATCCTTCATTTGTGAAACCGGATGGTTCTACGATTATATTGATTTACTATAATCGTGCATTAATCACTTTGACTTTCACATATCGAATAAGGAATGAAGATAAAAACGACGATGTTGCTACTGACGATGGAAATATTGTGCCTGATACTCAGCACCAAAGACCGGGAGGCACCAATACGTCTGGTAGAGCAAAAATCGATGATGATAAATTGGCAGAACTAAGGTCATCTGGATATAATGCTGACTCTACAGCAAATAACACTGCCACTAATCCGATTCATTTTACATACAAATTTACCGCAAAATACGGTCAAGATATCAGTGCTGTATGGTTGAGGTCAGGTTGGGTTGAAAACAATTCTGATGAAATTACATATAAGTATGATAAGGGGGCTAGCGATCAAATTGGTACGTTCGCATACACATTTACTGGTTGGATGACCCCTGCAGGAGTAGCTCAAGTAGGTAATATGTATGTGCTCGATAAAACTTTATTTGTAACTGGAACTGAGAATAGTCCAGTGTATCATACGACAATTTTCGAGAACAAATTGGTTGCGTCAGGCCAGTTATACGCTGTTGCATCGCCTTCATCTGATATGCTTTGGATGATATATGCAGTTGAAGCTCTATCAGGAACTACAGGAGATTTTGAGACACAAAGACAAGATGGAACAGTACTTAAGTCTTATATAATTGATCATACACAAATTGTAAGGCAAACAGGTCACTTCGGCTCAAAGGGTATGGGTGATGGCTTTATAGCGTTACCTTACAATGTACCGTTCGGAAGAAATACAAGATCGTTAACGGATTCGAAGGTTGGACCATTTACTAACGCAGGGACAGATGAATACGTAACCCCAACATCGAATAATACTACATTTGAGGGAAAATTTCTGAATGTATTTGCCGATGAACTTAATGGCCAGGAAGAATTTCCTAACACAGATACACAACAAATCCATTTATATAAAAGAAATAACTTCGTGTTAAAACTTGTTTCAAACGATGGAACGCAGCAAGAATATGTGAAGTCACTTCAATATCAAGCTCCACTTATGGAGGAAATTATTGCTTCTGAAAAAACGTTAAGTAAAGATGATTATACGTTTGTTGGGTGGTATACAAGTTCTGACTTTAACGAAGGCTCAAAATTTGAGGTTTCTGATAAATCAATAATGCCAAATGCTAATATGACATTACATGGAAAATGGGAATCAACAAAGTTTCATGTTGTATATTATTATTCTACTCAGTCTGATCAAATGTTCAAAGAGCCATTTGGTGTGACAGAAAATGCTTATCTTACGGATTATGAGATGGACAAAGCATACAAGGATAACTTTGACTGTTGGGGCTGGTATCCGCCGAATTCCAATACACTAATACGTTTTGATTTTGCCATTCCTGTTGGTCGTCTGTTTACAGACGATAGCGACACATTAAAGCTCTATGGAATGTGGAAAGAGACTGATGCTACGGTTACTTACGATCCCGGCAGTCAGGGCAAAAATGCATTGGTTGTTACAGATGAAACAAAGTACAAAACTGGAACGGGTGTATTTGAACTACCTGACTATAAAACAAAATGGCCTGATGGCGTCCCTGTGGATGAAGATTATGTTTTTGTTGGTTGGAAAGCACCAAATGATAAAATATATCAACCAGGAGAAGAGCTTGTTGTTCTATCTTCGCAAATGACATTTGTTGCCCAGTGGGAAGAATGCAAAAATGCTTTTCAAATAATTTATGATGCGAATGGTGGAATGGGTAATAACGATCCCACAATCAAGACCTATTCATTTGCTCTGACTGGTTCTGGTGAATATAAGGACACTCCGATCTGGGATAATGAACTTCAATTTAAACAATATTTTACTTTTGCAGGTTATGAGCTGATGGGTTGGTCTAAGCTGCCAGAAGGCCCTGTAGACTATAAAATAGGCGAGGGGACGATAAGGTTAGAGAAAGGAAAACCAACAACCCTCTATGCTATCTGGAAACCCACGACAGTAGCTATTACGATTAAGAAGGTTGTTACTGGCGGCTTCGGGGATGTAGACAAGGCTTTTAGTTTTAACGCTACTGTTACACCTAAAAATGGAGTAAGTACTACAGTGGAGTTCACACTAAAGAATGGTGATGAGGGGCACTTGCTTAAAGATGTTCCAATCGGTTCAAAGTTAGTAATTGAAGAAACAGGCGCAGGTGACTACGAACTTTCGGTTACAGCTACTGGAATTGTCGAGGGGTCGCTAAGTGGTTTTGTGTACACTGTTTCTGAAGTTAAAAAGAGCAAAGTTGATGATGACATTCTCATTACATTCACCAACAACAAAGAAGCAACCATCGACACTGGTGTTCTTCTTGACTCCTTGCCCTACATACTGATCCTTGGAGCAGCGGTAGCTGGCATTGTGATATTCCTACTTCGGAAGCGTCGCCGTGATGATGAAGAGTAATGGTGATGTGAATGGATAATAGGAAATCGACCAGAAGGAGAGCCTCGCAGCAGCCCGAGCCAATTGAACCCGCACCCATTGTCAATCGCGAGCAAAAGCGCATTGCACAGTGGCTCAACAAGGTCAAGTTTCGCAAGCAGCTCTTTGGAGGTGTCAGCGAGCGTGATGTGTGGAAGAAGATTACGGAGCTCAATGAACTATACAACGAGGCGATCTTCGCAGAGCGAGTAAGGTATAACACTTTGCTGGATCAATGGCGCAGAGCCAATCAGGCGGGCGGCAACGCCCGCAAGCACTACAGCAATAACAATCGAGACAACGGAGGAGAAGGGGAGTGAAGAAAAAGAAAAAGAAGCTTGGATCGATCGCGGATGTTATCGCAAAGCGTAAGAGCAAGCTCTTCACTCAAGAAGGTTACCGAAGCCTACTCATCCGGTTGATCGTGATTGTAGTAGCGGGATATCTACTCTTAACTCAGGTATTCCTAATCACTCAGGCAACTGGCATGGACATGTTCCCCGCTGTCAAGGACGGCGACCTGATGATCGCCTTCAGACTGCAGCAGGATTATGTGACGGATGATGTGGTGGTGTATGTTGCCGATGGCAAACAGCGCTGCGGACGCATTGTCGCTACGGAATATGATTCTGTTGATCTCAGCGATGGCGGTTCTCTCAGGGTCAACGGCACGACACAAGGCGGAGAAATCCTGTATCCAACCTATGCCAAAGAGGGGATTGAGTACCCCTACCGTACCCCAGCAGGATGTGTGTTCATCCTTGGTGATTATCGTACGCAAGCCACGGACAGCCGAGACTTCGACGCCATACCAATGGCAGATGTCCAAGGCAAGGTGATCACCATACTCCGAAGGCGTGGACTGTAAGGTTTATGCCAATGGATACCCGCTCATCGCATGAGCATAGCCGCATGCTCTGGTGGGCAGAGCAAACCCCAAGCGCGGGACTTTCGTCCCGATTCGCTAAGAGGAACAACCACAGGTTATTTCCATGGAAAGCATCCGCTTTTCGTAGGCAATAAATCAAAAAATGGAGGCATGTCACATGAGCAAGAAAATTATGGCAATCCTAATGGTAATGATGATGGTGCTTGGAATGAGCACAATGGCAATGGCAGCGGACGAAGATCCGACAATTACTAAGACCTATGAAAGTCTAGGAGATGGTTCGAGCCCTGCAGAGACCTTTACTTTTGACGAGTGGAAACTTTTTGCAGAGGACTCTCCTCTATCAGTAGAAGAAGTTGAGGCACTTGGGATGCCTAGCATTGGCGAAATCACATTTATAGAGGGTGCAGCCGGTAATACAACAGATGGAGTTAAATCGGCAGGCATAAACCTTCCTACATATACGAGAGTTGGTATATATACATATACATTCAATGAGGCGGCTGGCGATACAGCAGGTGTTACTTATCATTCAACTCAAATGACATTAAAAGTAACAGTGACTCAGGGTGCAGATGGTTTGGTAACCACCTCTGCAATTTATGCAGATGGAGTTGGAGAAGGCATCACTAAGACTGACAACATAACCAATACCTATGCCTCTGGTAAATTAACTGTAAAAAAGACAGTTTCTGGTAACGCGGGCGATCTGAAAAAACCGTTCACATTCACAGTAGTGTTGACCGTACCAGATAAAAAAGTAAACCGTAGTAAAATTGGTGCTGTTTTAAAGTCACAAATCGAGGGGAATACATTATCGGATCCTTCGACTGATGGTAATACAATCACCTATACCTTTGCGTTGGCTAATGGTGACACAGTTGCTTTTACTAATATTCCAGCAGGTGTCACCTATAGTGTAACGGAAATTGCTGAAGACTACACATCCTCTTTTGCAGAAGGTGCAACGTCTGGCGAGATTACAGGTAACGCTGATGTTAATACAACAATTAATAATAAAAAGGATACAACCCCCGACACCGGTATTTCCCTTGACAACATTCCTTATATCATTCTGCTAAGCGTAGCATTCCTAGGCTTGCTGTTCTTCGTAACCAAGCGTCGTGCGATCAACGAATAATTATTCCAAGCAAATGACCTTTCCTTCCGATGGGAGGTACGTCTCCTTCGGAATGTAGACCATTGGTATTGCGTGCAGGGCGGTACGTCGCCTTGCACGCTTACCGCGGTTCGCAAATCATGCTTGGGAAAGGAAACCATGGCGATTTCACCATGGGAACAATAAATAAATGTCACGTCAATTATTACGGTTGCTCAATGGTTTGGTCAGTACGGTGATTGTGCTGGCACTGATCGTTTCAGGCGTATATGCAGGATACGCCCTATGGGATAATGAACAGATTTATGCATCGGCTGAAAATGTTCAAGCGGATATGATTCAGCTGAAACCCAAAGTCGTGGAAACAGCAGATGCTGAGGAAGAGGCAGGGCCATCCTTTGCGGAGCTGCTCGCCATCAACCCCGATGTATGCGGATGGGTGACGATGGATAACACAAGAATTGATCACCCCGTTTTGCAGGGCGAATCAAATTTCTCTTATATCAACACGGATGTTTATGGAGACTTTGCACTCGCTGGCAGCATCTTTTTAGACTACAGATGCAACAAAGCGTTTACAGATTATTATTCACTTACCTATGGCCATCATATGGTCAATGGCGGTATGTACGGCGATTTGGAACTTTATAAAGACAAAACGTTCTTTGAAGAAAATCGCACAGGAACATTGATTACCCCCGATCGGGTATACTTACTTGAGACATTTGCTTGCCTAGTGGTGATTTCATCGGAAGATAATATATTCTATCCACAAAAATGGCAGGATGAAATAGACGGATTGATCGACTTTGCGAAGCTGAATGCTATGCACCTTCACAATGACACGATCGATGCGATGCTGGAAGAAGAACTGGAAACAGGAGTAATACCACAGGTGCTGGCGCTCACAACCTGCTCCTCTGAGTTTACAGATGCAAGAACCATTATACTGGCTGTGATGAAAGAGTACACACCAGCGAAATAGGGAGGATATTTGATTATGAAGAAGAGCTTTCGTAGCACGGTCATTATGCTGTGCGCAATGGTACTATGCCTGATGGTGTGCACCTCTGGAGCATTGGCTGCTCAAAAGACTGTTTCGATTGATGTCGAGATCAAGCTGGAGGGTACGCCGCTGCCATCTCCCGCTGAGACATATACCGTGTTGATGCGCGCAGATGACGCATCCTTTCCCATGCCTTCAGGCAGTTCTACCGGCTATTACGAGCTGAAGATCACAGGGGCAGGCACTGCAAAGTTCCCAGTGACGACCTATGATAAAGTAGGTGTCTACACGTATACCATTCAGCAGGTCGTTGGCGCGAATGCCCAGTGCACCTATGATCAGCGCATCTATGATTTGACGGTGACGATTACCAACAAGCTTCCTAATTATGATGGCTTTGATGCCTATGTGGCTTTCAACGAAAAAAGCGCAACGGAAAAGCCTGATAAGGCAGAGTTCATCAACAAGTATCCTATTGTCACGCCAACCCCCACCACACCACCCTCCTCAGGCGACGGTACCATTACCGCTACAGGCGTAACAGACTCCTGGCCTTATTACTTGGCTGGTGCAGCTGTGCTGGTGATCATTGCCTTCGTTATGATTATGATCATGCGCCGTAAAGAGGATGAGACCGATGGTGAAAAAAACTAAGTCGGTTTCTCGCAAGCGTAGAGTGAGAAGAAGCAAGCGCATTGCGATGTGTGTGCTGATTCTGGCGCTTGTTATTGCTGCGGTTTTGGGCGTTCTCGCTTATGCTGAGATCAATGACCGAAAAGCTGGTGTGGACTATTACGACTCACTCGCATCTGCGAATCAAACGGATGCAAACACTGCGTCGCAATCTGTCGATCAAGCAAGCAATAGCCAAGGCAGTGCATCAGGCGATCAGTCATCGCAGTCTAGTATAGATGACTATTTACAGTCGTTTACTGACGATGATGACGAGTATGCAACATCAGCTCAGCAACAGCCGTCTGCCGCAGACCAGTCTGGGACAGACCAATCTGGCACAGACCAGTCTGCTCCAGAAGCAACCGCTGCAAATGCCATAGCCTCAACGGCTGAGCCAGAGAAGAAAGTCGTCGTTCAATCGGAAATCGACTTTGAAACGCTCTGGAAAACCTGTCCTGATGTGGTTGGCTGGATTCGCTGCGAGGGCACTGTGATTGACTATCCCATCGTTCAGGGAACGGATAACGACTACTACTTAGCCCATTTACCAGATGGCACTGCAAACAGAGCGGGCTCCATTATGATGGATGTCTCCTGCGACCCCGCATTCACCAATGACGTGACAATTTTGCACGGTCATAACATGAAGAGCGGTAAGATGTTTGGCGATCTATTTCGGTTCGGCGTAGAGGAGTACTATCTGAGGTTTCCGATATTGAGACTGTATACGCCAAGCGGTGATTACGATGTCGAGATATTTGCAGGTTGTACAGTCAACGGCGCAACATTTGGCTATCCGACGGTGTTTGCATCGGAGGAAGAGTACATTGCCTTTGTAGAGAAAATCGTGAAGGCAACTGCTTACGAAACGAATGTTGAGGTCAATTATCCGGATGAGATATTGCTGTTGTCAACATGCGCATATTCCTATCAGAATCAAAGATTCATCCTCGCGGGAAAGATCATGTTTCCAGAGGATTGAAATGAAAACCATCCCTGATTGAAGTCAGGGATGGTTTTTTCTTGCAGATATGAATGTGCGGTGAATCTTTTGCAAATGCTGCCGGAAGCATTGTAATATTGTTTTTCATGCTTACAATAGGAAGAGTAGAGCATCAAATCCTATATCAAAGGAAGTAAGCATATGAAGATTACCAACGAGATGATGAATCCAGAGGTTAGGCTGAAGGGGAGCATCGTTCGCAAGCTCTTTCGGTTTAAGAGCCGCGAGACATTTGTTCGGTCGCAGAAAATGGTGGTGAAGGTGCGCAAGTTCATGAAGCCTAGGGCATTTGCATTCATTGAGCGAACGATCACCACCAGTGACAATAGCAGCTTAAGGCTGTGCCAATACCAAGCCTTTGAAACCAAACCGAATGCAATCGGTCTTTTGTGGATTCATGGCGGGGGATATGGGGTGGGTACGCCTGAGCAGGATATTGCGTTCATGAAGAGTTTCTTGGAGACAGCGAATTGCGTGATTATATCGCCTGACTACAGGCTTGCCATCGACGCCCCCTATCCAGCAGCTATGAATGATTGCTACGCTGCGCTTCTATGGATGCGCGAGCATGCCGAGGAATTGGGCATTAGAGAGGATCAGCTGTTTGTGGGCGGGGATAGTGCAGGCGGCGGGCTATCGGCGGCTACGGTGCTGTTTGCGCGCGACAACGGTAAGGTGAACGTAGCGTTTCAAATGCCGCTGTATCCGATGATTGATGACCGCATGATCACGCCCTCTTCGCAGGATAATGACGCACCCGTTTGGGATTCAGCCGCTAATAAAGTTGGCTGGCAGATGTATCTGGGCGATTTGTTCGAAACCGACGCAGTGCCCCCATATGCCGCACCAGCGAGGGCGAAGAACTTTGAGGGACTTCCACCCACATATACCTATGTAGGCAATATTGAGCCCTTCTACGACGAAACAAAGCAGTATATAGATGACCTGAAAGCGGCGGGTGTGCAGGCAGAGCTTGATATATACCCAGGCTGCTTTCATGCGTTTGATATCATGTGCAAGAATTCCGCGGTTGGCAAACAAGCATCCGACCGTCTCAAGAAGCAATTCAAGTATGCGAGCGAGCATTATTTTGCAAAGCAGCCATGAAACAGCATGGAGATTATGCGGTGATCATGCGCCCTATGTTTCGTAAGTTTCGGACAAATCAAATCCGCCAAGAGTTTATGAAAACAATCGAAAAGCAGCAAAATCGCGTGTAACCTTATGAAAACAGCCTCAAAAAGAATAAATCAGGCGAATAAAATGCATTAATTTAACATTTCTTTAAATCGTTTTCATAATTCTCTTCCCATTTCGCAAAAATTGCTGTATATTATATAGAGTGACTAAAGATTGTATAGCGTATAATGGGAGTGAGACACTGTGGAAAAATCATTTAATAGTTTGAAGCAGCTAGAGCGTCATGTTGATGATTCTGTGCGTATGTACATTAACAGAGAATCAGATGATTATCCACGTCATTGGCATAATTCCTATGAGGTGATTATGCCGATTGAAAACACGTATTCAGTTGCAGTGGCTGAAGAAACCTATGTTTTGCAGCCGTATGATATACTCATCATCCCATCGGGCGTGGTGCATGAGATTTACGCGCCAGAGAGCGGCAAGCGATACTTTTTCATGATCGATCAAAGTGAATTCTATGATATTGAGGGCATTGCTGCGGTTCAGCATTGCTTTTATCCTTGTGTGTTCTTTGGACATAATGATGAATCCAGTGAGCTGGTTGGGATTCGTGACGCGCTTGCGCAGGTTACGGATGAGTTTGAAGAGAATGATTATTTTGCGAGGACTTCGATACGCCTATGGCTAGGCGTTTTTTTCGTGCGCTCCAGCCGTTGGCTCATGGAAAAAGGGCAGATGACCCAGACGATTGCATCAGCAAAGCGCCACCAGACAACAGCTATACTGCTGGATGTCTGCAACTACATTGCGAAGAATTGCCACGAGAAGCTCTGTCTTGACGACATCGCTGCCTACAGCGGGTATAGCAAATATCACTTTGCAAGAATTTTTAAGAGCTTTTCAGGCATGAACCTATATGAATTTTATATGAGGCAGAGAATCACCCTATGTGAAAGGCTACTTGCTGACTCTTCGCTGACCATTACCGAAGTCGCATTACAGGCTGGATTTGATAGCATTGCGACATTCAATCGCATTTTTAAGCGATATGAAAATGCAACGCCTTCACAATTTAGGCAAATGCTTCGCGAACGAAATATTCGAATTGTAAAGAATAATAGCAATAAATGATAGTCAAATGACGCTCAACGATTGGTGACACTTTACTTAAATGTTGTACCATTTGGAAAGAGAGACTCGTAAATTTACATGGTACAGGTGCTGCAATTGCTTCTCAAGCGAGAAGTATGATCAAATGGCGCTCAAAAGGCGTCTACACGCTTTTTGAAACCGTGTTGGATCGCAGCCGAGGAGGGATGAGTGTTATGAATCACAAGGGTGTGCGGAAAGAAAAACTGGCGGCAAGTGATATTGCTATGCTGGGTAAGAAGGAAAAATTATCGACGCATATTGCAAAAAACTGGCAGCTATATGCTTTTTTAGTGATCCCAATTATTTATTATATCGTCCTACGCTACATTCCTATGGCGGGCAATGTCATTGCATTTCGCAGATACCGCGCAGGAAGCAGCATTTTTGGTGACGAATGGAGCGGGCTGAAGTACTTCAGGCAATTCTGGCGCGACGGCAGCTATTGGCGTGCGTTTAGGAATACATTGACACTGAATATCTCCTATCTTGCATTCCGTTTCCCGATGACATTGATTTTTGCATTGCTTCTAAACGAAATTAAGAACGTACGTTGGAAGAAACTCGTTCAAACGGTTTCGTATCTACCGCACTTTATCTCCATGGTTATTATCGCAGGTATGGTGCGCGAGCTGCTTTCCAGCAATGGTCCAATCAACCACATGCTGGTTGCGCTGGGAATGGATAAGATTTCATTTATCGCATTGCCCGAATGGTTCCCGACGATTTTCGTTGGCTCAGGTCTCTGGCAGGGGCTTGGCTGGGGTACAATCCTCTATCTGGCTGCGATGGCTAATATCAGCCCCAATCTGTATGAGGCGGCAGAGGTTGATGGTGCAAGCCACTTCCAGCGCGTTATGCATATCACGATTCCAAGCATTATGCCAACCATTGCAACCCTTTTGATACTGGATATCGGCGGTTTGGTTGGTTCTGGCGGCTCGTTTGAAAAGGTATTCCTGCTGTATAACCCCATGACGTACGAAACGGCAGATATCGTTTCAACCTATGTTTTCAGAATGGGTCTTGGCTCTGGTAACTACAGTTATGCTACGGCAGTTGGTTTGTTTGAAGGCATTATCAACCTCGTCCTCCTGACCTTAGCAAACATGATCTCATCTCGTTTAACTGATAATGGCTTGTGGTAAGGAGGTTATCTAAATGGCACAAACAGTTCAAACAAAGCCCGCACATTTAGGTAAACCGATGCATGTCCGCGAATCCACGGGCTATCGTATCTTTACGGTTTTCAACACCATCTTGATGATTATCATTTGTGCGGTCACGCTGTATCCGTTCCTATACTTGGTCGCGCAGTCGTTTTCGTCCGAGCAGGCGATCATTCAGGGCAAGGTTAGCATCATCCCGGTTGAGTTTAACATCACAACCTATCAATCCGTGCTCGCAAAAGGCGATTTCCAGCGCTACTACCTCAATACCATCATCTATACGATTATCGGTACGGTTCTATCGCTGTTCACGACTGCATTGCTGGCATATCCGCTTTCAAAGAAGCACCTAAGGCTCAATAAGTTTTTTACACCGTTTATCATCTTCACCATGTATTTTGGCGGCGGCCTCATTCCTAACTACATGCTGATGGTAAACCTAGGGGTGAAGAACACGGCAATGGGCTTCATTCTACCCGGCATGATCGGCACGTATTATGTGCTGTTGATGAAATCATTCTTTGCAGGGGTATCGCCTGAGCTTGAAGAAGCGGGCGAGCTGGATGGGCTGAGCAAGTTTGGCGTATTCTTTCGAATCGTCCTGCCGCTATCCATGCCAATCGTCGCAACGATGCTCCTGTTTTACGCATCAGGCTATTGGAACAACTGGTTTAACGCGTATCTCTATCTGGATGACAAGGAGAATTGGCCGATTGCATACTACCTCAAGACCATTATCTCGGGTGCATCCACATCCGCAGACCCCGGTGAGGTAAGTGCTGAATCGATGCAGGTTGCAGCTAACATCAAATCCTGCTCAATGGTGCTGATGTCACTGCCCATCATCTGCGTATATCCATTCATTCAAAAGTATTATGTCCAAGGCATGATGCTCGGCGGTGTGAAGGAATAATCCTATCGTGACTCAAGGTGCATGGATTGCATCATAAAAATATGAAAAATATGGAAGGGGACATTGTCAATGAAGAAAATTCTTAGTCTAGTTCTTACTCTAGCAATGCTTTTGAGCATGGTAAGCGTCATTGGCGCAAGCGCTGAAGAAGCGGTTGGCTACACCTATGGCGACACATTCTACTCAGAAGAGCCCGTAACCTACAGCATGTATTTTAGCGATGCAAGCTGGTACCCCATGGTCGAAACTTGGGAAACAGAGGGCGTTTTCAAGAAGATTGAAGAGCTAACCAACGTAACCATCGATGTTCATTCTTATGACAGCGGCGATTACAACAGCAAGACAACCCTAGAGATCAACGCTGGACAGTCCGCATACATCATTCCTAAAGTGTATGACGAATCCCCCTTTGTTGACGGCGGCGCAGTTGTAGCAGTATCTGACTACGTTCAGTATATGCCCAATTACACCAATTTCTACGAGAGGTACGACCTCAAGGGCGACGTTGACACCATCGTTCGTTCCAATGGCAGCTACTATCGTCTACCTGGCATGCACGAGACTCCTTTGCAGGATTACACCCTCATGATCCGTGATGATATCTTCCAGGCAGCTGGCTATGATGTAGCAGCTCTTGAGAAGGACTGGACATGGGACGACCTTTGCGAGATCCTTGTCGGCGTAAAAGCTTATTTGGTAGCAGAAGGCAAGATCACAGAAGACACTTACATCTGGAGCGACCTGTGGTGCGGCAGTGAGAGCGGACAGGGCAACGGCGGTAACCTGCTGAAACTTATCGCAGCAAGCTATGACGTTCCTTCCGGTTGGGCAGTCGGCAACGGCATGATGTTCGACGCTGAGAAGAATGAATGGTATTTCGCTTCCACAACCGAAGATTACAAGGAATTCGTTACTGTTGCTAACAAGTTCATCAGCAATGGCATCCTTGATCCCGAAACCTTCACACAGGATGATACCACCGCAACCAACAAGTTCTATAACGGCGAGACCGTTATCATGAGCATGAACCGCGGTCAGTACACCACATGGATGAGCGGCCTTGAGACCGGTCTTGGCGAAGGCAACTACTCCACATATGTTACTGTTTATCCTAAAGGCTCCAATAACTACGTGTCTGAGAACAGCCGTCTTGAGTGCGGTGTGATGATCTCAAACAATGCACTTAAAGCGCTTGGCGAAGATGGCTTCATCAAGATGATGCGCTTTGTTGACTGGCTCTGGTATGGCGAGCAGGCTTATGACCTCACCAAGTGGGGCGTTGAAGGCGAGACCTACGAAGTCGTAACTGACGAAGCAGGCAACGCTGTCAAGCAGCTTCTACCCGGCTTCAAGTGCGGCGGTCTTGGTATCTCCGGCGCTGAAGAAGATGTTGACATTCGCTTGCAATGGGGCTATGCAGGCGGTAACTTCTGGTATGGCCACTCCTTGGCACAGAACAGCGACAATTTCATTCCCGTCATTCGTGATTATTTCAACCGCATGGGCGAGTATCGTGACATCCGTCCGATCAACCCCTCTGTTGTAACAACCGAAGATGAGAACGAGCAGATGAACCTTTGGAAGACCCCTCTCATTGACAACGTCAATGCTTGGACACTTCAGTTCGTCACCGGACAAAAAGACATCACAGCTGATTGGGATGCTTATGTAGCAAGCTGCAACGGCCTCAATGCTGAGTCTTTGGCTCAGATGACCAACGAAGCATACGCTCGTACACAGGCTGAATAAGCTACTTTAGAAACTCTCGGGGCAGCGTTGAGCTGCCCCTTCTTTTATGCTAAACTATCATTGAGATTATTCAAATGTAGAAAGGTGACCAACAGAATGCAGCAGCTTTTGAATGGTGGCTGGTCGTTTTGCAAGATGCCGCTTGGCAGCGAAATTGAGGATTTACAGGGAGCTCATTGGGCGAATGTGGATTTGCCTCATGATTGGCTGATATCCCAGTCGCGTCTGTACCAATCTAGCGACGGCTGGTATACCCGCACGCTTCATATTGAGGATGCAGCAGACAGCTACTATGTGCTGCGCTTTGAGGGCGTTTATATGGACGCTGCTGTCCTTGTCAATGGGCAGGAGGCAATGAGCCATGCATACGGTTATACGACCTTTGACTGCCATATGACGCCGTTTTTGCATGCGGGTGAAAACACGATCCATGTGCATGTGCGCTATCAAGCCCCTAACTCGCGTTGGTACTCGGGCGCAGGTATATTCCGCGATGTGACTCTGCATGTACTGAGCAACTATCATATCGCGATGGATGGGCTATATGTGCAGGCAACGGTGAACGGCGATGAGGCTTTTGTGGCAATAGAAACGGATCTGGAGAGCTTTGAAGCGGGCAGCTCTTTGCCAAAGACGCTTACCCACCAGCTGTATAGCCCGCAGGGAGTGTGCATTGCGGCAAGGACAGCGGAGGTTTGCCATGCCTCTGATCAAACCGGGAAATGGGCGGGATGCGTTGGGATGACGCTTGCTGTTCACGAGCCTGAGCTTTGGAGCTGCGAAGCGCCGACACTCTATCGTTTGGTAACGACGCTTGGCGATCAAACCTTCACGACCAATGTCGGTTTCCGCACCATAGAGATGACCGCAGACCGCGGTTTCTTCCTCAATGGCGAGAATATCAAGCTCAAGGGTACCTGTCTGCATCACGACCTTGGAGCACTGGGTGCAGCGTACAGCAGCGCAGCAGCACGCAGGCAGCTTGTCATCATGCAGCGCATGGGCGTGAATGCACTTCGCACCGCTCACAACCCGCCTGCCAGCGATGTGATGAACCTGTGCGACGAGCTGGGTATATTGGTGATCGATGAGCTGCTGGATATGTGGGAGCGTCCAAAGACCTCCTATGACTATGCGCGATTCTTCGGCGACTGCTACAAGGCGGATGTGCGCAGCTGGGTGAGGCGTGACCGCAATCATCCGTCCCTCATCATGTGGTCGATTGGCAATGAAATTCTTGACACCCATATTGACGGACGCGGGCTTGAAGTCACCAAGATGCTCGCAGCTGAGGTGATCAAGCATGATCCAAAGGGCAATGCAAAGACCACTATTGGGTCGAACTTCATGCCTTGGCAGGGCGCACAGAACTGCGCGGACGAGGTGGAGGTTGCAGGGTATAACTATGCTGAGAAATACTACGATCAGCATCATGCGCAGCACCCAAACTGGATCATCTATGGAAGCGAAACCGCATCGACGCTTTCAAGCCGCGGTATCTACCGCTTTCCGATAGAAGCACCCATTCTCTCAGACAACGATCTGCAATGCTCGTCCCTTGGCAACAGCACGAGCAGCTGGGGCACAAAGAGCCTCGAACTATGCATTGTGGATGATTTGAATACACCATATTCGCTGGGTCAATTTCTCTGGTCAGGCATTGACTACATAGGCGAACCCACGCCTTATTTCACTCGAAATTGCTATTTTGGGCAAGCGGACACCGCATGCTTTGAAAAAGACTCGTACTATTTGTTCCAATCACTGTGGACAAGCAGCGAGCATAATCCTATGGTGCATATTGGCGTGATTTGGGATTTCAATGCAGGTCAGTTGATTGATGTGCCGGTGTACAGCAATGCGCACGAGGTGGAGCTGCTGCTCAATGGTCAGTCCATTGGTCGCAAGAAGCTTGATCGCCATATCGTAGAAAACTGCGACGCCAAGTGGAAAGTCCCTTATCAGGCGGGCACGCTGGAAGCACGAGCCTATGATGAGCAAGGTAACCTTATTGCGCATGATGTGCAAAAGAGCTTTGGGAACGCTGCATCCATCATATTGACCATGCAAAACGAAACCCTGGATGCTAGCGGTGAGGACATCGCATTTGTTGAAATTACAATGGCAGATGCGGATGGCAATCCCGCTCGGAATGCTAACAATCGAGTTTTAGTCTCGGTAGAAGGCGAAGGGCGATTGCTCGGCATGGATAATGGGGATAGCACCGATCTTGACGGGTATCAGGTGAATTCCCGCCGCCTGTTCAGCGGCAAGCTCCTTGCTATGGTCGCGGCCAACCAGCAGGCTGGCGAGATTGTGGTGAGGGTTTCATCGGCTGGTCTTATGGATGCTGAGCTAAGGTTGCAAAGCAGCGAAGCAACCATGCGAGATGGTATTGCATGCAGCCGCAGCGTTGAGCACGCTCCTGCTAATGCGGAAATCCCCATTCGAAAGCTCGATATCACCATCCTTGGCGGCGATCACCTAAGCGCCGAGAACCCAAAATGCGAGGTGGTGACGAAGATTATGCCAGATAACGCTACCTACGGCGACATCACATTTTGCATGACCAATGAACTCGGCATCAATACGCCCTGTGCTAGCATCGTGCGAGAGGATGGACGGGTATTTGTGCAGGCGGCAGGCGACGGAATGGTATATCTGCGCGCTATGGCGAATAACGGCTATGACCATCCACGCATTATTTCGCAAAAGGAAATCACCATCACAGGCATGGGCACGCCGCTCCTTGATCCGTATGAGCTCATTTTAGGCGGCATGTATGACCTATCGGAGGGCGATGTTGGTCCGGGGAATGAGAAGGGCGTAGCGACCGCGCGTGATGGGTGGAGCATGGTAGGCTTTCAGAATGTGGATTTTGGTGACGCTGGAGCGGATGAAATCACATTGCCTATCTTTGCGCTCAATGATGAGATGTATCCGATTCAGATATTCAGCGGTGATCCGCGCAAGGATGGAAGCGAGAGGATCGGCATCATCAATTATCAGAAGCCATCGATTTGGAATGTTTATCAAGAGGTAACGCATCGCTTTGATACGCCGCTTTATGGTGTGCAGACGATTTGCTTTGCACTGGAAAAAAAGGTGCATATCAAGGGCTTCTCGTTTGCACGCAGGATGAAGGCGTATACAGCGCTTTCAGCAACTCGCTGCGACTCTGTCTATGGCGATCAATTTGATAAGACAGAGCAAGGCATCGAATCGATTGGTAACAACGTATCCATTGTATATGAGAACATGAACTTTGACGGCGAGAAAACGGCAGCATTATCGATTTGCGGCAAGACGTCTTTGACCAGCCAGCCGATTACGCTGCGCATGCTAAACCATGAGGGGGAAGAGCTATCCCAATTGGTGGAGTTCAAGCCATCGGACGATGAAAGCACACAACGCTTCACGGTCAGCGTATTGCATGGTCAGTGCAGCGTTAGCCTTGTGTTCTTACCGGGAAGCCAGTTTGATTTCTTTGGTCTTCAGTTCACAAGAAAATCATCCATTTAGGAAAATACCGCCGCATGAGGAAAATCATCCTTATGCGGCGGTATTTTCATCTGCGGAATTCTGCAGTCTGAATACAAAAAACACTCTATGGCTATGCCATAGAGTGCATGAATGCTGAACAGACGAATGATACCATATTAATCTTTAAAATTGGGGAGAGCCTTTTCCAGCAATCGAATCAGAACAATGGCGACTACCAAGCCGATTGCGCCTTGTACGAGGTTGCCGGGGATGCTTGCAGAGGCGGCGAGGCCTTTGCCGAGCAGGAGGCAGCTATAGAGGAAATAACCAATTACCATCCAAATTTCTGCCGCAAGACCGCTAAGCGTGCGCTTAAGGTCTACATTCTTCATCTTGGATTTGCTAAGCGCGGAGAATACGCCGCAAGCGATTACTGCCATGAGTGCCTTGATAACAAAGGTGCCGGGCACGTAATGTGTATAGCCTGTCAGTAAATCTGCTAAAGCCGAGCCAACCCCTGAAACCAATGCGCCATAGACTGGACCTAGTTGCCATGCACTAATCAGCACAATACAGTCGCCTAGATTTACGTAGCCGGTCATGGGGGAGGGAATCTGAATGATCATCGTCGCAACGCAGCATAGTGAGGTATAGAGAGCTGCAAGAACGATTTTGCGAAGTTTCTGATCCATTGGAGCACTTCCTTTTGTCGTGATATATTTCAGCATTCGGCTGATTATACAACCAAATCCATCATTTGTAAATCAAAGGACAACGGATGAACAATCCATCAGGTGAAAAAACATCCAAGGCTTACTGGGTCATCGCGGCCGCTTCCTCAGCTGTTAATAGTTCAAGCATGACCTGATTGGGAAGGCATACGATCATGTTTTGAAGCACGCGCAAATCCCTGTTATCAAGCGTGACTGTGCCTTGCTGCACGCAGTCCTGATTATCACAGGAAGCGGACTTCATGCACACGCTGTCGCGGGTTACATGCACTACATTCTCGGTAGATTGGTCATTTTGATACAGCGTGAAGTCGCCTTCCTCAAGCAAAGGAATGGGCTCGTAGCTGACATCGCCAACCGATACAAGCAGGTAGGCAGCGGCGGGCGCTGCGGCTGCTTCATCTGTAGCGGCAGGCGCGCCGGTGGTCACAGGCTCGTCGCTTGCTTGGGGCGCTTGCGCTGGTTCTTGGGATGGCGTAGGCTCGGATGTGACGATCACATCATCGGGAAGGGTCTGAAGATTATCGGGTGTTTGGGGATTGCGCTGCATAAAATACGCAGTAGCGCCTAGGGCAGCGGCGATCAGAATCACGACGACAATGATCAGAAAGTCATTCTTCTTTAACATTGAGTTAGCTCCTTGTTATACAAGCTTTAAATTGATGGAGAGAAAGCTTGGCATATGATTGGTTTAAACAGCCCAACTTTCAAACTAGGAAAGCTGGGCTGTTGGTATCTTGCGGGATTATGCTTCGTCTCTTTTGCGCCTTGCCACTTCGTCTGCAACAACCATGCCTGTAACGCCTGCCTGCATGAGACCGCGCGTGATGCCTGCGCCATCGCCGATGGTGAACAGACCCTTCACTGAGGTTTCAAAGTTGTTGTCAACAAGCACCTTGCTGGAATAGAATTTGACCTCTACGCCGTACAGAAGTGTGTTTTGGCTGTAAAGACCGGGCGCAACATTGTCAAAGGCACGAAGCGCTTCAACGATGCTGGTGAGGTGACGAGCGGGAAGCACGAAGCTCAGGTCACCCGGAACAGCGGTTGAAAGGGTCGGAACAGTGGTGGACTTCTTGAGGCGGGATTCATCTGTGCGGCGACCCTTCAGGAGGTCACCCAGACGCTGCACCATGATCGGACCGCCTGTCAGCATATTGCCAAGCTGCGCGATATAGCGGCCGTATTCGATGGGCTGGTTGAAGGGCTCGGTGAACTTGGTTGACACGAGCAGCGCGAAGTTGGTGTTGCCTGTGCGCTTTTCCTGTGCCTCGTAGCTGTGACCGTTGACAACTGCGATGCCGCCCTCATAGTATTCTTGACTAACTTCTCCACCGGGATTCATGCAGAAGGTACGCACCTTGTTTTCGTACGTGTCGCTGTAATAAACCAGCTTCGCTTCATATAAATCCTTGGTCAGATGATCCATGATGGAGTTTGGAACCTCAACGCGAACGCCGATATCCACTTCGTTGTTTTGAGTAGGCAGACCGAGCTTGCCCATGGTTTCCGTCAGCCACTTTGCGCCGCCGCGGCCAGGGGCTGCGACTACGTAAGGTGCATAGACGATTTCGGGCTCATGTCCGCGCTGGTGAATCTTGACGCCAACCACTTTGCCATCCTCGCATAGGATGTCCTCTGCATTGGTCAATTCAAGGAAGGTAGTGTTGGTTTCATTGACCAAATAGTCATGCATTGCACCCAGAACAGGACCTGCATTCTCCGTGCCAAGGTGGCGAACGGGGCAGGGTACGAGGTGAATGTTATGGCGGCTGCACTCATAGGCGATTTCGTCCACGCGCGAGTTGTTCAGACCGTGGACGGTCTCGCTTGCGCCAAAGCGCAGATATTGCTCGTCTGCATGATGGATGTATTCCATGGCACGCTTGTGGCCGATATAGTCGCTTACGTGACCGCCGACCTCGTCGCTGAGGGAGAGCTTGCCGTCGCTGAATGCGCCAGCGCCAGCCCAGCCATGGACGATGCCGCAGGGGTCGCAATGCACGCACTGTCCGTTAACGCGGGCAGGGCAGGTGCGGCGCGCGATCGCGCGGCCTGTATCGATGATGAGTAGATGGCTGTCGGGGCGTTTTTCCGTCATTTGTAGGGCGGTAAAGATACCTGCAGGACCTGCTCCAATGATGATCATATCAAAATGTTTGTTTTCCATGTGGATTCCTCACTTGCTTATTTTCCGTGTTCTGCAAAACCGACCTTGCGGCGAACTTTGCTTAGGGTGCGGCTTGCGAGCATTGATGCTTTTTCTGCGTTCTCGTCGAGGATGGAGTGCAGGTAAGGCTTGTCGGCCATGAGCTTCTTATGCTCGGTTTGCAGCGGCTCAAGGGTTTGGATGACGCAATCGGTCACGCGATCCTTGAGTGCACCGTAGCCCTTGCCTGAAAGCTCCGCTGTGATATCCTCAATGCTCCTATATTCAAGGGCTGCGATGATGCTAAGCAGATTGCTGACACCGGGCTTGTTTTCCGTATCGAAGCGGATTTCGCCATCGCTGTCAGTGACGGCACGCTTGATTTTGCGGCGGATGACATCGGGCGGATCAAGAAGGTTGATGAAGGTATCTTCGGGATCGGATTTGCTCATCTTGCGCTCCGGCTCTTGCAGGCTCATCACGCGGCTGCCAACCTTGCCAAAGTAGCCTTCGGGAACGGTAAACACATTGCCGTGCACATTGTTGAAGCGTTGCGCGATATCACGCGTAAGCTCCAAATGCTGCTTCTGATCTGCACCGATAGGCACAAGATCCGTTTGAAACAGCAGAATATCAGCAGCCATCAGTGCGGGATAGGTGAACAATCCTGCGTTGATATTGTCCTGATGCTTGGCACTTTTATCCTTAAACTGCGTCATGCGGCTCAGTTCGCCCATGTAGGTGTAGCAGTTGAGAATCCATGATAGCTCTGCATGCGCGGGTACATGGCTCTGGCAATAAATGATGTTCTTCTTGGGGTCAAGGCCTGATGCAATATAGATCGCAGCGAGCTCTAAGCAACGCTGGCGAAGCTTGGAAGCCTCTTGGCGCACGGTGATCGCATGCATATCGACAACGCAGTAAAGACACTGAAACTCATCTTCGAGCAATTTGAAATTTCGAAGTGCGCCGATGTAGTTCCCCAGTGTCGATGTGCCTGAGGGCTGAATGCCTGAAAAAACTGTTTTTTTGCGGGTCGTGGGGGTGGCGGTTTCCATAGTATATTCCTCCTTGCGGCTCATAAGGCCGTACGATTATAGCGTGAGTGTGAGCACGATGCCCAATATGATCACTAGATTCCCGATGAGCTTTCGCCTGGAAATCTTCTCCTTGAGAAAGAAGTAGGACAGCAGCATCACATATAGGTAGCCTGAGGCTTCCAGCACGCTTGCGGTGGTTAAATCCAGCGTGCGAAGCGCCACCACATTGAGTAGCATACAGCCAAAGAAGAGCCCGTAAGCGAAAATAACAGGAAAGTTGAGATAGGTAGCAACGCCCTTGTACTTGGGGTTATCGGCGGCTTTCTTGAGGATGAGCTGGGAAAGCGCGGATACAAGAGGGGTGATAAGGTAGATGATGACGCCGCTATTCATGATCAGTCACCACGAGCAATACTCCGATCAAGACTACAACAAGCCCGATCGCCTTTCCCCATGTAATGCTCTCGCCAAAAAAACAAATCCCAAATAAGTAAGTCCATAGCGTGCAGATACCCTTGTTGCTAAAAGCAAAGCTCAGGGGCATACGCTTGAGGGTTTGCTGCCATAGGATGGAGTAGATGAGCAGCGTCAGCACTTCCAGTCCCAGATATACAAAGGTGAGCTGAGTGTTTTGCAGCTCCATATTGATGCCGGCAAGCTTTGCAAATATGCTGACAACGGCATACAGAAAAAGTGTGCCGTGAAGCAGCAGCAACTGTTGAAGGGAGTGACGCGATCGTAGTTCGCTCAAGCTGATCCTTCCTTTCAGTCGGTGATTTCGGGTAGGTGTTGCAGCGCTCTGAGCGCGTGCAGAAGAGGACTATCGCCAAGGGAGCATTTGATTGGAGGCGATAGGGTATAAGCAAAGGGCGATTCGGTAAAGTTGATCAGCCCGAGCTGCCTAAATGCATGCATCCCGCATCTGACCTGAGATGCGGTAAGACCTGATGCCTGCGCAACTTGGTGCAGCGAGCGATAGGAAGCAGCCCGAAGCGCTTTGTACAACGTGCGATAGGCGGCATCGCCTGCATCCAGATCGGTGGCGACATTTGAGACAGCGTTGCTGTTTGCAAGTGAGAAGATCGTTGATTCGGGACATAATTGCTGCCATAAGGCTGATTCGCCTTCAAAAATTTCGCCGTCAATGAGCCAAATCTGCCTCCAATGCCCTTTGATGAGGGAGGGGATGGGGGCGAGCAGCAGCGTATGAAATCCGCGTGCGTCACTTGGCGCGTGCCTGCAAATATCCATTTCACATTGCTTGAGTGCAGCGGCGGCGGATGCCCTTGTACGGGATATCACAAGCACTCCGCGGTCATGGGCAGCTAGCTGTAAAGCTAGGTCGGCCCAGGTCTTCACCATCAATAATACTTCTGTATCCAAGACGGTTTTTCCTGCCTGCAATTCAAAAGCGTCAAGAAAACCATCGAGCAGCTCGCTTTGTTCTTCCAAGGGAGCGGTGCGCTTAAGCATTTCAATTTGCGCCTGATAAACAGGGCGGAGGGCTTTGACCTCAAGCTGCAATGTCGTGCGGCCGCGGAATGTATTTCGCCCAAGCGCAAAGATGCCGTCCAATGCATCGGGCATGTTGGATGCCATCTTGCCCATGGAAAAAGCAATGCCGTCCATGACGCATCGATCTTGGCGAAGGGTCAGCTTTAAATGCGAACCATCTGCGCCAACTGCACGCTTTTCCTCGGGCAATAGGTTGGTAGCATAAAACAGGGGAGCGGGGTTGTCGCATCCGAAAGGCTCCATCAAGAGCAGCTCGTCAAGAAGCGAGTCTGTGCAGTCAGCAAGCGAAACCTGCGCATCGTATTCCTGCGCGGGCACAAATAGCTGAGGGTCATAGGCGGCGATGGCTGTTTGCAAACGCTCATAAAAAGCATCATAGTTTTCAGATGCCAGCGTCACGCCTGCTGCTTGGTCATGCCCGCCGTAGCGAAGCAGAAGATCATCGCATGATTGCAGGCATTTGTGGATATTCACGCCAGGGATGCTGCGCAGACTGCCGTGGAGCATGCCGTCCTCTTCGCTGAGTACGCAAACAGGACAGAAATAATTTTGGCAAAGTTTGCCCGCTGCCAATCCGATTACGCCTACATGCCAGCTGTCGCCCTTGATGATCAAGGCGCGGTGCTTGGTAAAATCATGCAGTGCAGCTTTCTCGCTCGCTTCCTTGAGAAGGTTGCTCTCGGTGGTCTTGCGTGCGGTGTTTAGTTCATCCAGCTCTTGGGCTAGTGCGTTAGCCTCGGCGGGGTCATCGGTCATCATGAGGCGTACGGCTTTGTTCGCATCATCCAGCCGTCCGGCGGCATTGATGCGCGGTCCAAGGCGGAAGCCCAGCGCACCGCTGTCAATGGGGTCAGGGTCACCGCTCACATGGAGCAGCGCTCTGAGGCCGAGTCGCTCGCGCGACTGAATGCGCCTTAGACCATAGGACACAAGCACACGGTTTTCGCCCGTGAGGGGGACAATGTCGGCGACTGTAGCAAGCGCAACGAGATCAAGATATTCCATGCACTGATCTAGCCCTAGCAGGACGGTCGCAACCTTAAACGCAACCCCTGCGCCGCATAATTTGCGGTAGGGATAGCTGCCAAGCAGCGGGTTAATCACCGCATCAGCAGGGCTCGGATCAAGCCCAAGTCCGTGGTGATCGGTGACGATTACGGTCATGCCAAGGGACTGCGCTAGGCGCACCTCTTCATGGTTTGTAATGCCTAGGTCGACTGTCACCAGCAGCTTGTAGGTCTTGGCTAGTGATTTGATCGCGTCTACATTGAGGCCATAGCCCTCATCGCGCTTTGGAATATGCGGGGCGGCGTCAATGCCGTACCGCCTGAGCGCTTGCGTCAAAATCGTACAGGCAGAAACGCCGTCTACATCATAATCCCCATATACAACACAAGGGATATTATCCTCCCGTGCGCGCGAAAGAATAGCGGCTGCCTCAGGCATGCCGCTCATAAGCATTGGGTCATGAAGCCCGGATAGGGACGGATGCATGAATGCATCTGCATCAGGGGCTGTGGTAATACCGCGCGAGTGAAGCAACTTGGCTGTGATGCCGCTATATGGGCGGAGCGCAGCAGCTGCCAGCTCATCAAAAGGAGCGGTATCGCGGGGGATAAAACGAAGCAATGGAGTGCCTCCTTCTGAGTATCAAAAAAGCTCGGGGCTATGCCATTTCGTGCGGTCTTTGTGCAGACGCTTTATCGCCGCATTTGCATAGAAAATCGTTGCTGGACAAGCTTACGCGTCCTTCTTTTCCTCGTGGTATTCTTGCTCGGTGTTCACACTCCAGATATTCTCCTTGCCTGTCTTGCCTGCTTGCAGGTTCTTGACGGCCTCAAAGGAGGTAGCCATGGAGTGATCCATGTTGTTATAGCGGTGCTGACCATTGCGGCCAACGCAGTAAAGGTTTTCAAAGGAGCTAAGATAATCCACAACCTTGTCCATTTCATCATAGGTGTCAAAGTATGCGGGATATGCTTTTTGCACGCGCTCGCGATGGCTATCAAGCACATCTTCGCGGCTGTTGATCACGCGCATGGAAATGAGCTCATCAATCGCCTTCGTCACGCATTCATTCTCGTCCATACTCCAGAACGAATCGCCTTCATTGCAGAAGTATTCAAGACCAACCCATACCTTGTGCTCTGGATCGGCAACCAGATAGGGAGACCAGTTGTTGAAGATCTGGATGCGGCCAAGCTTGACATTGGTATCTTGAACATAGATCCAGCAATCTGGAACGATATTGTTTAGCGTTTTGAGCTTTGTTTCGTTTTTTAGGTTGAGCTTATCAACCAGCAGACCAACGGTCACGAAATCGCGATAGGGAAGTCCCTTGGCGATGCGTGCCACATCGGCAGGTACGTCATTGGTGCCGCCAACCAAGTCCTTAACAGGCATGGAAGAAATGACGTGGTCAGCGTCCATGGTATGTTCGCCCTGTGCATCCTTGTAGCGAACAGCGGTGACTTTGCTGCCCTCAGTTACAAGTCCCAGTACTTCGCAGCCAAGAACCAGCTTACCGCCCTGAGCAGTAAAGTCGGATGCGGCGGTTTCCCAAAGCTGACCGGGACCGAACTTGGGATAGCGGAATTCCTCGATGAGCGAGGTTTGCACCTTCTTTGCACGCTGCTCCTTGCTCATGAAGATCTTGGAGAACATGTCCTTGAGGATGCCCATGATGCTCAGTTCCTTGGTGCGCTGCTTGCCCCAGTCGGCGGCAATTTCGCGCGGATGACGACCCCAGAGCTTCTCTGTATAGCCTTCAAAGAACATGCTGTAGAGCTTCTTACCAAAGCTGTTGATGTAGAAGTTTTCCAAGTTGTCATTGGGCAGCTTGTGGACAACGGTTTTGAGGTAGCTAAAGCCAACCTTCATCGTTGTGACAAAGCCCATGGTTTTCAGCGTATCCCATTTGAGGCTGATGGGGTAATCGAAAAAATGATGATCGTAATAAATACGGCTTACGCGATTACGTGTCAGCATGACGCGGTCTTCTGTTTGGGGATCAGGACCGCCCGCATGCAGCGGAACTTCGCGGCCAAGCACCTTGTCATCAAAGGAGGGCGCGCCTTGCATGGGCATGACATCTTCCCACCAGCGCATGACCTGTTGATCCTTGCTGAAAAAACGATGACCGCCGATATCCATGCGGTTTCCGTTATAAAAAACGGTACGGGAAATGCCGCCGATTTCATTTGTTTTTTCAAAAATGGTCACATCGTATCCGAGTTTGATCAATTCGTATGCGGCAGTTAGCCCCGCTGGACCTGCACCGATAATCAGTATTTTAGACATATGTAACTCCTATTCTATCACTAGTATATATTGCAGATTACAGTATACATTTTTTCTAATGGAATAGCAAGGTAGGGGCAATCAAATTGCCCTCCCAGCATCACTGCAGGGAGGGCGAAAAGGCGGAAAAACGGACATAAAAAGAGCGCACAGTAATTTGTGCGCTGCTTATCAAATGATGCGATTATGGGGTGGTTGTCACGATGGGAATAAAACTTGGACGAGGAGACGGAGCAGGTGCCTCTGTTTTCGTAGGTGCCGCGGTTTTCACAGGCGCGGCAGTTTGAACAGGGGTCTTGATCTGTGTTGGCGCGGGGCTGTGCGCAGGCATGTCCGATGGCACTATCGCAGCGGTCGGAGTTGCCTGCGGTACTTCAAGATTTGGCAGGATGAATATGCTATCCGGATACGAATCTTCAAAAGTCCGCTTGAGTTGATGGAGCGATGTTTCCTTTGCATCGCCTGACCTCACGCGCCCCCAAAACGTCAGCAGTTCCATGAATGCTTCGCCTTCGCTTGTTAGGTCTTTGATCGACTGCTGATCTGCGATGAGGCTTTGATCATAAGCGGCTGATGCTGCGACGCTCTTGCCTACCTCCAGCTCTAAATCTCCCCTGGCAATGGCAAGGGCTTCGCTTAGGTTATCCCGCTGAGCCGTCATATCATCAAGATCGGTTTCCAGCGCATTCGCATCGTCTTGCGATTGAGTGAGCGCATCGCTTAGAGCGCTGATCTCTTGCTCATGCTTTATCGCGCTATTTTCCATATCCGTTGTTTGCTGCGCAATTGCATCGTTGGTTTCATTGATGGAACTCATGACATCATCAAGATTAACGCGGAGTTCATCTCGCTGCGCAGTGATGACTGTAAGGGACGCGGCTTGAGAATCTGCTGTGGTTTGTAGGTCATCGTAGAGCGATTGCTGCTCTCGTAGTTTGAGCTTGAGATTTGCGACCGCGCTCGCTTGCATCGTGAGTTGATCGGATTGCGTGATATTGCCCGCTACGATGAACCCTGTTACGAGCAGCAAAGCAACCATAAGTACCGTTAAGAATGTAATGGATTGTCTCATGATCTATTCCCTCCCATAAAAAACGCCTGACTTCTGCCTTAGCATACGTCAAGCGTTTGAAAACTATACAGTTGGGGGCGCGCAATCATCTGTGCTCACTCAGCCGCGGCAGGAAGACTGGCGGAAGGCGGCTGCTCGGGCGGAGGCAGCGGGGGCAATTCACGAATGTCGGAGATGCCGAAATGCTCAAGAAAACGGTCAGTTGTTCCATAAAGGATCGGACGACCAAGTGCTTCCTTGCGTCCAAGCTCCTTGATCAAATCCTTGCTGAGCAAGGACTGGATGGAGTAATCGCATTTAACGCCGCGCACATGCTCAACCTCGCCCTTTGTTGCAGGCTGACGATAAGCGATGACGGCGAGGGTTTCCATAGCGGTCTGGGACAAGCTCTGCTTTTGCACGGGTTGGAGCAGCCTCTCAACATAAGGTGCATATTCAGGGCGGGTTTCGAGCCTGAGGTGATCTCCGTATCGGCGAAGCGTGATGCCGCGCCTGGTGTTGTCAAGATCGCGCTGCAGGTTTTCAATCACCGTGACGATTTCCATCTCGCTTAATTCAAGAGCTGCGGCGATGTCTGCAATTCGTACAGGTTCACCAGACACAAATAGGATGGCCTCAATGATGTGAGGAACTTCATTCATCTCCACTTGACTCTCTCCTTCCGGGCATTAGCGTGATTTCGTCAAATACGCTGTTTTGCAGTATATGTGCTTTGCCGAGCTTGAGCAGCTCCAGCAGTGCCATGAATAGCGTCACGACTTCCTCGCGGTCGGGCGCATCGCTGAAAAGCTCATCAAAGGTAGCGCGTCCAACGCTTAGGCGGCTTTCGATCGCCTCCATGCAGCCTTCCACCGTATAGTTATCACGCCTGATGTCGCGCAAACGGAAATCCACTTCTTTAGGCTCGTTTGGCGTGCGGCTTTGTACGCGCAGGAGCGCTTCCCAAAGCGAGGAAAGAGTTAGACCGTCAAGGTCGAAGGTGGGCGGGGGGAGCGGGTATTCCTCAGGCAATTTGCCAAAAATCTGCTTGGCACTCAGTTCAAAAGAAGCCATGCTTTGCGCGGATTCTTTGAATTGCTTATAGGCAATGAGGCGATCAATCAGCGCTTGTTCGGGGTCTTCTTCCTCTTCTTTGGGAGGCTTTGGAAGCAGATGCCTGCTCTTGATTTCCACAAGAAGCGCGGCCATGGTGATGAATTCGCTCGCTTCGTCCATGTCAAAGTCGGACGCTTGGCGAACCACTTGGATGTATTGATCGGTGATCTCGCTGATGAAGATATCCTTGAGGTCAATCTTCGCCTTGCCAATCAGATGCAAGAGCAGGTCAAGCGGACCATCAAACTGTTTGAGGTGAAAATCTACAGCCATGTCAGCCCTTTCCTGCAATCAGCAGTAGGAAATTCAAAACGACATTTTCGACGCCGCCAATGATGGAGGATAGAACGCCTGAGAGTGCGCCGGAAAAGATGAGTACCATCAAAACGACTTGCGCGATCTGGAACATATTGCCCGTCAGTTGGAATCGACCTTTAAAGAGAATGTCATTAAAGATGTGGAAACCGTCCAGCGGGGGAATGGGCAGGAAGTTGAAAATCGCGATGGAAAGGTTCATGTTCGCTAGGAGCAGGAGGAAACGCTGCACATGCTGCAGCCAAGGGAAGCGCATGAACTCAGATAGCTGCGTGCCTTCGCCGACCAACAGCACGTTCACGATCCAGCTCCTTGAGGACAGAAATGCCTTTGCTCCGCCGTTTGCATTGATCACTTCGGGTCTCCATAGCAAGCTATTGATGCCGATGGCGAGGGAGAGGGCAAGCAGGAACATGATGAAGTTGACGGTAATACCTGCTATGCTGACCAAGAAATCATCGCGGCGGTAGTTTTTAAAATTGCGCGGGTTTACGGGTACGGGCTTTGCCCAACCGAAACCAAGAAACACAAGGCATAGCGTTCCGATAGGGTCTAGGTGCTTGCGGGGGTCAAGGGATAAGCGTCCTAGCATCTTTGCCGTTGGGTCCCCGCAGCGCCAAGCCACATAGCCATGCGCCACTTCATGGAAGATCAAGGTGATCAGGATACAAACAGCAAAATAGAAAAGATAAAGTATAAACCCGACTGGGTCGCTCATGAGCCAGCTATAATAGCTCTGTAAACGATTCAAAATACCCATTGTTCAGCCTCATTTCAAAATAACATCCGTGGTGATTAGGATGAATGGTTAACCATTCTATTATACCGTGGAGGTGATAAAATGGCAAGTAAGGGCTGCTTTTGAGGGTGAAAAGTAACGGTATGTTCATAGAGACGCAAGCAATGGGCAAAAAGAAAAGAAGCAGCAAATCGCTGCTTCTTACATGTTGTTATATCTGGCATAGTCCCAAGCTCTTTGGGTAATTGCTTATCGAGCTTTCTTCCATGCAAGGAAGTCTTCGAACTTGCCTTCGTAGTCGAGGCAGCCCTCTTTGCCAAGCGGAATCTCAATGATGCGGTTGGAAATCTCATCGATGAACTGATAGTCATGGGATGAGAACAGCAGATTGCCCGTATATGCGGCAAGACCGTTTGAAAGCGCTGTGATGCTTTCAAGGTCAAGGTGGTTGGTGGGTTGGTCAAGGACGAGCGCATTGGCTTGGCTCATCATGAGGCGCGAGAGCATGCAGCGAACCTTTTCACCGCCTGATAGAACCTTTGCGGGCTTGTAGACATCATCGCCTGAAAAGAGCATGCGTCCTAGGAAGCCGCGCAGATAGCTTTCGGTGGTATCCTTTGAATACTGGCGCAACCACTCAATGAGCGTGCCGTCAAAGTCTTCAAAAAATCTGGTGTTGTCTTTGGGGAAATAACTCTGGCTGATGGTAACGCCCCAGCGGAAGGAACCTTCATCGGGATTCATTTCGCCAATGAGAATGCGGAACAGTGCAGTAGCACCAGCCTCGTTCTCGCCGACAAATGCGATCTTATCGCCCTTTTTCATGGTGAGGGTGAGGTTGTCGATAACTTTCACGCCGTCCACGGTCTTGGTGAGGTTTTCGATCATGAGGATGTCGCGACCTGCCTCGCGCTCGGGCTCAAACCCTACGAAGGGGTATTTACGGCTGGAAGCAGGCATTTGCTCGATCTGAATGGTGTCAAGCATCTTCTTACGGCTGGTAGCCTGACGGCTCTTTGATTTGTTTGCAGAGAACCGACGAATGAAGTCCTGCAGGTCCTTGATCTTCTCTTCACGCTTCTTGTTTTGATTGCGAAGCAGCTGCTGCATGAGGGTGCTCGCGTCATACCAGAAGTCGTAGTTGCCTGTGTACATTTTGCAGGCTGCGTGGTCAACGTCTACGATATGGGTACAAACGGAGTTGAGGAAGTGACGATCATGGCTGACGACGATGACGATTGCATTACATTCGACAAGGAAGTCCTCAAGCCATTCTGTGCTTTCCACATCAAGACCGTTTGTAGGCTCATCTAGGAGGATGATGGAGGGTTGTCCAAACAGAGCCTGAGCCAAAAGAACTTTGACCTTTTGGCGGCCGTCAAGGGTCTCCATCTGTGAAAAATGGAGATCGGTTGCAATGCCGATGCCGTTGAGCAGCTGCGCTGCTTCGGTCTCCGCATCCCAGCCGTTCATCTCAGCAAATTCGCCTTCAAGCACAGCAGCGCGTTCGCCGTCGGCATCCGTGAAGTCTTCCTTTGCATATAAGGCATCTTTTTCATTCATGATTTCATATAGTCTCGGGTTGCCCATGATGACTGTCTCCATCACAGAATGCTGATCGTACTTAAAGTGATCTTGCTCAAAAACGCTCATACGATCATCCTTTTGCATGCTCACAGTTCCGGTTGTGGGTTGGAGTTCACCTGAAATAATGCGTAGCAGCGTACTTTTTCCTGCTCCGTTCGCACCAATAATGCCGTAGCAAAAGCCGGGCTGGAACATCAGGTCTACGTGCTTATAAAGCAGATCTCCTGCAAATTGTAGGCTCACATCGTTAATGGTTAACATGGCTGTCCCCTTATTCATATAATTTAGGTGCACACGCGTAAGATTTGGGCGTAGGCACACAATTTAGCGTATCATGTTTAGCATTGTTTGTCAAAACCTTAATGCGTGTTTTGATAGAAAAATTTTCAAAAAAACGATGCGGCACGTTATTTGGCATAGCAAAAACCGCATATCCAATTCGGATATGCGGCTAGATCAATTGACTTATCCCTTCAGATGCACACAAGCAGGACCAATGGGGCGAATGCTTAGCACTTGGCAGCTGTGCGCGCCAAAGACAGCATCCATGTCGCGAACGAAGCTTTCCAGTTCCTTATGGGGAACAAAGTTAAGCGTCGTCCCTGCAAAACCGCCGCCGTGCACGCGCCAAGCTCCCTTGCCGCGCAGCGTGTGCTCGGCAAGCATGAGGGCGAGGGAGAGCTGTTGCTCTTTGGGCGATGCAAAGACATTTTGCAAATAACAAAAGCTGCTTCTGCCGCTTTGGATGATCAAGCTGAGGAATGCGGAGATATCATCTTCCTTAAGTGCCGCAAATTCCTCTGCAACGCGGTGATTTTCCTCGAAATAATGAGAGGCGCGCATGATCGCGCGATCCGCATTGACTTGGCCCTTCAGCTCTTCACGAACAGCGGGAAGGCTTTGATAGAAGCGCTCAGGCTGTACGGGACGCAGGAACTTCTCACCAAAACAGGCAGCAACAGCAGCCATTTCAGTGGTGATATCGGTATAGCTTGCGGTCAAATCTCCGTGATCGCCGCCTGTGTTGACCACAACCAAGGAATAGCCCTTGCTGGTAAAATCATAGTGAACTTCTTTGAGCTGAGGGTCTTTGTCTTGAAAGTCGATGTATGCGAGACCGCCGACACTGCTCGCCATTTGATCCAAAAGTCCGCTCGGTTTGCCAAAGTATACGTTCTCGGCATATTGGCAAATCTTTGCACGATGCTTTTTGTCCAGACGATTGCCGCCGTATAGTTCGTCGAAAATGGCACAGATCATCACTTCAAATGCGGCGGAGCTGCTAAGACCGCTTCCGCCTTTGACTGTGGAGGTGACAACCGCGTCAAAGCCGCCGATGGGCAGACCCTCTTCTTGGAGCTTGGCAGCGACGCCGCGGATCAAGGCAGCGGTTGTGCCTAATTCGGATTCACGCATGGCTAAATCATCCAGCGAAATGGTGAGCGGGGCATAGCCCTCGCTGTATACGTTGACGTTTTGATCACCACGAATGGTCACCGCAGCTACGGTGTCAAGGTTTACGGCAGCTGTCAGCACTTTGCCCATATTATGGTCGGTGTGATTGCCGCCGATTTCTGCACGTCCGGGTGCACTAATGAGGCGAATACCATCTTCAGTATGTGAGCCGATCAGCTCTTCATGACGCTTGAGCAAGCGCGTATAGCGCGTGGTTTGCGCAACCAACATCCCTTTTTGTACGCCATAGAGATTGTTCAGCTGCTTCATCACAACAGGAGTTTTCAGTTCGTGTATCATCTGCGCATACTGTTTCATTGCTTATCCCATCCTTCTTTGGTGGTTATATTGAAGTGTCGAATGGCAATCAATTATCGAGTGAATCAGCAATCGATTGCCAGAAGGATACCATCTCATCCATGCCGTTATCAATCAGGCCTTGCCTGAACTGAGAAACGGTTTCATCAGTGATCTGGGTTTGACCTAGAATAAACTTGGAGATGCTCTCGTCAACAAAAGCACCGAGCTCATTTTGAAGGACGAGTACCTCAGCGCGTTGTTGGGTGGTGAGGGTGTAGGTGGGGAAAGGCTGCTTAACATAGGGGGTGAGCTTGCTCAGCTCGCTATTGATGCGCCTGACGGATTCCTCTGCATATTGATTATAGAAATCCATTGGGAACAGCCATGGCATTTCGCCGCTGTCGTAGATGCTCAGCTCGTTAATGGTGGTGGTAGAGAGGCTTTCAATGCCGCCCTTCCATTGCCAAAAGCCGTCCTCATCAACGATGTAGGCATCGCCTTCCTTGCCTAGCATCGCTTCGATTGCGCCTTCCTCCGTATAGAGGATATCAATCCATTGGAGCAGCGCGGCAGGATCGGATGCGGCGGAGGTGATGGCAAATGTACCGCGCGTGATGGGTCCGACTAAATCGCGGTAGATCTGCGTGCCTTCATAAACAAAGGGCTCAACAGCAACAAAATTAGTTGCCATGCTAAAGGGCAGGAGATTGACGGGGGTGGGGGAGAAGAACGCGCCATAGGTCAGCGTCGCTTCTTCATCCGTAATGCGCCTTAGGGTATCGGCGGTGCGAAAGCCGCTTTGATCCAGAAGCTTTGCTTCATACATGTCGCGAAGGTCTGTGATCATGTCAATGAAGCTATCCTCATTTGGCCAAAATTGGACCTTGCCGCTGTCATCCAGATAGGTGTTGTAGTCAGTGATGACCACGCCATAGGCATGCGATAAGAATTTGAGCTCCCAAGGACCCATAAAGGTCAGAGGAACTTCATCTTGCTTGCCGTTGCCGTTTGGATCGTTATGGAGGAATGACGAAAGCACATCCTTGAGGGAAGCCATATCGGCGGGCATCTCAAGGGATAGCTTATCCAACCATGCCTGATTGATCCAAAGCACATTCTGGGTGGGTACGGGCTGAATGGCTGGCAGTGCACCGATCTTTCCGTTGGGCAATGTGATGGATGTAAGCCAGTCGGGGTATGCTTCAAGCAACGCCCAAAGATTGGGGGCATGCTCGGGCAGAAGGGGGAGCAGATCGACGATCTGTCCGCTGTCCGTGTAGCGAATCAGTTCATCTGTGCTCAGGGAAGCTTTAAACAGTACATCGGCTAGTTCGCCAGTGCTAAACATGGTGTCCTTAGCGGTTTGCCATTCGTCGATTTTTGTGTACTGATCAAAGGTGAAGGAGATTCCTGTCCGCTCCTGCATACGGGTAAAAAATAGGTTAGTGGACCATACGTGTTGGCTATCAGTGCCGTCAAAGCCTGCCATGGTAAAACCCTGCTCTGCAAAACAAAGAGAGGGTAGAAGCACAAGCAGCAAGCACATGAGGCAACACAGCGTGCGTCGAAACATGATTTCGCCTCCATTTTCATACATCATGCACTTCTATTGGGGTATAAAAATGCATTTTCCATTTCATCATTATACCTTATTGTTAAAGTTTTGCAAAGTATTTAAGAGGCATTTGCCAAATTGGACATCATGCACTGATATCGTTGTTTGCAATACAGGCCTGTACTTCATGATTGCCAATGCTTTCCAGAGAAAGGAGCATGGCGGTGATGTCCTCCCACGCGGCTGCATAGCGCGATAAAACACTTGCGGCGAGATTTTGACCTAACTTGAGCCACTGCTGAGCTGCCTGATCCTTTTGTGACTGAGAGAAGAGGTAGACATCATCGCTTTGAGGAAGCATGCCCCATTCGTTTACCATACGCATGGCGAGGGAGGTGGCTTTTTCGATATCATTGGATGCGCCCGTGCTCACGCGTTCACTGCCAAGCAACAAAGCCTCTGCTTCGCGTCCGCCAAGCGCGACGGCGATATGATGGAGAAGCTCTTGCTTTTGGTGAAACATCCGCTCGGGCGCAATGGCCATGCTGTATCCAGCTGCGCCTTTTCCCGTTGGGACAATCGATACCTTTTTGATATTGCTTTCGGGGAGCAAAATAGCGGTTAGGAGTGCATGCCCTGCTTCGTGGGCGGCGGTGATTTCACGCTCGCGCTCAATGCTGGCGATGCCGTGCCTGTCCATGCCAAAGAGCATGTGGTCCATCGCGCGGTTGACATCCTCTGTCTCGATGGATTCGGCGTTTCTCTTGGCAGCGAGTATCGCTGCTTCATTGAGCACGCTTTCAAGTTTTGCGCCTGAAAAAAGAGCGGTTTGGGAAGCGAGGTCCTTGAGGGAGACATCCTTTGCCATGGGTTTGTTCTGTGCGTGAACGGTCAGAATTTTCACGCGCTCCTCAAGCCCTGGAAGCGGAACTTCGATATGCCGATCAAAACGACCTGCACGAAGGAGCGCTTCATCAAGGGTATCGATTCGGTTGGTTGCGGCAAGCACAACGATCCCGTCTTGGTCGCGAAAACCACTCATCTCTGAGAGCAGCGCGTTGAGTGTCTGTTCGCGTTCATCACTTCTGTTGTCGCGCTTTTTGCCGATGGCGTCGATCTCGTCAATGAATATGACCGCGTTGCCGGCCTTGCGCGCTTGTTTGAATAGGGAGCGAATGCGGCTAGCGCCAACGCCCACATACATTTCCACAAAGTCTGCGCCGTTTACCGCAAAGAACGGAACGCCTGCTTCACCTGCAAGTGCACGCGCCATCAGTGTTTTGCCTGTGCCGGGCATGCCATAGAGCATGACACCGCGAGGGATGCGTGCGCCAAATCGGTTGTAATGCTCGGGAGACTGAATAAAGCTGAGCAAATCGCGAAGACTTTCAAGTGCTTCCTCGTTTGCTGCTACATCGTCAAATTTGATGGATGGCACCGTGCTTTCTTTGGCATGACCAATGCTGCCAATGAATCCGCGTTCGCTTTGGCGATTCTTTTTTTTCAAATAAAATGCACCCAGCAGCACAGCCGCGAGCAAAACGGCATACCCCACAGCATCGCCTGTATTTTCCGTAACGGAAGCGCCGCTGAGCAGCAGCATATGCTTGAAGTTATCCATGCGAGGGTTATCAAAGGTCAGTGAATGACCCTCTGTATCTTTTGCGGTCAGGGTTTGAGAAGTTGTTAAGTTCACCTCTGCAATCTCGCCGCTTGTGAGTTTTTCCAAAAACGCAGGATACGTTATATGCTGCGCGGGCATCTCTTGTGAACGCCATTTGATGACGGCGAGAGTCATGCACATCAAAGCAACGAGCGCGATAGATATGATGCGCTGTGTTTTTTGTTGCATACAGATCACCTCCAAATTTGTTCCGTTTTAAGTATACACAAAGAATTTGTGATGTGTAAATGGTACATATTGTTGCAAATACCATGGTTTTTGTAGCTCAAAAAAGAGCATAGTAACCACGAGCAATGCGCGGCAACTGTTTGATGAATGTGAAAAGTCAGCCGCTTTGGGGGTAATTGGATGAAGAAATCGAAGCGCAGGCAAATTCAAGTGCAGCAAGACCCTGATGAAATGCCTCGGCAGGAGCAGGATGAGCCCGTAGAAGCTGAAGCGGAGGGCACAGAAAATGCTGATGAGCAGGTGACGATAAGGTCTGGCGGGCGAAAAGCACGTAAAAAGGCAAAAATGGAAGAACGCAAGGCGGCAAAGTCATTTGATAGCGAAGATGCATCGCTGGATGAGACGATCCGTGACTTGCCTCAGCCGCTTGAGGAAATGCATGCTAGGCGAAAGGCCATGCCGGAACTCATGCGCGAGAAACCGCAGGATGTGTTTGCGGATGAAATCGAAGATGAGACGGGGGATGAAGTTGCTGGCGGAGATCAGCCGCTGGAATCGCCTGATCATCAGGATGAAGCGAATGACTCTGAGCCTCAGGAGCCAGAGGAGAACGATGAAGAAAACAAACCTGAAAAATCACCTCGAAAGCGCAAGCGTGATGAAGAGGCGGCGTATTTCTCGCGTGAATCGGACCTGAAGAAGCGGACGGCACTGCGATATGCCAGATCACGCCGAAAAGCAGCCAGAGTGCTGCACACGCCCAATATCAACCGCACAGGCGTACCGCGCAAGAGTCATTTTTTCAGGAATAGCTTCCTAACGGTGCTTAGCCTTGGCGTGATTGTGCTAATCGGGGCGTTCTTTTATTTTGATATGGCCAACTGGCAATCACTGGACGTGGATAGGATCACGGCGGCAGCGCAAACAGGGCGCATGTACGACAATGCAGGCGAGCTGATTACGGTGATTAAGGGCGTGGAAAACCGTGTGGTCATTCCGCTGGAAGAGATTCCGGAGGATATCCAGAATGTCTTTCTGGCGGCGGAGGATTTGCGCTTTTACAAGCATCACGGCATCGACTTTGTGCGCTTATTTGGTGCAGTGGTCGCAAACGTGAAGGAAGGCGGCTTTGCGCAAGGAGCGAGCACCATCACGATGCAGCTGATACGCCAAAGCCATTTGAGCACACAAAAGACGATTGCCAGAAAACTTGAAGAAGTGTACCTTGCGTTTATGCTGGAGCAGTCGATGAGCAAGGACGATATCTTGGCAATGTATCTCAATTACATCTATTTTGGCAATGGCGCATACGGTCTGCAAACCGCGGCGCAAACCTATTTTGGTGTGGATGCAAAGGACCTTAGCCTCACGCAAGCGGCTGCGCTTGCCTCATCCATCAAAGCGCCTAGCTACTATTCGCCCACTGCGAGCGAAAGCAACAACCGCTCCCGCAGGCGATATATTTTGGACACGATGCTAGAGCAAAAGATGATCAGTCAGGATGAGCATGATAATGCAGCCAAAGCAGAGCTGGTTTTGGTGAAAAAGCCTGCCGAAGACCTGCCTTATGGATGGTTTGTAGATGCGGTGTTGGTTGAGGCGGAGAGCATTCTTGGCGTGAGCAGCGATCAGGTGCTGTCAGGCGGCTATACGATTGATACAACCCTTAGCCGAACGCATCAGGAAACGCTTGAGAAACAGTTCAAAACCGATGTTTTTCCTGCAAAGGCAAGCGATGGTACAGCGGTGCAGGGCGCGGCGGCATGTGTGAATGTGAAAACAGGCGAAGTGCTTGCGGTGGTTGGCGGCCGTGAATACACGGTTAGGCGCGGGCTCAATAGGGCAACGCAGCTGCGCCGTCAACCTGGTTCATCGCTGAAGCCGCTTGTGGTATTCGCGCCTGCGATTGATCGATTTGGCTATATGACGGCAAGTGTGCTCAAAGATGAGCCGATCAACTTCAACGGTTACAAGCCAAGAAACAGCAGCTACACCTACTATGGCAATGTCAGCATACGATCAGCCATTACCAGCAGTCTAAACGTCTCGACCGTTTCGCTTTTTAATGATATTGGCGTGGCAGCGGGCAGAGAATACTTGGAGAAGGTCGGTATCCCGCTGGATGCGAGAGATGCGAGCCTATCCCTTGCCCTTGGCAGCATGACCTATGGCGTGTCGCCTGTACAGCTTGCAGCTGCATATTCACCGTTTGCCAATGGCGGTAAATTCTATTCGCCTCATTTCGTTCGCAAAATCACTGATCCAACAGGGCGCGTGGTGTACCAAAACAGAGATTCTGGCACAAGGGTGATCAAGGAAACCACATCCTTTTTGATGACCAGCTTGCTTCAATCGGTCACTTCGTCGGGTACAGGCGCAAAGCTATCGGGCGCAGGAACGCCTGTAGCAGGTAAAACAGGTACGGTCAATATGACGGGCGGCGGCAACCGCGACATTTGGATGGCGGCATACAATAGCGAGATTTCAACGGCATTTTGGATGGGCTTTGACGAATCCGACAGCAAACACAAGATGCAAAGCTGGGTCAGCGGCGGTGATAACACGGCTGCGATGGCGCGCAATTACTTCAAGGCGCTGTATCAAAACAGGAGCAAGCCGCAGTTTGCGTCTGCTCCCAAGGGTATCGTTGCACTTGAAATTGACAAGCAAGCAATCAAATGGCGTGGCGAAGCGATGCTTGCGGTGGATGTGACCCCCAAAGCCTATCGATATACGGAGTATTTCACTTCGGACAATCGCCCCACCAGAAAGAGCGATGTGTGGACACCGCCTCGTTCAGCAAACAAATTCACGGTTGGGCATAGTGATCAGGGCTATCCGCAGCTGATGATTCAGCCGTCGGATACGGCGATCTACCGCGTACAGCGCGATACGGAGGGCGAGAGCTTTATCCTAACCGAACTATACGGTTCTGCCGGCGAAACCCTCTACTACACCGACACGTCCGCGCGGGCAGGCATCGTCTACACCTACCGCGTCATTCCGGTGCATGCGGAGCTTCTCAACAACGGCGTACTGCTGGAAGGTGTGCAGTCGGTGCAGGTGGCACAGGCGAGGATATCAGGCGGGCAGAGCATTTGGGACAGTGTCTTGGATTTCTTTGGCGGAGGGAAAACGGCAGAGGTTGAGCAAGATGTGGTGGAGAGCATGACGGAAAATCAAACATCGATCTTTTGGAACAACGCGCCGTAGATCAAAATGCGGACATATGAAAAAAGGAAGTCTTTAAAGGACTTCCTTTTTTCGTGTTTTGCATGAGTGGTGATGTGCTATAATGTACATACAACCATAATCAAGGGAGGGAATATAAATGATTGATTTTCAAAATGCGAACTATCTCAAACTGAAAGCTGTTGCCCTCAATTCATTTGAAAAGATGATTGCGCCCATGCTGGTTCAGGGCGAACAAATCATTGATGCATTCCAATCCGTGCGCGATGGTATTGTGTTCACAAACAAGCGCATAATCGCGATCAATGTACAAGGCTTAACTGGTAAAAAGCGTGATTTCACTTCTCTTCCATACAATAAGATTCAATCTTTTTCTGTTGAAACAGCTGGCGTCATGGATCTGGACAGTGAGCTAATCCTGTGGTTTTCAGGCATGGGCATGATCAAGTTTGAATTCACAGGCGGGTCAGATGTTTTTGGAATCGCTCGCATGATCTCTGGATTCGTGCTGGGGTAAAGCTTGTAGGAGCTAAAACGCGCGGGCGGCTTTTAGTCGCCCGCTTTTTGTATGAAGAAAAGCCGCTCGATCCCTTAGGATCAAGCGGCTTGCGTTATAAGGATGTTATCTGGCAGCGGTGATAAACAAAGCAATAATAGCGATTGAAATCTTCTTACTCCTCGTCTTGTGTATCATCGCATGCCCCTGTAATCTTTGTGGTGACTTTATCAGCAATGCTGCATAGCAAAGGTGCAAATTCAGTCTCATAAAGCAGCTTGGACATGCGTGAGATTGGACCGGATATGCTGATGGCAGCACAAACGCGATCCATCACGTCATAAACCGGAACGGCAATGCAGCGCATGCCGATTTCGCATTCCTCATCATCAATAGCATACCCGCGTTCTTTGCACTCTTTTAGTTCATACTGAAGGTCTTTTTTTGTTGTAATGGTATGCGGCGTGAGGGATAACAGACCTGCATCTTCGATATAGCGATCCAGTTCCTCCTCGGTGTATTGCATCAAAAACAGCTTACCGCTGCCCGTGCAGTGCATTTTGCCAGAGTGACCAACCTGCTGGCGAATGGTGATCATGTTGCCGCGTCCCTCGATCACGTCGATGTAGCGTACCTTGTGATGATCTTCAATCGCAAGGCAGCAGGACTCTCCTGTAACCTGCGAGATTTGACCAAGGTATGGATGGGCGATATCACGTATGCTGAAATGAGCCGCAGCCATTTGACCAATTTTCAAAAAACGCATTGTCAGCCCATAGCGGCAAGGTTCTTCCTCTTCTTGATAAGCGTAGCCCATGCATACAAGTGTCTTCGCCATTCTGAGGACAGTGCTGGCGGGCATAGAAACCATTTTTGATAATTCTGACAAGCGCAAGGGTGTGCTGGACTGCGCCAAGGCTTCGATAATTTTAAGTGTCTTTTCTACAGAATGATTACGGTTAGTCATTGAGTGTTTTCCTCCAATTAATCCCTTATATTGCGAAATATGCATGTCGTTTTCCGTATTGATATGCGGGTCATCGCCGTGTGTTTTGCCGATCAGCTAGCTATAAAAATTCGTTTTGATAGCTAAGCAGGCTTATGAGTTTCATTAATTATAATTCTATTTCATTTATACTATGATATCTGGGTTCTGTCAAGCATTGATGGGTAAATATTGTAATTATTTGCTAGGTTTTGGTATTTGTACTACAATTGGGGAAATTCAAACCGATGATTATATTGATATCACATCATATCTCAAATGAATGTCTTGATTGTTGTGTGTGAAGTATTTCACTCGATATAATCAAATGCGAAATCATATTATAATCATGATATTTCCATCATGGATAGGTTGACATTCATCAGTTATTTGTGTTAATATAAATCATAAACGTCGTTTCATTAAATGAAATCATATTGTCTTTTTAAAGGTTATCACATCAAGAGAACAACAACAAATTACATCGTTAACGTAAATAGTGGGAGGATACCGTGTTGAAAATAACAGTTTCGGAAGCTCTGGTTCAAATTCTGGTTAAGGAAGGCGTGACAACAGCCTTCGGCATTCCCGGTGCTGCGATTAATCCGGTTTATAAGTATTTAGAGAATGCGCCTATTGAACACTATACAATGCGTCATGAGGAAGCCTGTGTACATGCGGCTGATGGCTATTACCGTGCGAAGCACGAAATCGCGATCGCTATTTGTTCCGCTGGACCTGGTGCGACGAACTTCGTTACTGGCCTATATACAGCGTTGATCGATTCTATGCCTGTTTTCGCTATCGTCGGTCAGGCGAACAGCAATCAACTCACACAGGAGCCTTTCCAGTGTGTCGATATGCCGCAAATCGCGAAGACCGTTACCAAAAAAGCTTGGAGTCTGCATACCCCGCAGGATTTGCCTGCGATGGTCAAGGAAGCCTTCTATGTGATGCGCAGCGGTCGACCTGGCCCTGTGCTCTTGGAGTTACCCCTAGATATGCAAAAAGCAGAGATTGACTTTGATATTGATGATTATCTGCCTGCTGAAATTCCCGTTGCTGCTCCTGCAGCTGAGGATATCGACAAGGCTGTTTTGATCCTTAAGAATGCCAAAGCCCCCGTCATCATCATGGGCGGCGGATGCGTGCTATCCGATTGCACCGCAGATGTCGTTGCGCTTGCTGAATATCTTCAGGCTCCGGTCATCACCACCTATATGGCAAAGGGCGGCATTCCCGTGCAGCACCCGCTCAATGCAGGGCATATGGGCATACAGGTAGGTCAACCGATTGGCAACCGCGTATTCCTTGATTCGGACGTAGTGCTGGGCATTGGTTGCCGCTTCTCAGATCGCCATACGGGTGATCTTGAAACTTATTGCAAGGGACGTACATTCATTCATATCAACATTGAGGAGTCGCAAATCGGGTTGGTGTTTAAGCCAGACCTCGGGATCGTGTCGGATGCGAAGCTTGCAACAGCCGCGTTGTTATCAGCGGTTAAGAAAGCTGGCCTCAAGCCTGTAAATCAGGAGTACGTTAAAGCTCTTCCTGCGCTTCGCAAGGAACTTGCTCGCAAGACCGATTATGACTGCGCGCCCATGATGCCTCACCGTGTTTTTCAAGAGGTCAACGAAGCATTTGATACAAATACCACCTATTTCACATCAGGCTGTGGAATTACGCAGATTTGGAGCGGTCAGTTGCAGGACATCAACGCAGCAGGCATGTATCTGCCTTCAGGCGGCGCAGGTACGCTTGGGTTTGAGATCCCTGCTTTACTGGGCATTAAGGTGGCTAAGCCGGATCACACTGCCGTAACGGTGGTTGGCGATTTTGGACTGACATTCATGGGTGAAGAAATCGCAGTCGCCTCTGTTTATCAAAAGCCGATCATTGTGATCGTGCTGAATAATGCTTATCTCGGCTTGATTCGTCAAAACCAAAAGGGTTACGGATTTGAGTATGCCGTGGATATGCCTTACAATCAGGATGGCACAATCGACTATGTGAAGCTTGGCGAGGCATATGGCTGCAATGCAGAGCGAGTGTTCTCTCCCAAGGAGCTTAGGGATGCTTTGATTCGCGCAAAAGCATCATCCGAGGCATCGGGAAGAAGTTATCTGATTGATGCGATTTGCGTCAAAACCCAGCTTTGTGACATGGGTGGTTCCATCGCTAATATCAAGTCTTGGGCACCAGAAGTGTAATTGAATCGTGTTTTTCATCTTGACTACGGCGGCTGTGTGAAGCAACGCCGTATTTTTGCTGGATAAAGTGCCGTCCCCATGCAGAGGACGGCACTTGCAATGATGGCAGCTGCGGATGCTTATGCATTCACAACGTTTATGGGCTGCCCTTTGAGAAATGATTGGATATTCGCCACAGTGCAATCCAAAATGCGCTGCCTGCTCTCCCGCGGTGCCCATGAGATATGGGGGGTGATGATGCAATTGGGTGCATCGAGCAGAGGATTATTATCTTGAATTGGCTCAGTCGAAACGACGTCTACTGCCGCTGCGGCAACCTTACCCGATTTTAACGCATCTGCGAGGTCTTGTTCGACCACAAGCGGACCGCGTGAGTTGTTAATCAGAATCACACCGGATTTCATTTTGCTGATGTTTTCACTGCAAATGATGCCCTGCGTATCTGGAAAGAGCGGGCAATGCAGCACAATAACATCTGATTGCCTGAGCAATTCATCCAGAGCGACATAATTTGCAATCTCGTGCCCGCTATCGGTGGGAACGTTATCCACGGCTAAAATGTTCATGCCTAACGCTTTGGCAATTCTTCCTGTTGCTTGTCCGATACGGCCAAAACCGATGATGCCCATCGTTTTACCATCTAGCTCAATCAGCGGTTTTTTCCAAAAGCACCAGTCAGGGTTGGTTTGCCATTCACCTGAGTGAACCGCATTGCTGTGCAACGCTACGCTGCTGCATATTTCCAGCAGCAGGGCGATTGCGAATTGTGCCACGGAAGCCGTGCCGTAAGTGGGTACGTTTGCAACAGGAATGCCCCTCCTCTTTGCCGAAGCTGTATCAACCACGTTATAGCCAGTGGCTAGCACACCGATGAATTGCAGGCCCGGGCAGGCGGCAAGCGTAGTATCGGTCAGAGGTGTTTTGTTGGTCAATACGATCTGTGCATCACAAATACGGTCGATGATTTGGCTTTCGTTCGTGATATCTGTGCGATCATATACCACAACGTCACCGATTGCCTCAAGCGGCGACCAAGACAAATCACCTGGATTCTCCGTATAGCCATCTAAAATCACGATTTTCATGTCTGGGTATCCACCCTTCTATTCATCTTCAAGGAGCGACCAAGCACGGTTGATGACACGCTTGGTATTGGCAAGAATCAAATCTTCTTCTTCATCGCCCCATGGCTTTACTTCGATGCTGAGCACATAGGGGTTGTCGGCGCAGAAGAAGCCTTCCTGTTTGAGCACCTTGAAGTAATCAAGCAGCTCTGCAACATCATTTGCACCATCCTTGAAGCCAAAGCGCGGATGCATATCACCATACGCTTCGCAGTCAGCTTTCACTACTGCGTTGCCAAGATGCAGATGCGTAATGTAGGGACGGAGGGTGCGAATCACATCATGGCTAGTTTCATATGTGATGGGGAAGTGGCTTAGATCAACAATCAAGCCAAAATTGGGATGTTTGCACCGAACGTCCCCGGCAAATCGCGCTGCTAAGGGGGCGGGGCCGATGAGTGCAGCTTTGTCCAGATCGTAGTCGAAGACTTCAAGCTCTACAATCATGTTCTTGGGCTGCGCGGCATGGCAAACAGCGCAAGTTGTTTTAACCAGCTGCTGATAGGCTTGGTCAAAGGTTTCTGGTTCCCATTTGCCGGCTAGAAATGCAATCCCCTTGGCGCCGAGATATTCAGCTTCGTCAAGTGCTGCGATCAAGGCATCTTCAGCCTTTTTACGTTCTGTTTCGTCTATCGCATTCGGATTTAGATTGCCACTGAGCAGCGTTGGCTGTGCTCCGTAGCACACGCGCATATGGGATTGCTCCAGCAGCGTTTTGGCTTGCTTGCGTTTATGTTCGTCTTGAAAATGACAAAGTTCGATTGCATCAAAATAGTCATCCGATGCAATATCCCGAATCGATTGTATAACCTCTCGCTTCGGATGGCTCATCCATTGGATTACGCCAACTTGGAAGTACTTATGAATGGATTCGCGCATGATGGTCACTCCTTCACTTATTCGTTTTTTATTAATGATTTGATTGGATGGGCATCTTGGATGTCCTTGGGTAGATGCATGTCCGTTGCGATCAATACAGGTAATGCCTGTTGGCACCGGCAACCCATGGTGAGAGTTAGATGAGGGTAGGATCAATGCCTAGCATAACTTGTAAACGCCTAATATCGATATCACCTACGTTAACGCCGCTGCTCACGGATAGTGCTGCTGCTGCGCCGGCAGCTTCGCCTGTAATCATACAAGGAGGCTGGTTGCGTAGGTGCTTATTTGCCATGATATCGCAAGAAACAATTTTGCCGGCAACCAGTATACGTTTGGAATCCTTGGGAATCAAGATGCGGTATGGAATTTGATACTCAACGTAATCCGCGATAGCTTCGCGAATAACGGTATCTTTTTCACTGCCCTCTCCGCCGTCCGGACTATGCCCTTCGCCCTTGAACCCCAAAACCTGCCTGTTTTTGCCGATTCCGATACAGTCCGTGAAAACCACCTGATCGGTGATGTCGTCCTCGGTCATTTTATATTCGCCGACAATGCGGCGAGAATCGCGGACACCAATGCTCTGCGCGGAGGTAAGCAGATAGCAGTTTTCTAGTCCCGGAATATAACTGCGCATAAACTTCAGCAATTGTTTTTGCTGCTTGCGTGCTGAGATGACAGCTGCGGATATATCATCGCCGCTCGTGCCATCGACTTTGTAGATCCTGATGGTATTAACGGTTCCGATGCCCTTGTCCGCAAAGATGCTTTCAATGCGGAAATAGTGGAATGTATCGTCCAAATCACCGTTTTCGCGCGCTTTTCTAACCAAATCAAAAAAGCCGAAGATGCGCAGCTCACCTAATTCCATATTCACGATGCATTGGTTTGGATCGGGAGCAAACTGTGATGGGTTTTCCTGAACATAGGATACGAGGCGATTGACATCAATGCCGCCAATTGAAAACAGCAATGTCATGGGGCGCATCATCTGATCGGATTCTCTGCCCATCATATAGGCGTAGTCCGCTGCTGCACACACATCCCCATCGCCGCTGGCATCCACGATTCTGCAAGCTAGTATAGCGCTGAAGCCTGATTTGTTAAGCGTGCATACCCCTGCGATGTCTGCATTGTCCCTGATCACATCAACCACCCAAGTATCCAGCAGAAGGCGGACGCCTGCTTCTTGGAGCATATCGAACATTTCAAGGGTACATTGCTCAATGTCAAAAGGAACCGTTTCGTCGGGAATAGCTGCTTTTTTAGCAACCAATCTTTCAAACAGCTCTTTGCCAATGCCTGTTAGTCCGTTATACGGTGCGTAAAACAGATTCATCAGACCGGCTGTTGCAGTACCGCCGATTGTTTGTGTGCGTTCGATTAGGCACACTGAAGCTCCGTTTCTGGCGGCAGAAACAGCAGCGGCAAAGCCAGCCAATCCTCCGCCAGCGACAAGAACATCAAACCGCTTGGTCGCAGGGAAAGAGATGGTTCCTTTGGCGAAATTCTTGTCATCATTTAAAAGCAAATTCATAGTTGCATCTTTCCTTTTCTGAATGATCAGCCTTTTACAGCACCGGCGGTTAGACCGTTAATGAACTCTTTTTGCAGGAATTGAAATAAAATAGAGGATGGCAGAAGCGCTATGCAGGCTGCCGCCATAACGGTGCCCCAACGTATCTCGCTCATCTCGCTGATGAACTCGGAGATTTTGACGGGCAGTGTTTTCATGACCTGCTTGGTCATGATGACAGAGGAGTACAGATATTCGTTCCACGAGTTAATGAGCGCATACGTCAGAATGGCTGCGATCCCGGGTGCGGAAAGGGGAATGATAACGCTGAGAAATGTGCGGATCGCTCCTGCTCCGTCGATGATGGCACTCTCGTCAATCGACTTAGGTATCGTATCCATATAACTGCGAAGCAGGAAGATACCATAGGGGATGGTAAACGTCGTATGCGTAATAATCAAACCAAAATAGTTGTTTGTGAGCCCAAGACCAGCGATGATCATATATAGCGGCAAAACCAGCAAAATAGCAGGGAATACATACGCAAATATGATCGATGCACTCATCACTTGTTTCATAGGGAAAGTATACCGAGATAGCGCATAGGCACCCATTGTCACAACCACAAGGTTGACAAGCATCGTGCCAAAGGATACGGCAAAGCTATTGAAGATATTGCGTACAATGGGCGTAGTGTAGAGAATCTCTTCATACCACTGCGTGGTAAGTTGCTTTGGAACAAGGCTGAAATCAGTTGTAAAGAATTCAGTTGCAGGCTTTAATGATGTGAAAAATACGTTAATCACCGGGAAGAGAATGACGAGAGCCAGAAGGAATGTCACACCAGTAAAGCACCATCGTTTGGCGTTAGTACTCATCTTAATTCCTCCTCGTTGCTGCGATTCATACGGAAATAAACCATGACTAGGATTAACAGCACCATAAACATCAGCATTGCGATGGCGGAAGCTTCACCGAAGCGGTAGCTGCCAAAGGCGCTCTTATAGATCAAGATTGGCAGGAGCTCGGTGGATGATGCGGGGCCGCCGCGTGTGAGCTGCCAAGTTAGGTCAAAGAAGTTGAATACCCATATGGCGCGGAATAGAATAATGGTAGCTATTGCATTGCGGATAATGGGCAAGGTGATATAAATGGTGCGTTTGAAAGTGGACGCGCCATCAATAATCGCGGCTTCGGTTAATTCCTGGGGGATGGCTTGAAGAGCTGATAAAAAGCTAATCATCATAAGCGGATAGCCGCGCCAGATATTCACTAGGATAACCGTTGGCAGTGCTGTGCTTACAGTTGCCAAAAACGGAAATCTCTGCGCTGTTATTCCCAAAGTATATAGGTAATAGGTGATGGCACCCCAACGTTCATGTAGCATCATTTGCCAAGCTAAAGCGGTTACAACGGTTGGCAAAACCCATGGAAGAATAAACAATGAACGAAACAGTCCAGAACCATGCAATTTGGTGTTGAGCAAAAGTGCAAAAATAATTGCCAGCACAGCTTGCCCAGCCAAGGAAACAACCGAGTAGATAATACTGTTGCCCAAAGCATTAAGGAATTGAGGACTGCTTAAAAGGTCTCTGTAGTTTTGCAGACCAATAAAGGCATCTTTTTTGGTGAACCAGTTAAAATCGCGAAAACTAAGGTAGACAGTACGGACAAAGGGATAGGCAACAAAACTCGAAAAGAAGATCAATGCTGGTAGAAAGAATAAAAAGCCGGTTAATTGTCGTTTCCGGATGCTCAAAGTAACAACCCCCTCTGGCGGTTATGCTACGGGGAAGCCGTTTGTTACGACGGCTTCCCCGCAATGACAAGGAATCACTTCGCGTAGGGTCCCTCGATTGGGTAGCTATACTCAACCATTAAATCTTGGAAGCCTTTATCAAGCATATTATATGCCTCTTCAATGGGCATGCCGTTGAAGAGATAGGCTTGGAAGGCGTCGCTTGCAAACAGCGTTGCAGAGATTTGACCAGCTAATACGGAAGGGCCGGCTTCAAAGCCAACGCGGGTGCAGTGAGGAAGAATGTTCTCCATGATATAGGAGATGTCGTCTAGGAACATGGCGGTTACAGGGTCGTTCTTAAAAATAGGTGATTCAAGAACGCTTTGCATGACCGGAATGTTGTACACAGGACGAGCGGTCGTTTCTAGTGCTACGTTGTCAGGCTGATAGACGAATTCGATCCATTTTTCAACAGCTGCTTGTTTAGCTGCGTCTTCAGTCTTTGTGACGGACCAGTACCAGCCGCCAAAGTCATGGATGGCTGTGTCTGTGGTGCTGGGTCCAGTGGGATGAGCAATGACGCACAGGTTACTGAGCATATCGGGATTCACTTCAGCAGCGATGCCAATATCTCCGCCCCATGAAGAGGTGAAACCAAGTTCGCCGTTGGCCATTGCGGTACGATAGTCGGCCCATTTCCAGTTTGATACGCCGCTGGGAAGCTGACCGTTGTCAAACAGTTTTTTGATGTATTCCATAGCTTCGATGATTTTGACTTTGGTATCTTCCTGATTGAGCAGATAAGCGCCAGTTTGAGGATCAAAGTAGTAAGCTCCGTTTGCATATGACCAGATGAACAACTGTTGTTGTGCACACTGTTCACGTGCAAGTGCCATACCCATAGCGGTGATCCCATCGCCTTCAATAGCTGCCATTGCGCTATCTAGATCATCCCATGTCTTGATGCTATAGGGATCGATTCCTGCTTCTTCTAAAAGGTCTTGGCGAGTCCAGAGACAGTTGATGTTAACGGAAAAAGGAATGCCATACAGATTGCCGTCGCCTCCACGCGCACTGTTTACAGCTGCCGTGGCGTTTGCAAAATCTGTGCCATCTGGGTCCATCTTTGCAAACAAGTCATCCATTGGCGCGATGATATCCTGTGCAACGAGCCATGAAACCTCGCTTTGATCAAGCTGGCACATATCAGGACAGTCATCATTCATGATGGCAGTCATCCAACGCGTATACCAGTCAGAATGTGATACATACTCCACGGTTATCGATATATCCGGATTTTCTTTTTGGAAGGTATCGATCAGGGTTTCTTGAACGGCTTTGTCGGCATTGGAGGTCAGCGGTGTCCAGAAAATGAGTTCAACATTTTCGGCGGCTAATACGGTGGCGGGCAACAGAGTGCAAAGTACACACAGGGCTGTTACGAGTGCGATAGACTTAAGATGTTTCATGAAATACCCTCCTGCAAAAATATTTTCTTGGCGCCATGCCATTTGGAAACAAAGTATGTTGGATTTACGTTAGATAGTGAAACGATCTGTTTACGCGGGTCGGGGCTGCCATGCTTTCCTACTGCACCCTTCCCCTTCGCAAAACAAATCTTCTCTTGTTGGTCTTGATGAGTATCAGAATAGAGTGATCCCATTAATCAATGTTAGATTTAACCTCCTTTGCAAATCTGACGTTTCAATATGTGAAATTATATTTCTTAAAATGATTATATCATAAAGTTTTCATGAATGCAACCCTCATATTTTAGTTTTTTACACTTTTATAAAGCAATCAAAAATACATTGCTAACACATGTGTGATAATGATTACGATCATCCCAATTATTGTAAATATCTATTTCGACATAGCGTTTCATATAATGAAACGCAAGACGGTCAAAATAGGCCCTACGACTATGAAAAGTGCAATATGCCAGAGATCCTGCCAATTACAGCGATCGATGAGATGCACGCTACATCAGCAAAAAAACATCCCCGAAAGGGATGCTCAAATAAATATGAAGTATTTCGTTAACTGTTATTCTATGAAGTGATCGTAGATTGCTTGTTTTGACGAACAAATAGTAAGCAAAGACTTTGTCAATCAATGTCTCTTATTCCTTGTTTTTTCAGTTCTCATATGGTCCTAATGTCAGGCACTCGCTCTCTTTTGAAATTAAGAGGACATATGGCATAATCAGGGTGTGTAAATTAGCCACTCTGATTTCTGCAAATCCGCAAAGAATCAGGGTGTGGAAAAATTTCCAATAAAAAACCGCAAACCTATATAAATACAAGGTTTGCGGTTTGGGTGGTACACCATCAGGGATTCGAACCCTGGACACCCTGATTAAGAGTCAGGTGCTCTAGCCAACTGAGCTAATGGTGCATGCGGTGTTAAAACCAGCGAGATTTATTATACCCTGTTTACGTTAAATGTCAACCCCTAATTTTCAAAATAATTGCTTTTTTGCAAAAATCCTCATCAGGGGGAAGAAGATGGTTTTTTTCCCCCTGATGAGATAAGGTTTATGCGATGTCAAAAACGCTGCGTACACGCAGGTTTTCGGCCGATCCGCGAAGAAGCTTAACGCGAGTCTCGCCTGCATTGACATCAAAGAAATTATCGGATAGGAGCATGTCGGCATCATCGGATTGGATGCATATGCTCTTTGCAAAAGCGGCGGCGGTGACGATGATGTCATCCCCTTCATTGCGAGCGGTAAGCGCAGGATCGATGAATTCGAAATGCTTGGGCGCGCAAAATAGCTTCGTTCCGTCCGTTATGGTCTTGCCATCTACCTCAAATGAGAAGCTGGCATAGGTTGCTGTGACGGAGGTATCGCCAAAGTCCAGCTTATCAAGCCATGCGGAGGATAATGCGGGGACGGTGACGGCGGTGTCGCCGCTTGTGATGATGGAAGCATCGGGATTGCGCAGTGCCCAGTGCACCACGCCGCTCACGTCAGCTCTTGATTCGTTTGCAATGCATAGCGTGATGCTGCGCTCAATATGCTCTGGATGAAATTCGTTGATTTTGGGGTTCTGGCTGACTTCGCCTTCTTCAAGAGCGGAAATCATGATGGGGGCAAAGAAGCGCTTGGCTGCATAGTGCATTGCCTTCCAGCGACCAAAATAGTCAATGGATGCCCATGATGCGACAGGCCAGCAGTCGTTCAGCTGCCAGATGATCGCGCCCATGCAGCGACCGCGGTTGCGCCGCCAGTGTTCAACGCCGTAGCGAATTGCATCGGCTTGCAGGAGCTGCGAGGTGTAGAGCAGCTGATCGAAATCCTTTGGATACAGGTAGGTTTGCGACATGTAAGCAAGGATTTTGCCGTTGGCAGCCTGATTGCGTTGGTGGCGTTCCATGACGCGGGAGAATATATTGCGATCGCTGGGCAATGTGAAGCTTTCAACGGTTTCTAGGCAGGGAAAGGACTGGAACCCGAATTCCGAAACATAGCGGAAGTGGAATTTATGATAATCGGTGAAGGGCTTTTCGCCATGCCAAACATCCCAGTAATGCACATCGCCTCGGTTTTGATCGCCCGTGTTGTCAAACGACCCGCCGGATGAGGGCGAGGACGGCCAATAAAAGGTTTGCGGTGCATACTTCTCGCAAAGAGAGGGCAGGAGATACTCATACATCTTGATGTAATCTGCGTGATGGTGCTGAGCGGAGGGCGCGAAGGCTTCCATATCGCCTTTCATGCGTGCGTGGATACAGGCTTCGTGGAACGATTCCATTTCATTGTTGCCGCAGAAAAGGGCAAGGGAAGCATGATGGCGCAGACGCTTGATGTTCTGAATGCTCTCGATGGTGATCGACTTTTCGAACTCAGGCGTGAGGTCATAGTAAGCGCATGCATACATGAAGTCCTGCCAGACCATCAGACCCAGCTCATCGCAGATATCAAAGAAGAAATTATCGGGGTAGTATCCGCCGCCCCAAATGCGGATGGTGTTGAAGTTGGCAAGCTTTGCATCTTCAAGCAGACGGCGGGTGCGCTCGGGATTAACGCGCTGTAGAATGTTGTCTTCTGGAATGTAGTCCGCGCCCATGGCAAAGACCTTCACGCCATTGATGATATGGCAGAATTCCTCGCCCCACTCGTCCTTGTCGCGGGAGATGCTAAGTGTCCTCAGACCGATTCTGCGATTCCAAGTATCCTGCTTGACGCCATCGGCATAGAGCGTGACACATACATCATACAATGGCTGTGCACCATAGCCGGCTGGCCACCAAAGCTCGGGATCCTCGACGATGATTTTGCCGTCTTCATCCGCTGCGTATTCTTTGCCGTCAGGAGCGGTGACGGCGGCTGTCCATGTGGTCTGCGCATCGCCTAGGATCTCAGGGGTGAGGGTTAATGCGACTTGGTTTTCGCTGTGCTCTTGATGGATCATGACGCTCTCAAAGCGTGCCTGATCGATTAGCAGAAGCGAAATATTGCGCCAAATGCCTGCATCAGGAAGGCGCGGACCCCAGTCCCAACCGTACATGCAATGCGCCTTGCGGATATGCTGAAAACCGGGCGTTGCGTCCGATGAACCCCAGCCCGGGCTTTTCTCATAGGCATCAAGAGCGTACTCGATGGGAGAATCAAAGTGAATGCTGATCTCGTTTGTGCCGCTGTGCAGCAGGCTTTTGACATCCCATTCCCATGTGATATACATATTATCGGCATCGCCGACCTTCTGGCCGTTGATCGTTACTTGTGCGAGTGTATCAAGACCTTCGCAGCAAAGCAAAATGGATGGGGTGTTTAGCGTATCTATGTCAATGTCAAAGCTGCGGCTGAATGTGAAATCCTTGCGAAGCAGCTCAAACGCCTCTAGTTCGTTTTCTCTATAGAATGGATCGTCCATTGTCCCATCTGCAAGAAGTGCGGAATAAACAGAACCGGGGATAAGTGCTTCGTGTTGATCGATTTGATCGGCAATTTTCATACGCCAGAGACCATTTAGTGCGATGGACTTCATCTGTTTCAACTGCTTTCAATTATATACTTTACAAAGCGTGCATGATGCCTTATGCTTGTCCTAGTTTTGAATTTGGAGGGTACTAATGATGTCACTAGATATGACACAAGGTAAACCGCTTCGTCTGATTGTAAGATTCGCGTTGCCTTTCATGTTTTCCTCCATCCTCCAGCAGCTTTATACGATGACCGATAGCGTGGTTGTTGGCCGAGCGCTTGGCGCACAAGCCTTTGCGGCGATTGGTTCGTCGAGTTTTTTACAATGGTTTTTGCTCAGTGCCATCATCGGCCTCACACAGGGATTTGGCGTTGTGCTTGCACAGCGATTTGGTGCAAAGGACTGGCAGGGGTTTCGCAGGGCGGTTTCCATGAGCCTGATGCTGGCGGCAGGGCTTTGCGCATTGCTGACGCTTATCGGGCTTGTTTTTTTGGAGGAAGCACTCACGCTGCTGGGTACCCCTATAGAACTTAGAGCCTATGTGTCGCAATATTTACGGGCCCTTTGGTCTGGCTTGATGCTCTCGGCGATATACAATGTGTGTGCGGCGGTGCTCAGGGGCATGGGCGATAGCCGTACGCCTTTCATTGCGCTGGTAATATCAACTGCGCTGAACATTGTGCTTGATATCCTGCTGCTGATGGTCTTTGGGATGGGCGTGGCAGGCGCAGCGATTGCAACGCTGATTGCGCAGGCAGTCGCGCTTGGGTATTGCTTGCGTACCTTGTGGAGGTCGCAACTAGCAAAACCCTTGCGGGAGGATTGGGCACTTGATCGCCCAACGGTACGTGAGCTTTTGCGGCTCGGCATGCCGCCGATGTTCAGCCATATGGTCATATCAACAGGTGAACTTGCGATGCAGAGTGCCATCAATGCATATGGTGTGGATTTTGTCACAGGTATGACGGCTTCTCAGCGGTATTTCTCGCTGCTCAATATCATTGGCTCAGCACTTGAGGGCGCAGTGGTCACGTTTGTTGGGCAGAATGTCGGAGCAAAGAAATTGCGGCGTGCGCTGGATGGAACTAGGGCGGCGATTTTGCTTGGCGTTGCATCTGCGCTGGCAACAACGGCACTTGTCGTGATCTTTGCTAAACCACTGATTCGGTTTTTTCTGCCTACATCAGGGGCGGAGATCGTTGGCATAGGCATGGGTGCGTTGCGCGTGGAGGCCTTCTTCCTGATAGCACTCTACTTGCTATGCCTCTATCGGGCAGCGATTCAAGGCATGGGCGATGCCATTGTTCCCATGATATCAGGATTTTTGGAGTTGGCACTTCGGCTTGTGTGGGTGCTATGGCTTGCTGAAAGGCTGCTTGGACGTGAAGGCCTATACTTCACGGACGGAATTACATGGGTAGGAACGGCGGTGTACTTGATCATTTCTTATTACAAACGCCGAGCAAAGATCATCTCAGAGCTTGAGGCACAAGCTCAATGAAAAACACCATTCGGGTGAAAGGATGAACGACGTTGGGTTCTCAAAACTATAACAAAACACTTTATGCAAGCTTCGTTGGATACATTGTACAGGCGATTGTTAATAACTTTGCGCCGCTTCTGTTTCTCACATTCCAATCTCACTACGGCATTCCATTGGCTAAGATTACGGTGCTGGTAACCGTAAACTTCGTGCTTCAATTGCTGGTTGATCTTGCGTCCATTGGCTTTGTAGATAAACTGGGCTACCGATTCTGCGTGGTGATTGCGCATATCTTTGCGGCGGTGGGTATCGTACTGCTGGCAGTGCTGCCGGAAATACTGCCTGATCCATTTGTTGGTCTGCTTATTGCGGTGACCGTCTATGCGATTGGCGGCGGACTGCTGGAAGTGCTGATCAGCCCAATCGTGGAAGCCTGCCCTACCAAGAACAAGGAGCGGGCGATGAGCTTGCTGCACTCGTTTTATTGCTGGGGTTGTGTAGGTTTGATTTTGATTTCTACATTGTTTTTTGCAGTGTTTGGTATTGAAAACTGGAAGGTGCTGGCGGTTTTACTTGCGCTGGTTCCTGCTGTGAATGCGGTTGTATTTAGCAAAGTCCCGATTGCATCGCTGGATAACGGCGGGCATGAAGGGCTCAAACTCAAAGGTTTGTTTTCAAACAAGGTATTTTGGATTCTGATGCTGCTGATGGTCTGCGCTGGTGCGAGCGAGCAATCGGTGAGCCAGTGGGCATCGACCTTTGCAGAAAAGGGCTTGGGGTTTACCAAAACCCTTGGTGATCTCGCAGGACCCATGATGTTCTCAGTCCTCATGGGTACATCTAGGGCGATTTATGGAAAGTTTGGTGACCGCATCCCGCTATCCCGCTTTATGGTGTATAGCAGTGTGCTCTGCTGCTTTTCCTATCTCTTGATCTCACTTACTGCATCCCCCGTGCTTGGGTTGATTGGCTGCGGGCTTTGCGGACTGTCGGTCGGTATCCTCTGGCCGGGTACGTTTAGCAGTGCAGCGGTATCGGTTCGCGGCGGAGGAACGGCAATGTTCGCGCTGCTGGCACTTGCGGGAGACTTAGGCTGCGCAGGCGGACCGACGTTTGTGGGGCTCATTTCAAGCGCATTCAGTGATAATTTGAAAATTGGTATTTTGGCGGCCATTGTATTCCCTGTACTGCTCCTTGGGGGCATGTACTTGATGAAACGAAATGTACCAAAGGCCGAAAGCCTATAAGAAAAGTCATAGCAAAAGGGTCATCCCAGCGACGGGGTGACCCTTTTGCTATGTATTTTGGTTTTTGAAAATGAAATAAACGCAGCTTTGGGCGAATCAACGTCGCCCGCAATGCTAGTCTAGCATGTTGTTATCTCGCAGAGCAGCATACGCCTGATTATCCTCAGCAGTTGGATGCAGGTATTCGCCGCAAGAGGGGCAATAGCCTTCTAGGAATATATGCCTCAAGCGGCGATTGCACGATGGGCAGCCATATTCATATATAGCAAGATTTTTCGGATGTGCTGTAATTTGACCTTCTGCATAATTCCTCCATTGGCGTACATCTTTGCATTCGGTGGCGGTTTGTCTATATTCCATGATAGCAGTACGCAGCATGCGTATCAATACATAAGCAGCCCATTGCCATCCCAACAACAGGCTGCGCATGGTATTAAGTTTTGTTCTCCTTGCTGCGTACCGCTTGATATGTGACGATAAGCGCTGCAAAAACAACACCTGCAACAGGCCAAATAATCCAGCTGCTGTTCCATTTGTCTGTGATAAGGCTGTATCCAAGATAAATAGCAGTGACAATTAACCAGTAAACGGCACTTAGGTTTTCTGTACCTTGGTTCATTGCTTTTTGCTTCTTTGTATACTCGCCTTCTTCCAGCAACTTTTGCATGCTCGCCCAATTGATGCCTGCAATAATGAAGAAAACCACGCCGATGCCGACCAAGAGCAAGTTCAGAGCGACTGCACTAACCATGTAGAACCCTTGCATCGTGTTTTCAGGCAGCAGAATACTGACGAAAATCGGGATGACTGACAAGATACAGAGGCAAGTACCAAGAACGTTATACTTGGTGTGGGTGTTGCTGTAGCGGCTTCGCCTTTCACCTACCATGCTGGAAACACCATAGGCGGTATCAATGGATTCGTTTTCAAGAAATTCGAAGGTTTCTGTTTTTTTACCGCAGATAATGAAGAGCGAGACGGCGGGTACAAGAATCAAGATCAACAAAATAAGACCGAGGCCGACAGCAAGGTTGTCAGAGATGGATAATTGCCCAAACTCTGATGCGGCACTGAGCAGCAGAAGCGGAATGGGAGAGATGATGCAAAGAAAGGTAGCAAATGCAATCCACTTAGCGGTTTGTTCTTTGACGGACAAAAAGTCATTGGCTTGTTCAAGTGAAATGCGGCGCGCTGCTTGATCTGTAGTGTCCACCTCTTGGATTTGATCTTCTTCAAGTTCTACTTCATCCTTAAGCAGGTAATCAGTGCTTACGCCAAATATTTCTGAGAGCTTGAGTATTTTCCCTAGGTCAGGGACGGACATCGCACTCTCCCATTTGGAAACCGATTGTCTGGATACGTCCATTTGATTTGCTAATTCTTCCTGTGACCATCCGCTCTTTTTCCTGAGCATGATGATTTTATCTGCTAAAATCATTTCCTTCACCTCTTCTTTGTTTTGCGTCATCCGACAAAAACAATGTACCATGATTGACGGTTGCGAGCTATAAAGCGGGGTTGGAAGTTTGTCAACCAGTGGTTGCGAATGCGTTATTATGCGGGGTTTAGGCTTGATATACGAGCTTGAAGTCTTCAAAGACAACCATCTGATCCTCTGTAAACTCATACCCAAGCTCTACGCCCTCTTGCGTGAAGCTCGGGATATGTGCTTCGCGCCATGTTTGAAGGCACTCATCCTCGCCTTCTCTTTTGCAAATATCAAACGTCATATCACGAAGGGAGAGGAGTGTCACTTGGGTTGTTTGGATCACGCATTTGGGCGTGCCATCCCAATCGGTAACGATGCTGTAGCCCCCCACTTTTGGCAGCTCATCACCTTCTATCTCATATGCTTTCAAACAGCTGGTAGTCGCTTGCTTTTGTCCGATCAATACGAGTGCGAGCAATTCGTTTGCCAGCTTTTCATCTGATCCGAAATGAAAAGAATCAATGTATTTGGTGCCTTCGCTGAGTCTAGCCTCCGTGATATAGATCAGCCAAAATTCACCAATTGTCATCACGGTTCCCCCTTTAACAATAAATTATAGCCACTGGATGAATGCGGTCTTATCCTCGCGATTAAAACCCGCTTTTTCATAGAAGCGTAGGGTTTCTTCTTTTTTTGAACTCGTCATGAGCATGATCTTGTAGCAATTTTGATTCATAGCCAACTGCTTTGCAAAATCTAGCAGCGCAGACGCATAGCCCTTGTTTCGATGTTCTTCATGTGTGATCACATTTTCGATCAAGGCATAAGGGCGCTGCTGATGGGTGAGATTCGGCATAGTGATCAACACGCAGGAGCAAACCAATAGATCATCGCTCAAACCGACGATGACGTGATGGTTCTGATCGGTCATGATGTTATTCCACAGGCCTCCAATGGCCGAATCCATGGCGGACATTTCATTGCCGTGCAGTTGGGTATATAGTGCAAGCAATGCTTGCAGGTCATGGCTCTGGGCTTCTCTGATGAGCATCATAATGTGACTCCTTTGCGCTGCTATTGGTGATTGGATGCTAACTCTTGAAAATTCCTTAGGAAGCGTATCTTCTCAAGTGCTTTTTCAGACTTCCACCAGTTTTCACTGATGGCAAATTGTTTAAAATATTGCTCCAGGTTATCAAACCATGTCCATGTGATGCCCCAAACATCGTTCTGTGGCAATGTGTCCAGCAGATAGTGATACTCAGCTAGAACGAGCGCCTTGTTCTCCTCAAAGAATGGGCTGCTGGGGGATTTGATGTAATTGGAAGGGCGAACGCCATAAAACGCCCAACGGGAAGCATCTTTATCAATGGCTTTTTTCACCAACTCATGCAGCCTGCTTTGCATTTTGTTGCAGTCAACACCGTCAAGCTTTAAACGCCTGAGTGTCTCAATCAATACGATGAAGCCGTCAATGCCCATATCGCCGAATTGATTGCTGCTAAGCATCTTCGCGGCTAAGTCATTGATGAGAAGAAGCGCCTTTTGATATAGGGCGGAGCCTTGATCAAAGTAGGTTAGAATGAATGAGCACAGCTGAGCTGTCACATCGTAGCGCTCCAGTTGATTCGCTTCCTCTGAATAATTCCACCAAGGCGCATGCGGATAATCATCGTTTGATGCAATGGTAAAGCGCCATCCATTATCCATCAGATCCTTTTGGCTGGTCAGGTATGCCATAATGCCTTGATAGATGGGATGGCTTAAGTCGAAATATTCGCGATCCCTTAGCGTTTTGATGGCGTGAAGTGTGGTAATTGGCGTTGCGTTTGGATTTCAATGATCCGCTTCCAAGGCGTGACCAAATCCGCCATCTGCGTTTGGATAGGCTGGTAAAGCGGATAGCACTTCTTCCTTTGATCCGTCTTCAAAGTGGTATTTCCACATGGTCAGTTCGATTTCTCGTGCGTTTAGGTGAACCCGGTTTTTAATGCTTTGGAATTGCTGCTCAGTCAACATGGATTCGCTCCTTTATTCAAGCTATGGTCTTGCTGGCATTTGAAAATCTGCAAGAGCCCTATTGAGAAATGCATTGAATGGCTGCATTGCGATGAATGCTTCAGTTGCCATGGGAATGAAATCATCCGCGGTAAGCTGCTTATCTGAAACAGGGCATTCCAAATACCAGCTCTTGTTTTTGAGGAACTCCGCTTGCGGATGCAGCGGGTCATATCCGCGAGGCACGTTTTTGAGCGCAGCCCCTTTCACCACGAAATGCTTTGTAAAAGCGGTGTCGCTGATGAGCGCGCCCCATTCTTCGCCGTTTTGTGTGATGTAGTCCCTAATCATTGTGGTTGCATCCTTGAACATATCGGCAAACAGACCACCGCCCAAAAAAGAACGGTTGTCGGGCATGATCATGAGGTAGTAGCCAACTGGAATAGGCAGTTTTCCCTTGGAGGATATATGCGCTCGGAATGCAGGTCGGTAGGGGGATTTGTCATGGCTGAATCTGGTATCTCGCATCAGTTTGAAGGTTACTTCCTTTGGATCGTTATGAAGGATGCTATCATCGGTTTGACCAATTTCAAAGATCAGCGTTTGGATGATCTGCAGGAAAGCAGCATTGGCTGTTTTATATTCTTCTTTATGTGCGTGATACCATGGACGGTTGTTGTTTTGCTTAAGTTCGCTTAGGTAGCTGAGAATGGTTTGCATAATGGATTCCTTTCTATGAGGAGTGTGTCGAAGTACTGCAAGTCAGTTAAGGTCGATGGTCATGATGTACTCTTGTTCGTTTTCGCCCATGACTTCAAAGCCAACATGCTGATACAGCGTCACGGCAGCATTGTCTTTTTGTACGGCGAGCGAAGCCTTTGAATATCCTTTGATCCGAAGCAGCTTCATCATCTCCTGCATCAAGCGGGTTCCGATACCCTTGCCTCGATAGTGAGGATAAACAGAAATGGCAAACTCGGGAATGCTGTCATCAATATGTCCGAATGCATTGATACACCGCACCCAAACAGCGCCGACGATCAAATCATCGACCAGCGCTACAAGGCAGTGATCGTCAGCTTTTGTCCCAAAACCGTCAATATGAATCCATATGGACGGGTCTTGGATGATCGTTCTTGGGATGCGGTCACTCATATCGGGTTGATGAATCGCTTCATAGATAAAATCCGTCAGGAGCATGATTTCATTGCTTTTGATGGGTCTGATGAGCATGTTAATCTCACGTCTCTCGTTTTTGATGCATTTGGTTCGAACGAGCATTTCCATAGATAGGATGATTTTAGCAAGCTAATAGAAAAAATGCAATGCCTGCATGATTGGAGCGCATGCAAAAAACAGAATAACGAGTGATGGTAGGCACATGAAGGGTTTATTCAGTTGATAATGAAAAAGCCTCCATCCGTTGTGGATTGAGGCTTTGATGCTATTTTATCAAGGCTGCGCAAGAAAAAGTATGTGCGGATTATACAATTCTTAATTCATCGAGCTTTTTTGCTTGCGTAAACACTTTACATAAAAATTCTTCGGCTGTTAAATCCGAATATTCCCAGTTCATAACTTCTATTGCAGTTGCACCGCAATAGCCGGATTTTGCAACTTCGTTCATGGCAATTGACCAATCAATGATACCATCAAATGGCAAACTGTGTGGTTGGTAATGCCCGACCACTCCATTGATGTCATGCAGATGAAGCGCCATGAGTCTGGAAGCGTACATTGATAGCAAATCCTTGTCGGGATAATAGCGATAATGGTGTCTGCAATCATAGCATAGACCGATTCGCGTAGAATCCGCTTGTTCCAGTACGCAGGACAGATTTGTTAGGTTCCATAGATTTTCCAGCGCAATATTCACGTTAAGTCGTTCTGCCTTATCAACCATTCGCTTGATTCGTTCTAGGCCCAATGGCGTATGCGGCTTTTTTTCGTCAGGTAGATGCACCACCATTGAGGATAAACTATTGTTTAAATAGAATGCTATAATAAGGCGGTTAATGAATGGAGTGATGTTATAACAGCGAATGAAACGATGACTAAGGCGAAACACACAATAACAGCGGTTTTATAGAACTTAGAACCACAATTATAGGAGGTCAAGAAATGGAAGCAGTAATTACAGCTATTTAGACGGTTGGTTTTCCTATTGTTTGCGTATTGGGGTTAGGCTACTTTATGTTTAATTTCACGCAACGCATACAAGATGAAAACCTTAAAAGAGAGAGTAAATTAATGGACATTATCAGTATCTATGGTGAAAAAATGTCAGACATAACGAAAACACTTGAACGACTATGCGGAGATATAGACGAGTTGAAGAGTAAATAATTTTAAATGTTAAATTTTTTTAACATTTTGAGGTACACACGATTCTGAGCTTTTTTTGGCTGAACGCACACGATTTCTAAAATCCAATCGCACACGATTCTTACGACTACATGAACACACGATTCCGTTGCCAAAAAAAGCAAAAACCCTCAAACCGTTACGGCTCAAGGGTTCTACTGGCGGAGAGTTAGGGATTTGAACCCTAGTTACGGGTTAACGTAAACACGATTTCCAGTCGTGCGCCTTCGACCACTCAGCCAACTCTCCAAAGCAGCTGCAGTATGTGGCAACCTTGAATATTATACACTCTGGCTACTTGGGTGTCAAGTTATTTTTGAAAAATGAAGAAGTGTAGAATTCCAAGCGAGTTATGCTCTGTTTTTTTCGACTTTTTTTGCGCAGCTATTGCGTATCACAATGATTTGTGGCACAATAAATAAGCTGTTTGTATAGATACAAACAGGCTAAACGAGCTTTACGTGATAGTTTCGGAAGGAGAAACGCAATTTATGGAAAAACCGCAGAGTGTCCTAATTCTCGATTTTGGTGGCCAGTATACACAGCTGATCGCGCGCCGCGTTCGTGAGAGCAAGGTATATTCAACTGTGCTGCCATACAGCGCAACATTAGATGAGATCCGCCAAACAAAGCCGATGGGTATCATCCTGTCTGGTGGTCCTTCAAGCGTTCTGGATGAGGACGCCCCCATGCTTGATAAGGAACTCTTTTCACTTGGCGTGCCTGTCCTTGGCATTTGCTACGGCATGCAGCTCATGGCACATCTCTTTGATACTACAATTGAAAAATGTGCTCAGCGCGAATATGGCAGAGCACCTGTTCATATGGATCAAAGGGAGACGGGCCTATTGGAAGGCATGAGCGAGACCAGTTTTTGCTGGATGAGTCATACTTATCAGGTGATGCAGCCACCAACGGGCTTTCAGGTCATTGCACATACTGATCATTGCAGCGTTGCTGCGATGGCAGATGAGGAGCACGGACTATATGGCGTGCAGTTCCATCCGGAAGTAACACATACCGATGAAGGCACTCGCATGATTGAGAACTTTCTTCATAAGATTTGCGGCTTGGGTTATGATTGGACGATGGAAGCTTATGCAGAAATGGCCGTGCAGCAGATTCGCGATCAAGTTGGCGAAGGCACAGTGTTGCTTGGACTTTCAGGCGGCGTTGATAGTGCTGTTACCGCTGCGCTGATCCACCGTGCAATTGGGGACCGCTTGACCTGCGTATATGTCGACCACGGTTTCATGCGTGCAGGCGAGAGTGATCAGGTTGTTGAAGTGTTTACAAACACCTTCCCCGTTGAACTGATCCATGTGGATGCGTCAGATCGCTACTTTACCGAGCTGGAAGGCGTGACCGATCCTGAAACCAAGCGCAAGATCATCGGACATCTTTTCGTCAAGGTGTTCCAAGAAGAATCTGCAAAGCTTGGCAAGCGCGATCATTTTGCACAGGGTACCATCTATCCTGACGTGATCGAGAGCGGTAAAGTGAAGGGCAGCGCAGTGATTAAGAGTCACCACAATGTTGGGGGTTTGCCGGAAGAACTTGGCTTTGACAGCCTTGTCGAACCACTGAAAATGCTCTTTAAAGATGAAGTACGTGTCCTTGGCCTAACCCTCGGACTTCCCGAAGCCCTCATTCGCCGTCAACCCTTCCCAGGCCCGGGTCTTGCGATCCGCGTCATTGGCGAGCTAACACGCGAGAAGGTACGCATCGTTCGCGAGAGCGATCTCGTACTACGTGAAGAAATTGCAAACGCAGGACTAAATAAATCCATTTCTCAGTACTTCACCGTGCTGACCAACGCCCGTTCGGTTGGCGTGATGGGCGATGTGCGCACCTATGATTATGCAGTTGCACTGCGTGCTGTGACTACCGATGACTTCATGACGGCAGACATTGCGAAAGTTCCCTATGAGATTCTTGGTAAGATCGCAACGAGAATCGTTGGCGAGGTTGCGGGCGTAAACCGTATTTTGTACGATATTACGACAAAGCCACCGGCATCTATTGAGTGGGAATAAATGACGAAACCCCTGAAACTCGCTAAACAAGCGGGTTTCAGGGGTTCTTTTTTACCTTTTGATAACAGTTTGATAACAGGAGCATATCAGGCGTTTATTCTGCACTGCAAGTGGTTTGTAAGTGTACGAACGCCAACGAATGTTCTTCCATTGAAAAACGGCTTGCTGAGTTGATTATCAGTAAAGCCGTTTTTGTCTCAACAACTATACTTTTTCTTTCCGAAATTGCATTAGGACAAGGAAATCGTCAAGCAGTGTACTGTCATCAACATCAAGAATGACAGGAATAAACCTCATGGTTTTGCCCTTAACATCTGCACTTTTGATTATATTCTTTGCTTCTTGGCTAATTGGTAGGGATATCAGCTCATCCTGCACCTTAATAGAAAAGTTAAAGGATACTTTGAAGAACCCTTCCCAGATAGAAAGCCAGAACAAAGGTTTTACTTTATTTGTACCTCGTGCTGTAGTCCACTTGTATTCGCCTTTTGAAAGCCACGCTTTCCCATCATTGTAGAAGCGCCAATCCATAAGCGAGACATCATATTCCTTCAGTCTTTCAAGAAAGTGAGCATAAACATCACTAGATGCACCTAGCCCATCGAGAATAATGTCGTTCGTTGGTTCAATATCAGGATTACGCAATAATTGCTGTGCCACATTAATCACCTCTACTAAAAAAATTAGTCGTTTTTCAATTGGCTTTTGAAAGCATCAACGAGAGAATTGCTTAATTCCTGAGAAGGAACCTTAGCCCACCGTTGCGTTGTATCAAATTCGGGATATCTGTAACGCCACTGGTCGTATTCCTCTTTGGTAATTTCTCCAGCTTCCAGCTTTGCGGCCTGCTCCCGCCAAGCGGTAAGCATCTGCAACATGCCCTCATAGGTTTTGCCTTTGGACTTGTCTAGCCGCAAACATATCTCTCCATTAATCTCACCGACATGCAATCCTCGCAAATCATCAAGCGTAAACAAAGTGTGCATCAGACCAATATTGCTGTCAATGTCAGGAACATCTAGTGCCTTAGGTGATACATCAAGTGCGTGAGCCAGCCCAGCAGTTAAATCGGCCTTCGGGGTTCTTGTGCCAGACTCATACTGCGCCATGCGGACATCAGCAGTCTTTTCGCTAAAGCCCACTGCCATTCCAAGATATTTTTGGGTCATACCGCGTAGGTTGCGTAGAAAATGTATTCTTTCACCAATTGCCATAATCGCATCTCCCATCACAGGTAAATATAGTGTAAATCAATCATAGCATATATGTTTAGGAACAGTCAATGTAAACTTAAACATAATAGTTAAAGAATTTCCTGCAAACCACTTGACTTTAACTATTATGCTTAGTATAATCCACTTAGCAAATATGTTTAGTGTTTGTGAGCAGTAGAAAGGAGGTTAACAAATTGGGCGAAAAAATGTTCATGCGAGTTGAAGAAGTCGCTGAATCGATGGATGTGTCAAAACCCTATGCTTATCAATTGATTCGTCAACTCAACGAGGAACTCAAAAGCAAAGGCCGCATCACCATCGCAGGCAGAATTGATCGCAAATATTTCTGTGAGAAATTCTATGGTGTGCAGGTAGATGAAAAACAAGGGAGGATATAGTATTGGCAGCATTCAAAAACGAAGTTAACGGGACATGGTATGTTATGTTTCGCTATACCGATTGGAAGGGCGAGCGAAAGCAGAAATGCAAACGCGGCTTTGCTACACGCGCCAAGGCTCTTGAATGGGAGCGGGAGTTCCTGCAACAAAAGCGAGCAGATGTGGATATGACTTTTGAGAGCTTTGCGGAGCTTTATGAAAAGGACATTCGGCCGCGTCTAAAAGAAAACACATGGCTCACCAAAGAAAACATCATCAAGAATAAGATCCTACCGTACTTTTCAAAGCGCAAGCTATCGGAGATTACGGCAAAGGATGTGATGGATTGGCAGAATGAAATCCGATCTACGAAAGATAAGCGTGGGAAATTTCATACTTCAACATATCTCAAGACTATCCACAACCAATTGAGTGCTATTTTCAACCATGCCGTGCGTTATTATGACCTACGGCTTAACCTAGCAACAAAGGCTGGAAACATGGGAACGGAAGAACGAAAAGAGATGCTATTTTGGACGAAGGATGAGTACCTGAAATTTGCAGATGCCATGATGGACAAGCCCCTTTCATACTACGCTTTTGAAATACTGTACTGGTGTGGCATCCGAGTGGGCGAATTGCTTGCGTTGACAGCACAGGATTTCGACTTTGAAAAAGGCACGGTTTCCATCAATAAATCTTATCAAAGGATTAAGTGCAAGGATGTGATTACAACGCCAAAAACGAAGAAAAGCAATCGCGTTATTGCAATGCCAGAATTTCTTTGTCAGGAAACGAAAGAGTACATCAAAATGTTTTACGGTGCACAGGTAACAGATCGCATTTTCCCAATTAGCAAACACTATCTGCATCATGAAATGGACAGAGGTGCTAAGGCAACTGGAGTGAAACGCATACGGATTCATGATCTTAGGCACTCTCACGTTTCACTACTTATTGATATGGGTTTTTCTGCGTTGGCAATTGCTGATCGAGTTGGACATGAGAGCATTGATATTACGTATCGTTATGCTCATCTATTTCCCTCAAAACAAACTGAAATGGCAACCCAGTTGAACATCAAACGCACAGAAGGAGGACTATGATTATGTCACTGAAAGTTCACGATGGACAAGGCCGTTGGAGAAGCAAAACGGTAGCGTTTCGGATATCACCAGAAGAGGATGAACAGCTTGAAACTGTTGTCAGGCTATCGGGACTAACGAAGCAAGATTATATCATTAGGCGATTGCAATGCCGTGATGTGATTGTGCAGGGAAATCCTAGAGTCTATAAAGCTCTGAGAAATGAGCTTGCGGCCCTGCGAACAGAATTGCAACGTATCGCATCAGGCAATACGGTTAGCGATGACCTGCTGGATAACATCGAATTGATTGCCGTCATAATGGGCGGAATGAAGGAGGATGAGAATGATATTTGAGCAAGAAAAAGCGACTGTTCCGATTCCACCTGTTAGAGCAGATGGGGAACAGCCGATTCAAAAGAACACCAAGCAAAGTGTATCAGATGATTCCGATAAAATCAACGATGAAGATTATGACTTTGAAAAAATCCAAAGACAGATGGAGCGGTTAAGTGATCCTTCCTTTATGCCTACTTTCTCTATGCGTGAACTGTACGAAAACGTGTACGACAGCAGACCACCCATTATTGACGGTCTGTTCTACGCTGGAACATACCTGTTTGTCGGTGCACCGAAGGTAGGCAAATCCTTCCTAATGGCGCAACTTGCCTATCATGTGAGCATGGGATACGATCTCTGGACGTACTCCGTGAAAAAAGGAACCGTACTATATCTTGCGCTAGAGGACACGCAAAAGCGCCTACAGGAGCGTTTGTTCCGTATGTATGGTACAGACAGTACTGAAAATTTACACTTCACGATCTGCGCAAAACAGCTTGGGAATGGGTTAGATGAACAGTTAATAGGTTTTGTAAAGGAGCATCCTGACACGAAGCTCATTATCATTGACACCCTCCAAAAGATTCGTGAGGCTGGAAGTGAGAAGTTCAGCTATGCAACTGACTACGATATTGTCGGACGATTGAAACGGTTTGCAGACAGTCATCATATTTGCTTGCTGCTGGTTCATCACACACGCAAACAGCAAGCAGATGATAAATTTGATATGATTTCTGGTACGAATGGATTGCTAGGAGCTGCCGATGGAGCGTTTCTTCTTCAGAAGGAAAAGCGAACAAGTGACAGTGCCACATTGGACATTTCAGGTCGTGATCAGCAAGACCAGCGTCTACATCTCACAAGAGATTTAGATCGATTGATATGGAATCTTGAAAAAGCCGAAACCGAACTTTGGATAGAACCGCCCGACCCTATTCTTGAGGCTGTAGCGGTATTGGTAACAGCCGAACGACCAGAATGGAGCGGTACTCCGACGGAGCTCGTGGAAAGACTTGGCATTGATATGAAGCCCAATGTTCTCTCCATGCAGTTGAATGTCAAAGCTGGGAGGCTCTTAAATGAGCATCAGGTGCGTTATGAGAGCAGTCGCAGCCATGCCGGAAGGAATATCAAACTTACGTTGTTTGCAGAAGCGTGACGATGGTGACGGTCGTGTCGATGATTATGGTATCGGTGGCGGTGTGAAAAACATCGTCACCATCGTCACGACCGTCACGGGGAGCGGAGAACAAGTCAATGGGGCATGCTTGCGGGAGGAAATTGCCGTCAGGCAATACAACCCGAACCCATTGATTTTTCTCACGGAAAACACTTGCTGACAGAGGAAAGGGAAAGCCTTTCCTCCTGCCTAACGGCGAGTGAAGAAGTTTAGGGAAGCTATGCGGCCGCCCTTTTCAAAGGGCGATGAGCATTGGGGAGCCGTCCGCAGATGGTGGGGCAAAGCCCCTTCCCTCTCAGAGAGCGCATGGCACTATTGATACGAAGTGTCAAAAGTGCTTTTGCGTTACTTTTGACAAAAGTAACAAAACCTCGGCATACACCGGAAAGGAATGGAACGAAAGAAGAATTATGAAACGAACAATTAGCGTCATGCTTGGCAAAGGTTCCATTAGCCACAACAGCAGAAAGTTCAAGGCTGCGAATGTTGATAGCGAACGCACCTCACAGAACATAACGTATTACAATGAGCCTATCAAAGACGTGTATCACAAACTGTTTGACGAAGCACTCGATCGATATAATGCAAAACAAAAAAGGGCTGATCGGCGGATTGACAATTACTACGAAAAAATTCGCACAGGCAAACAGGAAAAGCTTTTTTATGAAGTCATCCTCCAAATCGGTAACAATGAAAACATGTCAGCGATATCGGGCGAAGGTCAACTTGCTGCAAAGGTATTAAATGCATATATGGAGGACTTTCAAAAACGCAACCCAAACCTATATATATTCTCAGCGCATCTGCATATGGATGAAGCTACGCCCCATTTGCATATTGATTTTGTACCATTTACCACAGGAAGCAAGCGTGGGCTCGATACACGGGTATCACTCAAAAAAGCGCTTGCTGATCAAGGTTTTGCTGGTGGCGCACGGGGAGAAACCGAATGGAATCAATGGGTACATTCAGAGAAAGAGCAACTTTCGCAGGCAATGGAACATCATGGTATAGAATGGGAACAGCTTGGAACTCACGACGAGCATTTAAGTGTGATGAATTATAAAAAAGAAGAACGTGCGAAAGAAATCAAACAGCTAGCTAATGATATTTCCGCCATACAAAAAAAGAAGTTAAACATAAAGTCAGTTCAACAAATTGACGTTAAAAATGTGCCACTGTCCACAAAGGTCATGCTGAGTCGGGAAGATTTTGTCCGTCTTTCAACTGCTGCTAAAAAGTATATTGCGCAGGAAAAAAACGAAGGGACGTTAAAAAAGCTTCTGAAAGCCGCTGAAAGAACAATTGCTGAACTTAAGTCTAAAGTAATGGCTTTGACACAGGAATTAAATAAATACCGTTCGATTCGTGAACAGCTAGATGTGGGCACTTTGAAGCAGAAAAACAAAGACCTACTACAGAACAATGATTTTTACAAATCAATTATTATGCAGCATGGCTTGGGGCATTTGCTTCGGAAAAATAAAGACGTAGTAAATAAAGATGACACAATAAACTAATGGGATGAGGCTCGCCGCGAACGGCAAGCCTCATTTCTCTATTTCATCGGACAATTGGATAGCACCATGCTTTTCTTCAAACGATCTAATGCAGTTGTTAATCAGGTACATGATTTGTCCGCTTGCAGAACGATCCTCATATTTGGATACATAGTGAAATTTTCGCAACACGTCCTCATCAATCCGAATGCTGATATGTTTTGTTTTCTTCATGTTGTTCATCCTCTCAAAAATCCAGTGTGCACTTAATACACCTTTATTTTAAGTGAATGATGTGTTGTTATTCTTACAATGCACTAATATTAAGTGCATTGTATTTCAAAAAGGAGTTGGATGTTATGGAAAAATCAAAAACTTGTTGTTTCACAGGGCATCGTAGATTACCAAAGGAAAAAATCAAGCAGATAATAATACGCCTTAACCAAGAGGTGGATAACCTCATTAGTCAAGGTGTGACAGATTTCATATCAGGTGGTGCACTGGGATTCGATCAGATCGCGGCTTCATTGATTGTTGCAAAGAAGGAAATGGGTCATGATATTCGCTTGATTTTTGCTTTGCCTTGCAGAAATCAAGATGAACTGTGGAGTGCGAAACAGAAAGAGCTTTATCATGGCTTGCTTGGTGAAGCAGACGTGATCATCTATGTTTCAGAGGACTATACAGACGGTTGCATGAAGAAGCGTAATCACTATATGGTGAATCGGTCGGGGTATTGTATTTGTGCGCAGTTATATCCAGCTAGCGGAACAGCACAGACGGTAAAATATGCAAGAGAACGGAAATTGAAGAATATAAATATAATCAAATAGAAGATAATCGTTAAATCGCTTTTATCAACATGCATGTAGAAATTTTCAAATTATCATTTGACATATTTGCTGGTTTATGTTACAATTTTGGCGAAAGGTGGGAAATGTTATGCCTAATTGTGTTTTGAAGTCTTTATCTGCGAGGAATTTTGCTTCTTTTGCTGATAAGATATCATTTTATACAACAATAGATCAGGGAAAAAAAGAATTGGTGGATGATGTCTTTACAATTGGATCAGATGCTTTCAGCAAAGTTTCAATTCTTTATGGTGCAAATGGTAGCGGAAAAACTTTTTTTTGTAAAATACTAAGAGAAATGCAGCGAATAATGGTATTCTCAACATTGCTTGATGATAATAGGAAATTTTTTTCTCCATCCATCATGAAAAGTTTAGATAGGGCTGTACCAAACTTTGCCTTTGATGAACAGTATAAGGGTAGACCAACATTATTTGCTATTGATATAGTCATTGAGGAAACAAATTATCATTATGAATTTGAGATAATGGGAAAAAAAATAGTGTCTGAGCGATTAACAAAAAAATATCGCCGCACAGAAGTTCTTCTTGAAAGAAAGTCATCAGCCAATAAGGATATATATTTGCGATCCGACTTAAAATCATTTGAAAGCAATAAGGGTGTGGTACGTGAAGAAGCGCTTTGCCTATCAATGGCTGCTGCGCTTAATAATTCATTAGCTAGAACTGTGTTTGAAGGTATTCAATCAATACTTATTCTAAATATGGCAGCAAGCCATAGTGTTCCACTAGACGATGAAACCGCCTTTTCAGAAGAGCGTTTAAGGAAATACGTGCAAATTTTAAGTAAGGCTGATCCAACGATAAGAAAATTAAATGTTGAAATTTCCGAGGAAGAATTAGGGCATTCTGATTTAGATACAGATGATTTTGAAGGACGTGAAAAAATCAAAAGACGAACCGTTTCGGTCCAATCAGACCATGCAATGTACAGTGATAACGAGGAAATCGGTCAGACATCTATTGACTTTTTTGAAGAAGAGTCGCTTGGTACAGTGAAACTTTTCACAAGTATGCCGTATCTATTTGATGTTTTAGAAAATGGAGGTGTTATTATAATAGATGAACTTGAGAATGGTTTGCATTTGTCACTTGCACGAGAAATAATTGGATTGTTTAACAACGCCAAAACTAATCCTCACAATGCACAGCTAATTTGCACATCTCATCAACCGCTGCTCGTGGAATATGGTTTTAGAAGGGATCAAGTATGGGTCGCGTCAAAGGATGACTTTGGAAAATGTCAGATCAGCCGAATGAGCGACTTAAAGACATCTAGAGCCAAATTTAATTTGAGTAATAAATTATTAGAAGGAGCTTTTGGATGCAATCCCGGCCTCTTTTTTGGTGATTTAGAGGCTTTATACAATTGAACAAATCAGGATAATGAAAAAAGCAGCAAAAAGTGATTCTCTCTCACTAAATGCGGCTTTTCTGTATTCGATATTGCACCTGCTTGGAAGAAATACAATATCTATAAAGCTATATTATATATATTATCATTTTTCAGAGCTGTTTGCAATCACTATATAGTGTGTATTTAAAAAGAATACGCACTATATAGCAAATCGGAGATGGCGACGTTCCTGTTTGTAATAAAAGGCCGGCAAACGGCAAAAGGAGTCAAAATGGTAATCAGATCAAAAAGTGTTAGGAGTCCCCAACGGTACCTGTACGAATTTGCACCCATGGAGAAATTGTACATAGCAGTGCCACTATCTCAAGAAGATAATGAAATGCTGTCATTGTATGGTTTTGACTTGTCAACTTATGAAGGAGATAAAAGAATACCGATTCCACTACGTAAAGCTTCTAAGGTGAATGCTAACGGATATTGGATTGTTCATAAGGGTCGCCCCAAAGAACCGAGAATATTTGAAAGAGCATACCACATTGTAGACTGGCATGGAAATCATCATTCAGGAACTTGCTTTCAAACAAGAATGTGCTATCAAAGAACTCTAGCTTGTCCGAAAGAAATTACCTTTCACATTGAGAATGATGTTTTTTATTCACCTAAATACACTAATTGTGATGAAGATATGGAAGACATCAGGCTTGCTATGAATATAACACTTGAAATGTTTGGGCACTGCGAAACATGGACGGAGGAAAAAGCACCAGTAAACCCTCCAATCAATCAGATGGAAGTACCTTGGGAAATCTTAAGAGCAGGTTCGAAAGAAAAGGAGATATGGAAGGATTATGTTAGTGCCACCACAAAATCACTTTCTAAGTCCAATCAAACGATAATAAAAGATCGGCACGAACATTTGTGGGCACGAAATCCGGATTTCTGTGTTTTAGGAGCTCAAAATTTCTTTGGTTATGTTGTTTATGGCTTTAGAGATAGAAATATCTATGTGTTTGAATGTAATAGTCCAGACAATGCTACATATGTTTTTAAAGGTCATTGGGAACAAGCTTCAAGACTAACTAAAACGGAGATTCTAAGCAACAAGCTTCAAGAAGCACGTATATTTCACACTCAAAATTGGAAAGAGCGTATTAATAAAGCTATTGGATTTGCTGACAAGGAGGTTGCATAATTATGGGTAAAAATCAACATGTGGCTCCACATCCAGATGGTGGCTGGCAAGTGAAGGGCGAAAGAAACACTAAGGCTACTCTTCGTACGTCTACACAAAAACAAGCGATTACTTCTGCACAAGGAATTGCTAAAAACCAGCGATCTGAGTTAGTGATTCATGGTGTTAACGGACGTATTAGGGCAAAAGATTCTTACGGTAAGGATTCGTATCCTCCAAAAGGATAAGCTTTTTTGACAACATTACTGCAACAAAAACCAGGTAGCCACAAAGATAAGGATAACTAATATAATAGAAACACCGCAAGCTAAGCCGCCTAAATAAAATTGCTTAAGTGACAGAACACAGGAGTAAGTGGGAATAGATAATTATCATCGATGCTCAAATATAATAAGGTGGGTACTGATGGAAAAACCATATAAAGGAGAGAATAGTAATGACTAATCTAAATTTTTCAGATAATCTAGCGGCACAAGACATGATAAAGATTGTGATGAAAGAAAAGGACCTATCTGTAAAAGCAGCAATAGAATTTTCGATTAATCATGATATGCATAAGGAGATTATAGAAAAGAAATATGGCTCCATTGCTTTGAATCTTTGGGGGCATGGTGATGCTGAGAGAGAATGGGATGTGCTTGATGAGCCGATTATAGACATCGAATTTGACGAGCTCCGGGAAGATCTGATAAATGATATTACTAAAAAGGAAAAAGTAGATATTGAGACAGCCGTATCTTACTTCCTGATTTTTACAATGGACTATTTAGGATATCATATTTGATGTAAATCGATGTTGTTGATAATACCATCTTGATAGCATTTTGATAACACCACACCAGCCAAAGCCATGGACGATGGATAACTGGTCTCAAATTGAGTAAAAAACCATCACAAAATCCAAACAAAATTGTTTAGAACAAGCTTTGAATTTGCGAGTGGGAATAATAATTTAGTGTTATCTGAATCCCTAGAAGTGTTGATATATCAGCGTTTCTAGGGATTTTGCTATTCCGCCAGATACAAATTGGCTACATTGAGTGCATTTTTTGTAGCCATCAAGCTGCTTATTGGGGTAAAGGTGGATAAGGTAGAATAAGTTGCGCAAATTGAAAAAGGGAAAGAAATAGACAAGGTTTGCGGATCTCTGTTAGAATGAAGTCACAACACACCCATTCTGAAAGGAGCCAACAAACCATGTCTGAGAGAA
>JAAYIN010000046.1 GCA_012523405.1 Clostridiales bacterium
CCTATATACCGCGGGATATTTGGATGGGAGGCCAGACGCCCTCCCCCGTCGCATCCGGATCTTACAGAACGTGAACATTTGCCGGATCGAACTTCACATAAGCTTTGTCACCGACTTCGTAGATCTTCTTATTCTTCGGATTGAAATCCGTGATCTTGACGAGATTGTCGCCGACCATAACGTGATAGTTCTGATAGCTTCCCATGAAGCAGCTCAGCTCCACCTTGCAAGGCAGGTCTCCGCTGCCGCTGATCTGTACTGCTTCCGGACGAAGGACAATCCTCACTGCATCGCCAACGCTGCGGGGAACATCGGTTTCAACAACGACGTCATGATCATGAACGCTGACCACGCAATCGTTGCCATTCATTTGCTTGACTGTTCCGTCAAGGAAGTTCGCCTCGCCAATGAAGTCAGCAACGAATTCATCCGCAGGGTGATAGTAGATCTGGGTCGGTGTGCCCATCTGAGCCACCTCGCCCTTGCGCATGATGATGATCTGGTCGCTGATGCTCATCGCCTCGCTCTGATCATGGGTGACATAGACCGCTGTGATACCAAGCTTTTGCTGGATTCTGCGAATTTCCGTACGCATGGTGACGCGCAGCTTTGCATCAAGGTTTGAAAGGGGTTCGTCAAAGAGCAGTACGCCCGGCTCAACCACAAGCGCACGCGCCAGCGCAACGCGCTGCTGCTGACCGCCTGAAAGCTGGTTGGTCATGCGGGTTTCCATACCTGTCATTTCGACCATTTCTAGAATATTTCCCACACGCTCTGCAATTTGATCCTTTGGGATTTTGCGAAGCTTCAAACCATATGCCACATTGTCAAACACATTATAATGAGGGAACAGCGCGTAGCTCTGGAATACCATCGCCGTATCACGCTTGTTTGGCGTGAGTTCGTTGATAGGCTCGCCCCCCAGATAAATCTCGCCAACATCAGGGCTTTCAAAGCCCGCGATCATGCGGAGTGTCGTCGTTTTGCCGCAGCCCGAAGGACCAAGCAACGTTACAAAACTCCCCGGCTCAATTTCCAATGAAACATCGTTAACAGCGTAAAAGTCTTTGCCGGTTTTTGGGTCGACGTAAATCTTTGAAATATGTTCGAGGAATACGCCTTTGCTTTTATTCAGCATCCTTTACTCCCCCCTTCAACTTTCTGCTTGTACCAAAGTGTTTGATGACGAAATTCATCAATAGGATCGAAGCGTACACAATCGCAATGAGGATGGTAGCATACGCACAGGCAACGCCGTATTTACCCTTTTCTGCAAATTCGTTAATCTGCGTCGTAATGAGCAAGAACTGTGGCGTAACCAAGAGGATAATCGCGCTGATGGCTGTGATGGAACGAACGAAAGTCGTGACCAAACCACTCAGGAAGCTATCCTTGATCAATGGTAATGTAATGGAGGTAAATACCTTGCCGCTGTTCGCGCCAAGATCGTATGCACTCTCCTCGATCGACTTGTCGATCTGGCGCAGTGCCGAAATACCGCTTCGTGTACCAACGGGGAGGCTTCTCACAACAAAGACGATGACCAGTATGGCACCTGATCCATATAGTCCTTGCATAAAACCAGTTTTGAATACGCCATTGGCAAATCCGCGGATATAGCCAACACCCAAAACCGTTCCCGGCACTGCCATCGCCAGCATGCTCACAAACTCGATAAATCCCTTGGAGCGGAATTTGCGCTTGACCACCAAATAGCTGATGATCATCGAGAGCAGCGCGGTGATGGGAGATGCGATCAGGCTAAGGATAAACGAATCCTTAAATGCCTTGATTCCGCTGTACTTGAATATGTACTCAAAATGCTTGAATGTCAGCGAGTAATCGCGTCCCCATAACTTAAACAATGCGCCAAAGGGAATGCTCACATACATCAGGACGACAAACGCTGAAAATAGCCCGCAGATAAGGGTTAGCGGACGGGTTACGCTCTTGTCGGTGATCAGCATTCTCTCTCTGGAAGCCTTGCCGGTGAGGGTTGCGTAGGTGCGCTTTTCCAGATAGTACTTTTGAATGAGGAACAACACCAGCGTCAGCACCAGCAGCACAACGGCCATTGCGCTTGCGCCTGCCTTATCATAGGCACCCGTTACTTGCAGATAGATGGTGGTTGCCAGCGTATCATAGCTGCCGCCGATCATCATCGGGTTTGCAAAGTCTGCAACCGATTCGATGAAGGTAACGAGAAATGCATTGCCAAGACCCGGAAGCAGCAGCGGAAAGGTAACTGTCGTGAAAACCTTCCAGCGGCTCGCGCCCATGTCACGGCTCGCTTCCTCAAGCGAGGGGTCAATGTTTTTCAGCAGACCCTTGAGCATCATGTAGCAGACCGGGAAAAACGTCAGAATCTGTACAATTGCGATGCCGTGCAGGCCGTAAATATCGGAGTCATAGATACCAAGCAAGCTTCTGGTAATCAGCCCCGAGCGGCCAAATAGCAAAATCATGCTCAGCGAGAGCACAAAAGGCGGCGATACAACAGGAAGCATCGAAACCACATCAAAGAGTTTCTTAACGACCTTCACGCGCACCTTTACATAGCAATCCACATAGGCGAACAAGAGTCCAAGAATCGTTGACCCAAGACCCGTGATCATGCCCAGCACAAGGGTATTGCCAAATGCTGTTGTAAATCGTCCCATATCAAGGACGCGGCTAAATACTTCAAAAGATAGTTTACCTTCTACCACAATGCTATCAACCAGCAGCATGGCAAGCGGGTAAAGAATAAACAATGCCAAAAAAATCAATAATACAACGATCGTAGATACCATGATCGGATCGCCAAAAAATTTCTTGCGTTCGAGTCTCTTACTCTGTGCCTTAATCAAGGGTGTTCCCTCCCATTAAAGACGTTGAGGGGAGGATGATGTGATTCATCCTCCCCCATAAACACTTGGGTTTTTTTATTCAGTCTTAAAGCGATCGTCTGCCTCGCCCAGTGCATTGAAGTAGTCTTCAACATACTTGGAGGTGTTTGCCTTTGCATCTTCAAAGTCATAATCGATGACGTTGTTAGGATCGAGACCAAACTCGGTTGCTTCTTTGGGTTGCTCGCCATTGTCGATGACTAGGAACTGGAAACTCTCGTTGTCCTTTGCAATGTTGACACACTCGGGGCTTAGGGCATATTCGATCCATAGCTTTGCAGCGTTAGGATTCTTTGCGCCATTGAAGATGGCGGTTGCGCCAATTTCAAAGCTTGTTCCATCGGAAGGAATCACAAGCGCGATATTGTCATAGCCGTCAAGGATCTGGGTGATGCCGTCATGCAAGAAGCCGACGCCGATGACGCACTCGCCAAGACCAACTTTTTTGCTGGGGCCGCTGCCGCTCTTGGTGTACTGTGCAACGTTCTTATCCAATGCAACGAAGTATTCCATTGCTTCGTCATGACCCTTCATCTGGATCATGGTATTGATAACGAGCTTTGCAGTACCTGCGGTGTTGGGGTTGGATAGCCATACAAGACCTTCATATTCAGGCTTGAGTAGGTCATCCCAGCTCTGGGGGATTTCAAGACCCATGCGCTCGAGCTCTTCGGTATTTACCATGAAGCCAAGGATGCCCTTGTAAATGCCATACCAGTAGCCTTCTGCATCGCGGTACATATCGCCCATGAGATGGGAAGCATTCTTTGCTTCGTAGGCCTGCAATAGACCCTTTGCAATGCTCTCATTGTAAGGATCGGTTGTGCCGCCAAACCATACATCAGCGGAGGGGTTGCCGTTTTCTTCTTCGATCTTCGCAGCAACTTCACCTGTGGATAAGCGCTGACGGTTTACCTTGATGCCATATAGCTCTTGGAAGTGATCGCAAGCAGCGTTCATGTAAGCTTCTTCGCAGCTGCCATAAACGGTTAGCTCGCCTTCTGCCTGCGCGGCAGCGATTAGATCAGCGTCAATTTCCTCAGCGGCTGCAAAGGAACAGAGACCTAGTACCATCATGGCTACTAGAAGGATAGATAGTAGTTTTTTCATTGTGAATACACGTCCTTTCGAATCGAGTGGTTATGATTTTGTTGCGCATAACTTTTACCAAATAATATCACTAATTGGGTGTATTGTCAAGAATTACACTCAATTAGATTCGATACCAATCAGCAGGATAACGCCATGATCCGCCGCATTTAATTTCACCAAGTATTTTCGCCGTCCTATCGCAAGTATATGGTTTCCTATGGTATAATGATCAAATAAAACGGGTTGATATTCTGCCCGTATTCATCAATGATAAAGGAGCGTTATTATGTGGAAAGTTGTGGATGACCTACTAGCACAATGCATTTTAGACGGTGTGTTTCCCGGCTGTGCTATGGCGGCAGGGCAAGGACCCCGTATCCTCTATACAGGCGCATATGGGCATTTAGATCGTGCAAAAACCCGCGAGGTTACCCATCCAACCCGCTATGATGTGGGCTCATTGACCGAGATTTTAACCACCATGCCGCTGCTCCTAATTGCCGTTGAGCAGGGAATGGTGAGCTTGGATGACCCGCTTACCCATTTTATAGACGATGTGCCCCATGATAAGCGCAAAATCACGCTGCTGCACCTGCTCACGCACACATCGGGTATTTCGCCCTATTTTCTGTTGCAGCAGGAAGCAAAAAATCCACGCGAGGCAATTGATGCGCTCATCGCCCATCCGCTAAACAACGGTACAGGCAGCAAGGTACATACCTCTTCGATGGGCTATCTATTGCTTGGATTGCTGCTTGAAAGGATTTTTCAAATGCCGCTTGATGAAGCGATGAAGCGCTATATCAGCTCGCCCATGCATCTAAGGCGCACAGGCTTTTTGCCTTCAGGCGCAGACATTGCGCCCACCGATAACAGCATTGAATCCGAGGAGTGGCAGGCAGGTTTGCCCAATGACGAAAACGCACGGTTCATGCACGGCGTTGCGGGACATGCAGGGCTGTTCACCAATCTTGAGGACATCAGCCGCTTTACATCCATGTTTGCCTGCAACGGCCGCTGCGATGATCAGGTGTTCTTTTCCAGCCGCGCTATTCACCTTGCAACCACCGAGCGCACACGAGGCATGAGCGATGCACGCGGCTACGGCTTCCAAATCACCAAGCGCAGCAATCCATTCCTTGGTCATCTCTGGCCAAGCGGCGGCTACGGACTTTCAGATCATGCAAGCGGCTCGCTCATCGCCGTCAGCCCGGATGACGGCTTCTTTGTGACCTTCCTGACCAATGGGCGAAGCACACTGGAGGACAGGCGCGATATGCAGCGCATCCATAAGCGGCTGCTCAATGCCGCCTATGCCGCATTCCAACACGATATCTAAGGAGGAATGATGACCATCCGCACATTATCACAAATCCGTATCCTATTTATATGCCACGGTAACATTTGCAGAAGTCCTATGGCAGAGTTTGTCATGAAGGATTTGGTGCAAAAGCAAGGGCTTGAAGCCAGCATTCACGTCGCCTCCGCCGCCACCAGCACAGAGGAGCTAGGCAATCCCGTGCACAGCGGCACAAAGCGCAAACTCTCCGAGTACGGCATCAGCTGCAAGGACAAAACCGCTAGGCAAATCACCCGCAACGACTACGGCGAGCACGACTATTTGATCGTCATGGATGACTTCAACCTGCGCAACATGCGCAAAATCATTCAGGGCGATCCAGAAGATAAGGTAAGCAAGCTCCTGTCCTTTTGCGGCGAGAGCGGCGACATTGCCGATCCTTGGTATACGGGGGATTTTGACCTGACGTATCAGGATGTGCTGCGCGGCTGCACAGCGCTCATGCACAAGCTGCTCAAAAACGAAAGGGGCTGAAACCCATTGTCAGCAAAAGACATGCTCAAACGCGACATCAACGCCATTTATCAAGCAGCAGATGCCGGTGCTACCCTAGATACTCTCCTTACCCAAATCATCGACGCATTCAGAAACTATGAGGAAGCGTTCAGCGGCATCACATACAGCTATCGCCTGAGCACCACCGATACGGGCATTAGCAAGGCGTTCGCGCTGGACGACGGGAAGTTTTCGCTCGTTGGGGATGACGAAGAGGTTGACGCTGCCATCAGCGGAACAGAAAAAAACCTACTCGCCGTGATCAGGCGCGAGCTTGCTCCGCTATCTGCTCTGCTCTTTAAAAAGATCAAACTCAAGGGCAGCAAGAACGCACTGATTCGCCTTGGTGAATTTCTATAACAGCAAAGGAGTGTCTTTACTTGAACCTATCAGAACTCATCATTTGCCTGGTTGTGGTTTTACTCTTTGTGATGTCAATCGTTTTGCTAAGCGGCAAAGGTGCTTTCTTGATAGCAGGATATAATACAGCTTCCAAAGAGGAGCAGTCGACATATGACCGCAAGAAACTCTGCCGTGTCATTGGCGAGGGCTCCTGGTGCTCACCATCCTCATGGCCGTGAGTGCGCTTTATCAATTTGAGCTGCCTTCTTCCATTTCATGGCTAATGCCATGGGGCGTTTTTGCCGTTGTCGCAGCGATGCTCCTTCTTGCCAATACCATTTGCAAAAAGAAAGCCTAAGTGATAGTGGATTGACGCATCTTCAGCGATATGAATTCCCGCATATGCAGGACTTTGTATCGCTGTTCTTTTACCAAAATAAACATTTTGAAAAATGCAAACACTTCCCCATCGATAAACGTAGACATAGTGAAAGCATTGATGAAAGGAGGCGAGGCGAATGGCAATCGAGCAAGTGATGCTAGGTGCGCGAGGTGAACTGCTGCGCTATGCGCAGAGCTTGACCAAAAGCCGCGAGACGGCGGAAGACCTTGTGCAGACCGCCTATGTCAAAGCTTTGGAGCACATTGATGTATTGCAGGAGCGAAACGAGGACGCTTGCAGAGCCTATCTGTTTACGATCGTTCGCAACACCTACATCGATCAGCTCAGGCGCAATCATCCCCAGCCCATTGCCGAGCTTCCTTATCATGAAGGACAATGGGACGATCTAAGCGGCGCAGATGTGGAGGATATCCTCGCATCACTTCCCAACAACATTCGCGAAGTCGTCCACCTCAAAGGCGTTGAGGGCAAAAACAGCACCGAAATCGGCGATATACTCGGCATCCCCGCTGCTACCGTCCGCACGCGATTGCGTGCAGCAAAACTCTATCTACAAAAACGGAGGGAAAACGAATGAAAAAAACCATTTATGAAAATATTTCCTATTTGGATGCCCGCAACCTTACCCCAGAAGCCGCTCAAGGCATTGAGTCCATTAGCAATACCGCGTTCCTGCTCGTCAGCGAACAATCCGCGCAGCTCCTCTCTGGCATCGAAATGTCGAACATAAGCTCAACATTGCTGATGAAGGATGAAATGAACCTTGTTCACGTAAACGGTCAGCACATTTATACTGCAGGAGGCAGCACGCAAAACCTCTATTTGATGATCAACGGTCAGCTCACCTTTGATCAATCCGTCACAGCCGTGGAGATCGCAAGTGCGGTCGTAGGCGGCGTTGTCAACGGGCAGGCGATCGGTTCAGCATCGCAAATCAGCGCAATGACCCAAGTAGGCGTGATGGTCAACGGACAGTCCGTCATTTATCCCGATGGTGCACGCCTTCGCAAAGGCAACACACCCCTCACACCCAATGAATGCATGATGATTCCCGAAAATTCAAAGCTCTATATTCTTAAGCGCGTGATGCTTGAAGCGGGCAGCGCAGAAATTCTTCATAGCCGCAACATCAAAATCGACTGCCACAAACAGCTCTTTGTAGCAAAATCCGATGCAGCGCTGATGTCCTACATCTACGACGGCGATCCATCGCGGTGCATCATCATTCCCGACGGTTTCACACTGCGCCAGTCAAGCCTGACCGTTACCCGCCAAAATGCGCTGACACTGCAAGGAAGTCTCTGCATCTATGGCTCTGTTTATATACACGAGGTAAACCCCGCGCATCTTAGCAGGCTTGAAGCGCTGCACATCACAGGCAAGATCTATGTGCCGGTTGATCAAATGGATCTTTGGATTCCGCTCATCCAAGGCGAACCCGAGTGGATTCCTTACGAAGGAACACTCCAACTCATTGATGGCGTGGCTACCATCGGTGCATTAACTGCTCCCAAGACCATTATCAACCATGGCGTTGCCACCCTTAGTCCCGAGCTAACGTCTGAACTGCTACAGAAAAATATGAAGCTGATAATTAACGATGGTGTTTTGAATGCCACCCCTGCACAGATCACAGCGCTTGGAGACGTAATGATAAGCAATGGCCAGATCAATACACTGGAGGACGAAAGCGATGCTTCCAGCAAGCCCCGTGATCCGAGCTTCAACTATATTTCCAACATCGCTATGTACGTTCTATAAACACCTTTTCATATGAAAGGAGTTCATCGCATGAAAATTCATTTACCGTATCATCTGCTCTTTGACCAAAGGGTAAACCATCTGCCTAGTTGGGCAAAGCAAGAACGCTTAGATTACTGTGATCCGCCGTTCAAAATCGAATGATAGCAGCTAAATAGTGACGGGGAAGCCATGGCTGGCTTCCCCGTTTTATTTCGTCGATTTTCATTTGACACGAAATAGGAATTGGCGTATGATATGCTTACACACTGGCATCAGACGCTGATGTTTCTGCAATATATAACCTCATCGTTCACATCATTAACAACCCGCGTACACAAAACAAGTAGGCAGCTCATCAAGGGCTGCTCGATTCTTGTCATGAAAGGGCTGAATGCCTTGGAAGATCTCATGTTCTCGCTCGATACTGTATTCCCGCTCCTCATTATGATGCTCGTTGGCTTTGGCGCACGTAAGGCAGGCATTATCGGTGATAGCAGCGTTCGTCAGCTGAATGCCTGTGTCTTCAAGATTTTCCTGCCCCTGCTTTTATGCTTTAATATCGTAGATACGCAGCATGGCATGGTATTTGACTATGGCACGCTGCTTTATGCACTTGTTACCTCTCTGATCTGTTTTGCAGTGCTTTTCTTTATAGTGCCTCGCATGTGCAAGGATCGCAGTGCTTGCGGCGTGATGATTCAAGGCATTGCCCGCAGCAATTACGCTATCTTCGGCATTCCGATGGTGATGATGATGTATCCAAACAGCGATACATCCGTTGCTGTCCTCATGGTCATCGCGATTGTTCCTGTGTTTAATGTCATGTCAACCATCGCCTTGATGATGTATAGCGGTCACCATTCTTCCACAAAGGAAATCGTCAAGGGCATATTGCTCAATCCGCTCATCCTCGGCACGGCTGCAGGCTTTGCCATCTGGCTGCTTGGGATACCGATCCCCTCACTCATCGGCACGCCGCTTCGCAAGCTTTCCTCCATCGCAACCCCGCTCGCGCTCTTCCTCCTTGGTGCCTCACTGGACTTCACAAAGGCGAAGAGCAATGCAAAGCTCATCACCATCAGTGTCCTTGGGCGACTGGTTGTCGTTCCGCTGATCTTCCTATCCATTGCCGTCATGATTGGGATTCGCGATGTATCCCTCGCGGCGCTCATCGCCGTTTACGCTTCTCCTACCTCCGTTAGCAGTTTCCCCATGGCCCAGCAAATGGGCGGTAACGATGACCTCGCAGGCGGTCAAGTTGTCTTTACCACCGTGTTTTCCATACTCACCGTCTTCCTTTGGATTTTCATTTTCAAGAGCCTCGGTCTTCTTTGATCACAATCATTACCAATATAAATTTAATAATAAGAAAATATGACGTTTTATTCATTAAATCGTTTGTATTTTAACGGTCGGTTATAAATACCGACCGTTGTTTTTTGGATACAGTGTGCTATAATCAAAACTGTGTTATGTTTTACGCATGATACCCCATGAGTAATTGAGGGGGAAATCGTTAATGAATTCTGTAACTTTTCATCCAGCCAAACTGCAAGGCTCTGCTGCATTACCACCAGCAAAGAGCGAAGCGCACCGCGCATTGCTGCTTGCCGCACTTGGACAAGGCGAGTGTGATTTGCCAGGCTTTACCCCGCCGCTATGTGACGATACCATTGCCATGATCAACGGCGTGACCGCGCTAGGTGCGCAGGTGATCGCCCATGAAGATATTCTGCACGTCATTCCTGCCCCCGCTAGGGCAGCTGCTACCGATCAAATCGACTGTCATGTTCATGCATGCGCGGCAGCCCTGCGCATGCTGATTCCCGCTTTTTTGGTTCGAGGGCAAGCCGTGCGCTTTGTAATGGAGCCTGGGCTTTTCGCCCGTCCTCTGAGTGCACTCGAACCCTTGATCGAGCAAATCGGGGGCTTAATGGTGCGCATCCCTGCGGGCGATAAGCGTTATGCCCATGTGGAAATTTCGGGCAAAATGAACGCAGGTGCCTACGAAATCGACGGAACAAAGTCAAGTCAATTTGCCTCGGGACTGCTCATCGCGCTATCCCACGCAACCGATTCAGACGGAAACTTTGCACCATCCACCCTCACCGTCACTAAGCCCATCGTGAGTCGTCCTTATCTGGACATGACGCTGCGGCTGATGGAGAGATTTCACGTACCGTATGAAGAGATGAGCGAAGGTGTATTTGCACTTGCGCCCGCCACCGAAACCTCGCCCGGTTCCATTGCCGTTTCAGGCGATTGGTCGCAAGCGGCCGTTTTGCTCTGTGCCAATGCAATTGGCAGCAGCGTAATGATTTCAGGTCTTTGCAGCGACCCCGAGCAATGTTTGCAGGGCGATATCGCGGTGCTGGATGTGCTGCGCAGGATGGGGCTTAGGCTCTATCATCTCAGCGGCGAACTCTATGCTGTGAGTCCATCGCGTGCACACCTCATGGCAACTGACATTGACTGCTCTGATATCCCAGACCTCGCGCCCATCCTCGCCCTTGCCTGCTCGCAAGCGACTGGTGCTTCCGTGCTGGGAGGTGTTAGCAGACTTCGGATTAAGGAATGCGACCGTCTGGACGCAACGACCGAGCTGCTCGCTCAACTGGGGGTAAAGTCCAGCGTGAGCGATAACGACGACGAACTAACCGTCTACGGTCCAGCGAAGCTTCGCGGCGGATTTGAGGCCGATGCCAGAAATGATCACCGCATTGTGATGTTTTTAGCCGCAGCCGCTTTAATCAGCGATGCGCCCATCACCGTTCATGGCGTCAGTGCGATCAACAAGTCCTGGCCGGGCTTCTGGGACACCTACAAAAGCCTAGGAGGAATCGTATCGTGAGCAGCCGCATCGGACGAGCCCTATCCATACAGATTTTTGGCGAAAGCCACGGGAGTGCTGTTGGCGTGACACTTGACGGACTGCCCGCAGGGCTTTGCATAGACATAGCCGCATTGGAAGCTTTCGTGCAGCGCCGCGCCGCACGCGGCAGCGCCATTGCCACGGGCAGACGCGAGAGCGATATTCCGCGCATCATCAGCGGTTTGCTGGATAATGTCACCACAGGACAGCCCCTCACCGCCGTCTTTGAAAACTCGGATACCCATAGCTCAGACTATGGTTTTCTTCCCGATCGTCCGCGCCCCGGTCATGCAGATTATCCTGCCACAATCAAGAGCGCAGGCTATGATGACCTGCGCGGCAGCGGGCATCACAGCGGACGGCTGACACTGCCCTATGTATTTGCAGGCGGCGTTGCGATGCAGCTCCTCCAAACCATCGGCGTACAAATCGCCTCGCATGTGTTGCGCATCGGCGGGGCTGAGGACACTCCGCTGGACGCACTCGCCCCTGACATGGATGCACTGTTTGCTGCGCAGGCTCAGCAAATCCCAACCCTTGACGCTGACGCAGGTGAGCGCATGTATGCCGCAATCCTCCATGCCAAGCAAGAAGCGGATTCACTTGGCGGCGTGGTTGAAGTCGCCGCAAGCGGTTTCCCCGTCGGTATGGGCTCTCCTTTTTTTGAAGGAGCAGAAGCAGTGATTGCGCAGCATCTATTTAGCATTCCCGCTGTAAAGGGCGTAGAGTTTGGCGCTGGCTTTGCAAGCAGTGCAATGCGCGGCAGCGAGTACAATGACCCCTACCAAATCAGAGGCGGTCAAGTGCAAACCACCAAGAACAGCGCCGGCGGGCTGCTGGGCGGCATTTCGACTGGCATGCCAATCATTGCGCGCGTTGCTTTCCGTCCAACCCCATCCATCGGCAAAGAGCAGCAGACCGTATCGCTTGGATACACTACCAATCAACTGCTTACCGTCAAAGGCCGCCATGACCCATGCGTGGCTGTTCGCGCTGTGCCTGTGGTGGAGAGCGCCCTTGCCCTATCCCTGTGCGAGCTATGGCTCATCAGCCGCGGCGATGCACCACTATCACCACAAGCGGAGGAACTATGATCGTAAAAAACCAACAGCTTTCCCTTGAATGCACGCGCCTTGGCAGCGATCTGGAAGGCATATGCGACTATGATGGTCAAACTGTTTTTGTACCAGGCGCATTGGCGGGCGAGAAGATCGAAGCGTTAGCGCTCAAGGTCTACCCACGCTATGCCTTTGCCAAGCTTCAAGGGATCACCACGCCGTCCCCAGACCGCACGGAGCCTAAATGCCCCGCTTATGCGCTTTGCGGCGGATGCAGCGGTCAGCATATGACGTACCAGACCACCCTTGATGCCAAGCACTCGCAGGTATTTGATTGCCTTACCCGCATCGGCGGGCTCACGTTATCAAAAGCGGATGTCCCGCCTGTATTGGGTGCAGAGAATCCCTGGCATTGCCGCAACAAAACCGCTTTGCCCGTTGGCGGCAGCGCAAGCGACCCAAAGCTTGGCTTTTACCGCAGGCGCAGCCACTCCATCGTCCCCATCAGCGGATGCGATGTAGCGATGGGCGACCTCGGAAATATCATCGCCATTATTACCGATTGGATGAAGCAGGGCAATATTACCCCCTATGATGAATTAACAGGCAAGGGAATCCTTCGCCATATAGTCATTCGGGTATCCAGAAACGGCAGCTTGATGCTGGTGCTGGTAGCCACTCAGGAAAAGCTCCCCGACATCCCCTATCTCATCAAAGAAATGGGCGACAAGGTAGCTGGCTTTTGTGCCTTGCACATTAGCGTGAACAAATCACGCACCAATGTGATTCTCGGCAGATCCTCAAAGAAGCTATACGGCGATGATGTGATATACGAATCGTTGCTCGGGCTTACCTTTGAGATTTCGCCGCTCTCCTTCTTTCAGGTCAATCCCGATCAGACCGAGAAGCTATACCAAAGCGCGATTGATTTTGCCGATTTAAAGGAAAACGATGTTGTGGTTGATGCTTATGCAGGCGCAGGAACAATCGCCCTTTGCATGGCAAAGAAGGTATCCCGCGTGATCGGCATTGAAATCGTGCCCCAAGCGGTGGACAGTGCCAAGCGCAATGCCAAGCGCAATGACATCAGCAATGCAGAGTTTCATACCGCTGCCGTGGAGGATTTACTGCCTAAGCTGGTCGCAGATGGTCTTCGCCCCGATGTCGTAATTCTCGATCCCCCTCGAAAGGGCGTTGAACCGCAGGTCGTGGAAGCCGTTATCGCCGCAAGGCCGCGGCGCGTGGTTTACGTCAGCTGCCACGTTCCTACGCAAGCACGTGATATCAAAATGCTCGCGGAGGGCGGCTACCGCTTTGAACACTGCCAGCCTGTGGATATGTTCTGCTACGCAGGCGGGGTTGAAAACGTGGTATCGCTGGTACTGGACGAAGCTTAACAATTTGTAATATCAAAATAGCCGCCGTGAAGTTCATTCACAGCGGCTATTGTATTGCTATCCACTAATGGTTACTTTAAACAAATACTGGGGCAATACCCGCTTATACTTTTCATACAAACCCACACTCTCAAAGAGCTGCTTATACAGTTCATACAGCTCCTTTTTCACCCCTATGGAATCGACTGGGTGACGCAGGGTATCCTTTGCTGTACTCATTGCCAGTCCATCAGGGCTGCGCCTGTACTGGTATACGGGCTTTGAAATCACCGCAACACGCTTCACATAGCGGTAGTAGTATGCATTGAATGCAAAATCCTCACCCCATGGAAACCTTTGATCGCAGCGAATGCCTTGTTCACAAATGATGTCCCTGCGGTAGAGCTTATTCCATAGCACTGCATAATAAAAGCTGTTTGGATGTGCGCTCAGGTGATCCAAAAACCCCGCCTGATCAAGCACCTCATCGCTTTGCAAACGACCGCAGGGCTTTTGCATATTGCCCACAACTTCGATATAAGGCGCAATCGTCAGTTCGCAGCTTTGATCTTTCATGGCGGTGATCAAATTCATCGTTGCGCCTGCAAACAAATTATCATCACTATCTACAAACTGAATATATTCACCCGTTGCGTGATCAATCGCCAGATTGCGCGCGGCGGAAACGCCGCCGTTTGGTACAGAAAACACGCGCACGCGGCTATCGCTGCGCTCATATTCTCTGAGCAATGTCAGGCTGCCATCTGTGCTTCCGTCATCAACTAAAAGCACCTCAAGGTGCTCATAGCTTTGTCCTAAAATACTATCAAGACAACGTCTCAATGTTTGTTCCGCATTATAAACAGGCACGATAACACTGACAACACTTGCGTTGTTTTGCATTATTGACCTCCTTGGTGAGCCATTAGGCGCTTGCGCCTTGTCTGTCCGAGATGATTTTAGCATTCTCCTGCTGATCATCCATATGGCTCTCATCAACTGTAAGGTCGATGTTGACCACCATGTCCTCAGCAGCGCAAATGCTATGCTCGGTCTTTACCCAATTGTTTTGCTGACGATGCTTGAACAAGCCAACCACCTGCGCCCAGCCGGCAACCATGGTGTTGAGCAAAAGGCTCCAAAGCATCGGGAAGAGCGTACGCAGGTCGACACGGTTGTGATTATCCAAATAATCTCCCACATAAAACAGGAAGATAAACGAATAGAAGAACAGCACGATGCTTGGCCAGTTGAGCGCAAGCCAGCTAATCAACGATGCGTGCATGGGTGCAACGGTAATCAGACCGATCCACTTGAACACTTCCATCACGATACCCAGCACCAGCTGCAACACCAAAATCACATAAGGCGTTAAGCTATACATATACAAGAATGTTGAGAAAAATTCCCTGAATTTAATTTGCTTTTTAAACAGCGCCTTAAATAGGCGGCCCGTGTTTTTGAACGCAACAAACCAATGTCCCTGTGCCCAGCGTATGCGTTGACGGAAGCTGGCACGGAATCGAGTGGGTTTTTCATCATAAATACGGACCGTATTATTCCACAAAATGCGGCGTCCTTCGCAGGTCGCTTCAATCTGAAGTTCAAAGTCCTCCGTCAGCGACATCGATGTCCAACCGCCGCGTTCATGAAGATACGGTGCAGACACAGCAAAGCCGGTTCCGCCAACCACGCTGTTAAGCCCTAAACGGCTTTTGGCGTACTGAAAGAAACGATTGGTGATGGTATAGGTCATATAATAAAAGAGTGCGACCACACCATTCTTATTTTTGCTGCCCAAATAGCACTGGATAATATCCGCTTTGCCTTCTGCGCTTAGATATTGGCTGTTCACCTCAGTGAACATATTGCGGTCAATAAGATTATCCGCATCAAAAAACATTACAAGATCGTAATTCTGATGATAATCTGCAATCGTCTCCAAAGCCTTTTGAAGAACAATTGGTTTGCCTGTTGGTGCATCAGGACTTTCCTTGAAGCTTTCCATGACATTTGCGCCCATCGATCGTACCACTTCAGCTGTACGGTCAGTGCAGTTATCCGCTAGAATATAGAAATCATAAAGTTCACGCGGATAGTCCATGGTGTTTAAATTTTTTACAATATTTGCAATCACAGCCTCTTCGTTATGCGCAGGCACAAGCACTAAAAAGCGCATTTGAGGATCGTGATCTTGGTAGTTCTTGGTATTACGCTTGAACCCAAATAAACTGATGACAAGTTGGTAAATGAGCATAAGCACCAACCAAGCACTCATAACCCCCATTAAACCTTCTATGACCTCGGCAACTATCTCCACAAGCTTAACATCCTTCCGTCCCATATAACCCTTACAGGTCACCGCTATTTATACTATATCCGCTGTGTTCTGTCAATGCGTGTCGTAGAATGAGCACTCACCGATAAATTCTCGGAGGATGGATAGAGGCGGAATTTCATCCATCACATCGCCGCCTACGGGCAAAAAGTAGTGCAGAACCTTGAGCAGTCTATGCGCGATCAGATACTCAGGTGCGCTTTTGGGAATCGCGAGCAATAGCTCATACGCCATGGTTTTGAGTACCGGCAGCTCATAATGCAAAGAGGTGTTGAACATCACATCTGCCTTCTCCTGATTGGGGAAAATCCACTTTTCTTCCCCTGCACGAACCTTAGGCCACATATCGATGGTTTCTTCAATGCTGGTGTTGCGAAAGCGCATATCGCGCACCGCACGCCGAAGCAGTCTCACATCCGTTGTGCGGATGCGGTTATGATCATCCAGATTGATGCAGCTCAGCGCACTCACGTAAATACCATACATCATCTGCTCAGGAATCTCAGATGTGATGAGGTCGTTCATGCCGTGAATACCTTCCAGCAGCAGCGGTCCGCCATCCGCGAGCGACAGATCATAGCCTGTTTCCACTCGATGAGCCGAGGTGAAATCAAATCGCGGCATGCTGACCGTTTTTCCGCTGAGCAAGCCCTCCAGTGACTGGGCAAGGAGCGGGATATCCAATGCATTCACATGTTCCAGATCGGGCTTTCCATCTGCTTCCAGCGGGATTTCACTGCGATTGCGGTAGAAATCATCCAGCGATATGAGCTTGGGATGCTGCCCAAGCACACGCAGATGCACCGATAGACGATTGGCAAACGTGGTCTTGCCGCTTGAGGAAGGGCCAAAGATCATGACGATCCTTGCTTTTCTGGAAACGATTTCGTCAGCAATCCCCGCGATCGAGCGGTCATGTAACGCTTCGTTGATTCGGATAAACTCCCGAATCTTATTGTCCTTGATCATACGGTTGACATCCACAGCGTTTTGCGCGCCTAGAATGCCGCACCATTGCTGCGATTGGGAGAATTCACGCAAGAACTTGGAGCGCTGCACATACGGCGCAGGGACATCGGGGGTTTGAGGTGATGGTGCGAGCAGCACAACCCCCGGAAAATGAGCCTTTAAGGCAAACGCCTTGATATAGCCCGTGGAGGGAAGCATCACGCCATAAAAATACTCGCACAATGCGCCGATTCGGTACATCGTGATTTTTTCCTTTGGACGATAGCGAAGCAGGTCTGCTTTGTCCTGCCAGCCTTCTTTTTGAAAATAGGCGATGGCATCCTCGCGCGTCCACGTTTCCTTATGGAAAGGCAAATCCTGACGCGCCAGTTCCTCCATATCGCTTTGAATCGCGCGGGTCATCCCGTGCCCCATCTCGCCCTCAAGCAGCGCGATATACAGCCCATACCCAACCGAGTTGAGCATCCTCACCTGCTTATCAGGATAGAGGCGCTTCATGCTCAGCAGAAATAAAAATCTGAGTGACCGCTCGTAAACGCGCCGTCCTTCTTCATCTTGAAAGGTGATCGAACGCAGCTCGCAGTCCTTCATGATCGGTTCGTTGAGTTCAAGGCATACGCCGCCCTGCATTACGCACAGCACGCGCTCCGCCTCGGCTCGGTCAAGCAACTGACTTACTATATCCTTGACCATTGTACCTTTTGGAAAGCTATCCTTTTTGCCTTCCAACACTACGTTTATAACACTCTCCATATCGCCATTGGCGTTATTTGTACGCATTTTTAGACTCCTTTCAGGCGTCTTCAAAGGGCATATTGCTATGGAATACATTAGTCAGGTCTTCGATGTCTTGGTTTTCAAAATCGCCGCGCTTACGCTTGTATTGGTATTGCAGTTCTTTGGTGTGAACATAGGCGCGGGTTTGCTTATTCGCAGGCAGCACGCTCAGATGCATGCCTTTTTGTCCATCGGGAAGCAGTGAAAAACGTGCCTTGACAAACATCAGCCCATGACTTTCGCATTTGCTCAGCGCTACATACTTGCCCTTTGCCTGCGGTACAAGCTCGGTTTGAAGCTTGGTTGGATGACCGCACGTGGGGCATTTGGGTGCAGACAGCATCTCGCCCGCAAGCGCATCCTTCACAGAAGGCACCATATTGGTCACGCGGAAACGGCTGCGCCGCTCATTGTGGGACAGTTTACGCGCCACGCCTTCATACTTATACAGCTCAGACGGTTCTTGAATCTTTTGAAATACCTGAGCAGTATAGAAGGCATCATGCATCGCATTGTGAAAGCTGCGCGCCTCGTCCTCCTCAATTTCATATGCTTCCATTGCCGTCTTTAGCGCTGTTTGCCCGCTTTTCTTAGCTTCAAGCGCATAGAGTCTTTGCAGATCATACATCTTAGGCATTGGCTTCTCATAGCGGAAAAAATCAACATTCTGCTGAAGAACACTGACATCATCGCTGCCCCATGTGAGAAATACGCAATCCTCGCCGCACCACTCGCTAAACTGCTCCATTGCTTCCAGAAAAACGGGTGCGTCACATAATACATCCTGCGTGAGTCCGGTCATGCGCCGAACGCGTGGATGAATGGTGAGGTAATGAGTGGGGCGAATGGGGATGCTGATGTTGTCCACAATCTCACGCTTTTCATTCAGCTTTGCCGCGCCAATTTGGATGACTTCAAACAAGAGACTATCCCCCACGCGACGAAACACAGCACTTTGATAGCTCGTAGGTTGATTCCATTCCAAATCCAATACGATATACTGCATCATTAAAAACTCCAAACCGTTATCTAATACTTAATTTCCTTTTGCAGCAGAACTGCCAGCCAAATAACCCGTACAAAATGCAATGTGCAGGTTAAAGCCGCCGGTAAGCGCATCCACATCGAGGAATTCTCCCGCGACATACAGTCCCGAGATGCGTTTGCTTTCCATGGTTGCGGGGTTGATATCCTTCACGCTGACCCCGCCGCGCGTCACGATTGCTTCATTGAGGCTGCAAAGACCGGCGAGCGGAATCACAAGCCCCTTGCCGTTTTCCACCAAGCGCAAACGCTCCTCGCGGGTGAGGTCGTTGGCGGTTTTATTGCCATCTACGCCGCAAAGCGCTGGCATGAGTTCAGCCAGTCTTGACGGATATAAACCACATAGCAGTGTACGAAGCATTTTCTTGCCTGATTCATCAATATCCCGCTGCAATCTGCGGTCCAGCTGTTCACTGGATAGCCCGGGCTTTAGGTCAAGCGAAATCGTGACTTCACTTGGCACAAGCTCCGCAGCATAGGCAGAAGCGCTCAGCACCAGCGGGCCCGATACCCCAAAGTGGGTGAAGAGCATCTCCCCGATATCCGAATACAGCTTCTTTTTGCCGCGAGTGAGCGTCAGCCTGACGTTTTTCAGCGCCAGCCCTTGCAGCTCCTTGACCCAGTCCGCACCGGACATCAGTCCCACAAGCGAGGGACGCGGCGGATAGAGCGTATGTCCGAGCTCCTCAAGCCATTTCCAGCCATCGCCGCTTGATCCAGTGGATACATAGCTTTGACCGCCTGTGCAAACAATCACTGCATCCGCCATAAACGAGCGTCCGCCCATCAGCTCAGCACCGATGCAGCGTTCGCCCTGCGTTAACAGATTTTTCACTCGTGCATTGTAGATCACGCGCACCCCAAGCCGCCTCAGCTCATTTTCAAAGGCACGCGTTACATCGCTTGCCCTCTCGCTTCTTGGGAATACGCGATCCCCGCGCTCAACCATCACAGGGCAGCCCATTTCCTCCAGCAAATCCATCAAGGCCTTGGGAGGAAGGACGCTCAGCGCACTGAACAGGAAGCGGGGGTTTTTGACAACATTTCGCTGAAATGCATCGGGATCGCAGGCATTGGTCACATTGCAGCGGCCCTTGCCCGTGATATAAACCTTTTTGCCCAGCTTTTCATTGCGCTCAAGCAATGTGACATTGGCGCCCTCGCGCCTGGCTGCGATTGCCGCGAGCATCCCCGCAGCGCCGCCGCCGATAACCAAAACATCATTCATTCTCTTTATTGATATAGACACGGTTGTCGTTCCATATGCTCTCCAAACGTTTAAAATGATCACGAAGCTCATCATGCCTGCGCAGACCAAGGCTCATGATCAGCGCATTGATGACCGACATAGGCGCAGCCAAACTATCCGCAAATCCCGCCATATCCGTGCATGCGCATAGGCATACATCCGATGCCTCGCAAAGCGGCGACATATCGCCATCGGTAAATCCGATGACCTGCGCATGATGCTGGCGTGCAAAGTTCATGCATTCAAGGGTACGAGTGGAATAACGCGGATAGCTGATCCCCACAAGTACGTCATCAGCGCCTATGCGGGCGATTTCTTCAAACACATCGCCGGTTGTGTTTTGAACCAAAATCACATCATCAAAAATCTGATGAAAGTAGTGATACATGAACATCGCCAAAGGTGCAGCCGAGCGAATCCCCATGATGTAGATGCGGCGTGCGCGCAAAAGCCTTTCCACCACATCATCAAAATCCTCGCGCGACAGCTCATCCATCGTCTTGCGAATGTTTTGCATGTCGTTTTTCAAAACCGTGCTAAGCACGCTCTTTTGCTCGATCTCAGATGCGATTTCAAACCGCTGCTCCGCTGTGAGGCGCTGCCTGACAAGGCTTCTGAGCGCTTCTTGCAGTTCGGGATAACCCGCATATCCAAGCGCCGTGGCAAATCTCACCACCGTGCTCTCGCTCACTTCACATTGCTTACCAAGCGTCACCGCAGTCATGGATACCGCCCGCTCATAGTGACCTGCAATGTACTCTGCAATCCTGCGATGCCCCTTGCTCAGGGGTTTACCCAATAGGTTTAGTTTATCAATCAATTCCTGCGTATTATGCAAGATGTCGCCCTCTTTTCTGTACTCAGACGATCAAATAAGCCCCATGTCATCGAATTGTTCTTTGCTCAGGCACATTGGGTTGCCAATCACGGTAAACACCACATGCCCTTGCTCCAGATAGTACGAGTCCGTGCCTTCCTTGAAGTCCTCCATCATCGCACCTGACATTAACCAGTAATAGTCTCCAATGCGCGGCGCAACCCTGCGTTCGTAGTTATCCAGGAACGCGCTGGTTGCAAGCGGCGCATAGACCGGCCCCTTGAGCTCGCTGGGCTTTACATTGGGCGCGTTGATATTGAGGATCGTAAACGGCTTGGTTTCCTTTGTAAGGTATCGCTCCGCCGTCTCGATCACGAAATTTGCAAAGTTATCGATCATTTCCTGATCTGCAAAATGGTGAATGGATGCAGCGATCGACTTAATGCCATTGATCGTGCCTTCCATCGCCGCGCCGACCGTGCCGCTGTAATGGACTGCCATGCCTGCATTATACCCCTCGTTAATACCTGAGATCAGCATATCAACGGGTTCCTTGATGACCTGCAGCATGCCGACCCTTACGCAGTCCGTCGGGGAACCGCCGATGGCATACGCCTTGGCATTTGGCTCATCTACGGGAAATTCATGTACAAAAATAGGCTCTGTGAGCGTGATACGATGACTTGCTGCACTCTGCTGCTGAGCAGGCGCACACATGCTGACTTGGTGTCCGCGCGCGCATGCGGCGCGAAGAAGTGCCATGATTCCCTTTGAACCGATCCCATCATCATTGACTAAATAAATATGCATTCTGTTCCTCCGTGTTATCTTTTGCCCCCCACGACATCTACCGCCATGCGGGCAGCATTGATGATCAGCGCTACCGCAGCTGCCCACCAAACAGTTTCAAAAACGATGCTGTTTTCAACGAGTCCTGCGACCGTCCAAACCAGCCAAGCATCTACCACCACATTGAGCAACCCAAGCGTGCAAAAGTTGATCACAGACAGGATCAAACGCATGAGCGGGCGAAAAACGGTGTAGATCAATGCCAAAATCAGACCCACAATAACCGCGTTCATGTAATCTCCTACAATCACGCCATCCATATAGTGACCGCACAGCGGCACAGCAGCCACTGTAATTGCAAAACGCAGGATTCCAGCCGACATGAGGTCGCCTCCTTGTTTTGATAATAATATCAGCATTATATCACATTTAGCGTGATCATGCATCAGCGATCCCTAGTTGGGGAAACCTATCTGGAACCCAACAGCGTGAGGATGCATAGGATAGGGTGGGGACGCTACTGAGCGACTGCCCGGAGCAGCCGTTCATCAAGCTTTTCCCAAACACCAAAAGCCTATATCCCGCCGCATCTTCAGCGGGTGTAAATGAGGTATTACATGAAAAGCAAGTATTTTAAGGACACCCAGGGGCTTGAATCCGCCTTTGAGGTCTGCACGCCTGATAAAGTCAGCATCTGTCTGCGCATTAGCAAGGAGGCGTATGATTATGCGTTATCCCAGGCTGCATGCTACGGCATGACCAGCGGTGAGTATATCGAAATGCTTTTGCTCACCCAAAAAGATCATCACAGCATCATGTGCAGCTTCCTACCGCCTTCGCAGCATTAACCCCATCGTAGCCATATATCCCATCACTGCGCCTTCCACAAGCAGCACCTGTCCGTTCACCGTAAGCATGGAGCGCAGCAGCTGTGCATGAATGACATTCACACTTTGCAGATACTGAAAGATCACCACAATCAACAGCAGCCCCGCGCCGCCCAAAAGCCACGGCATAAGTCCATTGGTGCGCATGCTAACCCCTGCAATTGGCAAAATGAGCGCAACGCAGACACCAAGGAGCACACCCTTGATGACAAAGGCAAAAAACGAAGCCAAGCCTCCCATACCGTCAAGCCAGCGGAAAGCCACGCAGGTCAGTAGGCATAGGAGCAACGGACAAAGCGCTGCCACAAGTTTTCTAAGCAGCATTACGCATCCTCCCCTTGCGCTGCCAAAACTGTGGCGGCGCGTTCTTTTTGGGTCATAGTTGCCGTTTCAAACATATCGGGACGCATTTTTTGAGTGACCAGAAGCGACTGCTGCCTGCGCCACGCTTTGATCTTCGCATGGTCGCCGCCCACAAGCACCTCAGGCACATCAAGCCCTTCAAATGTCCTTGGGCGAGTGTAGTGAGGGTATTCCAAAAGCCCGTCCGAGAAACTCTCCTCATCCGTGCTCTCTTCGCTTCCAAGCACGCCCGGCACATAGCGCACCACCGCGTCGGCAAGCGCCATCGCAGCCAGCTCGCCGCCTGTCAGCACAAAGTCGCCAAGCGAAATCTCCTCGTCCACCACAAGGTCAATTGCGCGCTGATCAACGCCCTCATAGTGTCCGCAAAGCAGGATCATTCCATCCTGCTGAGATAACTCCCGCACTTTATCCTGAACCAGCGCTTTTCCGCGCGGACTCAGATAAATGCATGGACCGCTAAAGCCCTTCTCGCGTGCGCTCTTCACAGCATCAACAATAGGCTGGGCGGTCATGACCATCCCAGCGCCGCCACCGAATGGATAATCATCGGTGTTTTTATGTTTTTTATCACTAAAAGGCCGAATATCCATCGGCTCAATATCAATTAACTTTTCCTGACGCGCACGGCCGATGATGCTGCAGCTTAGAAAGCTGTCAAACATCTCAGGAAATAGAGTCAGTATCGCTATCTTCATATAGAGCTACCTCTTCCAGCCTGTTTTCGTCCAGCACGATTCTTTCGTTTTCTGCATCAAGGGTGAGCAGCACTGTTTTGAGTGCCGGCATCATCAGCTTGCCGCGGGGCGTATCAAAAACGAATACATCCACGCTGCCCGGTGTCAGCACGTCTACGAGTTTACCAATCGTGTTTCCCTTGGTGTCATATGCAGTTGCGCCCAAAATATCAACGATGAACACTTCATCCTCTGACAGCTCGCGAGCATTCGCGCGGTCAATATACAGCTTCATGCCGCGCAGCTTATCAGCTTCATCGCGGTCATTGACGCCCTCCACCATCAGGAATACATCATCTTGATTGATGCGTGCATCCACAATGGATACAGGCGTATATTTGCCGTTTTCCTCACGATAAGCGACTTCCAAATCAAGAAAACGAGCAGGATCATCGGTGTAATGCTTGAGCTTGAGTTCGCCTTTAATACCCTGAGGACGAACCACTTCGCCAAGCAGCAAATAGTCATGCTTCAAATAAAATACTCCTTTACATACCAAAAAAGCCTCATCTTCTAAAAAACACAAAGCGGCGCTGCGAAGCTCTGCTGGCAAAGCCCCGCCGCGCCGAAAAGATGCGGTTCTTACTGAATTTCAACAAACACGGGTTTATGATTCTTAGCGGTCGCTGCGCGTACAACAGCGCGAATCGCCTTAGCGATGCGGCCCTGCTTGCCAATCACTTTACCCATATCCTCGGGCGCGACATGCAATTCAAGAATCGTTGCCTCCGGCCCGACGGTCTCCTGCACAACCACTGCGTCTTTGTTTTCAACGAGTGATCTTGCAACATACGTCACGAGCTCTTTCATCTCTTAACCCTCGATGACGCCGGTCTTCTTGAGAAGCACGCGAACGGTATCGGTAGGCTGTGCGCCAGTTCCTAGCCATTTTTTTGCGCTATCGGCATCAATTTTGATGGTTGCAGGCTCGGTCATGGGATCATAATAACCGATTTCCTCAATGAAACGACCATCGCGGGGGCTGCGGATGTCAGCAACGACCACACGATAGAAAGGCTTTTTCTTCATACCCATTCTCTTCAAACGAATTTTAACAGACATTGTTAGTTCCTCCTAAGTTTAGTGTAAAGTAAGATGTATATCTGAAATCACTTTGTGATGACAGTTCAATTAGAAACGCCTGCGCATTTTGCCCATTCTGCCGCGCTTGCCTGCCCCGCCCATCATTTGCTTCATCATGGTCTTGGCTTGGTCAAACTGACGCATCAGAGCGTTGACATCCTGCACCGTTGTGCCGCTGCCCGCTGCAATGCGCTTTCTACGGCTGGCGTTTAGGACGCCGGGGTTACGCCGTTCGCGCTTGGTCATGCTGCGGATGATCGCCTCAGGCTTTTTCATTGCATCCTCGTCAATTTCGACGTCCGCGAGCTGGTTGCCAACCCCCGGAAGCATGCTGAGCATACTTTGAATGCCGCCCATCTTCTTCATCTGCTGCATTTGCGACAGGAAGTCCTCAAGCGTCAGCTCCTGCGCGCCCTTCTTGGTGAGCTTCTCCACGTCCTCGCCGTCAAAGGCTTCCTGCGCCTTTTCAATCAGCGTCATCATGTCGCCCATGCCAAGGATTCGGCTCGCCATGCGGTCTGGGTGGAAAGGCTCAATATCGCTGAGCTTCTCGCCCGTACCTGAGAACTTGATCGGCTTTCCGACCACTGCCTTGATTGAAAGCGCCGCACCGCCGCGGGTATCGCCATCAAGCTTTGTGAGGATGACGCCATCAATGCCAAGACCTTCGTCAAACGCCTTTGCGACGTTCACTGCGTCCTGACCTGTCATCGCGTCAACCACGAACAGGATTTCCTGCGGCTTAACCTCCGCCTTCACTCGGCGAAGCTCGTCCATCAGCGCGGTGTCAATATGCAGACGACCTGCGGTATCGATGATCAATACATCGCGGCCATAGTCACGGCAGTGTTCAATCGCTTCAAGAGCGGTCTTCACAGGGTCCTGCGTGCCATGCTCGTATACCGGAATGTCCACCTGTGCACCGACCACTTGCAGCTGCTTAATAGCAGCAGGGCGGTAAATATCGCAGGCGGCGAGCAGCGGCTTCTTGCCTGTCTTCTTGAGGTAGTTAGCGAGTTTACCAGCCATCGTCGTTTTACCAGCGCCTTGCAGACCGCATAGCATATAAATGGTAGGAACGCTTGATGACCATGTGAGCTTTGAGTGCTCCGCGCCCATGAGCGCCGTCATTTCCTCGTTAACGATTTTAATGACCAGCTGGGATGGGGAGATGCTATCGAGCACTTCCTGCCCAACGCAGCGCTCTGTAACCTTCTTGCAAAAATCCTTGACGACCAAATAGTTAACGTCCGCTTCCAAAAGCGCCACGCGAACCTCGCGCATCGCTTCCTTCACGATGGCTTCCGTCAGCTTTCCGCGTCCTGTCAGCTTGGAGAGCGCAGTTGACAGCTTTTGACTGAGTCCTTCAAATGCCATGTTCGTTCTCCTCCCCTTCCTGCCTTAAGATCGTTTGGTCTATCAAACCAATCGCCTCATTGATATCCTGCCGCGTTTTGGGCGATGACACATCATCTTTGACTCGATGAAGGATATCATTCGCTTGCTCCAAGCAGCGTAGCAGGTCGTTTGTGTTCTTTGCCGCGCCTAAAGCATCTTCATAACGCCTTAGTTTTTGCGCCGAGCGCGTGATCAGTTCGTGCACGTTTTGGCGACTGACACCCAGCTGCTCCGCGATCTCTCCTAAAGAAAGATCCTCGTCATAATGCATCTGCAATGCCTCGCGCTGTTTGTCGGTCAAAAGTTCACCGTAAAATGCGCATAGCGTGCTGATCTCCACGCTCTTTTCAAGCCTTTGCGGCAACCCCATTGTTTTCACAGCGAGCTCCTTTTGCCTATCAAGCATTTGTTCTTGACAGCTTGAAAATAATACTACATTTAAGCTCGGTTGTCAAGTGGTTCATCTAGACAGCTGGGGATTTTTTCATCATGAAGCATTGTGCATTTGCATCCAATCATATGACGAATAGATCAAAAAGCCGCAAAAATTGCGGCTTTTTGATCCAGCTATCCCATAGTAGATTTTTCAGGAAATCACAATCATCCCAGCTTTACACGCACGACATTGACGGAATGCGGCATAACAGCAATCTCCATCTGCCCTGAATCGCACATTACCTGCTGGATTTGAACCTCCGTGCGATCCACATCATTGTAGGAATTCGGCTCATTTCCCTTGAGCACATACATCTTTGCCGCTTTGCCGCCGCCTGCGATTTGCAAAGTGATGGTTTGCGATTCCTGCGGGTGTTTATTGACAATTGAAATCGCCAGTTCGCCTGTCGCGGAGTCGATCGTTACCGCCGTATCCAAACACGCAACGCGCACAGGCTCTCCCCGCTTATCCCTGACCTCCAGCCAGTTATCTCCTTGCAGATGATTGTCAAGCACGACATCGCCCATATACTTGGTGTACATCTCATATACATAATAGGTTGTACGCTTCACAATGCCTTGTTCGTGAACATACAGCAAGCCGCGCGTATTAATAGCGGGTGAGTAGTTAGCCATGCCAACAATATCCGCATTTTGCAAGAGGGTGTTGAGGAAACAGGCGGTGAATACAGCATCCGCCATCGTATAGGTCTCATTGCGGTCGTTTTTGTCTCTGGGCAGCAGGTATTCCTCCTCCGCATTACCTTGCTTGATACCCATAATATTGGGATGATGCCATCCGCGCAAATTCCATTCGTCAAATGAGATACGGATCTGTTTTTCAAGTCCGTATGCCATTAGCAAGCCGCGTACCTTCCGAATGGATGCCTCCAAGTCCTGCATAAATGCCATGCATTGTTCATATGAGGCGGGGGTGTCGTCCTCAGTTAATGTATCCCAATATTGATGAATGGATATCCACTCCAGATAGGCACCCGCTTTTTTCAGAAGCGATGTATTCCAATCCAAATCAGGCAGGGCGGCAGCGCTCAGGCTGATGGTCGGGTCCACACGTCTCATCATCTTTGCTGATTCTGCGACAAATGCACCCCACTGACCTGCCTCTTTCGCGCCAATTTCCCAAGAGCCGTAGTTTTCATTGCCAATTGACCAGTAACGCACATTGTGGGGTGACTCATAGCCATTGCCGATACGATTTTTCGCATAAATACCCTGACTTAGTAGATTGCAGTACTCCACCCAGTCGCTCATCTCTTCGCTCGTACCCGTACCTGCATTGGTGCATAGATAAGGTGCGCAGCCCAGTTTCTTGCACAGCTTGATAAACTCATCCGTGCCAAAGGCATTGCTCTCCTCCACACGCCACGCCTTATCAAAGGTCGGTATGCGGTTTTCGCCTACCCCATTCTTCCAATGATATGCGGATACAAAGCACCCGCCCGGCCATCTCAGCACCGGCACACCAATCTCCGCAAGCGCTTGCAAAACATCCCGCCTAAAGCCATCCTCATCTGCAAGCTTAGAACCAGGGCAATAGATGCCGCCATATACTTGCCGATGAAAATGCTCCAGAAATTGCCCGTAGATCATGATATCGCGACGGAATCGTGGTAGATTCGGATGAATGATCAACTCCATACAACAATCCTCCGCAGTTTTTTGTAGATCAACCCTTTACAATGCCAAACGATAGACATCGGCAATCGCCGCTTCATCCAATGAAACAAATGATCCTGCCTGATGGCATTTTTTTGCCATCAAAGGAATGGCATCTTCCTTAACGCCCATATCCAGAAGCTTGGTAGACATGCCCAGCTGATGCAGGAATGTCTCAAACCGCCGAATTCCTTCAAGCGCCATTTCGTTTTCATCCCATGGCATATACTGAACATCAAATACACGATTCGCGAATTGCGCAAACCTGCGAATATCAGTCTGATAGACGTATTTCATCCATGCAGGGAACATCACCGCAAGCGTCGCTCCATGTGCCGCATTGGAGAGCGCGGAAATCTCGTGCCCCATGGCATGGGATGCCCAATCGCCTCTTCTTCCCAAGCCCACTATGCCGTTGTGCGCCAGCGTGCCCGCCAGCATCAGTTCCGCTCTCGCATTGTAATCGTCATGCTGTATGAGCACCCTTTTGGATGCAGCTACAACTGACCGTACAATGCCCTCGCACAACCGATCCGTCACATCAACGCCTCGAACGGTTGTAAAATACCTTTCCAATACATGCGCAATGATATCTACCGCTCCGCATGCCGTCTGGTAGGGCGGCAAGGTATAGGTAAGCTCTGGGTTGAGTATCGAGAAGCGAGGGCGTATGAAATCCCCGGCACAAGATGCACGCTTGAGCTTATCCTCCTCGCGCGTCATCACGGCATCAGCGCTGGATTCGCTTCCTGCCGCAGGAATGGTCAGCACCACACCGATTGGCAGCATGGAGGCGGCTTGTGTACCCGTGAAGAAATCCCACGCGTCCCCATCGTATACCGCACCCATGCCTACGGTTTTCGCCGTATCAATCACGCTTCCTCCGCCAACAGCAACCAGCACGTTGATTTTCTCGCGTTTGCATATCTCAATACCGCGATATGCCAAGCTCATTTTAGGATTTGGCTCAACATTACCAAGCTCAAACACCTCTACGCCCGATTGCTTTAGGCTCAGAATCACACGGGATATCAAGCCGCTGCGGATCGCAGACGCACCGCCATACAGCACCAGTGCCCTGTCTCCATAGCTGCGTGTTTTCTCCCCAACGCATGAGAGCGCTTGCTTACCAAAGATCAATTCCGTCTCATTTCTATATGTAAAATCGTCCATAACCGCTCATCCTTTCACACTTCCGGCTGTTAATCCGGTCATAAACGCTTTTTGACAGAAAAGATACACAATCACAATCGGAACCACTGCCATTACCGCACCAGGCATCAGCACATCATATGCATTTCCGTAGGGCGTAATGGTTGTGCCCATACCAATGGGGATGGTGAATTTTTCGTTGCTGTTAAGCACAATCAAAGGCCAAAGCAGATTATTCCAGCTGTTCATCGCCGATAAAATCGCCATTGCACCAAAAGCAGGGATCATAATGGGCATCATGATTTTGAAGAATACACCGTAGTCCGTGCATCCGTCTATACGCCCCGCTTCCAGCAGTTCACGCGGCAATCCCATTACATACTGCCTAAAGAAGAACACCATGAAGGGCGGAACCAGATACGGCAAGACAACCCCGAAGTACGTGTTCGTCATCTTCATCCGAATCAGCGAGCGGTACAAGGGCAAAAGCAGGATTTCAAACGGAATCATCATCAATATGAGCACAAGGGCGAATACCACGCCGCGCCCCTTGAACCGATACATTGCCAGCCCATACCCAACAGCCGAAGCAAAAAACAAACCAAGCACCGTTTGCAGCAGCATGATGATCGCGCTGCTTTTATACCAATGCCAATAGATACCATCTCGGTATGTCATCAACGAATTGTAGTTGCCAAAGGAAGAAACACCGGGATCATATGTGAAGCTGAGACCCTTGCGCAGGATTTCCGTGCCCGGTTTGAGCGAGGACAGAAACATAAAGTAAAATGGCAGCATCACAATAATAACCGAGATAATCATGAATGTAGTCAGCAGTATCGTTTTTACCAAGTTTTTTCTTCCACCTATGCGGTTTGTTCTCTTCATTGCTTTTAGTCCTCCTTTCGAAAAAATCCCATCGCAGTCAATTGCAGCACATTCGCTGCCAGCACCAATACCAGCAATGTCAGCCCAATCGCTGAAGCCATGCCCATATCGTTTTTATAAAAGCCCATCATGTACATATAGCCAACAATGGTTCTGCCTACACCGCCTGGGTTGTTCTGCTGCCACAGCGCAACGCTTTCCGTGAACATCGAAAACCCGCCCAAGATGCAAAGCGTAATCACATATATCAGTACAGGGCGTATGCTAGGCAAAGTCACGCTGAAAAATCTTTGCATAGCGGTTGCCCCATCAATTTCAGCTGCTTCATATAGCTCCTGCGGAACGCTCTGCAAGCCCGAATAGAAGTAAACGATATTTACCCCAAGCCATCGCCAGAGCGTTAAGGCAATCAGTACGAAGTTCCCTGTGCCCGAATTCATGAGCCAACTGCGTGCCGGTAGCCCCAGCATGCCTAAAACCTTGTTTGCCAGTGACGTATCAAGGCTTCCAAAGGCCAGACGAAATACAATACCCGCCACAATAATGGAGGTTAGGGATGGGATAAACAGAATTGACTTAAAGAAATTCGGCCACTTTAGAAGTTTCGAATGAATCATCAATGCGAATAGCAATGGGACAGGGACAAGAATCAATACATTCCATAGGGTATAGTTTGCCGTTGTTGATAATGCCATAAAGTAGTTACGTGAAAAGAGTTTCCGATAGTTCTTCAGTCCGATAAACTCGGAAATATTAGGACCATCAATCCGCTGAAAGCTCATCAAAATCGTAGAAATGGTTGGGTATAAGTAAATCAGCAGGAAAACCAGGATAAATGGCGCCACAAATACATAAGGCACGACTTTGGGTGCACATAAAAACCGCTGTGCTCTATTCCAACGCTTGTTCCTGCCTCTCACCTCTGATGAATGGATCATAGCACGCCTCCCTCTTAGTGATACCCGTGCGCAAAAGGGTATGGGGTATGGAAGGAGCCAAAGCCCCTTCCATACTTCCATTCACTGAGTTTACTCAATCATATCTCGTAATTCTTGTGCGCAGTTCTTTGCAATTTCAGCAGGATCAGTGCCTGCAATGACGAGTTCATAAGCCATTTGGCTCTTCACAACGTCTGCTGCCGAAGGATAGGCATCGGTTAGGCAGGTGTTGGGAACGTCGTCCAAAAGCGATTCAACAACTTCAAACATATCGTCGCCAAAGAAGTCAAAGAATTGATTTGGTGCATTCAGCTCATCCGTGCCATATACATCTAGCAGAATCGGATCGTTACCAAGAATACGCCACGATTGGATATTGCCTTCAAAGCTCAATTTTGCATAGCTTAGGAAATCCTTAGCCAGTTCCAAATGCTCGCTGGTCTTTACAACCGCTGTGCCTGTGCCGCCCATCTGAGCAGTTTTATGTCCGCCGTCACTCCACAAAGGCATAGGGGCAACCTTCATGACGCCAGCCAGATCAGGCATGTAGTTAAGGAATCTTGCAGCATACCAGAAGGGCATAACGACTGCCGCAGCGCCGCCGCCATTCATCCAGCCATAATATTCTTCCGTGTGATGCCAGCCGCCGGGCGCGGGCTGTACTGTGCCATCCACAAACTGCATATCATGCATGAACTGTAGTGTATCAATAACGACCTGCTCATCCATACGAACTTCATTATCCTCAGTCAGCCAGTCTCCGCCGTGCTGATTTACCAAAGGATAGATGCTCCAGCAGTCATTTGATTCCCATGTGGTGATTGGCTTCCCGGTCGCTTCCAGTACTTTTTTGCCCGCTTCACGGAAATCGTCCCAAGTCTTGATATCCTTATAATCAACGCCTGCTTGCTCGAGGATTTCTGTATTGTAGAACGCAACCGTCGCACCAATGTGGTGATCAATCCCATAGTAATTGCCATCCTTGGCATAGTTCTCAAAGCGGCTCATGACGAGATGATCCGCAATCGGCTCAACAATGTCATTGAGGGGCTCAAGCTGAATATCACCTTTGAGATAGTTCGCAAACATATTGATCTCAATGTCCGTGATATCAGGAGCGCCTTCACCTGACTGAAGTGCAATGGTTAGCTTGTTATGCATCTCTTCATAAGGATATACCTGCATATCCAGCACGATTTTGGGGCCTTCGGTCTGCTCGTTGTACAGGTCAAGCATCTTCTCAAAAAACTGGGTGTGCGGCTCTTGGAATGTCCACAAGGTCAGCGATACGGGTTCTTGTTCTTCTGCCAGTGCGGGTACAACCCCTAGTAGCATGGTAAGGGCGAGTAGCAATGATAACAATTTTTTCAAAACAAGTCCTCCTTCTCCATTCAGTTTTAGGATTAACGTTATTCCTTCTAGCTCTATGTTAACGTTATTCTTACAACTTGTCAATACTTATTTTGAATTTAATTACTATTTTTTTGATTTTTGAACGTGTTTTTTGGAAGATTGTGCTATTTCACTTTTTATGCTATCATCATCAGAGAGTTACAAATAGTAGGAGGCGCACCATGAAACGCTACAGCAAAACACGTGTCACACTCAAAGACGTTGCTGAGCAATGCCAATATTCGGTCAATACCATTTCACGTGCTATGCGCAACGATGAGAAACTGCCGCAATCCACCCGCACCTACATCCAGCAGTTAGCGGCACAGATGGGTTATGTACCCAATTCAAACGCCTCAGCACTTCGTTCCGGTTCCACTAAAACCATATCCATCATCGTCAACGACCTGCGCAACCCCCACTTTTCCAGCATGCTGGATCAAATGGAGCGGAAGCTACGCGAAGCCGGATATAATACCATGATCCTATGCACGCATCTGGACCTGAGTCTTGGCGAACAGATGATTCATGTCTCTATTTCCCATTGCGTTGATGGTATTTTGTATTTCCCCTATCACAGCGACCGTGAGTGCATCGAGTATATGAAGCGCTGCGGCGTCCCTTTTGTGCTCATTGATAGATGGATCAACGGCGTCATGGCAGATACCGCCCGAACAGACGATGAGCTCGGCGGCTATATTGCTGGTCAGCATCTGCTCCAGCAGGGGCATACGCACTTTGTCTACATCGCAGGTTCACTCGCCAACAGCTCGCAAATCGACAGACAAACGGGCTTCTTTCGTGCCCTTTCCGAAAAGCATATCCCTCAGGAACAGATTCAAATCATTCCTTGGGACGACGCAGAAGCAGCCGGACAAAGTCAGCAAATGTGCTCGCTCTTCCTGCCTACAAAGGCAACCGCTGTCCTTTGCTTCAATGACACACTCGCATACCATCTGATGAACGAGCTCAATCTTAAGCATATCCGCGTTCCTGAGGATATCTCGATACTGAGCTTTGACTATATTCGCAGGGCTTTTCCTTACATGCCCCCGCTTTCAAGTATTTCCACGACTTTTTCCAGCGTCGCAGAAGTAGCTGTGCAGCTATTGCTCAATCGCATTCACGACACATCCATCCCCCCTCAAATTGTCGTGTTGCCTGTACAGATTTTTGATGAGGGCACCACCGCCCCGCCTCGTACCAAAGAGACCATAGGGTGATTCTTGGCATGAATATGGCTAGAGAGCATAGAAAGGGGCTGTTGCAGAATGATTCAGAAGAATCATCCTGTAACAGCCTCTTTTCTCGTAGAAACCCATACAAGCATGGAGAAAACATGGAAAACCACGAGGAAGTAGGCACAGCAAAGCAGGATGTA
>JAAYIN010000047.1 GCA_012523405.1 Clostridiales bacterium
CACTGGAAATGGTATGATTTCTGCATGGGGACACTCTCCTTTTTGGGAGGTACGCGGTTTTGTTGCAGAAACATTGTACCAGAAAGGGTTGAGTGTCTTCAACTTTCATTTAACTTTACAATACGTGCTAAAATAAAAGGAGAGAACAGATGAAGCAGCATGTATTTAGACTGCATAAAGGCGATGACCTTTATGAGAGCATCTGCGCATTTGCAAAAGAAAAAGCCATCGCAGCTGGGTATATCAGCTGCTGCGTGGGATGCGTAAGCAAGGCAAAGCTCAGGGATGCGAGCGGTATTCGGATGAGGGAAATCAATGAACATATGGAAATTGTCAGCATAACGGGTACGGTGAGCGATGCGCGTTCACACATTCATATCGCCTTTAGCAAGGAAGATCTGAGCACCATCGGCGGTCATTTGGTGGCAGGGTGCATGGTCAACACAACGGCGGAAATCGTGATTACCCAGATTGAAGGTGCTATCTTTGACAAAGAATTTGACGAACAGACTGGCTATCATGAGCTGGTAATTCGGTAAGATAAGGAAATTGCATCAATACAGCACAAAGGGGCTGTTGCAGAAGTCTTTTTAAAAGACAATAGCAACAAAATCCACCTGCAAATTACTTGATTCGCAGGTGGATTTTTTGTGTGTATTTACTACTATTTTGTAAGATAACGGCTGTTTTGCAACAGCCCCTTTCATGCGAAAACAGTTCATATGAATCAGAGCCTAGCAAGCTTGGCATAGTCATCTTCGGTGTCAATATCATCCAATTCCTTTGAATCGGGTACATCTACAAGGCTGACAAGCTCCGCGTGGCGCTTGATAACAGCGCCGCCCTGCTGATCCTGATCAAGCGTTAATAATTCCTGATAAAGCGCTTTAGGGAATAAAACTGGGTTGCCGACACGCTCGCCATATGCAGCGCGGTAGATTTTGCTGGGATCAGCCTTTGCAGCGTCTACAATGGCGGTGATGCTGGCGGTGCTCAGATAGGGCTGATCGGATACAAAGAACATGCAGCCGTCCGCCTCCTTGACATCATCAAGTCCGAGACGAATGGTGTCCGATACATTCGGCAGATCATGCAGTATGCAGTCAAAGCCTTGGTGTGCGGCAAGGGATGCAATGTCTTGATCGCGGGTGACCACAACGATATCGCTGAAAAGGACGCGCGGCAAAGCGTCAAGTGTATGTTTTATCAAGGGCTTTCCGTGAAAAGACGATAGCAGCTTATTGCCGTTGGCAAAACGTACGCTATCTCCTGATGCCATCACAACGGCAGCAAATCGCATGGAATTCTCAGGGTTTGCCATAGATCATACCTCGCTTTTCATGCATGATGGACTATTCGATATCATCCAGCAGGCTATCTGGGAGAATGTGCAGGTCGACTTCTGGTACGCTCTTGTCACTGTGAGGGGGCACAATCAGCATATTCACGGCGATGCCGATTAGCGTACCGATGAATGTACCAAGAATGCGCGTTGCTCCATAGACCCAAGCGGTCTCAACGGTGTTTAGGTAAACGACCGCAAAGAGGACGATTGCGCCTGGAACGATGCTTTCTTTCCTGCCGATGCGGTTGTTGATATAGATGAGCGGGATTAACGCAAGTGACGTAATGGCGAGGCTATTGGTGAATGTCGCGATCACAATGCCGATCAAGCCGCCTGTGATCGTACCCACGTTGCGGACGATGGCTGCTTTAACGGAGGAGGATAGTGTGCGCTCAACGGCTACGACTGCGCCGATGCAGCCAAAGAATGGGGTTTGCTTGAGGATGTACTTCATGAACAGGGCTGATAGAAAAACCGCAATAACTGTTTTGATGGTTCTCCAGCCCGGATGTGGCAGTGCACGTATGGTTAGCCGTTTGATGGTAATCCGCCTCCAGAATATATTTGATATGGATAAATCAGGCACTATCATAGCACCAAGTTAGGTCAAAGTCCAGCATAATAATTCGAAAAATTACTTGAGATAATGAACTTTTTCCGGCTCGTAAAAACCGCGCATACGAGGGGTGTCATTTGGCACGCCAAGAGCGATCAGGCAAAATGGTGTGCTTGAAACATCGATGATCGGCATCAGATCTTTGCCGCGCTTCTCATAGGGGTGAATAGCGCACCAGCAGGTTCCATAGCCCATGCTCTGGGCTTGGATGAGGATGTTTTCGGTAGCAGCAGCACAGTCGCTGGGCCATAGACCGGGTGCACGTTCCTTTTCAGGCATGCCGCAAACCACGATGACGACGGGCGCTTGCGGTATGAACTTGGCAAAGGGGTGCTTGGCGGCAATGGCTTGCTTGATATCGTCGTTTTGCACAACCACAAATTCCCATGGGCGGGCGTTCATGGCACTAGGCGCCATCATGCCTGCGGTGAGAATGGTTTCGATATCTTCAGTGGGGACAGGATCACTTGTATATTTGCGCATACTGCGGCGGTTTTTGATGGCATCTAGTATACGGTCGGACATCATAAACATCTCCTTTTGAGTGAGTGCATAGTGTAACAATCTCTTCCAAGTATAGCACAGACGCAGCGCAAGGACAAACCTAGTAAAGCGCGTTAGCTAAAGCCGGGGTGCTTGCGCTGCTGTGCGCAAACACCCCGGCTGCATACGATCAATGGATGAGCTGGGCATCTGTCAGCCGCGCTGGTAGATGCCCAGCTCATGCAGCGATTTTTCCTCCGGTACGTGGATGAGCACAGCTTTGAGCGGACCGAAGTATACGAACATGCTGCCGGCCGCCGCTGCGTGGGCACCTGCGACGCTGAGCACTTGCTGCATATCGCTCGCATCCTTTGCGCCGCCGCAGGCAATGAGCGGGATATCAAGCAGGCTCGCGACCGATTGGACGAGCTTTAGGTCATAGCCCTGCATCATGCCATCGCGGTTGATGCAGTTCAGCAAGATTTCTCCCGCACCGAGGTCTTGCGCTGCAAGAGCGGCATCCTGAGGGGTTACGCTTGTGCTTTTGAGCCCGCAATGGGTTTGGCAGCGATATCGCTGGAGCAAATCCTGCTTGGCATCTATGGACACCGCCACGCTTTGCACGCCGAAGCGCTTTGCAATGTCAGTGACCAATGTTGGATGGTCAAAAAAGGCAGAGTTGAGAATCACTTTCTCAAAGCCAATGTGAAAGAGCTTGGAGGCTTGATCGAGGGTCGTAATGCCGCCGCCATAGGACAGGGGCATGAAAGCTTCCGATGCGATAGCGCGCAGAAGTTCGAAATTCGGTGCCTTGCCATGCTTGGACGCTTCTATGTCCTGTATGCATAGCTCATCAACGCATTTCTCGCTGAATATCTTCACGGCATTGATGGGGTCGCCTAGATAATTCGGGTCTTTGAATTTCTTGGTTTTCACCAGATTTCCGTCTGATAAAAGGAGGCAGGGGATCAGTCGAGGGCGCTTGAGCATCCTAACACTCCTTTGCAAAATTGTGAATTAGGCACATGCCGAAACGGTGGCTTTTTTCGGGGTGGAATTGAGTGCCCCAAACGTTGCTGCGGTGCACAGCTGCAACGAATGGATAGCCGTAATCGCAGGTCATCAGCACATCGGCGGGATCATTGCAAACCGCATGATAGCTGTGCACGAAGTAAAAGCGTGCGGGCTGTTCCAAGCCTTTGATGATGGGCGCATCGGGCTGCATCATTTCCACGCTGTCCCATCCCATATGAGGGATTTTGAGCGCGGGCTGCTCACTTAACGTGAATCGCTTTAGGTCAAAGGGAATGTAGCCAAGCCCTTGGGCGCGGCCTTCTTCGCTGCAACGTCCGAGCATCTGCATGCCAAGCAAAGGCGTGCCGCTTGCGACTGCCTCATCAAGAGCTTCTCTCATGCCGCTTTGACCAAGCAAGTCCATGCCTATGTCGAAAGAACCTACGCCTGGAAGGATTAGCTTCTCGCATGCTTTGAGCTCGCTCGCGGTTGTCACGGTTTGTCCCTGTGCGCCAACCTTTTTCAGCATATTCAGAATTGAACCGATATTGCCTATGCCATAATCTAAAACGCCAATCATCCTGTGCCTTTCCATCCGCTGAATACGGAAACTGTCAAAAATACGACAAAAACACCGTCGTCTTTGTCGTACTCATAGGATATCATTTTTATGGACTCAATGTCAATGTACTAGCGCGGTTGGTATGAAAAGGCAACAAAAAAACATCCACAGGGGCAATGCCCGAGCAGATGCTAAAAATCAGCTTTTGATTGTTGCCTGTATCAACCCATGCTGCGTGCAGTAGGTATATAGCTTAGCGCCGCGAATCTTGGGAAGGCGCAGTGCAGCATCTTGCTCGGGATAAAGCCGAACGAGAATCAGGCGGTCGTAGTGCACAAGGGCAACAAAACTCAGATAATGATCTTTGGTCATAGCGTGGGAGAATGTGATGTAATGCTCGCCGTCGGTGAACTCCGCGGCGGGCATATGCGCTTCATCTGCAGGCGTTGCCGCGAGTGTAGTTAGCTTTCTGCCGCAGCAGCTGATGTCTGAGACACCTGTAGAAGTTAGGATGTTGCCGCAAGTTGGGCAAACGTAAAAACGAATTCTTTTCATGTTACCTCCATCAATCTCATTGGCATGCAGTGAACCTGTGAGCAGGTTCTCCACATTGATACCAAAGGCGGATGAAAGCGCATTGAGAAGCGAAACATCCGGGGAGCCAAAGCCGCGTTCCCATTTAGAAACTGCTTTGTCGCTCACACCAATGGCTTCAGCCAATGTCTTTTGTGTCATGCCGTGCTCGAGTCGCAATTTGCGAATAAGCGCGCCTGTCTTGCTCTGATCCATGCTTTCACCTCCTTTTCAATTGGAAGCATACCATATGAGTTGGGAGTTCTCAATCAACGAACCGTAGAGTTGGTCAAGCTTGGATGAATGGCATGGTAAATATGCGAGTACTTGTATTAAAGAATGCCTTTGCGGAATCGTTCGATAAGTTCAAAAGCAATGCTTTGTGAGTTTTGCCGCTGTTCCAGTTCGCTGCGGTCAAACCACTTTGCAGAGGAAATTTCGCTTTCTTGCAGCGTGAGGGCAAGCTGATCATCCGCCTGTGCATGGAATGCAAACATCATTGAACCGCTCACGCCCCATGGCTGATTCCCAATGTATTTGATGGAGTGGATGGGGAGACCAACCTCTTCCATAACCTCGCGGTGGAGGGCTTGTTCCAGCGTTTCGCCTACTTCCACAAAGCCGGCAATCAGAGCGTAATGCCTGAAGTTTCCGCGCGCATTCCTTGCTAGCAATATCCTATCTCCGCATGTGATCGCAACGATGACAGCGGGCGCAATGGTCGGGAAGATCAAGTTGCCGCAGCTTTGGCAGCGAAGCGCACGTTCGTATTGATCGGGCGTAAGCGGATGAGCACAGCAACCGCAGAAACGGTTCTTGTGGTACCATGACCACAGATGAAATGAAGAGATTAGCAATGCTGCATCATTGGTTTCCATCTGCCGAAAAGTACTCATATCGCGATAAACAAACGGCGTGCCCTCAGGCAAAGCAAATGCCTCATGAATGGGCGGACAAAAGATGGAGGTTTCCTCGCTGTGTGCCAGTTCAAAAGGGATGAACTGCTCGGGAAGATAGGGAGCGATATCAGGCCATGAGATTAACTGATACTGGTCCCCGTCCTGTCTCAGAAGTGTTTGATTGCCTTCAAAAGCAATCAGGACGCTTTGATCATTTGGGGTATGATGGGTGGGCGAGATGGAAAAGTTTGGCGTATTAAGAATCATACAGGATGACTCCTTTCATCAAAAAATTGAGTGGGATGATCATATGAAATGTTGGTGTGTATAGATATAGACACATTCCAAACCAATTTCATGGAATGTGTCTATGAAATGATTGTGTTAGCCGCCAATGGCTTCATCCGCAGAGGATTACATCACGCCGCGAAAGCCTTTGCCGATGATCTCTGTTGTGTTGGTAATCAATATGAAACAAAAGGGATCAACTTGCTTTGCATAGAGGCGAAGCTTGACTGCTTGCATGCGATTAACAACGGTTAAAATAACCGTTTTATTCTCATGCGTGAATGCGCCGGAACCAGCCATTTCCGTTGCGCCGCGCTTGAGTTCTTTGACGATATAGTTGACGATTTCATCAGGCTTTGAAGTGATGATCTGGAAACACTTATGCACCCTGAAATTCTCAAGCACCATGTCCACAATTACCGATTTCAGCATCAAGCCTAGAATGCTGAAAAGCCCTGTTTCCATTCCAAACGCAAAGCATGCCGACACCGTAATGAGCGAGTCCACACAGAGCAGAGCGTTGCCGATATCAACATTGGTCTTTTTCTTGAGCAGCATTGCCACGATATCCGTTCCGCCGCTTGAGGCCTGCATGTTAAATAGAATCGCGCTGCCGATGGCGGGAAATGCCACAGCAAAGATCAGCTCGAGCAAAGGCTGGGTGGTCATGGGACCGCTCATTGGGTAAATGAACTCAAGTGCCCATATGGTGCCCGACATCAGCAGGCTTGTATAGGCTGTACGAATGCCGAATGATTTGCCAAAGGCAAGAAACCCCACCAGCAGCAGCGATTGATTGATGATAAATACAAAGGCACCAGCCGATAGGTTTGGCGCATAATGGGACAGAATAATCGATAGACCACTCACGCCGCCAGTGGAAAAATTGTTAGGGAATTTGAAGAAATAGACACCAAGCGCAATCAGAAGCGTACCAACCGTCAGCATCAGGTATTCCCGAAAAGTCTCGCGCTTTGTTTTTTGTAGTTCCTGCATCAATGCAGCCTCCAAAATCGTATCGTTGGATTAGATTGAAAACTCAACCTTTAGCACACGTCCTAAGATATTCACATCTGGAAGGGCACAGGTTTCGGCTGAATATTCACGGTCATAGCTTTGCAATAAAACATGAAGTGCATCCAGCTTTTTCACTTTGCGAAGATAGCGATGCTGATTGTATTCCACCAGCATCACAGCGCCGTCAATTGGGCTGTTGGACGGCACGATCAGGCAATGGTCATCCTTGAGGATGCGGAAGCCGCGCATGCTATCATCGGGCGATGAGAGGTAATAAACCTTATCAGGTGCAGCACCTTCAATGCGTCCGTCCATGATGGGAAGCAGCTTATGGTCAACTTCCTTCATGACTGCATTGTACACAGGGACTCTTTTCAGCACACTGCTCAGTGCATCAAGCCATATGCCGCCCGTGACCATTTGGTCATCAGCTTTGGATTGATAGACTGCGGTTGTTTCGGTAGATTTGGCGGCACGCACGGGCTGCACTGCTTGGGGAGCGGTTGTCGTTTGCAAGTCCACCGTGGCGGCGATATCATCCAGCGTGAAGCCTTCTTCATTATGTTCCTTTAGTCCGATTTTCTTGAGGATGCGGCGCGCTTGATCGTCTGCGATAATACGCTTGCCTTCTTCAACATCCTTTAAATAGCCCTCGCTTACGCCTGCAACCTTTGCCACTTGCTTGAGTGTCATTTTGCGGCGAATGCGCTCTGTTTGTAATAGATCTCCTAAACGACTCATGGTCTGTCTCTCCTTAGGATTAATGTCAACTGACAGTATATCATATTTTTTAGAAAAGCGATGCGAATGATAAATTTTTGTCATTATGTTTGTAAAAGGCTTTTTAGAAGCGAAAAAATGTGCTATACTAAATTAGTATGTGTCCGCATCACAGACTATGTTGGAACAGGAGGATACAATCGATGCAATATTCAAGAGAAGTCGAAGAAATGGTTTGCGTGAAAAAGGGCCCCAATCATGGTCCTGCGCCTATCCCCGAAGAGGGCAGATGGGTACAAAGCCGTGAAATCAAAGATGTAAGTGGTCTAACCCATGGTATTGGCTGGTGCGCACCTCAGCAGGGTGCTTGCAAACTTACCCTTAATGTCAAAGAAGGCATTATCCAGGAAGCTTTGGTAGAAACCATTGGTTGCAGCGGCATGACACATTCTGCAGCAATGGCATCTGAAATTCTTCCCGGCAAGACGATTTTGGAAGCTTTGAACACAGACCTTGTGTGCGATGCCATCAACACCGCAATGCGCGAGCTTTTCCTGCAAATCGTTTACGGACGTACGCAGAGTGCGTTTAGCGAAGATGGACTGCCCGTAGGCGCAGGCCTAGAAGACCTTGGTAAGGGACTTCGCAGCCAGGTTGGTACGATGTACGGCACCCTTGCAAAGGGCGTTCGTTACCTTGAAATGGCTGAAGGCTACGTTCTCAAGCTCGGTCTTGACAAGGAAGGCGAAGTAATCGGTTACCAATTCGTGCATCTTGGAAAGATGCTTGAAGCGATCAAGAAGGGCGTGGACCCCAAGGAAGCTTATGAAAACAATGTTGGTGCTTATGGTCGTTTCGACGAAGCAGTTACCTTCATTGATCCACGTCATCAATAATCCTATTTTGATAAGAGGTGAGTAAATAATGGCTATGTTCGAAGGATACGATAGAAGAATAAAAAAGATCGAGGGCGTTCTCGCAGAGTACGGCTTCGCTGATTTAGATGAAATGGCACAGTTCGTCAAGGATCACAACGTAGATGTTGACGGTATTGTCCGCGGCGTTCAGCAGATCGCTTTTGAAAACGCAGTTTGGGCTTACATGCTAGGCGCAGCAATTGCAATCAAAAAGGGCTGCACAAACGCAGCAGACGCCGCTGAAGCCATTGGTATTGGCTTGCAGGCATTCTGCATCCCTGGTTCCGTTGCTGACCAGCGCGCTGTTGGCCTTGGCCACGGCAACCTTGGCGCAATGCTTCTTCGCGAAGAAACCAAGTGCTTTGCTTTCCTAGCAGGTCACGAAAGCTTTGCAGCCGCTGAAGGCGCAATCGGCATTGCTCGTACCGCTAACCAGGTTCGCAAAGAGCCCCTGCAGGTCATCCTAAACGGTCTTGGCAAGGATGCTGCATTCATCATCAGCCGTATCAACGGTTTCACCTACGTACAGACCCAGATGGATTATTCCACTGGCGAAATCGCAGTTGTGAAAGAAACCGCTTATTCTGATGGCGAAAAAGCGAAGGTTCGCTGCTTTGGCTGCGATGATGTCACCGAAGGCGTTGCAATCATGCGCCACGAGAAGGTTGACGTTTCCATCACAGGCAATAGCACCAACCCCACCCGCTTCCAGCACCCCGTTGCTGGTACCTATAAGAAGTGGACCAACGAAAACAACGTGAAGTATTTCTCCGTTGCTTCCGGCGGCGGCACTGGCCGTACCCTCCACCCCGACAACATGGGCTCAGGTCCCGCTAGCTATGGCATGACCGATACCATGGGCCGCATGCACTCTGACGCTCAGTTCGCAGGCAGCTCGTCTGTTCCCGCGCACGTTGAGATGATGGGTCTGATCGGCATGGGCAACAATCCCATGGTCGGCGCAACAGTTGCTGTTGCTGTAGCGATCGAGGTTGCTGGCAGATAAGGTACTGTAAGGCTTTTAAGAGACTTCCGAGTGATCGGGGGTCTCTTTTTTGTGCGCGGTTTGGGAGGGGAAAGTAGTGTTTGACCATTTTTGTCCAAGCCTTGTCCATAATGGCCGTTTTTCCCGCAATTGCTTGTCCATAAAAAGCCTTACAATATGCAGGTTTAAGCGTACAAAGCTGCAAGTATGGTTTCCGTTTGATTTCTAATGGTATCTGTATTGTGTGCATACCTCCACGTCATTGACAGCTTTGTATGACCAAGCCTTTCCTGTACGTCCAAAGGGTTTGCACCAGCTTCCAAGATCATGGTGGTATGCGTATGCCGCAATGTGTGGAAGTCGAATTGAGGCATGCCTAGCTGGGTGTGAATCACATGATTCATATGCTGTGTTACTCTTGGCTGAATATAGCTTCCATCTTCTCTTTTATTTACAAGATCAATGGACATGCCTTGGCTTCCTAGTTGCTTTACTTCATTCACACAGATTTGCGTATACCGCTGTCCATAATAAGCCTTCCCGCGCAGTTGCTGTTCATGCGCCTGAGATAGAACATCATACAAGAGTGGATCAATCGCAAGAGTTCGATAAGAATCATACTTTGGGGCTGAGAAGAACCAGCAACCAGCTTCTTGACCCCATTGAACTTGCTTGTTTATATTGATCGTCCTTTGTTTGAAGTCTACATCATTCCAACAGATTGCAAATGCTTCGCCAAGCCTCACGCCTAGATGATAGCCAAGATGCAGCGCAAGATGACATGAATGCCCTTGCGGAAAACGCTGGAGAATACTCTGCCATTGACCAACTGTCAGCACCGATCTGACTTTCTTCCTTGTCGGAATGCTAGCTTGTGCTCTTTTGTTGGGTAATCTAACCGTCGTCATGGGGTTATTGGTCAAAAAAGCAGCAGGTGATATAGCAAAGGAGAACGCGCCAGAGAGAATCCCCTTAATTACCGAAAGCGTATTTCTGCTATAACCATCATCAAAGAGTTTGTTGATGAAGTTCTGCAAAACAAGAGTTGAAATTGAATACAACATATAGCCGCCAAGTGCAGGTTTAATATGAATTCTGATTTTCTTCTCATACCCTACACATGTTGTACTTTTCAGGTTGGCTGCGCAGTAGTGCTGCATCCAATAATCGAGGTAGTCAGCAAAGGATTGATTAGACAAAAGTGAACTAACTCCCCCTCTGATATATTCTGTTTGTGCAAGCGTCCCTGCTTCATCCGCTTCCTTCTTCGTGCGAAAGCCACCCCTAGATTGCGATTGCTGCTTTCCATCAACAGAAGCCATTTGAAATCTATATTCCCAACCGTTACTTCTTTTTCGTAGACTGATTTTATTCACAATGATCCTTCTTCCTTCTAATCAGTCCACAAAAATACCTCCAATCCTGATTTTCAACCCTATTATATCAATCAGAATATAGAGGCACAAGTAAATGTAGAATTATGTAAAGGAAAGGTATGTAACGATACAACTTGATGAAACTTTGATACAGAGCGTTGTGACTTGTTGCATCTTTGTATGACTTTATTGCCGCGAATTACAAGGTAGCTTGCATGATTAGCAAGTTATCTTTTTCTTTTGATAAACGCTGGCAAAGTCCTATTTAACGGACACATCACCAGCTATAATATAGATACAAGGTTGAGGGAAGCAAGTAAGACCTTAAACCAAACAAACAACAGAAAGAAAGAGGTAATCATCATGGCAAGGAACACTGACTATCAAATCAACTACATCACGAATCGGATCATCATCGGTAAGAAGTTTGCAAAAGCGGCAGGTATCCTCAACTCCCCCGAGTACAAAATCTTGAAGCAACTGAGGGCTGACTATCCCGAATGTGCTATTGAACTCAAAGAAATTGCTAAGAAAGCAAAAAAGCTCTCCTACGCCAATTTGACCTATGATGCTATGCGTACCTACATAACTGTTGTTGCTGGCGAAAAGTCACCTGCTCTCCGTAATTTTGAAACTGTCATTGATATTTCAAAAGGACAATCAGGCAAATACGCTTATGTAAAAAAATGGTTTTTATACGAATATCCGAATTATAAGGATGCTATGGCAGCAATGGCTAACAGCAGCAGACAGCAACCGAACCTTGCAATTGTTAAATAAGAAAGTGAGAGGAAAGATATTATGAAAGACTACAAGATTGATTATATGACAAACACGATCATTGTCACCAAGAAGTTTATTACAGATGCAGGGGTGATCGGAAGTTCTGCTTTTGAACAGATGAAGACGCTACGGAGCATGGGAATGCCTATTCAGCAGCGACCATCCAAAGAGCGCAAGAGCCGCAATGTAACCCTTGCGCAGATGATTCGGTATATTGCTTGCGTGGAGCACAGCGAGCTTTATATGGCTCGATTTGAGGCTGTTAAGGCGGAGGCTAAGAGCAAATCCAATTATTATCATCGTGTATGCAAATGGTTTCATACTACATTTCCTAATTTCTACGATATGCCAGAATTCAACGCCAACAATGAAATCATCATCACACCCATTGACTACCCAATAGACGAAATCGTAACTATCAACGCCGCATAAAGTGCATTTCAGGACAATGGCAGCAATACAACGGAATCCACACAAATATTAAAGAAAAAGAGGTAATCACAATGGCAAACAAGAATAACATGGGCTACAAGTACGATGCTATCACCAATACCCTAATCATGACCGCTTCATTTGCTAAGAAGGCTGGGCAACTAGCATCGGCTGAATACCATATTATGAAGCAATTACGTACTGACAACCCTAACATGACTATTGAAACAAAAACCAATAGTTCAAAGCGTTCCCACACTGGTATCAAATTCTCTGCCATGGAAAACTACATGAGCAAATGCCGAAATGCACAAGAATACCTTCGTATGTTCCAGACTGTCAGAGCACTTTCAAAAGGACAATCTAGCCCATACCAATATGTGTGCGAATGGTTTAATGCTAATTTCCCCAACTTTTCAAAGCAGCCCATACTTGACGCAGATGGCTATATTATCGTAGATGCGCAGGTTGAAGCAACATCCGCTATCCTACCCATGGCAACCTCTGGTTCAGAAGATTCACTTGCAGGTTAATGCTTTCCGCAAGTGATTGATGGCTGAAAATGAAGCGTCTGGAGATCAAAAGGTACACATAAGCCTAGTTGCGGATATGGATATCAAATGCTAGGAGGTTGCAAACAATTGAATAAGTATATGATAACGTGAAAGACTGCATTTTGTAGTCTTTCTTTTTTGTACGGCGGAGGGGTACTTAAAGGAGTTGAGAAAAAACAAACAGGCGTTTTACCGCCCGTTAAGAATTAGGTTCTTTCATTACGATGATTAATTGTTGCAATACTTCTTTTTGTGATTTGGAAAGAGAAGCCCATTCTTCAAACATTTTCTTTTGCTCTTTGGTGAGCTCTACGAAATCCCCTTCGGCAAAAAATTGTGCAAGTGTGATGCCAAAGCCCTCACATATGCTTTCAAGCGTAGAAACAGAGGGTGTTGTGTTACGGTTGAAGATATTGGCTACAGTAGATTGCGAAAGGCCAGACGCAATTGCCAGTCGGTATTCGCTCCATTGCCGCTCGTTCATCAAATCCTGAATACGCTGTTTTGCATCCATACCACATCACCTCACTTGTAGTTATTTTACCGTTCAATTGGGCGATATTATAGTGGGATAAAGTATTGATATTAATACTCAATTGAGATATAATTAACATATTATTCAATCTTAATGCACAATGATACAGATATTATAGTGAATGATGTTGATGCTATCGTGACTTTACAAGATGTCACGCATAACAACCAAAGGACTATACATTTACACAGCCTCTAATTCATCATGATGGAAATTATGGTCTCCATTCTATCCGCGCGAATCGAATTATCATCGATTATCACGAATGCAAGGAATCTTTGCGTGACAATTGATCGGTATAAACCTACAATTTAAGCATGGCAGTTAGATTTGATCTATCAATGTTGGTTAATATGAAACAGAAAAAAGGGAGGTACAATGCTTTCATACTTTGGTTGGATAATAGCAGTTTTTCTGATTGGACTACTATTACTTCTTTGGTATAGGATTACGCACCCCACGCTGAAAGAGCGTTTCTCTACAATCAATCATTTCCGTGGAAAAAGCTATGACGAAATTCTAAAGCTTGTGAATGTTGTACCGCAACAGACAGAGGATAGAGAAAACGGACAACGTGTGAGGATTTGGTGCACGAGAGGTTATTCCATTTCTTTATTGTTTGATCATAACGAGTTTTGTCTTGGGGTGGAGCAAGAGTGCAATTAATCAAATTCAATCTGTACTAATAAACAATGGTGTATCGCGTATTCTACTTTTCACACGCAATCAATAGAAATAAGGAGAATGATTATGGCAATATTTATTTCAATCGTTATTTTGGGAGTTTACTTTTGTATTATGGGATTCCTAGCAAGCAAAATTAGCGATGCAGCAGAAAGGAAAGGGTATGAAAAGCGTACTTATTTTCATATTTGCTTCTGGTTGGGAGTTCTGGGCTTTTTGGTTGTGATTGCGCTTCCCGATTTGACAATCCAACAGCAAAACGAAAAAATGATCAGACTGTTGGAAGCTGGCAACTCCACTGTATCATCAAATACAACATCCAATCCAACGAGTGGCAATCAAAGCACTCCATATGCACAAAGCATACAGCTGCCATCACTATAAAGATCATGAAACGAGGGATACAGAATGTCTAGTGAAAAACTCACACGCTTATTCGCCTTGCAAAAGCAACAGTATTTTCAAGGTGCGCCGATACTGCTTGAAGCAGGTGCATTGACCAAAGATAATGTGACCAATGCCGTTTTCGTACAGGCGAAGTTCTCTTCGCTAAGTACAAATGATATCAAGGGCGTTATCATTGACGTGATCTGTAGCGATATTTCCAACAACATTTTGAATACACAGGAATATCAATATTTGGATATGCAGGTTTCTGCTCATCAAAGCTTTGCTGAGCAAGTAGCGATTCAACTCAATAATCCTATCGCACGAAGCTTCGTGATAGAATTGAAAGAAGTTGTCTTTACAAATGGAAGTCATTGGAAGAATGTAGAGAAATCTCAATTCGCGCCACTACCTTTACCAAGGGAAATTTCCTTGCAAGGCGAGCTACGCCAGCAATATCTTCGAGAGCTGGGACAAACGAACGCAAACAATCTGCGCTTTCATATTACGAAGCATCTGGATTTGTGGCAATGTGGATGTGGTACATGGAATGAAATAACGGAGGATCATTGTTATTCCTGCAACTTATCCATGGAAAAGCAGATGCATATGAACAGTGAAGCGGTTCTTACACCACTGCTTCAAAAGCATCAGGAAGAAGATGCTAAGAAACGTAAAAAGCGTAACAGAGCACTCCTGCTGGCAGTAGCAATATGTGCTGTGTTCTTGCTTGTCACAAAGGTAATGATACCAGCTCAGCAGTATAAAGCGGCAGATAAGCTTTTAATGCAAGGTGAGTATATTGAAGCGGCTGCCGCATTTGAAGCATTGGAGGAGTATAAAGATTCTGCAACCCGTGCGCTTGGTGTATATTATGCACAGGCGGAAGCGCTTTTGCTAGAAGAGAACTATCTTGCAGCTTCGCAGGCTTTTGATAAAGTATCGGGATATAAAGATGCTTTGAAAAGGGCGTGGAATATTCGCTATATTTATCTGGATGAAGGTGTGGTTGCAGCAGGATCTTCTCACACGGTTGGTTTAAGGGCAGACGGTACAGTGGTGGCTGTTGGTAATGATGACTATGGTCAAACCTATGTGAGTAAATGGACGGATATCGTTGCTGTTTCGGCAGGATACTCCCACACGGTTGGCTTGAAGGCAGACGGTACGGTGGAGGCTGTTGGTGATTATCACGAAGGACGAACCCATGTGAGTAAATGGACGGATATCGTTGCTGTTTCGGCAGGATACTCCCACACAGTTGGCTTGAAGGCAGACGGTACAGTGGTGGCTGTTGGTGATGATTACAAAAGACAAACCGATGTGAGTGAATGGACGGATATCGTTGCTGTTTCGGCAGGATACCATCACACGGTTGGCGTAAAGGCAGACGGCACAGTGGTGGCTGTTGGTGATTATCGCGAAGGACGAACCGATGTGAGTGAATGGACGGATATCGTTGCTGTTTCGGCAGGATACTCTCACACGGTTGGCTTGAAGGCAGACGGTACAGTGGTGGCTGTTGGTGATGATTCGTATGATCAAACCGATGTGAGTGAATGGACGGATATCGTTGCTGTTTCGGCAGGATACTCTCACACGGTTGGCGTAAAGGCGGACGGTACAGTGGTGGCTGTTGGTGATGATGACAAAGGTCAAACCGATGTGAGTGAATGGACGGACATTGTCGCTGTTTCAGCAGGAAGTTATCACACAGTTGGCGTAAAGGCAGACGGTACAGTAGTGGCTGTTGGTCGTAATGACAAAGGTCAAACCAATGTGAGCGAATGGGTCGTAGACATCGGCGTATCGCATCGCATAAAAGCCTATAAACAAGCCGAAGCATTACTAGAGGCAAAAGACTATGACGGTGCAGTCAAAGCCTTTGGATATGCAGGCACGTATAATGATGCGAGCGACCGAATTGGTGAGCCATATTACGTACAAGCAGAAGCATTACTAGAAGCAAAAGACTATGACGGTGCAGTCGCAGCCTTTAGAAACGCAGGCACGTATAATGATGCGAGCGACCGAATTGGAGCGCTATATTATGCACAAGCTGAGGAACTACTAGAGGCAAAAGACTATGACGGTGTAGTCGCCGCTTTCAAAAATGCAGGCACGTATAATGATGCGAGCGACCGAATTGGAGCGCTATATTATGCACAAGCCGAAGCATTACTAGAGGCAAAAGACTACGATGGTGCAGTCGCAGCTTTTAAGAACGCAGGAAACTACAAGGATGCAAGTGACCGCATAGGAGCGCTATATTATGCACAAGCCGAGGAACTACTAGAGGCAAAAGACTATATTGGGGCAAGTCAAGCATTTACAAACGCAGGGGAGTATAAAGACGCTAGCGACCGTATTGGCGAGCCATATTACATACAAGCCGAAGCGTTACTAGAAGCAAAAGACTATGATGGAGCAAAGCTGGCATTTGTAAACGCAGGGGAGTATAAAGACGCTAGCGACCGTGTTGGCGAGCCATATTACGTACAAGCCGAAGCGTTACTAGAAGCAAAAGACTACGATGGTGCAGTTGTAGCTTTTAAGAACGCAGGGGAATATAGTGATGCAATCGACCGTGTTGACGAGCCATATTATACGCAAGCGGAGGCATTGCTAGAAGCCAAGGAGTATGCAGGAGCAAGTCAAGCATTTGCAAACGCAGGGGAGTATAAAGACGCTAGCGACCGTGTTGACGAGCCATATTATGCACAAGCGGAGGCATTGCTAGAAGCCAAAGACTATGATGGGGCGGTCAAAGCATTTAAAAGCGCAGGTAAGTACAATGATGCAAACGACCGCATAAACGAAACATATTATGCACAAGCCGAAGCGTTACTAGAGGCAAAAGACTATCTAGGGGCAAGTCAAGCATTTGCAAACGCAGGAGAATATAGTGATGCAATTGACCGCGTTGCTGAGCCATATTATACGCAAGCTGTGGCGTTACTGGAATCAAAGGACTATGCAGGGGCAAGTCAAGCATTTGCAAACGCAGGGGAATATAGTGATGCAATCGACCGCGTTGGTGAGCCATATTATACGCAAGCCAAGGAATTACTGGAAGCAAAGGACTTTGACGGGGCGGTCAAAGCCTTTGAAAGCGCAGGTAAGTACAATGATGCAAGCGAGCGCATAGACGAAACATATTATGCACAAGCGGAGGCATTGCTAGAAGCCAAAGACTTTGATGGGGCGGTCAAAGCCTTTAAAAGCGCAGGTGAGTACAAGGATGCAAACGACCGCATAAACGAAGCATATTATGCACAGGCTGAGGCGTTGCTGAAGGCAAAGGACTATGATAGTGCTCGTCAGGCCTTTATAAACGCCGGTGAATATGAGGATGCGAGTGAGCGTGTATGCGAGCCGTATTACGCGCAAGCTGAGGCGTTGCTGGCGTCCAAGGACTATGACGGTGCAAGTCAAGCCTTTGTAAACGCCGGTGAATATGAGGATGCGAGTGAACGTGTATACGAGCCGTATTACGCGCAGGCTCAGGCGTTGCTGGAAGAAAATGACTATCTAGCAGCTTTTCAAACTTATGACAAAGTATCAGGATATGAAGATGCTTTGAAAAGAGCATGGGCAATTCGTTACACCAATCTCTATGAGGAGACCATTTCAGCAGGAGAACATCACACAGTTGCCTTAAAAGCAGATGGTACAGTGGTGGCTGTTGGTCGTAATAAATTTGGTGAAACTGACGTGGGCGATTGGACGGACATTGTCACTGTTTCAGCAGGAGACTATCACACAGTTGGCCTGAAGGTAGACGGTACAGTGGTGGCTGTTCCTGATGGCAACGATCCATGCGATGTGAGTGAATGGAAGGATATCGTTGCTGTTACAGCAGGATCTTCTCACACGGTTGGCGTGAAGGTAGACGGTACAGTGGTGGCTGTTGGTGATTATGGCCATGGTAGAACCAATGTGAGTGAATGGACGGATATCGTTGCTGTTTCGGCAGGATGGTTTCACACGGTTGGCTTGAAGGCAGACGGTACAGTGGTGGCTGTTGGTCGTAATAAATTTGGTGAAACCGATGTTGGTGAATGGAGGGATATCGTTGCTGTTTCGGCAGGTGGTTCTCACACGGTTGGCTTAAAAGCAGATGGTACAGTGGTGGCTGTTGGTAATAATGGGGATGGTCAAACCGGTGTGAGCGAATGGACGGATATCGTTGCTATTTCAGCGGGAGGTTTTAATACCGTCGGCATAAAGGCAGACAGCAGAGTGGTTGGCGTTGGTTCTGATTTTAACGATCAAACCGATGTGCGCTATTGGAAGGATATCGTTGCTGTTTCGGCAGGAAGATCTCACACAGTTGGCATAAAGGCAGACGGTACAGTAGTGGCTATTGGCGATAATGACGATGGTCAAACCGAAGTGAGCGAATGGACAAACATCGGCTTTTCTCACGAATAACGCGCCTCCAATGACAAAGAATCCCGCTCGCTTCAAAATGAAGGAAGCGGGATTCTTCATTGTATCAATTGCATATACTTATATACCGTCGGTCTACTCGGGTCCACAAACCCTAGCCAACGCAGACAAATTCATATTCCCTGCCATAAAAGCAGGATAATGTCTATCAAAAACAGCGGGTATATCATCTTTCGTGGTGGGTTTTCTGCCGATTTGCTTGCCTTTTGTGGCGGCCGCTCGCATGCCGCTACGTACCCTAGCCCGAATCAATTCTATCCACGCATATCGAATTATCATCGATTATCACGAATGCAAAGAATCTTTGCATGACAATAGATCGGTAGAAACCTACAATTGAAGCAAGGCAGTTATTTCCAATCTATCAATGCAGGTCAATAGGAGATAGAAAGAAGGGAGGCACAATGCTATCATACTTTGGTTGGATAATCGCAGTTTTTCTGATTGGACTACTATTACTTCTTTGGTATAGGATTACATATCCCACGCTGAAAGCGCATTTCTTGACAATCAATCATTTCCGTGGAAAAAGCTATGATGAAATTCCAAAGCTTTTGTCTGCTGTACCACAGCAGACAGAGGATAGAGAAAACGGACAACGTGTGAGGATTTGGTGCACGAGAGGTTATTCCATTTCTTTATTGTTTGATCGTCATGAGTTTTGTCTTGGGGTAGAGCAGGAGTGCAATTAATCAAGTTCAATCTGTACTAACAAACAATCATGTATCGCGTATTCTACTTTTCACACACAATTCATAGAAATAAGGAGAATGATTATGGTAATATTTATTTCAATCGTCGTTTTGGGAGTTTACGTTTGTATTATGGCATACCTAGCAAGTAAAATCAGCGATGCAGCAGAAAGGAAAGGGTATGAAAAGCGTACTTATTTTCATATTTGCTTCTGGTTGGGATTGTTGGGCTTTTTGGTTGTGATTGCGCTTCCTGATTTGACAATCCAACAGCAAAACGAAAAAATGATCAGACTGTTGGAAGCTGGCAACTCGACTGCATCATCAAATACAACATGCAATCCAACGAGTGGCAATCAAAGCACTCCATACGCAAAAAGCATACAGCTACCATCACTATAAAGATCATGAAACGAGGGATACAGAATGTCTAGTGAAAGATTCACACGCTTGTTCGCCTTGCAAAAGCAACAGTATTTTCAAGGTGCGCCGATACTGCTTGAAGCAGGTGCATTGACCAAAGATGATGTGACCAATGCCGTTTTCGTACAGGCGAAGTTCTCTTCGCTAAGTTCAAATGATATCAAGGGCGTTATCATTGACGTGATCTGTAGCGATATTTCCAACAACATTTTGAATACACAGGAATATCAATATTTGGATATGCAGGTTCCTGCTCATCAAAGCTTTGGTGAGCAAGCAGCGATTCAACTCAATAATCCTATCGCACGAAGCTTCGTGATAGAATTGAAAGAAGTTGTCTTTACAAATGGAAGTCATTGGAAGAATGTAGAGAAATCTCAATTCGCGCCACTACCATTACCAAGGGAACTTTCCTTGCAAGGCGAGCTGCGCCAGCAATACCTTCGAGAGCTGGGACAAACTGATGAAAACAATCTGCCTTTTAGTGTCAGAAAGCATATGGATTTATGGCAATGTGGATGCGAAGCATGGAATGTAACAGCAGATGACCACTGTTATTCCTGCAACTTATCCATGGAAAAGCAGATGCATATGAACAGTGAAGAGGTTCTTACACCACTGCTTCAAAAATATCAAGAAGAAGTGCGTATTCAACAGGAAAAAGATATGCAAGCAAAACGCGAATTAGCGGAACAACATGCACAGGAGGAATTGGCACAGAACGAAGCAATGCGCCTCCAGCAAATTGAGGATGCTAAGAAACGTAAAAAACGTAACAAAGTACTCTTGATTGTAGCGGCAATATGTGCTGTGTTCTTGGTTGTCACAAAGGTCGTTATTCCATCTCAACAGTATAAAGCAGCGAACGAATTATTAGCGCAAGGCGAGTATGTTGAGGCAGCTACCGCATTTGAAGCATTAGACCAGTATAGTGATTCCGCAACCCGTGAGCTTAGCGTATATTATGCACAGGCAGAAGCATTGCTGGAAGCAAAGGACTATGATGCGGCAAGTCAAGCATTTAAAAGCGCGGGAAATTATGAGGATGCAAGTGAGCGCATTGGCGAGCCGTATTACATGCAGGCTGAAGCGTTGCTGAAAGCAAAAGACTATGATGGGGCTCATCAAGCCTTTGTAAATGCAGGAAAGTATAAGGATGCAAGTGAGCACATTGGCGAGCCGTATCACATGCAGGCTGAAGCACTGCTGGAAATAAAAGACTATGATGGGGCTAGTCAAGCATTTGTAAACGCAGGGGAATATAGTGATGCAATCGACCGCGTGGGTGAGCCATATTATGCGCAAGCGGAGGCGTTGCTTGAAATAGAAGACCATGATGGGGCAATCAAATCCTTTGTAAATGCTGGTAAGTATGGGGATGCAAATGCTCGCGCAGCTGAACTATATTATGCGAAGGCTGAGGCGCTATTTGAATCAGAGAACTATCTTGCAGCTGCGCAGACTTTTGACAAAGCATCAGGATATAACGATGCTTTGAAAAGAGCATGGGATATTCGCCATGCCTATCTCTGCAAAGGTGCTGTTGCAACAGGAGGCGATCACACAGTTGGCATAAAGGCAGACGGCACAGTGGTCGCTGTTGGTGATAATGACGATGGTCAAACCGATGCGAGTAAATGGACGGATATCGTTGCTGTTTCAGCAGGATACTCTCACACAGTTGGCATAAAGGCAGATGGTACAGTGGTCGCTTTTGGGAATAATTATGATGGTCAAAGCAATGTGAGTGAATGGAAGGATATCGTTGCTATTTCAACAGGATACTCTCACACGGTTGGCTTGAAGGCAGACGGTACAGTGGTGGCTGTTGGTCGTAATAGGGATGGTCAAACTGGTGTGAGCAAATGGACGGATATCGTTGCTATTTCAGCGGGAGGCTTTCATACCATTGGCTTGAAGGCAGACGGTACAGTGGTGGCTGTTGGTCGTAATGAAGATGATCAAACCGATGTGAGTAAATGGACGAATATCGTTGCTGTTGCGGCAGGATACTCTCACACAGTTGGCTTAAAGGCGGACGGTACAGTGGTCGCTGTCGATAATAATGAATTTGGTCAAACCGATGTGAGTGAATGGACGGATATCGTTGCTGTTTCAGCAGGAGGTTCTCACACAGTTGGTTTAAAGGCAGACGGCACAGTGATTGCTGTTGGCGATAATGACCAAGGTCAAACCGATGTGAGTGAATGGACGGATATCGTTGCTATTTCGGCAGGAGACTATCACACAGTTGGCTTGAGGGCAGACGGTACAGTGGTGGCTGTTGGCGATAATGACGAAGGTCAAATCGATGTGAGTGAATGGGTAGACATTGGCGTGTTGCATCACATAAAAGCCTATAGACAAGCCGAGGCGTTACCAGAAGCCAAAGACTATGATGGAGCGGTTGAAGCCTTTAAAAGCGCAGGTAAGTACAATGATGTAAACAACCGCATAAACGAAACATATTATGAGCAAGCTGAGGCATTGCTAGAAGCCAAGGACTATGCAGGGGCAAGTCAAGCATTTGTAAACGCTGGGGAGTATAAAGACGCAAGCGACCGTGTTGGCGAGCCATATTATACGCAAGCGGAGGCATTGCTAGAAGCCAAAGATTTGGGCGGGGCGATCAAAGCCTTTAAAAACGCTGGTAAGTACAATGATGCAAACGACCGCATAAACGAAACATATTATGCACAAGCGGAGGTATTGCTAGAAGCCAAAGACTTTGGCGGTGCTCGTCAGGCATTTGTAAACGCCGGTGAATATGAGGATGCGAGTGAGCGCATTAACAAAACATATTATGCGCAGGCTGAGGCGTTGCTGGCGGCAAAGGACTATGATCGTGCTCGTCATGCCTTTATAAACGCCGGTGAATACAGTGATGCAATCGACCGCGTTGGTGAGCCATATTATATGCAAGCCGAAGTATTACTAGAGGAAAAGGACTATATAGCGGCAAGTCAAGCATTTGCAAATGCAGGGGAATATAGTGATGCAATCGACCGCGTTGGTGAGCCATATTATATGCAAGCCGAAGTATTACTAGAAGCCAAAGACTTTGATGGGGCGGTCAAAGCCTTTAAAAGCGCAGGTAAGTACAAGGATGCAAGTGAGCGCATAAACGAAGCATATTATGCACAAGCGGAGGCATTGCTAGAAGCCAAAGACTACGATGGGGCGGTCAAAGCCTTTAAAAGCGCAGGAACGTACAAGGATGCAAGCGACCGCATAAACGAAGCATATTATTTGAAAGCCGAAACACTATTGGAAGCAGAGAACTATCTAGCAGCTTTGCAAACTTTTGACAAAGTATCAGGATATGAAGATGCTTTGAAAAGAGCATGGGTTATTCGTTACACCAATTTCCATGAGGAGATCATTTCAACAGGAAGCCATCACACCGTTGGCTTAAAATCAGACGGCACAGTAGTGGCTGTTGGTGATAATCACTTTGGTCAAACTGACGTGGGTGATTGGACGGACATTGTCACTGTTTCAGCAGGAGACATTCACACAGTTGGCTTGAAGGTAGACGGTACAGTGGTTACTGCTGGTAGTAATAACGAAGGACAAAGCAATGTGAGTGAATGGACGGATATCGTTGTTGTATCGGCAGGAGACATTAACACAGTTGGCTTAAAGGCAGACGGTACAGTGGTGGCTGTTGGTTATAATCGGTATGGTGAAACCGAAGTAAGCAAATGGAAGGATATCGTTGCTGTTTCGCCAGGAGGTTTTCACACGGTTGGCTTGAAGGCAGACGGGACAGTGGTGGCTGTTGGTCGTAATGAAGAAGGACAAACCAATGTGAGTGAATGGACGGATATCGTTGCTATTTCAGCAGGATCCCATCACACAGTTGGCTTGAAGGCAGACGGTACAGTAGTGGCTGCTGGTGATGATTCGTATGGTGAAATCGATGTGAGCGAATGGACGGATATTGTTGCTATCTCAGCAGCAGGGCTTTGCACAGTTGGCGTAAAAGCAGACGGTACAGTGGTGGCTTGTGGTGAAAATGACAAAGGTCAAACCGAAGTGAGTGAATGGACAGATATCGTTGCTATTTCAGCAGGAGACGATCACACAGTTGGTTTGAAGGCAGACGGTACAGTGATGGCTGTTGGTCGTAATAACAAAGGTCAAACCGAAGTGAGCAATTGGACAAACATCGGCCTCTCTCACGAATAACGATCCCCCTCGATATCATCCATGACAAAGAATCCCGCTCCCCTCAAAATGAAGGAAGCGGGATTTTTCATTGCAACAATTGCATATACTTATAAACCGTAGGTCTACTCAACCCACAAACCCTAGCCAACTCCGATAAATTCATATTCCCTGCCATAAAAGCAGGATAATGCCTATAAAAAACAGCAGGTATATCATCTTTCGTGGTAGGCTTCCTGCCTATCTGCTTGCCTTTTGCGGCGGCCGCTCGCATACCCGACCGCACTCTAGCCCTAATCATGGAAAGCTCCAATTCCGCAAATACAGCGCTCATTTGGATGAATGCCTGTGACATGGGTTCGATTTCACCATTTCGGCAATCAACAGTGATGCTGCCAACAATTACAAGCCGCAAACGCTTGTCTTTGATGATGTTCACAATCTCGCAAAGTTGCTGAGTGGAGCGGGAAAGCCTGCTGACTTCAAGAGTGATAACTGTGTCACCTGCGTTCGCCACAGATAAGAGCATATGGAGATTGTGTTTTACTTTTGCATCTCCATGTTCATACTCGAAAATCACTTCTTCTGCACCCGCCGCTTTCAGTTCGTTGATCTGTCTATTGATGTCCTGTTTATCCTCATTGGTGCTGCATCTGGCATAACCATAAATCATTATGTTGCGTTCCTTCCTGTAAAATCAAACATCTGTTTTCGTTGACAGTTTATTTGCCATTCAAAAGGTGCTTAAACGGCATGGAATGAGCTGCTTTCTGTAAGCGAAATACAGCCAACCTTTTAGTTTACAGCGCATATGAACTCTTCTCGACCATTTAGCCATACATATAATTTGGCATAGTAACCAATACAACTCATATGTGCTTTTGCCTGTTCCATCATCCCGTATTCATAATCATGTGCTTGACTATCTATATATACTCTAACAATATAAAACATCATATTCTCCTGTCTGGCCTTGCGGAATTCGAGTTTCCGCAAGGCCTTTGGCTGTTATTCTAAGATCATTTGAACCGCCTTTTCCGCTTTTCCTGCTGCACTCACAATGAAACGCTTATCACTCTTGAGCACTTGCAACCAGCTCTGAACATATGCTGCGCTATTGCGGAAGCTCTTGGATGTTTCAAGTCCTACATGATTTACTAACGCTGCTGCTCCTATTTCGGCAATTAGCTCTTCCTTGCTGTAAGCCTCTGATCCAAAGAACGCTGTCTTTGCCAATCTATCCAAACGGCTTTTATGGCCTGTAGAATGAACCATTTCATGAAAGGTCGTGCTGTAATACTCAGCGGTCTCTGTAAACTGCGCAAGTAGCGGAATGGTAATGCTATCGGCGGAGGGTTGATAGAATGCGTTATCGCTTGCCTGTTGGATTAGTTTCACACCCGTTCGCTCACAATAGTCACATATGATCTGTTCAGCATTTTCATCGGCGTTTGCGGTCTGAGGTAGACCCTCCGCATACTTGGCTGTCAATCCGTCACACTGGTCAATATGGAACACGTTATAATAGCGCAGGAAGGGGATTTCCTTTTCATCGCCTGTTTCTTCATTTCTTATTTTTGACCACTTCCAGAAAATAACCATGTGAGCTTTCTCACCCTTGCGAACACTTCCACCCTCTTGTTGGCATTGCTTGAAGGTAACAAATTCACCAGAGCGACCCAAGAGCATTTGATTTAGGAAACTGTATGGTTTGCCTGTTGCGTGACTAACAGCGGCGGAGGATGCTACCCAAGGCTTTTGCCATGGAATGATACCCTGTTCCATTTGGCGAATAATACGGTCTGTGACTTCCTTGTAAATATCCATATGATTTGCTCCTTTTGATTGCAGGGAGCAAAGATTTTGTGGTAAACTATCTTTGCTCCCCTGTTTCTTAGTCGTTTCAGTCGGGGCTGGTCTGAATGCTTTGGCGAGTATTCAGGCCTTTAATTTATGGAGAAACGGCGTGATGTACTTGCTTTTGTATAGGCTGCTGCAAGTTCCGCATGGTCTTTCTTGAATCGCGAGGTATCAAAGCGGTTGCTCTGGAATGATGTCCATTTGATGCGGTAACAACCTGCTATCAAGTCCTCTGTTGCTCTTGCGGTCATTTCCTCTTTGACCAAATCTTCAAGAGTGGTAATCTCTACGTCAATCTCTTCCTTCATGCGGCGAAGTTCCTGTAACTCCTTTACCTTGCTTTCGATATCTTTGCTGCTCATTGTTGTTGCCTCCTTTGAATTGTAGGGTTGGTTTGTTCCCTCTCTATATTTAATATTATACAGGAAAACCTACATGTTGTCAAGGTTATTATTGATGTTTTCCTAAATAAATTTAGCTAATACTTGACCACAAGCAGGAAAACCTTTATAATCATCATGAGGTGAAAAACATGACGATATCAAAAAAAATCAAAATGGCTCTTGCATATAAAGGAATTAGCGAGGCGGATTTAGCACGTTCTATTGGAACAAGCCCGTCAGCATTTAACCAACGAATGAAGACGGGAAAGTTTTCGTCAGAGGACATGGAAAAGATAGCAACAGCTTTGGGGGGAACTTTTTACTTCGGTTTTGAGTTTGCGGACGGAGTGAAAATCTAACCTCCAAGCATCAAATGAAAAAAATGGGGACAGCTACGCTTTTATTGCGCTGAGCTGTCCCCATTGTCATAGCACCCTACCACGGCCTACTTTCGGGATAAAATATTTTCAAAATCATGATATACCCTTTTCCTGAGCAATATCCGCGCCAAATGTTCGTTTAATTTGAGAAGACGGTCTTAACGCCATCCCTTACTAATGCCTTGGAAGAGGCTGTCGATTTTCTTTTTTACCTATTGAAAAGAGTTTTCATCAACGTCAAGATGAGCTTTTTCTTTTTCAAACTCCTGCTTTATCATCAAAAGCGTCTCTTGCCGCAAATCCTCCATTGCAGCAGCGACCACATTATCCGCATAATCGCAAAATTCATTGATGTGTTCTCCGTGCTGAGGGTTGTTCGAGCTACCCTTCATACCGTTTCGTAGATTCATTTGGTGACGGAGCACGTAAGCATTTGTTTGATATTTATTAATCGCCATTATTGTTTCCTCCTAAATAATTATATATGAGTTTCCGAACGATCTGTGAGATCGTTAAGTCCTGTGCTTGTGCCGATTCTGATAATTTCTTTTTCTCTTGATCGGACAAGCGAATTCCTAACTGTGCCATGACGCACCTCCTTTACATTTATACATGCGTTTTAGACTTGATACATTGATAAACCGTGTCCAACGGTGCTCTCCTTTTTCCAAAAAAATAAAGGGGTAAATGATATATCTAAAGCGTGACGCTTGCGGCGCGCGCTGATGTATCATTCCCCCAATAGCAGGACGCTTGCGGAGAATTTTCATGCCAAAACTGTCTTTTCCTCTTAATGATAGAGACAATTTTGGCAGATGCCTTATTCGTCAGGAAGGGTAATAAGCGCATAGCTTAGTATTGTCCTCTGAGAAAAGTTGCTTGCCTATGAAATCCTCTGGAATGGTCAACTCAGATAGGCTATCGCTGCGAGTGATACAAGCAACCCATTCCAGCTCTTCCGAGCTATCGCCAAAGGATAAACGTAAAAATATATTTATATTACTCCGCTCAACCTTTGTCGTCTACTCAATTGTGACAGACCATTCACTTACATTATCACTTATGCTATACTTGTATAAATAAAGCCCCAAGATGTAAGATTCGACCGCAAAGATGTAAAGCGAGGTTATAAGATGAACATTAACGGCAGAAAGATGAAACTCTTGACGCTGCAAAAGATATTGGAAGAGCAAACAGATATAGATCATTGCCTAACAGCCACTCAAATTGTTGAAAAACTGAACATACTTAACATTCAAGCTGAGCGCAAAGGAATTTATGATGATATAGAAGCATTAAATATGTTTTATGCACCTACTGACAAACGAAAGACAAGTAAGGCTTTGCGTATCGAAAAGGATGAAAGCGGCAAGGGATATTATCTTGACAATCGATTGTTTTCTGTCTCAGACTTGAAATTAATGATAGACGCAATTCAATCATCGAAATTCCTATCAGAAGCAAAGACAATAGAACTAATTGAAGCACTGGAGACGCTTTGCACAAAGCGACAAGCGTATAATTTAAGGCGGCAGGTGATTGTTTCTAATCGAGTCAAAAATATGAATACCAACATTCACAACAACGTAGATCACATCAATAGTGCAATTGAGAGCAATGAGCAAATAAGGTTTAAATACTTTGATTATGATGTAAAGCAGGAGCGGCTTTACCGCAAGAAAGGTGCATGGTATGTGCGTAGTCCTTTTGCTCTTGTTTATTCAGATGACAACTATTACCTCTTGGCGCATGACGCTGAAAAAGATAAGATCATGAATTTCCGTGTGGATAGGATGGCAAGCATCTCATCTACTTTTGAACCACGCACAGGCAAGGAAGCCTTTGATAAAATAGATTTAGCAAAATACCAGAAGTACACATTTAGCATGTATAGTGGCAAGATAGAAAATGTTACGATGGTATTCCGCAATAATATGATGAATTCGGTCATCGATAAATTTGGCAGACAAGGCTACGCCAAAGCAGTGGACAAGGATCATTTTGAAATCACCGTTCCCGTAGCCGTCAGCCCACAGTTCTTTGGTTGGATTTTCGGTCTTGGTAATTATGTCAGAATCACAAGTCCTGACAGCGTAAAGGAGAAGATGAAAAAAGCCCTTTCGGGCGCAATGGAACGGTATGAATGATGACCGCAAGATGACCCCAAGAAACATGTGATTCATTGAAATACTGGAAAAGCAGAGTTCTTTGTGAGTTTGGGAAGCTATTATTGATAAGGGTTTGAGGACGAATCGGCGTTCAAGCGGCTTTTAAGCCGCTATGGGCAACAATCCCATGGTCGGCGCAACAGTTGCTGTTGCAGTAGCGATCGAGGTTGCTAGCAGATAAGGTATAGTAAGGCTTTTAAGAGACTTCCGAGTGATCGGGGGTCTCTTTTTTGTGCGCGGTTTGGAGGGGAAAAGTGGGTTTGACCATTTCTTGTCCAAGCCTTGTCCATAACGACCTTTTTTCCCGCAATTGCTTGTCCATAAAAAGCCTTACAATATGCAGGTTTAAGCGTACAAAGCTGCAAGTATGGTTTCCGTTTGATTTCGGACGGTGGTTACCAACAATTGAATATTCGATAAAAAGAAGAACGGCATTATGTGGTTTTACTTTTGTGATAGCAAAAAGGCGGAGGAATAAGATCGCATCCTTCGCCTTTAGTTATGTTTGCTTTTAAAGATTAGATAATCAATGTAGCGCAAGAGTTCGGGAAGCATCTGCTGTGGAAAACTAGATGGCAACCTGACAATGCGTTCATCGCTATTAACGGGTATCGGATTATCAGTTAGTCCGACCAAATAATCGATTGAAACGTTGATATTGCTAAGCAATATCAATCTTGATCGCATCGGGAGGTTCACTTCTATCGCGCTCGTACGAAGAAATGGAGTGCTTATTGATATTCAGAATATATGAAAGATCATCCTGTGTTAATCCTGCATTTTTACGCAATTCAAGAAGCCGTTCTCCAATCATCTTATCTTCCTCCAATCCAATGTGAATAGTTTGATTATAGAGTGAAAATCTATTCTAGGAGCGAAAATTGACAAACTAGACATAATTGAATAAGATGCAGATTAATAATTAGATTCATCAAACATTGTGATGGAAGTTATGGTTGCAATTCTACCCGCATGGATTGAATTATCATTGATTATCATGAATGCCAAGTATCTTTGCGTGACTTTTGCACAGTATAGGCCTACAATTTGAGCATGGACAGTTGGTTTTGATCTATCGACAACACTACGAGGATTTGCTCATGACTCGGATGCCTGTGCAGTTCAGTGATCGATAAGGTTCTTTTTTGTGCGCATACTTACTTGATAAGCGAAGGATAATACGAAAATTTCGCCTTAAAAGAGCTGCCTCAGCATGTTCTATGTTGATTATCAAATCAACTGAATTATATTACCATTGAATTTATTGGAGTGAACATTAGCAATGAAGAAAATCATTTTCCTGATACTGCTGATAGGAAGCCTGTGCCTTAGCACAGCCATAGCAGAGCCTGTAATCCCTGAGCTTACAACAGCCGGTTTCATGCCGAGCAACTCTCAACCCTATATTTATGCTAGCCGCGATGATGGCAATTGGGTATATATTGATGACGAGCTTTACATTCGAATTATTCGGTACTCAACAGATGAAGCAAAGCGTGAAATGATATGGTATGAGACTGAAATCAAATGCGCAGGTGATACGCGCATGGAGTCCATGCTGACCAATGATAGCAAATGGCTTGGTCACACATTCCGAATACCTTGGGAAATTGCCGAAGCGTATCATGCAATTCTTGCATTCAACGATGATTTTTACGGCAATCGGTGGTATGGTCGTGGAACACAGGGCATCATCATTCGTAGCGGAATCGTCTATTCTGATATCACAAGAAAGAATGACTCCAATGGTTTCCCGCCGTTAGAGGTTCTGGCACTTTTTGAGGATGGCAGTATGAAAACCTATAAATCCAGAGAATATACTGCACAGGAGTACTTAGACATGGGCGTCACAGATACCTACGCCTTTGGTCCTATCTTAGTACAGAACGGCCAGTTGGGAGAGCGTATGTCCGATGAAGCTTATTCGCCCTATTACGAACCCCGATGCGCGCTTGGCATGATAGAGCCAAATCATTATATTCTACTGACTGTTGAAGGAAGAACCAAAACCAGCAAAGGTGCGCAACTACGTTGGCTTGCAGACAAAATGATAGAACTGGGTGCGGTGGAGGCGCTGAACTTGGACGGCGGAAACTCTACCTATCTATACTTTATGGGTGATGTAATCAATTTGCCGCAAGACGTAAAGAAGCTTGATACACGCAGAATATCAGGCATGATTGGCATTGGCGAGATGCTAGGCGATGAAATCCCAGCCGCAGAGTAATCATTGGATATGTCATTGCCTTCCCAATGAACCCATACGGTTCATCCATAACGATAAACTCCTTGTGGTGCATTGATTCACAAATCTCCACATACAGAAAGGTAGACCTATGAAGAAGCGTTTTATTCTTTTCGCAGTGCTTATTTTATTGATGATGTGTAACTGCATGGCCTTAGCCCAAGAAGCAACAGATATAACCGCTGAATGTACAATCACAGTATCCGATCGCAGCCGTATCACTCGCCTGATTGACAGAGACTATTCTACGTCTATGGTGACCGATAGAGCGAAGAAAATCAGAATTGAAATTACCACTCCCGAAAACCAACCTGCTACATCTCTCTATCTTTGCTTTGGAAAAATTCCTGAGCATTGGAGTATAGAACATGAAATGGATGGCGAATGGGTTGAAGCTGTTCAAGGCGATACGAATTATTTGCATGCATATGCTGAGTTTGATGCCAGTACACACTTTCGAATTGTGGTATCGTACGGTTATGCTGATAAGCTGAATCTCAAGGAGTTATTTGTTTTTTCACAAGGCGACTGCCCCGATTGGGTGCAGCGCTGGGAGCCTACCCATGAAAAGGCGGATTTGCTTCTACTCGTTGCACATCCTGATGACGAGTTGATTTTCTTTGGCGGGCTCATCCCCACCTATGCTGTCCAGCGTAATATGAATGTTGTGGTTGCCTATATGACTGCGGCAAGTACTGTGCGAAATAGCGAATTGCTTAATGGGCTGTGGAGCATGGGAGTGCGGAATTATCCTGTTGTTGGTCCGTTTGGAGATGGTTATTCAACAAGCTTATCTAACGGCTATGAGAAATGGTCTAAAAACAAAGCAAGAAAATTTGTGATGGGATTGCTCCGGCAATATAAACCAGATATCATGCTAACCCATGATGTGGCAGGCGAATATGGTCATGGTGCACACAGAGTATGCGCAGATGTCGCTCAATACTGTGCTGAGAACTCAGACAATGCGAGCATCTGCCCCGATTCTGCAGAGCAATATGGCACATGGCCGCTAAAGAAACTATACCTGCACCTATATGGCGATCAACCTATGCGTATGGATTGGAACATCTCCCTGTCTTCTCAAAACGGCAGAACAGGTCTTGAGGCTGCACAACAAGCATATTTGCATCATGTATCCCAGCAAGGAACGGAGTACGTCGTTACGGATGAAGGCGAAACCAGCAGCGCGCTCTTTGGGCTTGCATATTCATTGGTTGGGGATGATGTGCTCGCGAACGATTTCTTTGAAAACATCACTTGATCTGTTCAGGTAGAATCGACGTTTAAGGGACTTCCGAGTGATCGGAGGTCCCTTTTTTGCGCAAACCCAAGGCGAAAAGCAGTGCTTGACCACGATAGAAACCATATTGATTATCCACTTTGGATACAGTACAATAATGGTAATCATATGAAAGTAGAGGCAAAGCAAATGAGTAAAGTCCCTAAAGTCGCCATATGCTATGATTTTGATAAAACACTTTGTCCTGATGATATGCAAGTGTTTTCATTTATTCCATCGGTCGGTATGGATGTCGCGGAGTTTTGGGAACAGTCAAACAAAATGGCGATGGATAATAAAATGGACATGAACCTATCTTGGATGAAGAAAATGATCGATGAATCCAAACGAAAGAACAAATCAATCAAGCGAGAGACTTTTTGTTCACTTGGAAAAGATGTGACGATGTATCATGGGGTGGATTCTTGGTTTGAACGAATCAATGACTATGGCAGGCAAAAGAATATAGAAGTTGAACATTATATTATTTCATCTGGACTGAAGGAAATCATTGAGGGAAGTGTCATTGCGCCATATATCAAACGTATATATGCGTCTACGTTTATGTATGACGTTGATAATATTGCTGTGTGGCCAGCACAAGCGGTGAATTACACGAATAAGACGCAGTTTATTTTCAGAATTGCAAAGGGTGCGTTTGATGAAAACGATAACAATGTGAATCAAAATATGCAGGCAAACGAACTGTATATTCCCTATGAAAATATGATCTATATAGGCGATAGTGACACGGATATACCCAGCATGAGGGTCGTGAAAAACAACAGAAGAAAAGTCTATACGTTGTTTAAGGAGAAAAGAATAGACTATTTTGCACCGGCAGATTACTCAGAAGGTGAACCGTTATTCGGTTTGGCAAAGCAAATCATTGACATGATAAGCACCCGTGAGGCGCTGAAACGGGAAACAGAACGCCTGCAAAGATTGGTCGATTCATTTGTGACTTATGAGACGGTTAAGCAGATCAATGATGGATTTGCAAACGATTCGGATAAAATAGATATGGAGATTCTTCAATCGCTGAAGAATACGATAGAAGGCAATGTGGATTAATGGTTAATCACTTGTGAATATAAAAAAAGCAGTTTGCAGGGTCTTAGTGACCCTGCAAACTGCTTTTTTCGACCATTATTTCGCGCTCTTGATGGCGGTCCACATGGTGTTGTAGGCGAGAAGGAAATTATCTTCGATGTCGTAGAAGAATTCGCAGTTATCGATCTGCTCCTGCGTGGGGTTGAGGGTGGTATTGCCGATGTACTCCTCGCCGATTAGTTCGACGGCTTTATCGTTGGGGGTAGAGTACCAGATCTCGTCATAGTTCATCTGAGCGATGTCGGGGCGGCACATGAAGTTGATGAATGCCTCGGCGTTCGCCTTGTTCTTTGCGCCTTTGGGGATGATCATGGTGTCGATCCAGATGTTGCTGCCTTCCTCAGGGATGGCATAGGCAAGATCATCGTTGAGGGCAATGGCGTACATGGCATCGCCGTTCCACATAAGTGCAAGGGCGGCTTCGCCTGCGACCATCTTGTCCTTGGTCTCGTCCACTTGGTATGCCTTGACAAGACCACGTAGCTTTTGGTCGATAAGCAGCTCTTTGGCTGCGTTCATTTCGAGGGGATTGCGGGTGTTCATGCTGTAGCCGAGGTACTTGAGCGCCATGCCCATGGAATCGCGGATGCTGTCGAGCATGAACACATTGTCCTTGTACTTGTCGTCAAAGAGAATGCTCCAGCTGGTGATATCTTCGTCTACCATGGTCTTGTTGTAGCAAATGCCGACTGTGCCCCACATGTAGGGTACGGTGTACTTCTGGTCAAGATCATAATACTGCGCCTTGAAGTTTTCGCCGATATTCTCATAGTTGGGAACGTTGTCAAAGTTGATTTCTTCAAGCAGGCCTTCTTTTGCAAGACGCTCGACGCAGTAGTCGGAGGGAATCACAACGTCAAAGGACGATGAAGAGTTGCGAACTTGAACCATCATGTCTTCATTGGTGGTAAAGTACGTCATGTTGACGGTGATGCCTGTCTCTTCTTCAAACATTTTAATGGCGTCGGGGCTGATGTATTCTTCCCAGTTGTAAACCGTAACCGAACCTTCTGCAAACGCAGCAGTGGGTAGGATGGCCAGGAGCATCATGGTGACGAGAACCAGAGAAAGAATCTTTTTCATGTAATAACCTCCCAATGAATCATATATGGTCAAGGCAAATTGCCGTGGCCGCCTTAGGCTTTCTTGACGTTTCGGCTGGTTCTGCGGTTGATGATGCCAAGCAGGAAGAGCAGCGAGAGGAACATCAAGGCACTGAGCGCGTTGAGGGTCGGCTCGATGCCGATGCGCGCTTTGGAGTAGATCAAGGTCGATAGGTTTTGCACCATCGGGCTTGTGGTGAAATAGCTGATGATGAAATCATCAAGGGATAGGGTAAAGGCGAGCAATGCGCCTGTGATCACGCCCTCGCGAATCTCAGGCAGAATGACGTGAAATAGCGCATAGGTTGGGGTTGCGCCAAGGTCAACCGCCGCCTCGTAGGTATGCTTGTTCATCTGCTTGAGCTTTGGCAAGACCGATAATATGACGTAGGGCGTATTAAAGGTGATATGCGCAAAAAGCATGGTGACAAAGCCGCGCTCGATGCGTGAGAAGGTGAAGAGCACCATAAGAGAGATACCTGTTACGATATCGGGCATGGTCATGGGGATGTTGGTGAGGGTCATCATGGTGGCCTGCGAACGCTTTTTCATGGCGTAAATGCCTATGGCTGCGAGGGTACCAAGGATGGTGGCGGCAATCGCAGCGATAATGGCGACGGCGATGGTGATATACAGTGCCTTCATGATGGCTTCATCTTGGAATAGTGCCTGATACCAGCGGAGGCTGAACCCTTCCCATTTGGCACGGCTCTTGCCTGCGTTAAAGGACTGGAAAATCAAAACGGCAATGGGCAGGTAGAGAAACAGGAGAATCAGCGTCAGATAGGACTTCTTTAAAAATCGTTTCATGCGATGCTCCCTCCTTCTCCCTCGGGATCAGCCTTGCGTAGGATGCCGAGGCTGATGAGAATCAGCAGCATCATTACAAGCGACAGTGCGCTGCCAACGCCCCAATCATTTGCAGATAGGAACATGCTTTCAATGAGGTCACCAAACATCATCGTGTGTCCGCCGCCAAGGATGCGGGAGATGAAAAAGGTGGTGACGGAAGGCATGAAAACCATTGTAATGCCTGAAATAACGCCTGGCAGACTGAGGGGCAAGGTGACTTTCAGAAAGGTGCGAATTTCGTTGCAGCCTAAATCCTGCGCAGCTTCCATCAGCTTGCCGTCCATTTTGTTAAGGGTGGTGTAGATGGGGAAAACCATGAAGGGCAGGAAGTTGTAGACCATGCCAAGCAGCACCGCGCCATCGTTGTACATGAGCTTCACGCCATCCATGCCGAAAAACCTGAGCATGGAATTGATGAGCCCTTGATCCTCCAGCAACGACATCCAGGCGATGGTGCGGAGCAGAAAGTTCATCCACATGGGGATGATGAACAATACGATGATGGTTGACCCGAGCTTGATGTCCTTATCCGCCATGAAAAGCGCGGCGGGATAGCCAAGCAGCAAGCAGATAACGGTACAGCCAAGTGCCATCCAAAGGGAATAAACGAGGATATCGATATTGACCGTGCCGCGCGTGATGAGAACGGCATATTCTGGACCCATCTGCTCGTACATCTTGTTGACGGTGTAGTTGCTGTCCCAGAAATTAATAAAGTTATTAAGGGTGAACGTGCCTGTGGCGGAGTCTGTGAACGCATACCATCCAATCAAAACGATCGGTACGATGGTGAAGATAAACATCCAGAGCGTATATGGCATGGCAAAGAACGAACGCTTCACGCCATGATTGCGCCTGATGGTGATCACGCACATGATGAGGAACAGAATCGCTGCAAAACCGATTGCCCACATTGACCACGAAGGCAGCTTGAGGGATTGGTTCATTTATTCCTCGCCCCCCTCATCGATTTCGGGTTCTTGCGGCATGGGATGCATGATGTGGATATTGTAGGGAACGATGGAAAGCCCAACCTGCGAGCCTTGGGGCTGCATGACGGTGGAGTGGACTTTGAACTCGGTCTCGCCTGTGTCGATCATCATTTCATAATGAACGCCCTTGAATAAAACGCTTGTGACAATGCCGCTGATCTGACCGATATCATCCCCGACGATCATGATATCCTCGGGGCGGATGACCACGTCCACAGGTACGTTTTCGCCAAAGCCTGAGTCGACGCAGGGAAAGTCGTAGCCGCTGAAATGAACCATTTCATCGCAGACCATTGTGCCGCGCAGAATATTGCTCTCTCCGATGAAATCCGCGACGAACGCGTTGGCAGGCTCATCGTAAATGGTCTTTGGATCGCCGATTTGCAGGATAACACCATCGCGCATGACAACCACCGTGTCGCTCATGGTGAGGGCTTCTTCCTGATCATGAGTGACGTAAATAAAGGTGATGCCAAGGCGTTGCTGCATGCTCTTGAGCTCCAGCTGCATTTCCTTGCGTAATTTTAGATCCAGTGCACCAAGCGGCTCGTCAAGAAGGAGCACTTCGGGCTCGTTGACAAGAGCGCGTGCGATGGCAATGCGCTGCTGCTGACCGCCAGAAAGCGACTCAACACTGCGTTTGCCATAGCCCTTGAGGTTCACGAGATCGAGCATGCGATTAACGCGTTTCTTGATTTCGTCCTTGTGGAGTTTCTTGATTTTCAGACCGAAGGCGATATTGTCCTGCACATTGAGATGCGGAAATAAGGCATACTTTTGAAACACGGTATTAACGGAACGCTTGTAGGGGGGCAATTCTGTGATGTCCTTGCCCTCAAAATAAACAGTGCCTGTGGTAGGATATTCAAAGCCGCCGATGATGCGAAGCGTCGTTGTTTTGCCGCAGCCGCTGGGACCAAGCAAAGTCAAGAATTCGTTTTTTCTTACGTATAAGTCAATGTTGGAAAGTACGGTGGTACCATCAAATTCTTTGGAAATTCCTTTGAGGTCTATGAGGTGCTTTTGCTCGATCATCAGTGGGCACTCCTTATCTGTTGAAATGGATCAATGTTAGAAGCTTGGCGGGGTTGAAACCCAGATTACAAGCGCGGGTTTTTGGCTGTTGTTTTCAAGGCGATGGGTGGTGGATGGATGGAGGCAGAAACTCGAGCCTTTTTTGACGGTTTGGGTGCGCTTGCCCATCACGAGCGTGACCTGACCCTTCAAAACAAAGCCAAATTCCTCGCCTTCTATGGGGCGCATATCGGCACTTTTGCCGCCTGGTTGTAATTCTAATAGGATGGGTTCCATGCTGTTTTTCTGGGCATCTGGAATCAGCCAAGTGATTTTGCGGCCTTCCTCCTCGTCCTCTTTTTCAAACATATCGGACGGAGAATAGACAACCTTTGCCGCACTGTCATCGGAGAAGAATGCTTGCAGCGTCACGCCTAGAGACTCTAAGATGTCCTTTAGGGTCGCGATGGAAGGCGAGGCTAAATCACGTTCCACCTGAGAAATAAAGCCTTTGCTAAGCTCGCAGCGATTTGCAAGTTCCTCTTGGGTGAGGGCACGTTGAATGCGAAGCGCACGAAGCTTTTTACCAATGTTCAAGCATGATCCCTCCTTCATTTTAATATTAGTATAAGTAAACTACAAAAAGTTTAGGAATAGTAAACTTTGAAACAGGTTTTATTAAACCATAAAGATGGTTTGCTGTCAATATCTTTTTATATAAAATGAAAAATAAATAATTTGAAAACAGATAAGATAAAAATGAAAAAGCTCATTAGGACGCAAAATCCTAATGAGCTTTGATGTAATTGCTTGATTTTGTTTAGCCTTCCTCATTGATCAAAGCGACCTTGCATACGGCAACGGCGCTGGCTTGGCCTTCACCTGTGATGAGGTTCTTGGGTGAGTTGATGTTGAACATAAAACCGTTCTCGCCATATTTATCGTCGATGCCTGTTGCGTATTCCTCCTGCATGGCGATGTGATTCACTTTGCCGATGATCGTTGCATTTCGTCCATTGCCTGATAAATCGAGTGTTTGTTGCAAAGAGCATTCGATATTCAGAAACGCTTCTTCAATTCGAGGAGATGCAACGGTTTTCGATTCCTGAATCGTAAAATGACCCACTTCGAATTCGTCCGCGTCATGATCGTTGTGCCTGATGGTCGCAACGCAAGCATCAAAATATTCTTTGCTAAGGAAGTTGATGACAAACTCCTTTGTGCGCAGGATGTTTTGATAGGTATGGGTGCGTTGCATGCAGCTTGTGATGGCGTAATATCCACCACCATCCCCCGTGAAACTGGTCCATGAACCGAAGCATACATTTGGCTTGCCGTTTTCCTTTATCGTGGTGATGGCGAATAAAGGATGAGGAATGCCGCAAGCAAATTCAAAATGTGAGAATACATCATATTCCCCTGGCCAATTGGCTGTAAAATGATCGGGCTTTTGATTGCCTATCTCAATTTTCATAGTGTACCCTTCGCCTCCTTCCAATCCACAAGGAGATTGTAGCTTTTAGTGGTAAAACGGAAAATGCAGTAATTGGGGTCGTCATAGCCGCTGAAATGGTTGCTCATGCCTGCATACCACATCTCTTTTTTGACTGCGGGGTCTGTAATGATCTCCATCGTGCCAACGAGCGTGATATTGTAGGCACCGTCTTTGTTGAAACATAGACTTGCACGATCGCATTTCTCAATGCGCTGCGCCTTGCTGCTGCCAAGCCCTGAGCAAAAGGTGACCCAGTTGATCCCATCTGATTTAGAGGGCGTGATGGTTGAAACGGTTGGATAGCCCTCTTGATTGATGAGTGCCAATGCGCAATAGGGTTCAGAGCCATCAGGCGACTGATGGACTGTATTTTGATAGATGATTTCTCCAGCTTTTTTGATGATTTCAGTATTCATATGGATTGCACCCCTTTCATATCAATAGGATATCATAGCGATCAGGACAACAGCCTGTCCTGTTTACTCGTGGCTTTTTAGAAGATTTGCAGCAATGCGCTTGATATCCTCTGCCATTTCGGGAGGCTGCAAAACCATTACCTTGTCGCCAAAACTCAGAATCCAAGACCTAGTATAACCATAGTTGGTGAAGCCGATTTGAAGGCGAAGATTTCCGTTTTCCAGCTCCGTATAACAGTTCAGCCCGTATTCCTCGATGAGTAGATACCGCATCGAGGGATCAAAATCGGCAATCAATGTCTTGTCATCGGGAAGGCGCGCGTTGAAATCCTGCTTGCCAGGCGGGATATCGCGCGGGGTGTAGGTTTGCTCAAGCAGCTGTAAATCCCAGAGCCTTTGCAGCTTGAACATGCGGAAATCCTGCCGCATGGGGCAATAGCCAAAGACATACCACGCCGTCCACTTGAATAGAACAAAGTAGGGCTCAAGCTCTCTGCGCGTCATGCCCTTGTCGTAGTAATAGTCAAAGGCGATGCAGTGCTTCTCGTTGACGGCTCGCTTGATCAGCTCGATTTTCTCGGTCAAGCTGCCCTTGTAATGGGAGGCGAGGTCGATGATCACAGGCATGCGAAGGGATAGGACGGCATCTGCGCTGGCTGAAAGCTTGTCCAGCGTTTGCTCGATTTGCGATTTTTCCGACACTGTACCGATTCCTTTGAGCGCGGCAATAATCCCGGAAAGCTCGTCGGTCGTGAGCACGCTTTTATCCAGCTTGAATCCCTCTGCAATTGAAATCCCGCCGCCGCTGCCTTGGTGCGTGATCACAGGAATCCCCGCGAGGCAAAGCGCGTCAATATCGCGACCAATTGTGCGGCGCGTGACCTCGAATTTATCGGCGAGATAGGGGGCGGTGACGCGTTCGTTTTGAAGCAGGACGGTGAGGATGCCAAGCAAGCGATCGAGTTTCATTTTTGCCACCTCCATTGTTGATTTCATTATACCATAGAAACAAGACGGCAGTATGTCGTGTATGGGCGGCTTCATTATTTGGTACAAAAAAACACACCCGATCAAATCGGGTGCGCAATTGTTTGCTTTAATCAGCAACACTTATTCTACACAGAAAGGCATCAATGCGATGGCACGAGCGCGCTTGACGGATTCGGAGAGTTGGTGCTGATGCTTGGCGCAGTTGCCGCTCATACGCCTGGGCATGATCTTGCCACGCTCGTTTACAAAACGACGCAGACGGTTGATATCTTTGTAGTCGATATATTCGATCTTATCCACGCAGAAGCTGCACACCTTACGGCGCGGCTTGCGACCACGAGGACGAGGCCTTCTTTCGCCACGATCTTCAGACATAGTCAAAACCTCCTTTGATAAATCATCTGGAAGCGACCTTTTACACAGTCGCAGTTAAATTAAAAGGGTAGGTCGTCGTCGTCAACCTCTTGGAAGCTAGCATCATTCATAGGCGAAGCGCCTGCGGATGATCCCTGAGATGATGGGGTGAAGTTCGCGTCGTCCTGACGGGAAGACAGGAATTCAACATCGTCTGCAGTTACTTCCAAAGAAAAACGGGTTGATCCATCGCTACCAGTATAGCTACTGACGGATACCGGTCCAACAACAGCGACTTTACGTCCTTTTGCCAAAAATCTCTGACAGTTTTCGCCTAACTGACGCCATGCAGAGACACGGAAGAAATCAGCTTCGGGCTGGTTGGCGTTCTGTGATGAACGACGGCGGTTAACAGCCACGGTAAACGAGCAAACGTTAATACCAGTGGAGGTTGTGCGCAATTCGGGATCACGGGTTAGGTTTCCGATGATGGTCAATTTATTCATTCGTTATTCCACCCTTATTCAGCGGTTGTTGGTGCAGCAGGAGCTTCAGTTGCTACGGGAGCAGCGGGAGCTTCTACGACGGGGGGAGCAGCAACGGGGGTCGGAGCCATACGCACGGGGCGAGGCTTGACGCTGCGCTTCTTCTCTTCCAGCTTGATGATCAAAGAGCGAAGAATGTTTTCGTTGATACCCATGTTACGCTCGATCTCGCGAGGTAGATCAGTTGGAGCCTTAAAAGTTACTTGTACGTAGTAGCCTTCAGTCATGTCGTTGATGGCATATGCCAGATGACGCTTGCCCCATGTTTCGTCGACCTTTTCAATTTCTCCACCATTGTTTGTAATGATACCGGAAAACTTCTCGATCAATTCCTTGCGAGCAGTTTCCTCAACATTGGTGTTAATGATGTAGGTCAGTTCATACCTATTCATTTCCTTTCACCTCCTCTTGGACTTGTGGCGCCACAGTTGCTATGGCGCAAGGATGTGCCAATTACATACTTTATCAGAAAAACAAAAGAATTGCAATGCTTTGTGGCATAAAAAGTCCCTAAATCTCGGATTTGCCCGATCATAATCAGGTAAACTACACATGGATTATGGTATAATGGACAAAAATACTGGCAAGGATGAGTATATATGAAAGAAAATCGCTATGATGATGAAAAGTTTTTTGAGCAGTATGCAAGGTTTCCGCGTTCGGTAGAAGGTCTAAGCGCGGCGGGCGAGTGGCATCAACTGCAAAAGATGCTGCCTGATTTTGCAGGCAAACGCGTCCTTGATATCGGTTGCGGATTCGGCTGGCATTGCGCTTATGCCAAGGAGCATGGCGCAGCGTATGTGCTGGGTACGGATATATCGGAACGGATGCTTTCGGTTGCAAAGGAGAAAACGGCTGCGCTTGGAATCGAGTACCAAAAGCTTGCGATGGAGGATATCGACTTTGAAGCGGATTCTTTTGATGTTGTGATCAGTTCGCTGGCACTGCATTATACACCCGATTTTGGCGATGTTTGCAGGCGCGTGAACCGCTGCCTGACCCAAAGCGGAAACTTTGTTTTCTCCTGTGAACATCCTGTTTTTACTGCTCAGGGCACGCAGGATTGGTATTATGATGCTGAGGGCAAGATCATGCATTGGCCTGTGGATGACTATTTCGTAGAAGGAAAACGCGAATCCATCTTCCTTGGTGAAAAAGTCGTGAAGTTCCATAAGACACTGACCACCTACCTCAATACGCTGCTTGAAGAAGGGTTTGCGATCAATAAGATCGTCGAGCCCGAGCCGGCTGAGCATTTGCTGGATGCAGTGCCCGGCATGCGAGATGAGCTGCGCCGCCCAATGATGCTGCTGGTGGCAGCTACGAAACTGTAAATCATACTATGAGAAAAAGAAGTCGAGCACGCCGCTCGACTTCTTTTTTATCTCATGAGCCATCCAATTTATCAAACAATTCGTTTTTCGGGGGGGTGGGAGGTGTTTTTTTCAAAAAGAGCCTCCCACCGTTCCTTCGTATCTAAAATCAACTGCCCACCGTTCCCCAACGTCCCCCTACCCTCGTATCGGAAAGGTTGCCTCGTGAATGCGTCCGTCATCCATCAGAATGAGTTTGCCGTCGCGTACCTGCTCGCCATCGATGATCGGGAATGGGCATTCACGGCTTGCGTGCAGGTGGTAGGTGGAGGAACCGTAGAGATAGGTGATGCTAAAGTCATCCCAATCAGCTGGAACAACGGGTCTGAAGCGAAGCGTGTTTCCGATCTTTTGGAAACCAAATAGCTGCTCGAGCATCACATACTGATACCAGCTTGCACTGCCTGTATACCATGTCCAGCCGCCTCTGCCGCGTTGATAGGGGTTGGAGTAGATGTCGGCAGCCATGACATAGGGCTCGACGCGGTATCGATTGGAAAGCTGCTTTGTGATGGCATGGTTGATGGGCAGCATCGCGCGTGCCAGCTCCCATGCTTTGTCGTCCTGCCCGAGCTGATGCAGGGCAGAGATCGCCCATGGTACGGCATGGCTGTATTGACCGCCGTTTTCGCGCACACCAGGGATGTAGCCTGCGATATAGCCGGGGGAGTCCTGACCGTCAAATGGCGGCGTAAAGAGCTTTAGAATGCCGATGTCTCGCTCGTATAGCATGCGCCAAGCGTGATCCATCGCAAGCGTGCTTCGGTCCCGCGAGACGCCTGAAAGCACGGCCCAGCTTTGAGGCAAAATATCAATTCTGCACTCGCTGGAGCTTGCTGAGCCCAGCTTTTCGCCATCGCTGTACCATGCGCGAAGATACCATGCACCGTCCCACGCATAGCGGTCGATCAGCTGCAAGAGACCCAGCCTGCGATCACTCAAACGCCTTGCGGTGACGGGCTCGCATAGCGGTGCAAATCGGCGCAGAACTTCGCATAGGAACATCCCGAGCCATACGCTTTCGCCGTTTTCTCCGCCCACGTTGTTCATGCCGTCATTCCAGTCGCCGCTGCCCATGAGGGGCAAACCATGTGCGCCGACGAATACACGATCGATCGCCCTGACGCAATGCTGCCAGAAGGGTTCTTGGATGGTTGAAACCTCAGGTGAACTTAGTCTGTCGTGTTCATTTGTGTCAAGCGGACGATCATGTAAATAGGGAACGGATTCACTGAGCAAGCTTGTGTCTCCGGTTACCTGTATGTAAATCGAAGCGATGAATGGCAGGAATAGGAGGTCATCGCTGATGCGTGTACGTACGCCATAGCGCGGGGGATGCCACCAATGCTGTACATCGCCCTCCTCAAATTGATGCGCTGCACAAAGCAGCAGATGCTGGCGAACCAGATGCGGTGCGGTGTGTACCTGTGAGAGCATGTCCTGCAATTGATCGCGGAATCCGTATGCACCGCCTGCTTGGTAGAACCCAGCGCGCATCATCAGCCTTGCCGCTTGCACCTGATAGGGTAGCCAACGGTTGAGCATTAAGGCAAGCGCGGTATCGGGCAGGTCAAAGCGCATGATGCCTAAGCGCTGTTCCCAGTGCTGCTTGACGCTGTGAAGGCGTAAGGTTGCACCATCCGAGTGCAGGCTGTCAAGCGACTCGAGCAGAGCCTCGTGCGTCTTGCCAAAGCCTAATACGGAGGTGAAGGTTTTGCTTTCTCCGGGCTTTAGCTGCAAGGTGAAGCACAGCACAGCAACATTGCCTGCATCGCAGGGCAGAACATCTGAGCTGCTAAGGGCAGTGGGAACAATGCCCCAAAGTCCGTTGAATGCGCCCGAGCTCATGGTGGTTGTGAGCGTGGCTTCCGGATCAATGCTGCATAGGCAGACCTCGCCGTCAACATCTGGATTCTTGGCGAAAATGGTGCCGTCCATGCGCTGCGTTGTGGTCAGCTGCACTGCGGAGGGATGGTTGCCCATGGCAAAGGTGCAGGTGTGGTAGAAGTCCAGGATGCGGTCGACCTTATCCTCGTTTTTCAGATGAAGTACACGAATGCCAAGCGTTGACTCCTCGTCGGTAAAGCAATGTAGCCGTCCGTATATGCCATATCCCGACGTCTCGTAGATGGTCTCGCCCGGTGCATGGGTGATGCGTGCGGGAAGACCGTGCCCAAGGGGGAAGCGAGTGATCGACCAGAGCAGCTTGTTGGTGCCATCGCGTATGAAAAAGCACTCATCACTGCGCGGCATGACGCTGTCATTGTACCAGTGCGTCAGCCTGCCAGAATGGCTGTTGCCCGTATAGGAGAAGATCGGACCGCTCTCGCCTGCAAGTGTGCCAAAGTCATCTGTGCACAGGGGATTGCACCATGGCGCGGGGGTTTGGCGTCCGGGAGGCAATGTGATGATGTAGTTACCATCTGCTTTGGAAAATCCGCCATAGCCGTTATCAAAGAGCAATTCGTCGATGGCTGGCAATGCGACTTTCCATGCGGTTGATGGTTTGCAGGCATATTCCTGCTTGGACTTAACGGAGTAGGAAAGGGCTTTAATTTGATCATCAATCGACCCTTGCCCTGTCGCGAATACAGCTCTTGCAGCAGCGCGCAGCAGACCGAATAACTCGGACGATAGGTTTTCACGATCAAAGAGGTGAATGCCGCCCGCTTTGCCAATCAGCTCATGGCTGTGGCTTGTTTGTGCAAGGTCGTCAAGGGCATCGTGCAGCGGATGATCGTAACCTGCGGGCTGTTTGCAGATCATGACCAAATCAATCCATAGTCCGCTCATGCGATAGTAGGCATGTGCTTTGAGCAGCAGCTTGACCAAGGACAGTTCTTTCGTATCTGCGCATTCGACCAGTAAAATGGGGAGGTCGCCGCTGATGCCAAGTCCCCATAACTCGCGAAGCGGCAAATTGGTTTGCCCTGCATATCGGAATTGGAAAGGCTGACCGGTGTATGAGAGCATACCGCTCAGGCGCGAAACCGAGGCTTGCATGGTGGCGGACAGCCCAAGATATCTTGCTGTGACCAGCCCTTGGGTGAGCGCGGGCTCGTAGCAGCGGAGTGCGTTTTCAGGCTGCACATAGCGCTCGTGGAATGCTGCGGGTGTATCCTGAGGGGAGGGGAGCAAGGTCGCAAAGACGAACTGTGCCTTGCTGTTGGCGGGCAAAACGAATTGTCCCCGAAGGCTCAGGCATGGCTCGATCATGTCACCGATGGTATCCGCCATCGCGCTGATAGGCAGATCAAGAACCCTTGGCGCATAGAGCGTGCGTCCCCGCCCGATAAACGAGGTGCGGTCTGTATGCGTATGAAAGACGGTGAGGCTGGCATCGGTTGAGAGCATATGCCAAAGGCTTTGTACCTCATCGCTTTCTTTGCGCACACGGCGCTTTGCACAAACACCATATTTGTGCAGCTTCTCGGTTTGTATGAAGAGGTTTTGGAAGCTGGGATGTGCGGCATCATCCTTTTGAGAGGTGAGGGTGGGTTCAAGGTAGCTGCATATCTCAAGCATCCGCTCCATATTGGAGTTGTTTTGAAGGGTGAGATGATGCAGCACGGTGCCGTCCAATGGATTCACAAAAATGCGAAGCGTGCTCTGCATCGAGAAGCGCTCATGGGAAAAGACAGCTTGGGCGGTTTCATAGGACACCGTTTGATTGAGTTTTGGATCGGTCACGCTCCAATAGGAGCCGCTTTGAGAGTCGCGGAGATAGAGCCGCATCCCCGATGGAACATGGCAGCTTTCATGAAAGCGGGTCATCATGATGCCGTTTCGGCTCATATAGCCCCCGCCATGTGCATCCACAAGCAAAGTTGTACCCGCACCATGCAATACATGCGCATCGATTGGGAAGTGGAGCGATGCGGCGGTGCGCTGAGAGTGGAGGGGGGAAATGGTGGATTCATTTGCAGCTTTTTTCAGCGGATGCTTGATGATGTTCTTGCTTCGCTGTGGTCTCTCTTCCAGCAGCAAGCGGTATGCCTGTGCACGCGGAAGCTGTGAGAACAGATTGGCGATGTAGTTGCCTGAGAGGGCGTTGCATATGGCGCACATGATCATGCCCTGATGGTGTGCCATATGGCTGCGGACGACTTGAAAAGACGCCTTGTCGCCAATGCGGTCAGGTTCAAAATCCGCTGCTTCAAATAAGCCCATTGGACTATCCATACCCAAGGATTTAAGCTTTTGCAGGTTGGCGAAGGCACTCTTTAGGTCGATGGGCATGGAAAGGATGGAGGCGTATGGCGCGATGACATTTTGGTTTTTCACCGTGTCAAGAGCGAGGGACGGTATGCCAAACGCCCTATACTGATAATAGAGATTCGGATCAAAGGCATAATACCCGCTTTCGCTTACGCCAAAGACACCCTGCTTTTGGTAGCTTTGCTGTTCGCGAAGCGCATTTTGGCAAGCTTCATACAGCAGCGTGCCGCGAACGGGCGGCTGAAAGAGCAAGGGCATCATGTATTCAAACATAGTACCGGTGTAGCTCAGCAGCGTTTGTCCATGCTTGGTTTGCGCCATAGAGCGCCCCAGACGATACCAATGACGGACGGGGATTTGCCCTAGCATGATGCTGACAAAGCTCAGCAAGCGCGCCTCACTTGCCAGCAGATCATAGTGGGTATGGCGTTCTGCATTTTCCTCGGGATGCAAACCGATGTAGAAAAGCTCCGCATCCGGGTCAAAGAGCGGCGTGAAATCCATGTGATCGACAATAGCATCAATGCGCGCGGCAAGATCGTGATGCTTGATCGGAAGCTCAGCCATCAGCACGCGTATGCCCTGCGCGCATGCGAGCAGGCAGACGGCGAAGTTGCCGCTGTCGACCGAGGACACAAAATGCGGACGCATCGGCGCGAGCGTCTGCGTGTCATGCCAGTTGTATATATGCCCTTTCCATTTCGGCATTTTCTCAATGCTGCTAATGGTGTCGCTGATGGACTCTGCCATGTCATCGGTTGGCAGGATGCCGAGCTTTTGCGCGGATATCAGGGACATCAGGTAAAGACCAATATTGGTTGGCGATGTACGGTGAGAAATGCCCTTGTTTGGCTCGATCTGAAGGTTGTCGGGCGGAAGTGCATGATCATCTTCTGTGATCGCGGTCTGAAAGAATGAATAGGTGCTTGAGGCGAGGCGGGTCAGTTCCTCGCGCATATAGTCCGTGATGCGCTGCGTGCGGTGATAAGGCTGCTCCAAATAGGGGAGCACAAACGGAAACGACGCCCAGTAGGCAGCCGCCAAAAGCCCCATGATGAAGCTTTTGGGAATCAGTAGTGCGATGAGGAGCATCACTGCTGCGGTTACCATGAACTGATAGAAAAACAGCATGGGCGGTCTGCCGGATGGCTCGGAGAGCTTTGCGGCAGTTGTCCACTGCAATAGATTTCTGCGGGTGAAAAGCATACGGTAAAGCGAACGGAAAATGGCATCCGCTTGCATCGCGGCCTCGCAGGGCAGCACGGCAATGCGTACCAGCGTGGAGGCAAGGGCGGTTTTGGTTGGGGGAATCAAGCTCGCAATCTCAGGCAGAAGAAGCGCTGCTAGAAATAGCCAGTATGTGCCCGTGACAGCTGCATATACAAGCAGGATCAGGCGCATGGGCTGCACGAGGCTGCGGAAGATATTCTGCCAAATCTTATGCTTGCTAACGGCGGAGAGAGAGGTGTTTTTTGCTTGGCTTGATGCGGGGAAAATAGGCAGTAGATAGGGCAATAGCTGCCAGTCGCCGCGTGTCCAGCGATGCAGGCGATAGCAAAAGCCCTTTAGATTTTTCGGATGTCCGTCATAAAGCGTGATATCCGATGCAAGTGCACACCCCGACAGCTCGCCTTCCAGCAGATCATGGCTGAGGATGGCGGAGGGAATGATGCAGTCATCAGTAGCGCTTAAAAAGCCGGAAGGATCGATGATTCCCTTGCCGCAAAATGAACCATGGCGGTATGCATCATGGTAGTAATCGGTGGTGAGCGAGTTGTAGGGATCGGTGCCTCCGCGTCCGCCCATGAGCAGCGATAGGTAGCTGCCAACATTATGCGCGGCCACTTCCATGCGGGGCTGCAAAACACTGATGCCGCGCATGGTTCCATGGAGCTCCTGCCTTTTTTGCAGGGGATGCAGCATTGCCCCAATCATGCGAAGCGCACTTCCCGGGGGCAAAATCGTATCGCTGTCAAGGGTGATAACGTAGCGATACATGCCTTTGAGGCTCTTTGGATCGACGGAAGCATAGGTGAAGATCTCCTCGATTTCTCTGCCGTCAATCAGCTTGAGGAGCGTTTCCAGACTTCCGCGTTTTCTTTCGCGGCTTGTAAACAAATGATCGTGCGGATTGAACGCCCGCTGGCGCTGCATGTACATGAAGGGGTGGCTGGTGTTTTCTTGCAGGGCTGCGATGGCAGCGGCAGCCGTCCCAACGATTTCATCATCGCCTGAAAGCGTGCCTGTCATGCTGTCCTGATAATCGCCTAGCAGCATAAAATGCAAGTGTTCATCAGGGTTTGCCTGATGCAGGACAGAAAGATGCTTGACCATGGATAATGCGTGATCGCTGCTGAGGAGCATGGTGGGGCAAACGATCAGCGTTTTGTCGCTCGCGTCAAGCGACTCAAGGCGAATGCGAGGCACGAGATGCGGCTTGATCAGCCGCCTTGATAGCCAGAGGACGCATTGCTGCGCTGCGTAGAGAAATACAAATGCAAAGGGAAGCCAGAAAACAGGCATGATATCAAGCCAATATGCAAGTGCAATCAGCGCTGCGAATCCAATCCATGACCCGAAGCGGAACAATCCGCAGGCGTGCTCTGATAAAAAGAAGCGCATGCGGTTGGAAGCATTCATCGCCTGTAAGTACAGAAACAAAGAGGCCTGTCCGTTATCGAGCAGATAGTAGCCGACATGCCCTCTGATATCGCCTTCGCCAGCACTTTGGCAAAGCGAGAATGCAGCTGAACAGACGGATAGTTCCGGCTTATTTGTTTGTACGCTAATGCGTGCGATCCGCTGGCGATAATAAGAGCGGCTTTCCATATCCATGCTCGGATAGGTTGCATCTTGTGATAGCGCGGCATGCAGAGGGCTAAAGTCCTCGAGCAACCGATGCCATGGCATACGGGCAACGCTGCGAAGCGATGTGATCGCATTGCTGACCCAAAGACAGTTTTCAGTCTGGTGATCATGCTCACTTTGAGCGAGCTTTTGGGGCGAAAGGTCATGTTCGTTGAAATATCGATCCAGCCAGACAGTACGCCCTGTATCCTCTTGCGTGCGCGATTCTGTGATCATGCGTTCAAGGAATGCAGGGCTATGCTCGTATTTGGTAAACAAGCGGATTGCAGCACGCTCGTGCTTTTGCCGAAGCAAACGCCCGACCTGCTGAGCCGCGAGCTGGGATTGCTGCTCGCTTGCGCATTGCTCTGCCATTTCGCAAATGATGTGAAGCAGAGCTGTGCGCAAAGCGATAGGCAGTACGCCCATCTCCTCTACCGTGAATGGCGTGACCTTTTGCCATGCGGCAACCGCATCCTGAAGTCTGGATGTGCGCAGGTCGGCATTGGTATGACCGATGAGCTCCTTTGCGAACTCAAAGATTCTCGCTTCGCCTGACAAGGATTTTGGAAGCTTGCGTGCGCCTTTGACGCTGACCATGAGCGAGGCGGCCTCCTCCTGTAGAAAGCGTCCGTTGTCACTAAGCCATTTTGAGGCAGGCAAAAGCTCGCCTGAAGGCAATCGATTAAAATAACCGATTGTTGTTTCAAGCGTCCTGAGCATGTGGGAAGAAACCGTGATTGCCGCATTGCCGCGGCTTTCCGCACGAGCTGCGATTGTGCCAAGGTGCGGGAGTAATTCATCCTCCAAGGGAGCGTCGCGATAGGATGAGGATGCAGGCCGATGAGCACCCCATGCCAGAACAAACAAAATCGCGAGCCCGACCACCGAAATAATCCATTGCATTGCGTAAACCTCCGCTATTCTATGCGGTTGCTAGTTTGTGCAATGAATGAGTAAACCATGTATGTATTTGAAATTTGATTGTGGATATGAAGATGAAAACAAGGCGATAACCGCATTTGAGCACGTCTGTGCGGTCATCGCCTTATATGAAACAAATGTTTTTGTTCTGTGTTTTAGTCCGTTAAATAGCGGTGACAGGCGGTCGCAGCTTCTTGACCTTCATTGATGGCTCTGACGACAAGGCTCTGCCCGCTGTGCATATCGCCTGCTGCAAATACGCCTTTGCAGACCGTCTTGTATTGATCAACTGCGACATTTGATCTGGTGTCTTGGTTAAGACCAAACGCCTTCACAAGGGTATCCTCAGGACCTGTAAAGCCCATGGCAATCAGCACGAGATCCGCTTGCCATTTCTTTGACGTGCCTTGGGTGATCTCAGCGACTTTGCGCCCGCCTGGAGTCGATTGCCAAGTCACATTGTCCGTGACAACGGCGCTGACATGACCGCTATCATTCGCGAGAAATTCAGAGGTTTGAACAAGGTATTGCCTTGGATCATCGCCAAAGCGTGCGATGGCTTCATGCTGCGCATAGTCGACTTTAATCACCTTGGGAAACTCGGGCCATGGGTTTTGACCGGTGCGTGCAGATGGCAGCTTCGGCATGATTTCTAGCTGATGAACGCTCTTTGCGCCTTGGCGGAGGGCAGTTGCCACGCAGTCCGTACCCGTATCGCCGCCGCCAATAATGATGACATGCTTGTTTTTCGCATTGAGGTCATCTGGCGCGGCATAGTCCGGAGTGAGCAATTGCTTTGTGGCGGAGGTTAGGTAATCCAGAGCAAAGGCAATTCCCTTTGATTCTCGCCCGGGTGCTTTTAGATCACGAGGCTTCCCGCTGCCGCAGCATAGCACAACCGCATCATACTTGGCGCGCAGTTCATCGGCAGAATGATCAATGCCAATATGGCAGTTCGTGACAAATTCAATCCCTTCCTCGTGCATGAGCTCTTCGCGGCGCTTGACGATTTTCTTGTCCAGCTTCATGTTTGGGATACCGTACATCAACAGCCCGCCGATGCGGTCGCTGCGCTCAAAGACCGTCACGCAATGACCATAGCGGTTGAGCCACTGCGCGCAGGCAAGCCCTGCAGGACCCGAGCCGATAACGGCAACGGATTTGCCAGTTCGCCGGGTTGGCGTTTGCGGCGTCATCATGCCGCTTTTGAATGCATGCTCAATGATGCTGAGTTCATTTTGCCTGATGGTGATCTGGGGCTGATTGATACCGCAGGTGCATGCACCCTCGCATAAGGCGGGGCATACACGACCCGTGAACTCGGGAAAACTGTTGGTGAGAAGCAAGCGATGCGCCGCTTCTGTCCACTCTTCGCGGTAGAGAAGATCGTTCCATTCGGGGATGAGGTTGCCAAGCGGGCAGCCTGTATATACGCCTTTCAGCTCCATTCCGCTTTGGCAGAATGGAACGGCACAGTTCATGCACCTAGCGGCTTGTTCTTTTTGATCTTTTAGGGGCAGGAGACCGTGAATTTCATCCCAATCGCCAAGCCTTAAAATGGGGTCGCGGTCTGGGGGCAATTCACGCTGATATTCCATAAAACCAAATAGCTTACCCATTCGTACGCACCTCACTTTGCTTGATTAAATATTGCTTGTATTCGGCCGGGATGACCTTGATGAAGTGCTCGATTTCCGTTCCCCATTTTGTCAGCAGCCTTTGCCCAAGCGGGCTGCCTGTATGGGCTACGTGGTTTTGCACCCAACCCTTGAGCTTGATCACCTCGTTTGGGTCATCCAGGGATTCCAAAAGCACCATTTCAGTATTGCAGTTATCTTTGAATGTGCCGTCCGCATCGTAGACATAAGCGATGCCGCCGGACATGCCCGCTGCAAAGTTGCGTCCGGTTTTGCCAAGGATAACCGCATAGCCGCCCGTCATGTACTCGCAGCCGTGATCGCCAACGCCCTCGGCTATGGCAAGTGCACCGCTGTTGCGCACGCAGAAACGTTCACCTGCTGCGCCTGAGATATACGCCTCACCGCTTGTTGCGCCATAGAGCGCGACATTGCCTGTGATGATGTTGTCCTCTGGCCTAAAGCTCGCGCCATGAGGCGGCCTGATGCAGAGGATGCCGCCAGAAAGACCTTTGCCCATGTAGTCGTTGCAGTCGCCTTCCAGCTCGAGCGTGATGCCTTTGGGAATGAATGCGCCAAAGCTCTGCCCTGCGCTGCCGCGGAAGGTAAAGTCGATGGTGTGATCGGGCAGCCCCTCATTGCCATACTCGGCTGTCAGGATACTGCCCAGAATCGTACCTGTGACGCGGTCTGTGTTTTTGATGGCGAGCGTTGCGGAGATGGGCTGCTTGCTTGCGAGCGCGGGCTGCGCGAGTTCGCACAGTATGCTTTCATCCAACGTTCGCCCAAGCAATGTTTGCTGTTTCTCGCATGCATAGCAGTTGTCATTTTCTTCGCCGTGCAGACGTTCGAAAATCGCGCTAAGGTCAATGAGGTCATGTTTCCAATTGCCTGAGTCTGCTTTTTTGATCAAGAGATCGGAACGACCAACCATGTCATTGACTGTCCTAAAACCAAGCTCTGCCATGATTTCTCGAAGCTCCTGCGCGATAAACCGCATGAAGCTGATGACGTATTCGGGTTTGCCGCGAAAGCGCTTGCGAAGCTCGGGATTTTGAGTTGCGATGCCCATGGGGCAGGTGTCAAGGTTGCATACACGCATCATGACGCAGCCAAGCGTGACCAGCGGCGCAGTTGCAAAGCCAAACTCCTCCGCGCCAAGCAGCGCAGCAATAGCAACGTCGCGTCCTGTCATCAGCTTGCCATCTGTTTCCAAAACGACGCGGCTGCGTAAATTGTTGAGCATGAGGGTTTGGTGGGTTTCTGCAAGCCCAAGCTCCCATGGAAGCCCTGCATGCTTGATGCTTGAACGGGGAGAGGCACCTGTGCCGCCATCAAAACCGCTGACCAAAATCAGATCAGCGCCGCCCTTTGCAACGCCAGCTGCAATTGTACCAACGCCGGCTTCGGATACAAGCTTCACGCTTATGCGGGCTTTTCGATTGGCGTTTTTAAGATCGAAAATCAGCTCTGCTAAATCCTCGATGGAGTAGATATCATGATGAGGCGGGGGAGAAATCAGACCAACGCCTGTGGTAGAGTGGCGTGTCTTTGCAATCCACGGATAGACCTTACTGCCGGGGAGCTGTCCGCCTTCCCCGGGTTTTGCGCCCTGAGCAATTTTGATTTGCAGCTCCTGCGCATGCACGAGGTAGTTGCTTGTCACGCCAAAACGACCTGAGGCAACCTGCTTGATCGCGCTTTGACGGCTGTCGCCATTGCTGTCAGGCGTGTAGCGCCTTTCGTCCTCGCCGCCCTCGCCCGAATTGCTTTTGCCGCCGATTCGGTTCATCGCAATAGCAAGGCATTCATGGGCTTCTCTGCTCAGTGAGCCATAGCTCATGGCACCTGTCTTGAAGCGCTTTAGGATGCTGCTGACACTCTCCACTTCCTCAATGGCAATGGACGGACGTTTTTTCTGCCATGTCATGAGGCTGCGAAGGGTTGCCTTTTGAGGGCTGTCGTTTAGCATGGATGAATATTGCTTGAACAGATCGTAGTCGTCAGTCCATACCGCTTGCTGCAAAAGGTGGATGACTTCGGGGTTGTAGAGATGGTATTCCTCACCCCTGCGCCATTGGAAAACACCGCCTGGGCTGAGCGTTGGTTCATGGAATGGGCTGAAGAAGGCATCCTTGTGCCTTGCCTCATTTTCCTTGGCGATGCCTGAAAGACCCATGCCGCTGATGCGGCTCACGGTCTTTGGAAAGTATTCATCGATGAGCTTGCTGCTAAGCCCGACCGCTTCAAAAAGCTGCGAACCGCGATAGCTTTGCACGGTTGATATGCCCATCTTGGACATGGTTTTTACAATGCCCTTGACGATGGCCTTGATATAGTGAGCATGCGCTTCCTCAACGGTTTGGGATGGGATCAAACCATCCTCGCAGGCCTTGGTAACGGTTGCTAATGCGAGGTATGGATTGATGGCAGTCACACCATAGCCTACCAGCAGGGCGAAGTGGTGAATTTCGGTGGGTTCGCCTGATTGGAGCAATATGCTCAGCTGTGTGCGAATGGAATGCTTTGTGGTGTGGTTTTGTACACCTGAAACAGCAAGGAGCGATGGCACGGCTGCATGCGTGCTGTCCACGCCTCGATCCGACAGAATGAAAATATTATAACCCTGCTCAAATTTCTCATCAATCTTCTGATAGATATCCTTCATGGTCTGTGATATGCCCTTATGCCCCTTTGTCGGATCATAGAGCAAGGACAGGGTGCAGGTTCGGAAACCCTCTGTGTCAAGGGAGCGTACCTTGTGCAGCTCCGCGTCAGTCATGATGGGGGAAGTGAGCTTGATCTGGCGGCAGCTTTGCGGAGAGGGGGAGAGCAAATTGCCTTCGGAGCCGATGTAAACGCGCGTTGAGGTGACGATTTCCTCGCGGATGGCGTCGATTGGCGGATTGGTCACCTGTGCAAAAAATTGATGGAAGTAGTCAAAGAGCAATTGCGGCTTATCGGAAAGTATGGCAAGGGGCAGATCTGCGCCCATCGCGCCTGTTGGTTCTGCGCCTGCTTTTGCCATTGGAATGATAACGTCCTTCACCTGTTCCCATGTGTAGCCAAAGGCTTTTTGCTGCTGCCAAAGCGGCGTGGCTGATGCTTGGATCGGCGTATCGTTGCTGGGCAATGTTTCGATATTCATGCGAAGTTGCTTTGCCCAATTATCATAGGGATACATGGCCGCCATGTGGTTTTTGATCTCCGCGTCGTTGATCACAAGTCCCTTTTCGGTGTCCACTAGCAGCATACGGCCGGGACGCAGGCGATCCTTATAGAGTACCTTTTCCGGCGGTACATCAACAACCCCTGTTTCAGAGGCCAAGACGAGCAGGTCGTCGGTTGTGACGAGGTATCGCGCAGGGCGCAGACCATTTCGATCGAGCATCGCCAATGCTTGCACGCCGTTTGTGACTGCCATTGCGGCAGGACCATCCCATGCATCCATCAAATGGCTGTGGAACTCGTAGAAAGCGCGCAATTCCTTTGTCATGCTTTGGTTCTTCTCCCATGGCTCTGGGATCATCATCATGGCAGAATGGGGAAGGGTGCGTCCTGCTAGCAGCAGGAATTCAAGCGCGTTGTCAAACATGGCGCTGTCGCTGCCGTCGTCATTGACAATGGGGAATATATCGCTCAGTTTATCGCCGAACAGATCGGTTTTAACACTGCTTTGGCGGGCGTTCATGCGCTTTTGATTGCCTGTGATGGTGTTGATCTCACCGTTGTGGATGGTATAGCGATTTGGATGTGCGCGTTCCCAGCTGGGGAAGGTGTTGGTGGAATAGCGGCTGTGCACGAGCGCGATGGAGGTCTGAAAATCCAAGTCGGATAGGTCTAGGAAGAATTCTCCAACCTGACGGCTTAGCAGCATGCCCTTGTAGACGATGGTGCGGCAGCTCAGACTGGCTGCGTAAAAATCGCCCTGCTTGGCATCCGGAGCATAGCGAAGGCGCTTCTCAGCTGTCTTACGGATCAGATAGAGCTTGCGCTCAAAGTCGATTTCGTTTGTGAGATCAGCACTTTTCTCAATGAATGCCTGACGGATGGCAGGCATGCATTCGCGTGCGGTATTGCCTAGTGTTGCACCATGCGTGGGCACATTGCGCCAGCCCAGAAAGCGCTGTCCTTCCTCAGCTACAATCTGCTCAAATTCCTTCTCGATTTTCTCGCGGCGTTTTTTATCAGCACTTAAAAAAAGCATGCCAACGCCATAGGAACCCTGCCTTGGCAAAACCATGCCGCCAAGCTTGCATTCCTTTTCAAAAAACAGATGAGGAAGCTGGGTGAGTATGCCTGCGCCGTCGCCTGTATCGGGCTCTGCGCCGATGCCGCCGCGATGGGCGAGACTAAGCAGCACGTGGAGTGCTTCGGATACGATATCGTGGGAGGCCTTGCCTTTGATATGTACCAGCATCCCAATGCCACATGCGTCATGTTCGAACTGAGGTGAGTATAAAGCTTGCTGTCGTGGATATCCCTGTGAAACCTTCATGCGGTCAGCCCCCCCTGTCAACTTACCGGAAGTGTACTTCCTTTCGTGAACAAAAAAGCACGCCAAAGACAAAACTCGTCTTTGAGCGTGCTTATTGTGCAAATGCACCTTTTGCATAAAATATTATACCTGTAAAAAGAACTGATTGGCAAGCGTGATACAAAAGAAGAACAAAAATGACATGGTACGTGAATCGAAATAATCGATTTGCCAATTGGCGAGGGACGAAGCATAGCCTCAAATGATAAATTGTGCTATGATATGAAAAACAATACATGAGGTGTTTAAAAATGATCGGGAAAAGAATAGAGATTGATGCGGTTGGTGGTGTCAAAATCCCAATGGATACTTATATTCCAGAGGTGACAGACGCCATTGACATCAATATCATGAGACCATCTGTTGTGATTTGCCCGGGCGGCGGGTATACGCATTTGGCCAAGCGCGAGGCTGAGCCGATTGCGCTGGCATTCGTGGCTGCTGGATTTAATGCCTTTGTGATTTGGTATCGCATTTCGCCAAATCGTTACCCGATTCCTCAGCAGGATGCTGCCAGCGCAGTCGCGTATGTGAGGGCGCATGCCAAAGAGCTGCACTCGCATCCCGACCATATCGCTATTATGGGCTTTTCTGCTGGCGGTCATTTGGCAGGAAGCCTTGGAACACGCTGGCAATGCAAAGAACTTTGGGAGCCCATGGGTCTGGCTCCCCAGCAGGTGCGCCCCAATGCCATGGTGCTGTGCTACCCGGTGATCAGCGGCGGTGAATATGCCCATCGCGGTTCATTTGAAGCGTTGACCGGCGTGAAGGACGAGAATACCCATCGAGCGTATTCGGTGGATCAATGGGTGACGGAAAGCTGTCCGCCGACATTCCTATGGCATATATTTGAAGATGGTGCTGTGCCTGTGCAAAACAGCCTGCTGATGGCGACCGCACTTGCCAAGCATGGGGTTCTCACCCAGATGCATATCTTCCCCTACGGGGGCCATGGAGCAGCGCTGTGCAATGAGCAAACATCGGGCGTAAATGGCGCGCATCATATCAACCCGCATAATGCAGCATGGGCAGGAATGGCACAGGCGTTTTTAAAACAGATATTTGCATAATCAAGAGGACGCTGAGTTGCTCAGCGTCCTCTTTCATTGTTTAATGACCTTTGATCAGCCGTTTCCGATTTCTGCTGCATGGGTAATGAATTCTCCGGTTTTTGCATCGATTTTGCAATCGCCATAGGTTTTCTCGCCATCAGTGACAAATTCGAATGTCCAGATATGATCATAATCTTTGCCGTTATATTGATAGCGGAAAGTGTAAAGAGCTATCATTTCGTCCATCAGTGAGGCTTCATAAATGCCTTTTGCATCCGTGCGGAACTGACTCCAAGCGAGCTCGACGGCTTTGTCTTTTTGCATGTCATCCTCAGCGGGAATACCGCAAATAGAGGTCCCGTCGATCTCTTCCAATGCATATGCAGCGGCTTTGTATTCGTAGGGCCAGAAGTAGATATCCTCGCCAAACTCCTCTTTCCATGTCTCAATCAAATCGGGCAGAGCATCGGGAGAAGGAATCAATTCATCCATGACATCCCAATAGGTTTGCGGAAAAACATCGGTATGCCAATGCGCGGGATACCCCGTTGTGGTTGCGCAGGCCAAGACAGTTGGCATGAGCATCGTGGTGAGGAGTAGTAATGCTAAAATTCTAAAATGCTTTTTCATTTGAGCACTCCTTTCATTTGTACCATTCATAACTTTCTTCATTGATCGATCATATAACAAACGCGTGCAGCGTGGGAAATCGTGCCAAACGCATGCTTCACAATTGCAACAATGGAGAAAGTGATTCGAAAAGAGCGCTATTCAAATGATTAGCGCTCTTTGTGGAAATCCTTATCAATCCTGCTTATAGCGGCTTTCGCCAGTCCAGCCAAGCTTTTTAAATAGCTCTACGATGAGCAATGGTGCCACGCTCAGTCCAAGAACCAGCAGCCACTGCGGGGCTGTCAAAGTAGCAACGCGGAAAAGGGAACTGAGGAATGGGATAAAGAACACGCAAACCTGAAGGGCAATGCCGGAGAAGAACGCAGGGAACATCCATTTGTTCATCTTGTGGCGTGAAAACGCGGAATGTGTGTTGCTGCGCAGGTTAAATGAATGAACGAGCTGCGAGAGAGAAAGCACTGCAAATGCCATGGTATGACCCACATCAGGGCTGACCTTTCGTCCAAACATGAAGGCAAAGAGCGTCAGAAGCGAAATCATGATGCCCTGATAGCAAACGCGGAAAATCAGCGGTTTGGTAAAGATGGGGCTCTTGGGATCACGCGGCGGCGCGTCCATCACATCGGGCTCTGCAGGTTCCATGCCAAGCGCGAGTGCGGGAAGGGTATCTGTGATCAGATTGACCCATAGGATATGAATGGGCAGCAGCGGCGTACCCCAGTTAAACAATGTTGCGATAAAGATCACCAATATCTCGCCCAAGTTGGAGCTGAGCAAGAACTGAATGGCCTTGAGGATGTTGGAGTAGATGGTTCTGCCCTGCGAAACCGCGGATACGATGGTGGCAAAGTTGTCATCGGTCAAAATCATAGCGGATGCTTCCTTGCTGACCTCTGTGCCGCTAATGCCCATGGCAACGCCGATATCGGCACGCTTGAGCGCGGGTGCATCATTCACGCCGTCGCCTGTCATCGCAACGACGTCGCCGTAGCTCTGCCATGCTTTGACGATGCGGACCTTGTGCTCAGGAGATACGCGGGCATAAACTGCGATGTTGCGCACTTCCTCACGGAGGCGATCGTCGTCCATCCGCTCCAGTTCAAGTCCTGTAATCACTCGGTCACCCTTGCCTAAAATACCAAGCTCGGTAGCAATGGCGCTGGCAGTGATCTTGTGATCACCTGTAATCATTACGGGCTTAATGCCTGCGCGTTTGCATTGCTCAACGGCTGTGCGGGCGGTGGGGCGAGGGGGATCGATCATGCCTACCATGCCGATGAAGATCAGATCGCTTTCGTAGGAGCTGCGTTCGCCGCTAGGAGCAAGCTTGTCTACTGTGCCCATCGCGAACGATAGCACACGAAGTGCTGAGGAGGCCATATCGGTGGAGGCATTTTGAATGCGCTCGCGGTCATCGTCTGTAATGGGGCGCATGTTTCCATCTTCCATGATTCTGGTGCAGAGCACAAGCACCTCGTCCAGTCCGCCTTTGGTGTATGTGATATGGTTTCCGTTTTCCTTGTGGATAGTCGTCATTCGCTTGACATCGCTGTCAAAGGGGAGCTCATCTTCGCGGGGCAGCTGCTCTTCCAGCTTGGTTTTATCATAGCCCATTTCCGTTGCGAAGGAAAGCAGCGCGGTCTCGGTCGGGTCGCCTGTAAAGGTGCTTTCGCCCTGCTCGTTAATGGTGGGTTGACCGTCGTTGCAAAGCATGAGTGCGCGTGCAAAGTTCACGGACAACTGTTTGCTTATGTCGCTGTCTACCACAAAGGGTTGGCTTGTGGCAACGACTGTCATTCGGTTCATGGTGAGCGTGCCTGTCTTGTCAGAGCAAATGACGGTGGCACTGCCAAGGGTCTCAACAGCAGGAAGGCGGCGCACGATGGCGTTTTGATCGATCATCTGCTGTACGCCGATCGCGAGCACGATGGTCACAATCGCAAGCAAGCCTTCAGGGATGGCGGCAACCGCCAAGCTGATGGCTGTCATGAGCATATCGACGGGGTTGATGCCGTATAGAACGCCAACGAGGAATACGAGTGCGCATACGGCGATGCAAACAATAGCCAGTTTTTTACCAAGGTCGGCCATTCTGCGCTGCAATGGCGTTTGAACGCCTTCCTCTGCGTTCAGCATGCCCGCAATGGCGCCTATTTGCGTGTTCATGCCTGTTTCTGTGACAATGCCTTCGCCACGTCCATAGGTGATGAGACTGCCTGAAAAGACGAGATTATGCCTGTCTCCAAGCGGGATGTCAACGCCGTCTGGTGCATCGATCACATCCATTTGCTTTTCGACCGCTTCGCTTTCGCCTGTGAGCGCGCTTTCATTGACCTTTAGGTTGGCGGCGATGGAGAGCCTCATATCAGCCGATACATAATCACCAGCTTCAAGCAGCACCACATCTCCAACGACCATGTCCGCAGCGGGAATCACAACGATAGAACCGTTTCTGCGGACTTTTGCATGCGGTGAGGACATTTTTTTAAGCGCCTCAAGAGATTTTTCTGCTCGGTTCTCTTGAATGACGCCAAGCAGTGCATTTAGGAGCACGACAAACAGTATGATGGCCGCGTCCACCCATTCTTTTAGTAAAACACCTGAAATAAGGGCAGCGACAATTAAAACGATGACCATAACATCCTTGAACTGCTCCAAATACATCTGAAATACGTTTCGTTTCTTACCTTGTTTGAGTTCGTTTTTACCATGCTCATCAAGGCGTTGCTGGGCTGTTTCCGAGCTTAAGCCGTTTTTTAAATCTGTTCCAAGCGAACTTGCGGCAGCATCAACGCTTTGCTTGAACCAATCCATAATTCATCGACCTTTCAATAAAAGATATCAGATACCATTATCTGTCTAATAATGATAACAGAAAAAAACAAAAAGATATGATCTCTTCGCTTCAATCTACCCATAAGGGTACTCAAATATACGATTGTGTGACTGAATGCACGGTTGCCTAGTTGAGCATGGGGAAGAACAGCCCGCGCCAGTAGATTTCACCTGTGAAGCCATCAAATTGCTTGTTGTTTACGAAAATGCAAACATTCTTGATCTGTTCATCTGTACAGAGCGTATTGACGATGGCATAAGCCAGAAAACGCTCCTGCTCGGCGGTCATAGCTGTACCGATGTCTTGGAAAAGCGCAGAGAAGTTGGCGATCAAAGTATTGCCTGATATCGATAGACCTAGGATGTCTGAATCCTGAAATCCATTCGAAGGCATAATGGCAGTAAGATCAGCAACGGTATCGTAACTCATAGGTCCTTTTGCCAGCTCAACAAGCAAAGTGCGCGGGTTATGCTGCTGATAATACGCAATGGGGCGCATGGTTTTGGTGAGCTTGGAGGAGGTGCTGTTTGCGAAATAAAGTGTGCAATAATCATATAGCATGGTTGCAAAATTGGAACGCTGCTGTATTCCATCCTCAAAGGTCATTTCAGAATCAGACCCATCTGTCGGCGTGATCGATTCAATAGCGGATGAACCGATTTGCACCTTGATGCCGGCAACGCTTGGGAAGAATGTGCACAGCGTGTAGCACATGGAGGCCATGCTCTGAGCGCGCGTCAAGCCATATCCCGTGAGCATGCCATCAAGGTTATGGGCAAAAGTCAGAGAAATGATCTCGCCTCCTGCTGCCTCTGAATGGTTGATGGTGGGCTCGATGGTAAGCAGATCGGCAAGAAGGGGGAGCGCGGGAGAATCGATGTCTTGCTGAGGACCTAGCGCAAGCTCTTGAAGCAATGAAATCACCATGTCAGCTGTTTCCATGCTTGAAAATGAGCAGGTGCGAACTTCGCTCACCATACCGCCTGTTTTAGCGATGGGGAAGTACAGGGTCACGTTGGTGGAGAGGCGCTTATCGCTGGCTTCTTCATCGGGCTGAATGCGATTGGAAAAGAGCTGCTCATAAACGGCATTGATGTCAGTGCCTACGCTTCGGCTAAAAGTCCCCATCGGTAACGTGTTTGACACGTCAATGCCAACGGGCTTATCCGCAACCAGCACGTTGACGTAGCTGATTTCCGGCAATTCGGTGATCGTGTTTGTGATCGCCTGGCATACGTTATAAAGTGCCTTGCGGCTTAATTGGAGCGCTGAGCCTGATAGGTTGACCGTCGCCACGTCTCGGCTGACCTCCACAGGACTCACGCCGTACATGGATAGCTTTACAGAGCCGCCTATCGAACTGACAACCCCATCACCCGGATAGCTCAGCAGCGCCCGAAGCAGGCTTTCAGCGCTTGGGCGACCTGGCGAGAAGGAAACCTTTGAGGTGATAGCTGCCAGCCTTGTGCCATCGTGACGAGGCAAGTAGAGCGTAGCCGGTTTGTCATATTCCAGTGCAGCGTCGCCGATGGGCGGTACATAGCTGATAAATGCAGGGGGCAGGGTATAAAGCGCCTCGGACTCGGTGATTGGCATGCTGTTATCGGCGCAGGAAGAAAGCGCAAGCATTGATGCGCATAACAATGATATCAGAACCTTATGCTTTGAATGCAAGACCGTTCCTCCCTTTTAACGTGAAATCAATTCGAGTAATGCGGAATATGAAATCTTCCAAACGCCATTTTCAAGCTGCAACTGCAGAGGATAGGCTTGCGTGTCAGTGCTGAGCCCTTCCCTGAGGGTTGTCATGGTAAGGGTGAGCGTTGCATGCGTGCCGCTTTGGGAAATTGATCCGCTGCTGACGCTGTACTCGGAAAGCGTGGAGCAAGCATCAACGGTGTTATGGTAGATATCATAAATCGGCCGCGATTCATCGCTGCTCTGCATGGCGGTATAAAGATAGAGCGTTTTGTAGTCGCGCTGCTGCCATGCTTGAAGAATGCACTGAGCGGTGTTGTGCGGGGTGAGAAGCAAGGATTCGTTTCTGAGGAGCGGATCACTCACGCCGCCTTGACCTGTTAGAAAATAGGTGTTTTCAAGGCGTGTGCTCGTGGTGGAATCAGCCGATTGACTGACGAAGAACTGAACGCCGGTATACGGCATGCTTTCGGTAATGGAGGCAACCACACTTTGCAGTGCCAGCTTGCGAAGCAGGGGGGCTTCGTCTGCCCAATCGGAGCGACTTTGCCAGTCGCTCGGGATGCTGTCATTATCCAGAAGTGCGTCGTTAAATGTGACGTAAAGGACGCCGTTTCTGGCGCTTGCACTGATGACGCGCACTGAATCCGAAAAAAGCTTTTGCAGGTCAACGTGGCTTGCTGAGGGACCCGCGAGCAATTCTTCAATCAGTATCAGTTCAAAGCTCTTATCGCGGTCCACCGTGATCACGCGGCTTTCGGCGGCTAGCATAGGCTGATCTAAATAGCGAAAGTAGAGCGTCGCGATTACGTCATCCACATTGGTGGTAGATGCAGCTGCGGGATATACTTCCATCGATAAACCGGGCGCAGCAGTGGTTTCTGCCTTTTCAATCGGGCTAATCACGGAGCAGCTGCAGAGCACTAGCAGAAGAATGACTAGCAAGGAGAGTAGCATGGGGCGTTTCACTTTGGCATCCTCCTTACGCTTGATGAATGGGCAGTTCGACTGTGAATGTGGAGCCTTGTCCTTCTTCGCTGTCAACCGATACATTGCCGCCGTGCATCAGCACCATCTGGTGCACAATGCTCAGACCAAGTCCTGTGCCGCCTGTATCGCGGCTGCGGGCCTTGTCCACGCGGTAGAAACGGTCAAAGATCAAGGCTTGGTCTTCCTTTGGAATGCCTGGTCCTGTATCTGAAACGGTCAAAATGGCATCTCTGCCAGAGCGAATGAGGCGCACGCGGACAGTGCCGCCTTCGGGCGTGTATTTCAAAGCGTTGTCCATGATGTTGTATACAACTTGGGTTAGCTTCGCAAAGTCTGCGTACATCTCGCATCGGTCACCAAGCTGCACCTTGATCTCCTGCTTGCGCTTTGTTGCCATGGGCTTTAGGCGCTCGACAGAATCGGAGACGAGCTGGGAAAAGTTAAAGGTGGTGCGGTTGAGTCTGAGCGTTTTGGAGTCCATGCTGACTAGCGCGAGCAGGTCGCTGATGATGAGATTGAGGCGATTGATTTCCTCATTGACATCTGTTAGGAACTCGGTTCGAAGACCTTCGTCCATCTCGGGCTGGTAAATAATGCTCTCAAGCAATATCTTCATTGTGGCAAGAGGCGTTTTCAGCTCATGGCTTGCGTTTGATACGAATTGATTACGGCTCTTATCCAGCATTTCAAGTTTTTCTGACATGGTATTGAAGGTCTCGGAGAGCTTGCGAAGCTCACCGCTGCCGCGCACGGGTACACGCACCGAAAGATCGCCGCGGCCCATCCGCTGTATGCTGCGGGTGAGGGAGGCGATGGGGCGCGTGATGATGCGGGAGAATACCAATGCAATGATCAGTGCAGCAGCAGCTGCGATTAGGAAGTAAAAGACCATCTGATCCTGCAATGTAAACAGACGCTCCATCATTTCCTGAATGGGCGAGGCAAAAATGAGCACACCAATGGTGATCCCGCTTGTTGTGAGTGCAGAGGTAGCGTAGCCCACCCACTCGGAATTTTGATCGTAGGGACGCAAAAAGCGCAGAACACTATTGGTCTGCTCGCCAGTTGTGGTTTTATGAACACCATAATCAATGGTTTTACCGGATACGAGGATGCTGAGAACCTCGGGTAATTCAACTCTTGAGCCGTTGAGCTCTGAAAAACTATCCGCTTGTACCTTGCCGCTTAGGTCAAGAACCATCATGCGGCCACCCAATTCGCCGCTAGCGACTTCCAAACGCTGCTGAAGGGCATTCATTTGACCCGATGCATAAAGCGGAGCGAGCTCGACCGATAGCTGTTCGGTGTTGGCTCTATCCTGCTGCATTCGGGCATCGAATAAATAATCGCCCACCAACCCAATCAGCGAGGTCGCTACTGCATAGTAGCTGACCCCTACGATGAGTAGGAAGGCGAGTAGTATTTTCCAGCGTATGGAGGTAAAGGGATTATTAATCCTTATCCGTGAAATAATAACCCACTCCCCACTTTGTGAAAATAAACTCAGGCTGAGTTGGATTGCGTTCAATCTTTTCACGTAGTCGGCGGATATGCACGTCTACAGTACGAGCATCCCCAGTATAGTCATATTTCCATACGGTTTCAAGCAGAGATTCACGGCTAAATACCTTGCCGCGGTTGTTGGCAAATACAAGCAATAGATCAAATTCCTTGGCGGTCAGGCGTACTTCTTTGCCGCCCAGCTTCACTGAACGGTTGATGGCGTTGATCTCCATGTCATGAACACGCACAACCTTGCGCGTTTCATTTTGGGAGCTGCCTGTGGCACGGCGCATAATGGTCTTAATGCGAGCCTTCACCTCAAGGATATTAAAGGGTTTGGTCATATAATCATCGGCACCGTATTCAAGCCCGAGGATTTTATCGATTTGTTCACCTTTTGCGGTCAACATAATAATGGGCACATTGCTGTGCTCACGAATGCGCTGGCAAACAGTGATGCCATCAACCTTTGGCAGCATAATGTCCAGCAATATGAAATCGTAATGTCCGGCGAAAAACTTGGCAAGAGCCTCCTCGCCATCTGCAGCAGAATCGGTTTCAAACCCTTCCTGCTCTAGAGTGTATTTTAAGCCTTTTATAATCAACGGTTCATCGTCAACCAGAAGTATACGCTTGGCCATTAACGTCTTCCTTTCTTGCTCAGACACTCGCCGTTTGGAGAATATCCAAATTGTTCTATACTAACCATTGTAAGTCTAAATATGAAAAAAAGCAAGTGCTATTGAAACAAATAATTCATATTTGCGTTTTCATTTGTCCATATAAGTCAAAAAATCAAAAAGAATGCAGATTTATCGCTCTGCATTCTTCGTAATGTAATTGTCACAGATTGTCAATGATCGATTGAACCATGTCCTTGGTGACGTAGTTGAGGGGAGAAAAACGACCTTCAAGAGCTGTTTCAAGCTTTTCCTTCGCTTCGGCCTTTTTCCCGGTTTCGATATCGTACTGCGATAGGAAGTAGAGCGTATCGATTTGAGTGGGCTTTACTTCATGTGCCTTGTCAAAATACTTCTTAGCTGTCTTTTTGTTGTTGCCAAGACGATAATAAGTTTGCGCAAGATTATCAAGAATGATGCTGTCTTCATCGTCATACTCTAACGCCTCTTTGTTAAAAGCCAATGCTTTTTCAAAATCGCCTTCTTCTACGTAAAGGTAACCGAGCGTTTGGTAAACGAGACCGCTCGCCTGCTTTTGATGCTGACGCTCCAAAAGCTCAATGCCTTTTTCCAGCTCGCCCATTTTGTACACGCAAGATGCATAGTTCACAAAGAGCTGTCTGCGATTTTCCTCGGACATCTGATACTTCTGGATTTTAACCAGCAGATCGCGAGCCTCTTGAAATTGACCTGCACGGATGAGCATGACGGAATAGCTTAATAGGTAGCGCGGGTCTTGCAAACCCTCATCAACAGCTTCTTTATATAGCTGCATAGCACCTGCAATGTCCCCCTTGCTTATTTTGGCAGCTGCCTTGCGCGCCTTAAAGCTTGTTGTTAGTCCCATGAGTAAAGTCCTCCTTAATTAACGTGAATCTAATAGATCGGACGCATGTAAAATCTTGCGCCGTAAACGCTGATAGCGATATTGTAACGCAATTTGTTGTTCTTGTACAGTAGGATCGTGAAAAAGACTGGGTTCTGAGAGCAAAAGCAGCGCTTGCCTTGTGTAGTGAAGGGCTTGCTCTGGGTCTTTTCGCTGGTGTTCATACAGCTTGGCTAAGGCCTCAAATGCATGAATGGGGTCGTCTCCGCGCTTGACCATCGCTTGATACAGCTTAATGGCAGCATCGGCATGACCCTGCCGCTTTTGAGAGGAGGCTAAGGCGCGGTAAGCATCCGCCCGCGTCGAGCCATGCGCGCATAGGCGATAGCACTTGGTTGCTTTTTGCAGATTGCCTTGTTTTTCTGCGGCTTTGGCAAGTGAAAGCAAATCTTCCACTTGATCAATCTCCTCAGGCTTGTCATGCTGCTTGCACAGAAAATAAAACAGCTGAGCAAGACTAACAATGTCCTGTTTGTTATGATCAATCACACGTAGGAGCGGCGTAAAGTCGCCGTCTTTAAGATACTGGAAAAAGGTTTGCGGGACAAGTGCACCGGGAAGGTCGTCATCGCGCACCACACCAAGCAGCTTTTCCTCCAAATTGGCTAGACTGCATTGCTTGAGGCGGAGCTTCCATAGCCTGCGAGAGGGAAACAGCGCATCTGCATGCGTATCTGGGAAGCAGTCCTCTTTCATGCGATTCATCAGGAAACGGCTTTTGAGAAGCGGCACGTCAAAGGTACGTCCGTTAAATGTGCATAGAATGCTGTAGCGCTTCATGCGCGAAGCAAGGATTTGAAGCATTTGCGCTTCCTCATGATAATCGTGCATCATTAACTGCTCAACAACGAAGGCATCTTGCGTAAAGTAGCCGATGCCAATTTGAAATGCGATGGTTCCAACCCCGCCGGAAAGTCCTGTGGTTTCAGTATCCAGAAACAGTATATCCTCGGGCGTTGCGTTTTTGGGGAATTCACATCCATAGATGCTTTCCAGCACCGCCTGCGTGGCATGGGCACGATTGCAGAAGGTGGAGAGTGGGAAGACCGCCTCGCTTCGGTAACAGCCTTCGGTCTTTTTCGCACTTGTTTCTTCTTTATGTGCCTGCCTCTTAGGTTCTGCATCGAGCATCCGCAGCTTGTTGAGCAAGTTGGCCATCAGCTAAGCAGCTCCTTTAAAATGATGCTAGCGTTGTGTTTGCCATAGTCGCCGATCTCGCCGACCGGTCCTGTGCAGCTGGGGCAGCCATTCTCGCACCCACAGCTATTGAGAATCTGCAGCGCATGCTCAAGGAGCAAGCTTTGCATCTGAAATGCCTTCTCGCTCAGACCTATGCCGCCTGGAAATGCGTCATATAGGAAAATCGTTGGCATGTCTGTGATCGGTGCTTTGACTTGATAAACAACGCTGATATCCCTCGGTGAACACATGAGATAGAGCGGCGCGACAATGGAAAGTAAGTTAGTCACAGCGAGGAGGGCACCTTGGAGGTCGTCGTTTGAATAGCGAGTGGAGAGGGATGCAGGGATGATCCACCACATGCCCACCGTATGAAGATCGGTCTGCGGCAGCATGACCTCGCCATAACCGAGGTTTTCATGAGTGTCCAGCTTGATCTTCTTAAACATCTTCACGATGCTGGATACGCGAAGCTCGCCAAGAGTTAACCCAACGCCGTTTGGAAGCGTTTTTTCTTCCAGCTCATCAAGAATATGGAGGCTGACATTCAGGTCTGCATCAGTATAGTAGTCGACATCCACTGCGCGAATATAGGCCTTGCATGCGTCATAGTCGAGCTTCTCGACTTGATATTGCTTTGCTTCGTGCATATAGATGGCATTTTCATGGAGCAGCATCGGCACGGTGAAACGATCCATTTCGCCAATCACGCGATGATGTGCGGGATTGGTAATGTCGATAATCACATAGTTTTCGGTCTTTGCGCTGCGCAGGCTGATTTCGCCTGACGGCAGCTCTTCTTCCATCCAATAGTACTTGTTTTCCAGATGCCTCAGAATGCGGTTTTCTGTGAGGTATTCAAGGAATACGCCCGTATCAGGCACGTTTCCGAAGCTCTCCCCTTCCTCAAAAGGAAGCTCGTAAGCGGAACATTTGATATGGGAGAGGAGCACGTAGAGGTTGTTTGGCTGGATGAGTGCATGCTCGGGTGAAGCTTGGAAGAAGTACTCCGGGTTCTCGATGATATATTGATCGATGGCTGAGGACGAGGCCACCATGATGGTAAGGGCGGTGTCCTTGCGCCGTCCAGCACGTCCTGCTTGCTGCCATGTGCTGGCGATGGTTCCTGGATAGCCGCATAGGACGCAGGCGGACAATGAGCCGATATCAATGCCTAGCTCAAGCGCGTTGGTGGAGATCACCATGTCAATATTGCCAGCGCGAAGTCCATGCTCAATTTCTCTGCGTTGGTTTGGCAGATAGCCGCCGCGGTAACCGCGTACGCGTCCTGAAAAACCAAAAGGATCACGCACGCATTCCTTCATGTATTTCGTGAGAACCTCGACTTGTAGACGGCTCTTGGCAAAGACGATGGTTGGGATCGCATTTTTGAGCATCTGCTCAGCGATATTTCTTGTTTCGTTGACAACGCCGCGGCGAATTGCAAGCTGGCGATTGACGACAGGCGGATTATAAAATACGAAATGCCTTTTGCCCATTGGTGCGCCGTTTTCTGTGATGGCGGTGATTTCGCGTCCTGTGAGGAGCTCAGCAAGCTCAACGGGATTCGCGATGGTTGCAGAGCAGAGGATGAAGCGTGGGCGGCTTCCATAGAATTCGCACAGCCTTAGCAAGCGGCGCAGTACATTCGCTAAATGACTGCCAAAAACGCCGCGATATGTATGAATTTCGTCAATGACAATGTATTCTAGGTTTTCAAACAGCTTCACCCAACGCGTGTGATGGGGGAGGATATTGGAGTGAAGCATATCGGGGTTGGTTACCACAATATGCCCTGCTTGGCGAATCGCTTTTCGCGCAGCGCCTTGGGTATCGCCGTCATAGGTAAATGCCTTAATATCCACATCAAGCGCTTGGATCATTTCGTATAGACTGCTGACTTGGTCGGAGGACAGCGCCTTGGTTGGGAAGAGATAAAGTGCACGTGCATCGTTATTTTGAAGAATGGAGGAGACCACGGGCAGGTTATAGCAAAGGGTTTTACCGCTTGCGGTTGGGGTGATGACGGCAAAATCCTTCTTAGCAGATGCTAGGCGGAAGCTCTCTGCTTGATGCACATACAGGCGATGAATCCCCCGCTTGCGCAGCACTTGTTTGATACGTTCATCCATTTCCTCAGGCAAATCGGCATAGATGCCTTCGGTTTCAGGCAGCGTCTCCCAATTGGTGACGTTTTGCATGAAGGAAGGATCACTTTTGAGCTGGGTTACGAGTTGATCGAGATTCATATCGTTAGCCTCGCTTTGTCGAGTATTTGTGGCTACTTTGTGTGCTTGTCCCATGCACATAAACAGAACATCTGTGCGGTATTTATATTATATCAGCTAGTGCATCACTGAGCAAGGGTAAGATGATAATATGGGGAATTTTATCAAAAATGCACACAGCGGTATTTGCAGTGTGCATTGAGTCGCGGTTATTTGATTATTCAGGCTTGATCAATGTTTCAAAGCCCTCTGTCATGAGGGTTGTGCCATCCATGAGCGTCCACATGGCTTCGGCATCGTCGATGCTTTCAATCAATGTCCTGCTTTCTTCATAGGGGAGAAGAAAGGCGATTGTTGACAGGAAATCGGACAGCCCCGAATCGGGGTGAACGATGGTGACGGCGTGCATATAATCAGCGGGATATAGGGTATCGGGATCGATGAGGTGATGATATCGCTTTTCGTTCACTTCATAGTATCTTTGGTAATCGCCGCTGGTCACTACTGCTTTGCTTGTGATGAGCAGCTTTTCCTTGGTGGTCACCGCATCTAAATCCTCGACTGCGATTGTCCATGAATCTCTGCCATCAAGCGGTGCATCGCCGCATACCACATTGCCGCCCGCATTGATGAGAAACGAGCAGAGTCCTTCGCGCCTTAGTTCCTGTGCAACGAGTTCAGCAGCGTAGCCCTTAGCAACAGCGCCAAGATCGAGCTTGATGAGTGGGTCTTCAAAGTAAATCGTTTGTGCCTCTTGGTCAATGATCACTTGATCAAAGTTCATATGTTTTGCTGCCTCATCAAGGGCTTCTTGACTTGGCAGGGAACTGCCTTCTTCACGTGCATCATGCCACAGCGTAAGCACGCTGCCCATTGCGGGGTTGAGCTTTTCGCCGTACTGTACGCGCCATTCCTTGATGAGCAGCAGCAAGTCGATAAGCTCGCTCTCTGCCGCAACTGGCGCATTGCCTGCGTTTTTGTTGACATAATATAGGTTGTTAACACCTTCATAGGGGTAGTATAGATCGTAAATTCTATGATAGCGTTGCATCTGAGATTCAGTAATCTCGGCATAAATGTCAAATTCTTCTTGGTCATGAGTATACCCAGTGAGGGTGACGATTGTGTCAAATGTATTGAAAAAGTAATGTCTAAATTTGGAATAGGTCACTGCTTCTTCCGCTGCGGTTACGGATGATAATAGCATAACGATTGCTAAAGCAATCAAAAGTATACGTTTCACAAGGATCACCTGCGTTTCATATAAAAATAGAAAAGGGGCTGCCCCACTGGGACAGTCCCCATTTTTACAAGAAGATTATTTTGCGCTTGCAGCAGCTTCGCTTAGTGCTCCGAAGATATCATCAACAGTGATGGTGCAGCCAGCCTGAGCGTCAGCGTCAGTTGCGAAGTTTGCAACAACTTCTTCAACGGTCTTGCCAATGCACCAGTCTTGTAGAGCAACGATCTGCTCGTTAAGTTCTTTGCCAATGGGGCTTGCAGCTCTCATAGCATAGTCGTCGCCTTTTTCCATCTTGGAACGGCCATCAGCTTCTGCCATGTCAGCAACTTCGCCAGCGACGGTTACAGCGATTTTGGGGGACTGTTGAACGTCGATTAGGATGGTAGCGATTTTGCCATCAGCATCGAGAGTTACAGCAACAACAGAAGTGTTAACTTGGATGGAGCCATCCTTCTCGGTGGTAGCGGAAGATGCGGAGATAGAGCTAATCATGCCTAGACCCATGGTATCAGCCATAGCTGAGGTCAATCCGAGGCAAAGGGTAAGAACCAAGATGATCGATACGATTTTCTTCATTTGAGAAAACCTCCATACATTTAATAGTGGTTATACCACACTTCAAACAATTATAATGCTTCGTGAAAGAAATGTCAAAGCTTTTACGTGCGTTTGTTTATATACATTGCGAATTGATCCAAATGATAAAAAAAGAAACTGGCACAAACCCATACGCAACAAGGGATGTACCAGTTTCAATGAAATTCGTGGTAATTGATGGTTTGTGAATAATGATTACTTTACAGCTTCATAAATCTTATCCATGGAAGCCACAAGCGCCTTGGTTGTGATGGTGGCACCAGAGTATGCATCAATATCTTCCAAAGCGATGGGCAATGTCTTGCCAACGAACTGCGATTGGAAGTCGGGCTTGAGAACCTTGTCGCCCAAGTATTCAGTTTCGTCGAAGCGATTGTCGCCGATTTCGATCTCGCTGATAGTGAGACCATCCAGCACGAGCTTTACAGCGACAGGGCTCTGGAAGCCCTTGGAAGCAGCGCGCCATGCGCCGTCATCGCCAAGAGCCGCAGCGTCGGGATCAACGGTTGCTTCAGGCTCAGCTACCTCAGCATCTGGGTTAGCAGCCATATAAATCATATCAACAGCGGAAAGCACTGCATCGGTTGTGATGGTTGCGCCTGCAATGCCATCAATGTCGCTTGATGCAACAGGAAGGGCTTTGCCAACAAACTGGCTTTGGAAATCAGCTTCAAGAGCTTTTTCGCCAAAATACTCAGTCTCTGCAAAACGATTGTCGCCGACTTCAAAGGATGTGATGGTGTAGTTGTCGTCCATTTCCAGCTTGACGGCTACAGGACCAGCGAAGCCCTTGGAAGCAGCGCGCCATGCGCCGTCATCGCCAAGAGTCGCAGAGTCGTCAACTTCTTCGGTAGCCAAAGTTGCGACAGCAATGGGCTGAGGCTCATCCTCTTCATCATCGCTTGCATATTTGTAGATCGCGTCGATTGATTCAAGGACAGCATCGGTAGTGATGGTTGCGCCTGCAATGCCATCAATATCATCAACGGTTACAGGTAAAATTTTGCCAATGAATTGATCCTGGAAATCAGCTTCAAGGGCTTTTTCGCCAAAGTACTCAGTCTCGGCAAAACGGTTATCACCGATGACGATGGACTGAATGGTCAGTGCGTCATCAAGCTCAAGCTTCACAGCTACAGGACCAGCAAAGCCATCAGCTGCTGCGCGCCATGCGCCGTCTTCGTAGAATTCAGCCTTGGTGCCTTCTTCCACAGGTGCCTCTGCGCCGGTCAACTGACCGAATGCAAGGTTCACAGCATTCACAACAGCCTTGGAAGTAACGGTTGCGCCAGCGATGGCGTCGATATCGCTAAGTTCCAGAGGAGGAGTCATGCCAATGAACTGACCATAGAAGCTTTCGTCAAGCGCAGCTAGACCATAGCCAGCAGTTTCATTGAAGTAATCATCGCCAATGACGATATCGCTGATGGCATTGCTGTCGTCAAGCTCAATGGACACAGCGACAGGACCTGCAAAGCCCTGTGAGCTTGCGGTGTTGGGCGATCCGCCGCCGGCTAGATCGGCAATATACTTGCCTGCAAGGTTGATGCCGCCATTGACAGCCGCAGATGTACGCGTTGCGCCTGCAATCGAGTCAATGGTGTTGTCAGCCTGAGGTGCGCCGGGTTTAATCAGCGTCAAAGGAGCATGCTTGCCAATGTATTGGTCAGTAAATGCGGGTTCTTTGGCTAGTGCGCCAAGCCCCGGTGTTTCGGAGAAGTTTTCTCCGCCGACGTTCACGCCGATAATATTTGACTCCATGTCAAGACCAAGTGTTACAACAACATCACCGGCATAGCCGTTAACGGTTGTTTGGATGACATAACCAACGTTGTTGCCATCGGCATCAAGACCCATAAAGCAGCTATCCATTCCGCTGCTTTCACTAAGCTCGACAGCCTCAAAGGTGGCGGCGGTTGATAACATTTCCACGCGGGTTTGCTTCTCGGCCAAGACTTTGTTTTCCGCGATTGGACCAACGGTTAATTGGTTAGTAATGGCGAGCGCAAGGGCAGCAACTAAGCAAATTACTACCAAAATACCTAAATCACGCAGGGACTTCTTGTTCATGGTGAAAATCCTCCTATTTTGTGCTCGTTGGTGAGACGAATTTTTATACCTTTAACGCTTATAGAAGCGTTGTTTACGTTAGTAAGTGCTGGTGACCATTGAAGCTATGCGATATAGCAATCAATAAAAAATCATGTTGAATCAGCAGGCTATCCCACTATATAGCAAACAGCCCCCTTTATAAACTTTGTTCAAACCATTATATACTACAAATGTGTGAATACGCAATAGGAAAAGCCCTATTCATCGCCTTATTTGAATCAAAAAGGCTGCAAGTCATATTGACCGCAGCCTTTCAAAGAAAAGAATGCTTGCATTACAGAAGTCCAGCTGCTGCTTTGTCCAGTAAAATAATAACATCTGAGTGTGTGCGCAGAATGCTCGCTTGTACTTGCGGATTGATATCCTCGCGAAGTGCTTTGCGAATGGCATCTGCCTTATCCTCGCCCGTTGCCAGCAGCAATACTTGACGAGCGTTCATGATGCTGCCAATGCCAAGGCTGATCGCCTGACGGGGAACATCACTTTCATTGTCAAAAAAGCGGCGGTTGGCTTCGATGGTGCTTTGGGTGAGGTTGACAATATGGCAGCCATATACGAATGTATCAGCGGGCTCGTTAAAGCCGATGTGACCATTGCGTCCAATGCCTAGGATTTGAACATCAATGCCGCCTGCGCGGTTGATGGCATGGTCATAGCGAGCGGATTCTTCCTGCTGATTCGCGGCATTGCCATCAGGTACATGCGTGTTATCGGGATTGATGTTGATGTGATTGAAAAGTTGTTCCTTCATGAAGCTATGATAGCTGCATTCGTGGGTTACAGGAAGATTGCAGTACTCGTCCAAGTTAAAGGACGTGACATTTGAAAAATCGACGATGCCGTTTTTACACAGGCTAATGAGCTCCTGATAGGTGGGGATGGGGGTAGATCCGGTTGCCAAACCAAGAACAGAATCGGGCTTGCGAATTACCTGAGCAGCAAGCAGCGTGGCGGCTGCTTTGCCGACTTGTTCTGCGTTGTCAAAAAGATGAATCTGCATGGGGAGCCTCCCTCTTATAAGTCAATACGTTTTGTTCCAATGTCGTTGCACACAACGATTTGTATGCAATACATCTTGGGTTAATTATAGCACCCGTCACACTGCCTGTCAATATAACTTGTATCATGAGGTGCATTTGGACAACAAAATACAACAAGCAGTGATGGCACATATGACTTAGCGTCATGAGGTGAACATTGCTTGTTGCTAGTTGAGATTATTGGATCAGTTTCATTGCGACGAAGGTCTGGTCGGCGGGGCAGAATGTATAGCGCTCTAAATCCTTTGGGCGCACCCATTGAGCATCCGCATGCACACGAAGCGCTAAGGGCGCTGCCGCAAGTGCTTTGGCGGCTACGAAAACCAGAAGAATCTGTTTTTGTCCGTCGCTGTGCTGGACTTGAGCAAGCTCACCGACAGGCGTGATGGGCAGATCCAGCTCCTCCATCAGCTCACGCTCTAGGCACTGAGCAAAGGACTCGCTTGCTTCACGCTTTCCTCCTGGGAATTCCCATAGGCCATCAAGTGAACCTATGCGCTGGCAAATGAGCACACGACCGTGCTCGTCTCGCACCACGCCTGCTGCGACCTCTATGGTTTTCACTTGCATGACCTCCTAGAAGTTGCGGCTCATATCATAGCGTGAGTAGAATTGCTTTTGAAAATCCAGCAATCTGTCTTCTGTAATCGCTTGTCTCACGCCTTCCATCAGGCGAATCAAGAAGCGCAGGTTATGAATGCTGGTCAGGCGTGCACCTGTGATTTCGCCTGCCTTGAACAAATGGCGAATGTAGGCACGCGAGAAGTTCTTGCAGGCATAGCAATCACATTCATCATCGATGGGGCGGAAATCGTGCGCAAACTTAGCGTTCTTGATCACGAGTCTGCCATCGGTGGTGAAGCATGTACCGTTCCTGGCAATGCGAGTGGCCAAAACGCAGTCAAACATGTCCACACCGCGAAGCGTACCTTCAATGAGGCAGTCAGGCGAGCCGACACCCATGAGGTAACGCGGTTTGTCGGCAGCCATGTGGGGCATGATGCCTTCCAGCATATCGTACATGATGGGCTTTGGTTCGCCGACGGACAGTCCGCCGATGCCATAGCCAAAGAAGTCCATATCACGCAGCGTTTTAGCACTCTCAATGCGCAGGTCTTTAAAGAATGCGCCTTGAACGATGCCAAAAAGCGCCTGCGTATCATCGGTGTGATGCTGCTGGCAGCGCTTCGCCCAGCGATGGGTGCGGTGCATGGCGTCCTCGGCTGTGGCGTGATCGCATGGGTATGCGGTGCAAACGTCAAATGCCATCATGATATCAGAGCCAATCTTATGCTGGATGTCCATGCACACTTCGGGCGAAATGAAACGGCGGCTGCCATCCAAATGGCTTTGGAAAGTGACGCCTTCTTCTTTGATCTTGCGGATGCCCGCCAAAGAAAACACCTGAAAACCGCCGCTGTCGGTTAGCACAGGCTTGTTCCATGACATGAACTTGTGAATGCCGCCGGCTTCCTTGATCAGGTCCTCGCCCGGACGGAGGTGGAGGTGATAGGTATTGCTGAGCATGATCTCCGTCCCGATTTCGTCCATTTCGCGGGGCGTCATTGCTTTGACAGTCGCAACTGTGCCAACGGGCATATAAACGGGCGTATGAATATCACCGTGGGGCGTGTGGAGCAGGCCAAGTCTGGCACCGCTCTGCTTACACGTCTTTAGTACTTTAAACGAAAAATTAGGGGTTTTCACTCTTACACTCCTCTTGCTGTTTGAGTAAAAAAGCATTGATTTGATTGGCGTAGGCATCAAAAGCCTTGCCTTTTGGCTGACTTGTGAAGGTCATGGAGGTCTTTTGGGTTGGGTGGCTGAGTTTTAGCACAGAGCCCCAAAGTGCAATGCTTTGCCCGCGTTCGCCCTTTCCATAGCGCATGTCATAGACAATGGGATGACCACAGCCTGTGAGCTGAACGCGAATTTGATGTTTGCGTCCTGTTTGAAGCATGACATGCACAAGTGCAGTATCATCCTGCGTATTTCTGGCGAGGACATGGCAGGTGAGCAGCGCTTCCTGCGAACCGTTTGCCTGTGGTTGCGTGATGCGCACGTTCCCTGTCTGCTCGTCCTTTGCAAGCCAATCCTGCAATGAAAGATCATCGGGCATAGACGCGCCGCCGCTTACGACTGCTAGGTATTCGCGCTTCATCGTGCGTGCACGAAGCTGCTCGCTCAGGCGCGAGGCGGCTTTGCTAGTTCGCGCAAAGGCAATGAGCCCACCCACAGGACGATCAAGGCGGTGAACCAGTCCGATATAGACTGCACCGGGCTTCTGGTACTTTTCCTTGATGTAGCGTTTGAGCTGCTCGTGCAGACAATCATCACCCGTGATATCGCTTTGGGTCAGCACATTTGGCGGCTTTACGGCGATGAGCAGATGATTATCCTCATAGACGATCTCAGGCATTGGGAATCCACCGCGCGGTTGTGCCGCAGGGAAGTACCCCGCCTGATGAAACCGTTAGTGCGAGTTCATCCGCTTCTACCTTGCCGCCGTAGCGATTGCACAGGCAGCGCTGAGCGATGTTGCGCAGCACACAGGCTGAAAAGCCTGTGGTATAGCCGTTGATCAAAAAGAACAGTGGGGTGTCGGACAGCACCTGTGCACACAGATCAACAAGCTCAAACAGCTCGTTTTCAAGCTTCCATACTTCACCATTGGGGCCGCGGCCATAGCTGGGCGGGTCCATGATGACAGCATCGTAGCGATTGCCGCGGCGAATCTCGCGCTTGACAAATGCCTTTGCATCTTCCACGAGGAAGCGAGTGCTGTCCTCAGGGAGACCTGTTAGGTCGCGGTTTTCCTTTGCCCACAGCACCATGCCCTTGGCTGCATCCACATGGGTTACATGTGCGCCGGCGGCGGCACATGCGAGCGTTGCGCCGCCTGTATAGGCAAAGAGATTGAGCACGCGTGGCGCACGGCTTGAAATGCCGGCGCGGCGAATGCGCTCCTGCATAAATGCCCAGTTGGCGGCCTGCTCAGGGAACAGGCCCGTGTGCTTAAAGCCTGTTGGCTTGACATAGAACTTCAAATCGCCAAGCGAAATAACCCAGCGCTCAGGCAGCTTGTCCCGAAAGGTCCATTGTCCGCCGCCTGCGTCGGAACGGTCGTATGTCGCCTGTGCTTGCTTCCATAGTCTGGGCTCGGCTTTGGGCCAGATGACCTGTGGATCAGGTCTGCGCAGGATCACTTTACCCCAGCGCTCTAGTTTTTCTCCGTCACCGGTATCCAGTACTTCATAATCTTTCCATTGATCGCAAAGATACATATATTACTCCTTCTTAAGTAGAGGAGGGTGGGGAACTCCCACCCTCAAAAGTCATAGCCCTTATGCCTTGGTGATGCTAAGCACAGCCTTCTTGCCGTTTAGATCCCATTGCTTGCCATCGCTGCTGGCAGCTTTGCGCTCAAGCACGGTAGCCAGTACGCTTTGCATGATGAAATCGCGTCCAGCTTCGATAGCGCTTGCCAGCTCATCGTCGGTTTCATAGGTTACATGAATGCGGTCGCTCACTTCAAAGCCTGACTCCTTGCGCATGGTTTGCAGCTTGCTGACAACCTCGCGCTGATAGCCCTCGATGATGAGTGCGGGGGTTAGGTTACAGTCGAGCACAACGGTTACATCGCCGTCGATCTGTGCGGCGAATCCATCCTTTTGGGTGGGCTCGGTCAGCACGTCGTCCTTGCCAAGCACAACTTCGGTGTCATTGACTGTGAATGTGATGCTTTCGCCGCGTGCGAAGGTATCGACCACATCATTACCGTCAAGTTCCTTGAGTTTTGCGCCAATTCCGCCAAGGAGCTTGCCATACTTGGGACCGATGGTGCGCATTTGCGGCTTGAGGTGATAGGTGGTGAATGCACGGGCATCCTCTGTGAATACAACGTTTTTTGCATTCAGCTCATCTTGCGCAAGCTCGCGGAAATCGTCTCCAAAGCTTGTACCCTTGACATAGATCACATCAACGGGCTGACGAACCTTTAGGTTTGCTGTTGCGCGGCATGCGCGGCCAAGGCTGATCACCTCAAGCAATGCATCCATCTGGGTGTTGAGCTCTTCGCTAATCATGCTCTCATCAGCAGCGGGGAAATCGCAGAGGTGAACGCTCTGCGGCGCATTCTTATCAACGCCGCAAACGAGGTTTTGATACATATCCTCAGCCATGAAGGGCATGAAGGGTGCGATCACCTTGCTGAGCGTAACCAGAACGGTGTGGAGTGTAACAAAGGCGGATTCCTTTGTTGCGTCCATGCCCTTGCCCCAGAAACGCTCACGGCAGCGGCGAACATACCAGTTGCTCAGGTCGTCAACAAAATCAACAATAGCGCGCGCGGGCTCGGTGATGTGGTACTCGCATAGCTCGTCGTCAACAAACTTCACCAGTTTATTGAGGCGTGAGAGAATCCACTTGTCCATGAGCGTGAGCTCCACTTGATCGATGGGATGATCCTTAGGATCGAATGCATCGATGTTCGCATACAGAACAAAGAACGCATAGGTGTTTTGCAGCGTGCTCATGAACTTGAGCGGTCCTTCTTTGATCGCTTCATCGCTAAAGCGGGAAGGCAGCCACGGAGCGCCAACGGAATAGAAGTACCAACGCACGGCATCTGCGCCCTGCTTGTCAAGCACAGTCCAAGGATCAACAACGTTGCCCTTGTGCTTGCTCATCTTTTGGCCGTCCTTGTCCTGCACATGACCCATGACGATGCAGTTCTTAAAGGGCGATTGGTCAAAGAGCAGCGTGCTGATGGCTAGCAATGTGTAGAACCAGCCGCGGGTTTGGTCGACAGCTTCACTGATGAAATCAGCAGGGAAGCGCTGCTCGAATTCTTCCTTGTGCTCAAAGGGGTAGTGCCATTGTGCAAAGGGCATGCTGCCGCTATCATACCAGCAGTCAATGACTTCCTTTACGCGCTGCATGGGCTTGCAGCAATGTGGACATTTGATCTGCACTGCATCGATGAAGGGTCTGTGTAGCTCGATCTCGTTCACTTCAGTCGTTGCCATATCGCGCAGCTCCTGCTTGCTGCCAATCACGTGGATATGGCCATCTTCGCAGACCCAGACGGGCAGCGGTGTGCCCCAGTAACGCTCGCGGCTCAGGCCCCAGTCAATGACGTTTCCAACGAAATTGCCCATGCGGCCTTCCTTGATGTTTTCGGGCAGCCAATTCACCGTGCGATTGTTAGCAACCAGCTTGTCGCGCACAGCCGTCATGCGGATGAACCATGTGGAGCGTGCGTAATAGATCAGCGGGGTATCGCAGCGCCAGCAGAAGGGATAGTTATGCGTATAGGGGACAGCCTTGAGAAGCAGTCCGCGCTCGTTCAGGTCTTGAACCACCTTGCCATTGACCACCTGTACAGTTTCGTCTGCCCAAGTAGTGCCCTCCACGAACTTGCCCTGTGTGTTTACAAGCTGGATGAATGGCAGGCCATTCTCGCGGCCGATACGTGCGTCATCCTCACCAAAAGCGGGAGCGATGTGCACAATGCCCGTACCGTCTGAAAGCGTGACATAGCTATCGCTGACGACATACCATGCTTTTTCTTTCGGGGTTTCAAACTGATAGAGCGGCTCGTATTCCATGCCGCAAACATCCGCGCCCTTGACGATTTTCAGCACTTCGCCATTCGCTACATCTTCCTGCGTCAAGACGGAGGAAAGCAGTGCGTTTGCGAGGATGACGGTTTGTTCGCCGGTCTTGAAGAACACATAGTCTTCCTTTGCATTCACGCAAAGCGCGACGTTGCTGGGCAGTGTCCACGGTGTGGTTGTCCATGCAAGAAGATAGGTGTTTTCCGCGTTCTTTACCTTGAAGCGAACGAAAGCAGAGGGATCTGTTACTTCCTTATAGCCCTGCGCGACTTCATGGCTGGAAAGTGCAGTGCCGCAGCGAGGGCAGTAGGGAACAACCTTATGTCCTTTATACAGCAGATCCTTTTTCCAGATCTCTTTGAGGCTCCACCAGACAGACTCGATGTAGTTATCGTGGTAGGTGACATAGGGGTCCTTCATATCTGCCCAGAAAGCAACGCGGTCAGACATATCTTCCCATTCGCGCTGGTACTTCCAAACGCTTTTTTTGCACTCGGCAATAAAAGGCTCAATGCCGTATGCTTCGATTTGCGGTTTTCCGTCAAGTCCCAGAAGCTTTTCAACTTCGAGTTCAACAGGCAGACCATGTGTGTCCCAGCCTGCTTTGCGCATAACGTCCTTGCCCTTCATGCTTTGAAAGCGAGGGATCAGGTCTTTGATAGCGCGTGTTTCGATATGACCGATATGCGGGCGGCCATTTGCCGTTGGGGGACCATCATAAAACGTCCACTTTTCAGCACCTTCGCGGTGATGAAAGCTCTTGTCGATGATCTCGTTCTCTTTCCAGAGGTCGAGCACAGCCTTCTCGCGCTCCACGAAGTTCATGTCTGTTGATACCTTGCGATACATTGGTATTCCTCCTAAGTTTAGCTCTTACGGTTTTTTGTTTTGGGGCATGAAAAAACCGCCCCATGAAAACGGGACGGAAACATACTTTTCCGCGGTACCACCCATTTTGACAGCATAGCTGTCCACTCGGCGCCGATTCATTCGGCTGGCTCTGTCACGGGAGCACCCGATCTGCCTTGCGGTGATGAAACCATTGTGCAGATAGCTCAGAGGTGATTTGATGCAGTACCCTAGCGCTTGGCTTACACCGTCTCCAAGCTCGCTTTGCTAAGTGATTTGCGGCATCCGTCCCCATCATTGCCATTGAGGGATATAGTAGCACAGAAACGGGCAATTGTAAAGTATCAAAGCACGGCAGCGGTATGATTTGCGCTAACTTTTTGGCGGATTAAGTTTCTGAAATGAATCAAAAGGAATAGTTGACGAAAGTCACATGAAATGTTACAATATCGTGACAAAGTGAAGAAATGTAGTTTTTCAATCGTTACAGTGTTTGGATTGCGAGTTGAAAAACCGCTAAACTCCGCGGCAGCTAGCCGCTACATGGAGGATGAAGCATGAAACATCAATGGAAGATGATACTGTGCCTGATGATGGCGTTACTAATGTTAAGTTCTTGTACTCAGGCGCCAAAGCAACAAGGACAATTTGCGGAAGCCACCCAATTTCTTGGTCCGACGGATCTGCCTACAGATCCGCCCACAAACCCACCGGTTGATTTGCCCAATACCAACATAGGTGATGACGGTACCGGCACTAGCACGGGCGGTGGCGACAACATTTTCAATATGAATCCATATGATCTAACAGGTGATGATCAAACGGGGCTTGATGCAATCAATGAGGAAGACTACATTGATACAGGTCTTAACAATCAAGATGGCGGTCTCAGTGCATATGTTGATGATTCCCAGACCTATCATCCCTATGCAGGCAGCACGCCGATTCCGCTGATTCCTGTCGATGCGCCTACCCCCACGCCAAGACCATCCCTAAGCTTCATCTATGGCAGCTATGCAGCGGCTATTGGGGTTTCATTTGAAGCGCCTGTGGGCTGGATTGTGGATGAGTCGGTGAGTGATGTAATCATTCTATCCGAGCCCATCGAGCAGATTAAGGAAGGTCAGCAGTGCATTATTCGAATTTCAACGATGCCTGTTGATAATACTTATTCTGAAGATGATCTCAAAACCGAAGTTCTTACGCGTTTGGATGACATCGGTTCGTCAGGCTTCGATGAATGGAAGCCTAGCTATACGTCAACCCGTTATATGATGGGTACCAAGGGCGTATATGCGAACTACACGGGTTCACTGCTTGATGGCACCGAAGTCGGCGGCCGTATCCACTATGTCAGCAGCGAATCAGCTCTTTACGGCGTAGAAATCGTATTCCCGCGCGGATACAAGGATGACTACCTCAATATCTTTACCAAGATTCGTGAAAGCCTAACCGCTATTTAAAATCAGAAGTTATGATTTCAAAGCTCATGTGGCGGTTTTGTTTGGGAACAAGCAAAACCCTGCATGAGCTTTTTTGTTCCCTGCGTTGGAAAGCTGCATATGATGTATTGATACAAAAGCAGTGAATGAATCGTCAGGAGGACAAAAAATGGAAACGAGAATTTTAACCCCTGTACCACCGATTGGCAGGGTTTGTCCCCAGGGAAGCTTCAGCTATCCTGTGGGTTTTGGCGGCGAGGACTTTGGAACGCTGATGATTAGGTACAATGTACCGTTTGATAGCATGCAAGCGGCGAATCCCAATATGAGCGCCTCTCCGCTAGATGCAGGGCAATTTGTCTGCATTCCGCAAAATGGTATCAACCCAATATGCAGCAATGGTTCATATACAATCCCGACAGGCGAGTCGCTCGGCTCTTTGCCTGCTCAGCTGGGAGGAGATATCTACTCGATTCTTCGTGCCAATCCAACGCTGCGGCCGAGCGAATTTACTGGCGGCGTAACGATTTGCAGACCCTGAGATAATCAGTTTGTAGAGCCCAAGAATCAGTGATCCTAAGGATATAATAGTGCAAACATAGAGGCGCAAACGCCCTTGACCCAAACAAAAAAGTCTCCGTTTTTGGAGACTTTTTTGCTGCATTGTATTTACTTTTTCTGTCCGTAATAAGCGTCAGGACCATGCTTGCGAAGATAGTGCTTATCCAGCACATAATCGGGCATTAAATCCAGCGGACGCTCACGGGGCAGGGCTTCTGTATGCCAAGCCATCATCGCGACTTCTTCCAGCACAACTGCATTGTGGAGTGCTTCTATTGCATTCTTGCCCCAAGCAAACGGCCCATGATTGCGCACGAGTACGCAGGGGACAGCAACGGGATCGATATCGCCTTGGGTGAAGTGCTCGATGATTACATTGCCCGTCTCCAGTTCATAAGCGCGCCCGACTTCCTCCGGTGTGAGGGAACGGGTGAGCGGAACGGGTCCATAGATATAGTCAGCGTGCGTTGTGCCGTAGGCAGGGATTTCGCGCGCTGCCTGCGACCAAATGGTTGCCCATCTGCTATGGGTGTGGACGGCGCCGCCAATGGTTGGGAATTTGTTGTACAGCACGACGTGCGTGGGGGTGTCGCTGCTGGGATTGAGCTTGCCCTCAACCACCTTACCATCAAGATCCACCACCACCATATCCTCTGGCTTGAGTTCCTCGTAGGGAACGCCTGAGGGTTTGATGACAAACAAACCCTTTTTGCGATCAATGCCGGATACATTGCCCCAGGTGAATGTGACGAGATTGTGCTTGGGTAGGAGCATATTTGCTTCGTAGACTTCTTGTTTTAAATGTTTCAGCATAAAATTGCCTCCAATTTGATAGTTCCTTGCTATTATAAACGATTAGCCATGAATGCGCCAGACCATATCGTTCCAAAGCAGTTCTTTTTCAAATTGCGGGATGGTGGTATCTTTGTTGATGTGAACGAATTCAATGCCCATAATGGTGCAGAAATCGCGCATGTGCTCGGCGGTTAATGAATAGCTAAGCACGGTATGATGTGCGCCGCCTGCCAAAATCCAAGCCTCAGCAGAGGTGGAAAGATCGGGCGCGGGCTTCCACATTACGCGAGCCACGGGAAGATTTGGCATATCTTCAAAGGGGCAGCAAGCGCGGACATCGTTCACGATCATGCGCATGCGTCCGCCCATATCGATCAATGAAACAACGATTGCATCGCCGTCGCCAGTGTTGAAGCATAGACGAGCGGGGTCTTCGCGATCGCCGATTCCCAGCGGATGCACTTCGATCCATGGACGATCAGCTGCGATATCCGGATCAACTTCCAGCATATGAGCGCCTAGGATACCTTCGTTGCCTGGCTCCATGTGATAGCTGTAATCTTCCATGAACGCTGTGCCGCCGCCAAGTCCCTGTGCCATCACCTTCATGATTCTGTCCATTGCAGCCACTTTCCAGTCGCCCTCGCCGCCAAAGCCAAAGCCTTTTGCCATCAGGTTTTGAGTGGCTAGACCCATGAGCTGCTTGAGCTGCTGGAGATCTTGGAAGGTGTCGGTGAATGCACCAAAGCCGCCTTCGGTTAGGAATGCTTCCATGGCAACTTCTTGGCGTGCTTGGTAGCGAACGGAAGCGATGTTATCGGTCTTGATATCATACTTCTCTTTATACTCAGCCATCTTCTCGTCGATTTGCTCCTCGGTGACAGCGTCAACAAGCTTGATCAAGTCGCCAATGCCCCAAGTATTGACGCTCCAACCCATCTTGATTTCGGCTTCTACTTTGTCGCCTTCAGTAACAGCAACATCGCGCATGTTGTCGCCGAAGCGGCAAACCTTGAGCTGGCGGCTTTCGTGTGCGCCGATCGCGGATCTCATCCAGCCGCTCATGCGCTCGCGGATTTTAGCATCTTCCCAGTGTCCTGCAATGACCTTGCGCTTCATGCGAAGGCGGGCGTTGATAAAGCCATGCTCGCGGTCACCGTGAGCCGATTGGTTTAGGTTCATGTAGTCCATGTCGATATCATTCCATGGAATGTCACGGCTGAACTGAGTGTTCCAATGCAGATAAGGCTTTTGGAGTTTGGTGAGGCCGCTGATCCACATCTTGGAGGGGCTAAAGGTGTGCATCCAAGCGATAATGCCGGCACAATTGGGGTCAGCATTCGCTGCCATAATCACATCTGTGATGGACTGGCTGTCAAGTACGGCGCCCTTGAAGATAATATTGCCCACGATGGCGTCATCGCTGTTGAGTGCGGCGGTCATGATCTCGCAATGCTCTTCTTCCTGCCTGATGCATTCGTCACCGTACAGTGCCTGTGTTCCGCAGATAAACCAAAAATCGTACTGACCTAGTTTCATAAATAACCTCTCCTTACTTGAAATGAATGTATTGATTACTTGAGTGTGTCAATGGCAGCGCGCTGTATGGACAGGGAAGCCATATAGCGTGCTAGATAAGCATCAAAGCCTGCTTCGTCCTTAGGATCGGGGAGTACTGGGTCGCCTGTGCTTCCGCAGAAAACCTGATCAGCAAGGTATGAAGCGAGCGATACGCCGTCCACATGGCTGCGGTTATATTCCGCGAGCAATGCCGCGCCCCATGCGCCGCCTTCGCCAGCTGTTTCCATCACATATACGGGTGCATGAATGGCGGCTGCGAGGATGCTCTGTCCAACGCCCTTGGTCTTAAATAGTCCGCCATGACCGAAGATCATGTCAAGACCGATGTCTTCCTGCTTGAGGAGAATTTCCATACCATATTTAAGTACGCTGAGGGATGCATACAGGTGGGTACGCATGAAATTGGCAAGTGTTAGGCGGCTGTCAGGTGTGCGAACAAAGGTGGGGCGACCTTCTTCAAAGCCCATGATATGTTCGCCCGAGTGGAAGTTATAGGCAAGCAGTCCGCTCACATCAGGTTCGCCTTCAAGCGCTTTGCGGTAGAGGGTGGAGAATAGATCGTTTGTGGATACATTCATCCCCATCGCCTTTGCGAACTCGCCGAAGAGTCCTACCCAAGCGTTTAGGTCCGTTGTGCAGTTGTTGCAATGAACCATCGCAACCGCTTCGCCTGTGGGGGTTGTGACCATATCGATTTCGGTATAGACCTTCGATAGGGCGGCCTTGTCCATAACGACCATCGCGAAGACGGATGTACCTGCTGATACATTGCCTGTGCGGGGTTTTACGCTGTTGGTTGCGACCATGCCTGTGCCTGCATCGCCTTCAGGAGGGCAGAGGGGGATGCCGCACTCAAGCTCGCCGCTTTCGTCAAGAAGCTTTGCGCCCTGCGCGGTAAGGGTGCCTGCATCATCGCCCGCTTTGAGCACTTTTGGCAGGATATCGCTTGCTTTCCATGGGAAGCCAAGGGGAGCAAGCTTGTCTTCAAGAGCTGTCATCATCGTCGCATCAAAGTCGGCGGTGTTGCTGTCAATGGGGAACATACCGGACGCTTCGCCCACACCCACGACCTTTTGGCCTGTGAGCTGCCAGTGTACATAGCCGGCTAATGTGGTGAGGAATGAAATGCTGGGCACATGCTCTTCCTTGTTTAGCACCGCTTGATAGAGATGGGATACGCTCCAGCGCTGGGGAATATTGAAGCTGAAAAGCTCAGTTAGATCATGTGATGCTTCAGCGGTCATGGTGTTGCGCCATGTGCGGAAAGGCGTGAGCAGATTGTCATCTTTGCCAAAGGGAAGATAACCGTGCATCATAGCGCTGATGCCGATTGCGCCGACAGTGGTGAGGGGGAGATCGTATTTCTCGCGGACATCCGCACGAAGTGCAGCGTAGCAAGACCTCAGCCCGCTCCATACATCCTCAAGCGAATACGTCCACACACCATCGATGAGCTGGTTTTCCCATTCATGGCTGCCCGAAGCAATGGGCTGATAGCTTTGGTCAATAAGCACTGCCTTGATGCGAGTGGAACCAAGCTCAATGCCTAAAGCGGTTTTGCCCTGAATGATGTTGGTTTTAATCATATCCTTGTTCCTCCACTTCTTTGATTGTTATTAACTGTACGAAACTTTCCGCAGGTAAAGTAAGTGTATCAAATGAACAATAAGTTGTACGTACATTTATACCTGTAGCATACCATAGCTTATGCACGGATGCAAGCGAAATATATGCAAAAAAGCAGGTAGCACTATTTCAGTGTACGGATGCTTTCTCGCTCGACAAGTTCCCATGGCAAGACAGCACTGGCTTCGTGCTCTCCTGCAATCATGCGGAGGAGCTTTTGCGCGGCGGTACGGCCAAAGAGGTCCTTTGGATGGGAGAGGGTGCTGAGTGTTGGGTGGCAGATGCTCGCAAAAGCACTGTTGTCAAAGCTGATAATGGAGAGGTCATCGGGGATGGATATATTCATTTTGGCAAGTTGAGCCATAAGCTGCAATGCAATATCATCGTTATAGCAAACGATCGCATCCGCATTTTGCTTGATGCGCTGCAAAAAGGCAATGCCTGTTTCTTCGGATAGGAAATGCTGCTTGTTTTCCGTGGTGAACCAGCAGATGTTTTCGTCATTGGTGGTGAGTCCGGCGGTTTGCAGTGCGGCAGCATAGCCCTGATAGCGCAGATGCCCCTGCATGTCGTCGCTCTTGAAAATGCCTGCAATGCGCTGATGTCCATAAGCGATCAAGGTGTTTACGGCAAGCCTTCCGCCGTCCTCATCATCTGTGACAACATAAACATGATTTTGAAGCTGCGGGTAGTAGCCGTTGATCAGCACAAAGGGGATGTTGTGTGCGTGAAGCTGCTCATAAAGTGCGATGTTCGGATTGGGCAGGGCGGTCTTGGTGCCTTCGATGATGAGCCCATCAATCGGGGTTTCAAGCACCCTGCTTAGCAAAGCGGATTCGCGATCAGTTCGGTTGTAGGTGGCGGATAAGTTCATTACGCAGTTCTCATTGGAAAGTACGCTTTCAATCCCGCGAACAATGGAAGGGAAAATATAATCAGTAATATAAGTGGTAATGACGCCAACGTTGATCACGCCGCTGCGCTTGCGTGGTCCATGCATGACATACGTGCCGCTTCCGCGTCTGCGCATCACAAGTCCATCGTCCTCAAGCAATGCGATGGCTTGGCGCACGGTTTGTCTGCTGATGCCGTATTTGTCTTTGAGTTCTAGTTCTGTGAGCAGCGCATCACCATCGCGGTAGACGCCGCTGGCGATTTCGTGTCTTAATGTATCAGCAACCACTTGGTATTTTGGTTTCAATGCAATGCACTCCTTATGTATATCAGGTGTAAAATCGTGATTGTACGTACTTGTGAATCATCGACCACATTGATATCGAAAGCTTTATCTTATCATAACATAGTTTTCAGTTGATGACAATTCATACATGCAAAAAATGTACGTACAAAACAAAACATATTGCGAACATGAAAAAGGCTGCCAAATCATATGGCAGCCTTGCTAAGATGATTGATGAAATTATCCCTTAACAGCGCCTGCGGTCAGGCCCTTGATGAATTGTTTGCTCATCATCAGGTAGAGCGCAATGACGGGCAGTGCGCTGAGTGCGAGCACTGCAAGCACCTTGCTCCAGTCGGTTTGATATTGTCCGAATAGTCTGGTAACGCCGAGCAGCAGCGTCTTGTTCTTTTCATCGCTGATGAAGATGAGCGGGAACCACAGATCGTTCCAGAAGGGGACAAGGTTGTAGATGGCGACTGTTGCCATCGCGGGCTTTAGCAGTGGAAGGACGATGACGCGGAAAACCTTAAGGCGAGACGCGCCATCGATGAAGCCGCTTTCGGTCAGCTCTGCGGGTACGCCACGCATAAAGGCGGTGAGCACGAATACGGAAATCGGGATGCCCATCGCGCAATAAATCGGAACCAGTGACCAGATCGTGTTCAGCAGTCCAAGACCCTTGATCAGATCGAGCAAGCGGATGGATGCGATCTTGATGGGGAGCATCATGCCTGCGATCATGAAAAAGTAAATGCCAGATGAAAGCTTTGATTTCCAGTTCGCAAGTGCATATGCCGCGAGTGCGCCGACAATCAGGACAATCGCGAGGCTCAGGATTACAACGATCAGGCTATTCTGGAAATAGCGCAGGAAGTCGCCGCTTTTGAGAACGTCTGAGTAGTTCTTAAAATTCCATTTGGTTGGAAGCCAGAACGGGTTGCTGTAAATCGAAAGTCGGGTTTTAAAGGAGTTCACCACGAGCACCCAGATAGGGAAGAGTGCGATAAATGACCAAAGGAGCAGCACGAGATGAGAGGGGATATGCATATTGGCGACTTTCATCGAGCGCGTGCGCTTTTCAGGCTTTGTCTTCAACATATCAATCGCCTCCCTGTGTCTTAATCAATGTGGGAATGACGAAGATGGATAGCATCAGGAAGGTAATGGTCGCAATCGTCGCGCCCAGTCCTGCGTCCGCAATCGCAACAGGATGCTGTCCCGCAATACCCACGCGGTAGAACAGCGTACCGATGAGGTCGGTCGCGTAGTTTGGCGCACCGTTTGCATTCTCCATCGAATAGACAACGTCAAAGGCGTTGAAGTTGTTGACAAACGTTAGGATCGTGACAATTCCTACGACGGGCTTAATCAGCGGCAGCTTAATGTGACGGAATATATGCCAGCTATTGGCGCCCTCAAGGCTGGATGCCTCGATCAGTTCCTCACTGACACCTTGCAGTGCTGCGACAAACATCATCGTCGGGATACCCATCCATTGCCAGCAGCTGACAAGTGCTACGCAAACAAGCGCTGTTGACTCGTTGCCAAGCCACGGCTGCGCCAAGAAACCCAGTCCCATGCTAGCAAGGATATCGCCTGTCCAAACAGGGCTCAGAATCAGCTTCCACAGGTAGCCTGTTACGACAACGGCGAGCGTTGTAGGAAGAAAAATGATGGTCTGGTATATGCTGCGGCCGCGCATAGTGCGGTTGGTAAGCATGACGGCAAAGAGTATGCCAAGCATATTTTGTACCACCATATGAATCGCAAAGAAAATCCATGTGTGTCCAAACGCGTTGAAGAAACGCGAGGAATGCGTAGGATCTGTAAAGAGCGTAATATAGTTTTGAAATCCAACAAAAGTACGGTTTCCAAAGCTGCCTGTATAAAAGGACAACTGGATGGAAGCAATCAGCGGATAAGCCATAAAGACTACGTAAATCAGTAATCCCGGAAGCAAGTACAGCATCCAATACCAGCCGCTAGGGCGCAAGCTGGCACCGAATTTTCGTAGGGATTTGCTTTGTTGCATGTCCCTCACCCCTTGTTATTTTATGATGGAGTAAGGGCTGCCGTCACCCTGAGGAAAACGGCAGCCCATAGGGTTCACAATCATGTGGTTGTTGATTATTGGAGTGCGTCAAATGCTGCAACGATGGAATCGCCAGCTTCTTGAGCAGTCATAGCGCCCTTGAGCACTTGGATAACAGCCTGATTCATAGGAGCATATAGATCCATGAGTGTAGGCCATACAAAGCGAGCATCGGTTTCCTTGCCTTCGTTGAGTGCGAGGAATTCGTTTGCATGCTCATCTGTGAAGGTGACGGAGAAATTGCTCAGAGGATAGTAACCTGCGGGAAGGTTTGCAACTGCTGCAGTAACGCCTTCTTCGGAGCAGAGCCACTCTAGGAATGCTTTGCACTCATCTGGATGAGCGGTAGCGGTGTTGTATGTGATAGCAAGGTCAGGATGGAAGCAGATAGCGGTTGCTTTGCCTTCGGGTGCGGGAAGTGCGAATACGCCCCACTCGAATTCAACGTCGCCGTAAGTGCCGCTGGTCCAAGAGCCGTCCATGAACATAGCCGCTTTGCCTGTTGCAAATAGAATTTGGCTGTCGTTGTAGGTAACAGCTTCAAAGCCTGTGGGCAGATAAGGAGCCATCTTGCCGATGTCGCCAAGAGCAGCTACGAAGTTTTCGTCGTTCATCTTCAGTTCGCCGCTCTCGTACTTAGCGCGGTTTTCTGCGCCGCCAACGTAGTTGGGCAGCATGCCTAGGAAGAAGCACTCAAGGATATCCCACTCTTCTGCAACGCCGTTTGCAAAAGGTGTGATGCCAGCAGTCTTCAAGGTCTCACATGCAGCGAGAAGCTCTTCAAAGGTTGCGGGGATTTCGATATTGTTTGCTGCGAATACGTCCTTGTTGTAGTAAACGCCGTGGCTAACTGCTGCGAAGGGAACTGCGAACATCTTGCCGTCTTCAGTTGCCCAAGGAGCGAGGTTTAGCTCGGTGAAGTTCTCGTGCAAACCGGGGATGTCTGTGCAATCGCCAGCGTGACCGGCATTGAACAGTTCAAGACCTGTTGCATAGGAACGGGAATACATCAGGTCGGGGCCGGTGCCGCCTTCAAGCTGGAGGTTCAAGGTAGCATTGTAATCGGAAGGATTGGTGGGCTGGAACGTGATGTCAACGCCCGTTTTTTCTTTGTAGATGGAGAGTAGATTGTTCATCTGCTCAACGTCATCCGCACGCCAAGAACCCATGGTGAGAGAGACGCCTTCAGCCATACCAACGATTGGTAGAAGCGCGATAAGCACGGCCATGAATAGAACTAGGAACTTTTTCAAGAAAACTCCTCCTTTTTTTATCGTCGTCATTGACGATTGTATGAAATTACCATGTGAATAAAGTATATCAGAGCTTATTGTGAATGTCAACAAACTATTATCACAATATATGTCGCAATTCGACAAAACTATAGAATGAATTTCGACAATGAAAAAACTGCCGCACATAGATTGTGCAGCAGTTCCTTCATTCATTCAATTTGGTAAGTGCAGGTAAGAATGCACTTATGACCACAATTGGATCGTTATTGTAGTTGATCTTCTTGTGCCCAGTCACTGCATTGTTCTATGCGAGTGCCTTCTTCTCCTGTGGCTGGATCAAATGCGAACTCATGCAATTGCTTGCATGGGAATTTATCACAGAGACCGCAATTTGCCTTGCCTTTGCCCTCGCAGCAGTTTTTAATTGGGCATGTTTTTGCCCAATAAGGTTTTTTGATCTTTAGGCAGCCTTCACATTTCATGATTTCTCGATATTCACATTCGCTGCATTTTAGACCACAACGGCTTTCAATCATCGAAACACTCCTTCCACGCTCGAACGGTTGTTTCCTTATGGGAGTATAACAAAGATCGCAGGGGCTGTCAATGTATGAGTGTTTGTTAACTTTATACTGTTTCAATGGTTCATAATGTGGTACAATAACATGCGTAGTAACAAGATGCAGGAGGTAGCAAATGAAGTTTATTTCATGGAATGTAAATGGTTTTCGTGCATGCCTTGGCAAAGGCTTTGCTGATTATTTTGCACAATCAGGCAGCGATATGTTCTGCTTGCAGGAATCAAAGATGCAGCCCGGGCAAGCTGATTTTACGCCCGATGGATATCACGAATACTGGAACAGCGCTGAAAAGAAGGGCTATTCAGGAACGGCGATCTTAACCAAGAACAAGCCAATAAGCGTGAGCTTTGGCATTGGAATAGAGGAGCATGATCACGAAGGCCGAGTGATCACGGCGGAATATGAGAAGTTTTATCTGGTGACCTGCTATACGCCAAACAGTCAGCGTGAATTGACTCGCCTTGAGTACCGCATGACTTGGGAGGATGCATTCGCGGACTATCTGGCAGCGCTTGATCAAACAAAGCCTGTGATCCTATGCGGTGACCTCAATGTGGCGCATAAGGAAATAGACCTGAAAAACCCAAAGACCAACACGAAAAATGCCGGTTTTACAGATCAGGAGCGCGATAAGATGACGGTGCTTCTGGGGCGCGGGTTTGTGGATTCGTTCCGCTACCTCTATCCAGATGAGGCGGACAAGTACTCATGGTGGAGTTACATGCGTCAAAGCAGAGACCGAAACATCGGTTGGCGTATCGACTATTTCCTAGTGAGCGAACGCATTGCATCCAATATCGTTTCAGCAGGCATTGATGCGGAAATTTTGGGCAGCGATCATTGCCCTGTAACACTTGAAATGGAAGGACTGGATTAAAGGATGAAGATTCTTTTTGCTTCTGATATCCACGGCTCGGCATCTGCGTGCGAGAAGGTGCTCGAGCAGCTTACAAATGAAAAAGCGGACAGACTGGTATTGCTCGGCGACCTTCTCTATCATGGTCCGCGCAATGACCTGCCTGATCAATATAGCCCAAAGGCAGTTTTGGCAATGCTCAACGAGTGCGAGATCACGCCCCTTTGTGTTCGCGGCAATTGCGATGCAGAGGTTGACCAGATGGTGCTGGATTTCCCGATCATGGCGGACTATACTCTGCTGCCGCTTGAGGACAATCGTTGCGCGTTTGTGACCCACGGGCATTTGTTCAATACCCAGACCCCTCCGCCTTATCAAGCCGGCGATGTGCTCATTCATGGACATACACATGTCCACTGCGTGATCCCTCAGGAGGACTATACATATATCAATCCGGGCTCCGCTGCCCTGCCTAAGGAAGGTCAAGTCAAGAGCTACATGATTTACGAAGGCGGCGTATTTGTGATCAAAGATTTGATGGAAGGCAAAGAGCTGATGCGCTTTGATATGAATAGCTGATGAAATCAATTGAAGAGATTCGTACGTTTTTCAGTGGAGACCGCTTCGCGCTGGAAGCCTGCGGCATTAGCATTGATGAGGTGGCGGAGGATATGGCGAAATGCTCCATGCCAATCACCCAGATGCACATGAATGCCAATGGCTTTGCTCAAGGCGGAGCGATCTATACGCTCTGTGATATCACCTTTGCGGTGGCTGCCAATGCAGGCAACGCACTCGTGGTGAGTCAAAGCGCCAACATATCCTATCTGCGTCCTGGAACAGGCGCAAGGCTTTACGCCAAAGCGCAGCGTATCAACGAAGGAAAAACCAGTTGTTTATACCAAGTTAATGTAATGGATGAAAATGGTAAACTGGTTGCGTTTGCGAGTATTCAAGGGTTTCGCAAGGTGAACGAATGAGTCATGAATATGTGAAAAACTCGTGAACTCGACAAAAAGCCCTTGCTGATTCTTATGCTTTCAGGTATAATGCTCTGAGCAACAAAAACTATCATGATTGGAGAGAAGACTCATGCGTAAGCGTGTATTTCTGGCGATATCGCTAGTGGTGGCTTTGATTCTTACCACAAGCTGTTCCTTAATCGTCAAGGACCAAGAGGTAGACAAGTCCACAGTGATCATTGAGGCTGCTGGCAAGACCTTTACCAAAGAAGAGGTTCAAGAGCAGGTTAATTTGACGCTGGATTATCAAGAATATATCTATAGCATGTATGGCATGTCTTATGATAAGACTGATGCAACAGCAATTGCTGAGGCACAGGAATCGGTTATCAGTTCTATGATCGAGCTAGCAGTTATCGACCAGAAAAAGGTTGAAAACGGCATGACTGAATTGTCCGCAGAAGATGTGGCGGCTGTTCAAACAGAAGCAGATGAGACCTATCAGGGCTACGTGGATAGCGTAAAGACACAGTATTTTGCAGAAACAGAGCTTGAAGGCGAAGAGCTTGATAAGGCTGTTGATGAAAAACTGGTGGAACTTGGTTACTCAACAGTGGACGAGATTGTCACAGTGCTAAGTGAAAACAAAGCAACTGAAAATCTGCGTGCGGATATCGTCAAGGATGTCGCAGTGAGCGATGACGAGATTCAGGCAGAGTTTGATGTTCGCGTTACAAACGCAAAGGCAACCTACGAAACCACCCCGGCCGCTTATGGCACTGCTGTTACCAATGGCACCGCCGTATACTATGCTCCTGCGGGCTATCGTTATGTAAAGCATATCCTACGTCAGCTTACGACTGAGGATTCTGCTGCAATCTCCGAAATCCAGACGCAGGTGACCAGCAAGCAAACCCAGCTGACCACTGCTCAGACCGCGCTGACCGCCCTTGGCGAAGCAGCAGAGTCAGAGGATGAAGCAATTGCAACCCAGCGCACCGAGTACGAGGCAACAATCGAAACCCTAAACACCGAGATTGCTGACCTGAATACTCAGCTTGACGCTGCAAAGGAAACTGGCTATGCTGCAATCCAGCCTATGATCGATGAGATTCAGGCGAAGATTGATGAAGGTCAAGATTTCGATGCATTGATAGAAGAGTATGGCGAGGACCCGGGCATGCAAAGCTCACCTGCAAAGGAAAATGGCTATTTAGTATGCGAAGCCAGCAACAATTGGGTTGCTGAATTCACCTCTGCTTCCATGGCGCTGAGCAATGTAGGCGATGTATCACCTGCTGTTCGCACAAGCTATGGCGTTCATATCATCAAGTATGAGAGCGATTTGGCTGAAGGCGATGTTGAGCTTGACACTGTGAAGGACGTTATCAGTGAAGAACTGCTTGCTAACAAGCAGGATGCACTTTACGAAGAAACCGTTGCACAGTGGGTCACAGATGCAAACGCTAAGTCCTATTTGGATCGCTTAGTCAAGTAAAGATTAACCAGTGATATAGGAGTACCCATCAAGCTTGATTGCTTGATGGGTACTTTTCTTTGTATACAGAAAACCATGGGCTATGCCCATGGTACCCCAAAGGCGGAAGCCTATGAGTGGAAAAATACGCTCCTTCATTTTAAAATAGATGCAGGTTTGCCGACCGCATAAAGAAAATGAAGGAG
>JAAYIN010000048.1 GCA_012523405.1 Clostridiales bacterium
CTCCTTCATTTTCTTTATGCGGTCGGCAAACCTGCATCTATTTTAAAATGAAGGAGCGTATTTTTCCACTCATAGGCTTCCGCCTTTGGGGTACCATGGGCATAGCCCATGGTTTTCTGTATACAAAAGAGAGTCCCATCCCCTGAAAAAGGGGATGGGACTCATATGATTGTTTACTTAAATCAATATGCGATTTTCTTTGCGATATATGCTTGCAGATCATCCACATGTACATGATCCTGCTGCATGGTGTCGCGGTCGCGGACTGTAACAACGCCTGTTTCCTGCGTGTCAAAGTCCACGGTGATGCAAAGCGGTGTACCGATTTCATCTTGGCGGCGATAGCGCTTGCCGATGCTGCCCGTTTCGTCATAGTCGATCATGAAATGCTTGGATAGCTTCTCATAAACCTCGGATGCAAGCGCACCGAGCTTGTTCTTCTGAAGGGGCAGGACAGCAGCCTTAAAGGGTGCAATCGCGGGATGAAAATGCATGACCACACGGGTATCTCCGCCTTCCAGCTCCTGCTCCTCATATGCGTTGCACAGAAGGGCAAGGGTTACGCGGTCTGCACCAAGAGAAGGCTCAACCACATATGGGATATAGCGCTCGTTGGTCACAGGGTCGATGTACTCCATGTTTTCGCCACTCTGTTTCTGATGCGCCTTGAGGTCAAAGTCCGTACGATCGGCAATGCCCCAAAGTTCGCCCCAGCCAAAGGGGAACAGGAATTCAAAGTCTGTAGTTGCCTTGGAGTAGTGGGACAGCTCCTCAGGCTTATGATCGCGCAGGCGAAGTGCCTCGGGCGCAATGCCTAGGTTATAGAGCCAGTCGCGGCAATAGGTGCGCCAGTAGTCAAACCACATCAGATCCTCACCCGGCTTGCAGAAGAACTCAAGCTCCATCTGCTCAAACTCACGGATGCGGAAGATGAAGTTACCGGGGGTGATTTCATTGCGGAAGCTCTTACCAATCTGCGCAACACCCATAGGCATTTTGCGGCGAGTGGTGCGAACGATGTTCTTAAAATTGACGAAAATACCCTGCGCAGTTTCGGGGCGAAGGTAGATTTCGCTGGCGCTGCTCTCTGTGACGCCCTGAAAGGTCTTATACATCATGTTGAACTTGCGGATGCCTGTAAAATCATGCTTTCCGCAGGTAGGACATGGAATGTTCTGCTCGGTAATATAAGCTTCCAGCTGATCATTTGTCCAGCCGTCTGCTTGGATTTCCTCGCCCTTTTCCTTGGCGAAGTTCTCAATCATCTGGTCAGCGCGAAAGCGAGCTTTGCAGGCTTTGCAGTCCATCAGCGGGTCATTAAAGTTGCCTACATGGCCGCTTGCAACCCATACATTACGGTTCATCAAAATAGCACTGTCAAGGCCGACATTGTATTTGTTCTCCTGAACAAACTTCTGCCACCATGCACGCTTGACATTGTTCTTAAATTCGACACCTAGGGGACCATAATCCCAGCTATTTGCCAAACCACCATATATTTCACTGCCCGGGTAAATAAATCCGCGCCCTTTGCATAGCGCGACTAATTTGTCCATCGTTAAAGCTGCCATCGATCGTTCCTCCTCGTATTCTCTGCAACCCCTATCATATATGTGCCATCAGGGTTTGTCAAGAATAGGGAGTGAAAATATGCGTTTGTTTGGCGATTGCGGGCATATTTGATCAGGCGAAACATTCCTATTGATTGATCCTCCTTTTCACCCGTGATGAACGCAGCTCCTATCGCCAATTCACATATGTCATGAATAGCAAAACTCATGTCTTTCATATATATAAGACAGAAAATCGATTCCGCTCGCTTTTCTTTTTTCTGTTCTCATTGTATACTAATGCAAGGATATGATTTTCATTCATTACTATCGTTTGAACAGGAGTACTGCCTTTATGATAAAACAACCACTCTACAAGCAAATGATTGCGCTGGCACTAGTTTGCATAATTCTCTTCATGATCAATACCGCCATTGCCGCCAGCAGCGATGCCGTCATCAACGCCGTATGTGCTGTGCTCCTTGCGCTATGGGCTGCCAGTGTATGCGTCTACAGACGTTCCAAGCGCTACAAACCCGACGATTATGCTTGGTTTTTCATCACTGGCGGGTTTATCATCTGCACCATTTTTGTTTTTAAACTCCCCTATACCTTTAGCTTTCATGACATTACCGTCTACCCTGTTGATTTTTCGCTGGACACATTGGCAGACGGTCATCTCGCCTATATCGGCTATATCGTAGAGACGGGGCATTTACCTACGGAAAGCCCGCTGATTGCCCGCTACTCCATTTTCTACAACCCGCCTTTTTACCATCTTGTGCAGGCTGCGTTCATTCAGATGAACAAGCTGCTGAATATCTCGCCCGCCATCTTTGTTGAGAACACGCAAATCATTACATTGTTTGCAGCAGGCGGCTGTATGCTGGTCACGCGCCAACTGCTTCAAGAACTCGGTGCAACCGGCAAAGGCATCGCAGCAGGCATGCTGATGTTTTGTTTCCAGCCCATGCTATACCTTTATGGTGCAACCATCAACAACGACATCCTATCCGTCCTGCTCATTGAAATGACCATACTATATACCCTTCGCTGGAGACGAACGCAAAAGTTCAGCGACATCGTGTTCATCGCTCTTTCTCTCGGTCTTGGCATGGCGACAAAGCTCTCCGTTGCAACCCTCATCCCAAGCATCGCGATCGTCTTTGTTGTTTGCTTTTTTCAAAACCTTCCCGCATGGAAAAAATACTGTCAGCAATTCGTTTCATTTCTACTCATCAGCGTACCGCTTGCCACCGCATGGCCGCTTTATCAGCTCATCGTAAACAAAGTGCCTCTCAATTATGTACGTCTGCCCTCAGAGGTTCTCAATGTATCTGAGTTCTCATTTGCAAAGCGCTTTGGCATCCCTGACTGGCATGCTATCAGAAGTGCGTTTTTCAAAGTCGATACGCTGTCCCAGCACAACATTTGGATGCAGACGCTGAAAACAGGCGTCTATGATGAGCTGATTCTCTTTGAAGAAGGCACATGGATGTGGTATGCAGGTTATCTATTCATTGTGCTATTTGCCGCTTTGCTGCTGGTATCGCTTGGGTTATTCATCCGTATGCTCATCAGCAAGAAGCATGGCATTCCGACCCTTGACAAGGTATTTATCTCCAGCTATGCTATTTTGCTGATCGGCAGCTATCTCAAATTCTACATTGATTACCCTTATATCTGCTCCACCAATTTTAGATACATCACACCTGTATTGATGCTCTGCGCCTTGGCCATTGCCATCTATCGCAGCACCACATCAAGCAAGCGTTCCCTCTGGGTCGTCTTGTACAGCGGTGTCTTCGCGGTCTATGGGCTGGGCATTTACGCCCTCCATCTCTTCGCCTAATCTCAAAGCCACTCGGCGCTCCCATGCAATCAAGCTGCATGGGGGCGTTTTTTGCATTCAAGCGGATCTCATTTTCCCTTAATCCTCATATCCTAATCCCATTATGGAAAGAATACACGAGAAATCATTTCATGTATTGTGGATGTTTGAATTTAAATTCACAATCTTATTGCATTTCACTTTGAATAGGACTATCCTAACTGTCGGAAAAAAATAAAGTGAAAAAACGAAGGTGATCTCATGCAGGTGGTAACACTGGTACTCAACAGAACAGAATGCTTGGAAGATCTTCTATCACAGCTTCTTGAAGCAGGTATTCACGGTGCAACCGTGCTTGACAGCACAGGTATGATGCGCGTGATTGATCAAGTGGCAGAAGACATGCCCATGTTCTCAGCATTTCGTCAACTCTTTGACCCCGAGCGCAAAAGCAGCAAGACCATTATCATGGTGCTTGACGACCAAGAAGTGCAGACGGCTCGAAAAATCATCAGAGAAGTAACAGGCGGTCTTAACCACCCGGACACAGGAATCCTCTTTGCAGTGCCCACGCTCTTTGTTGAAGGACTGGGGGAAGCAAAGGCATGAACACATTGCTTGCCGTAGCAATCGTTATCTTCAGCGGCCTTGTCATCAGCCGCTTGGTCAATCTGATTCATCTGCCCAACGTAACCGCGTTTCTGCTTGGCGGTCTGCTCATCGGTCCATCGGTCTTGGGATTGATCCCAGCAGATATGCTAGCGAGTTTTGATATTATCACAGAGGTAGCGCTTGGCTTTATCGCCTATTCAATCGGTTCTGAGTTCAAGCTCTCCTACCTCAAGCGCATCGGTGCAAAGCCGCTCACCATCACGCTCTTTGAGGGCATGGGCGCGGTCATTCTGGTCGATATCGTCCTCATTGGTCTTTCCCTTCTGGGCGTTCCCGGTTTCGACCTGCCCATGTGCATCACCCTTGGCGCTATTGCAGCCGCGACTGCACCTGCCGCAACGCTCATGGTCATTCGCCAATACAAGGCCAAAGGTCCTGTCAGCGAAATGCTCCTTCCCGTTGTCGCGATGGATGACGCCTTGGGCCTGATTGCATTTGCGATTTCCATCAGCCTTGCTCAGTCCATCGCAAGCGGTGTATCCATGACCGTATACAGCATGCTGATCGCGCCGCTACTGGAGATCATATTCTCCATCGTGCTTGGCATTGGCATGGGTCTGGTGCTAAGCTATATAGCAAAGTTCTTCAAGTCTCGCGGCAACAAACTCGCACTGGCGATTGCCTTTGTCCTCACCGCACTTGCACTTTGCGACATGTGGAACCTTTCAAATCTGCTCTGCATTATGATGATCGGCGCTGTCATGACCAACCTTTGCAACTGTGCAAACGTGATCATCGAGCAGACTGACCGCTTCACACCGCCCATCTTCCTAATGTTCTTTGTCATCTCAGGCGCAGAGCTGAATCTGAGCGTTCTGCCCACGGTTGGACTGATCGGACTGTGCTATGTGGTGGTACGCGTGCTTGGCAAATGGTCAGGCGCATACATTGGATCAAGAATTGTGCACGCCCATCCCAATGTGCAAAAATACCTTGGCTTCACGCTCATACCCCAGGCAGGCGTAGCCATCGGCATGGCGCAGATGGCGCTCACCAAGCTCCCCGCCCATGGGCAGCAAATCCAAACCATCGTTTTGGCGGGCACGTTGATTTATGAATTGATCGGACCTGTGGTCACAAAGATCGCACTGACCAAAGCAGGTGAGATCAAGCCCGCAGCCTCCGCCGCCAGAAGCGTCAAAACAGCAGTTACTCACAGCTGATCAATCCAAACATCGTGCATGGAATGGAGCGTGCACGGTGTTTTTTATTTGGAATCAAGCCATACTATAGCTCTGGGCATCACGGGCTTTAAGGCTCTTTATTTTCCGATGTAAATTCACCGATTGTTAACAGTTCGCATTGCAGGACTTACCTTGGGAAATGTCGAATATACTAAGTACATCATAAAGAAAATATCGCAGTCTTTTACGGGTATAATTGCCCGCGCCATTTTGGGAAAGGAGCGTGGTTCCATTGGCACACGCATCATTTTTTGTATCCCTTTTGAATGGTTTTAAATGAACGTAAAGGAGCAACACTATGAAGACGACTATTACCGCTAAAAACATGGTAGTCACACCCGGCATCACCGAACGCGTTATGAAGAAGACCAATAAGATGGAACGCTATTTAGATCCCAGCACCGAAGTTTTTATTCGGTTGGGAAGAGAGAAAAACAATCGCCGCATTTGCGAGATCACCGTTCCATTTGAAGGTGTAATACTGCGCGCTGAGTCGAGCAATGACGACAACCTCTATGTGAGCATTGACCAAGCGCTGGCAAAACTGGAGCGCCAGATTCACAAGCATCGCACCAAGCTAGGCAGGCGTGTACGCGAGGATGCGTTCCGTCCCAGCGAGCTTGAATACAACGCAGAAAGCGCTGAAGCAATCATAGGCGAGGAATCAAGCCGCAAGGTTGTCCGCAACAAGACCTTCCCCGTACGCCCCATGAGCGTAGAGGATGCCATCTTCCAGATGGAATTGCTCGGTCATCACTTCTTCGTATTTGTCAACAGCGAAACCGATCGCACCAACATCCTTTATCTGCGCAACGATGGCGATCTTGGTTTGATGGAGCCGGAAGCATAGGTTGCCCAAACAACGCTTCATGTTTTAAGAAGGAGAGTTCACTTCCGATGGACATTCAACGCTGCACCAAGGATTCATTTGTCGTGATCGGCAAAGAAGGCTCAACCCATGATGGAACTGACTTCGTGCAAAAGCTATGGGATGACGCAAACGCACATTTTAATGAGGTTGCGACGCTGGCTAAAAAGGATGAAGATGGACGCATCTTGGGTATCTGGGGTGCTATGTCACGCCTTGATCATTCCTTCCTGCCATGGGAGAAGCATTTTTCTCAAGGGCTGTATTTAGCAGGAGTGGAGTGCACAGACGGCGCTGATGCGCCGCAAGGCTGGACCAAATGGATTGTCCCTGCATACGAATACGTATATGCCCCAAGCGATGACGAGCATTCCTTTGCAGCCATCATCAGCTATCTGAATGAAAATGATCTCCCGCTTGTCGGCGCAGTTCATGATTTCACCTGTCCGATAGATGGTAAAAGCTATCGATTTTTCCCCATCCGGAGATTATCCGAATAAAAAGGAAGTAAAGAAACGGTGCGGCGATAAGCCGCACCGTTTCTTCCTATTTAGGCGATATTTTTCTCATTTATTCTTCAGAAAACTGATCCTTGCCTACGCTGCATAGCGGGCATTCAAAATCGTCCGGAAGGTCTTCCCACTTGGTTCCCGGTGCAATCCCATTATCAGGATCGCCAATTGCTTCATCGTATACATAACCACAGACATCACATACATACTTTTTCATACAGGACATACCTCCATTTAAGATTTGTTTTCTTTGGTTCATCCATCAGCATCATTTGCTGATCAACATTATCATACCACATGCATAGCAACTTAAAACCACTTTTTTGTGATTTTAGTAACTATCTTCATCATGCGCCTGCTGTCTCTCACCATATTCTCATGATTTTCTTAATGGAAATTCATTGGTTTTTGATCGTCTTCCCTTTTCCTTCAATCGCTTCCGTGATATGATGAGAATGTCAAAAGCGCTTCTACTGAAACAGTTCTTACTATAGGAGGTATCATCATGCCACAGTCCTCTCACGATACATTAGGCCCTGAAGGCAGCTACTTTGAAGCAAAAGAAAGAGCCGAAGAAAAGAAACTTCGAAAAAAACTTGATGCGATGTACCCATTGATTATTACCACGCTATTTCTTGTACTTGGCGTTGCATTTGATCTGTGGCATCCAGGCTGGTTGCTTTTCATGACCATTCCGCTGCACTACATGCGTCCCCGCACCAGACTTCAGCAGCTCACCAATCCCGTGATGATCACCCTCATCTACATGGTGCTTGGTATATTCTTCGATTTGTGGCATCCGGGCTGGCTGATTTTCCTTGCAATTCCCTTCTCCGCCATCGCAGGCAACTACAAATAATCCCAATCAATATAAAAGCGTCCCACATGCATCTAGCGTGTGGGACGTTTGATTATGTTGATTCCTTTGTTCTTTGCTTTACCTCTTGATCGGCTAAATGCTTTGTGGAAAGCGTGCTGATGTTTCGCGTCATGCTCAGTTTGCCGTGCAGCAGCTGATTGCTATGCGTGAACACATGCACCGCCAGAAGCAGCCAAAATACGATGTAAATTGCAGCAAGGATCACCGCGCCAAAGATCGCAAGTACCATCATGAGGCGTTTGCCTTGCGCGAGCATGATCGCCGTCAGCCCAATCACAGGGGCAGGAAATACGACAACATAAAGAATGCCGTAACGAACAAGGCATTGCCAAAGCTTAGGTCTTCCGTCCGTTCTGCGATCCACAGTCCTCAGATGGAGCGTCCATTTGCCAATCGTTCGGCCGCGGAAAATCCAAGTACCCACGCCAAAGTATACAATCACAACAATCGAATAGACACAGAAGAACCAAAGCAGAATATGAAGCGCTCTTTCGTCCTGCGGTGCCAGCAGCAAGCCTCTAACGCGATTAAGCGGCAATACCGTCACAGCAAAAACAGCGGCAATCACGATCAAAATCCAGTCAATCGCCGCTGCGAATACCCGTCTGGTTACCGATACCTGCGCGCCGCGCGTGTAGGATACGATATCCATCCGCTCCTTGGAGGGGAGAATTTTCATTGGCAGCGGTGCAACCAAATAGCCAATCACTCCGCCTAAGGTGTTGGTGATCAAATCGTCCACGTCTGCAAGCCGATAGGGTCTTGGGTAAATGCCCAAAAGACCGGAGAGCTGAATCATCTCAAAGCTCAGCGTCAGCAGGAACGTGAGGATCAAGGTTTTCTTGAATCTGCATTTAAAATAATAGCGCATATAAATGCCAAAAGGAATGGTCATCGCTATGTTTGCAATCGCTTGGAAAAATTCCGATGTGCCGATCACGCGTTTGTATGTTGATATGTCTGTCCATACAATCTCTGCCTTTTGAATCATCCCTGCAAACTGGGTAAAGGGAATAAGCTGTATGGTCCGCCCCGTCATCTTGCTAACCGCTTCTACATCAGGCAGCGGCAGCACCACCAGAAAATATATGCACATCATATAGAGAATAAATGAATAGACTACCATGGTGCGCAAAAATAAAATCGCACCAAATCTCCTATATTGAACAAACATATAGGGTAGTGTAAACAGCAGTGCCACAAAGGGGAAAAACAGGACTGCTGTCCTTATCGTATGAAGATATATGCCCAAAGGAACATTTCACCTCTTATTGGCGCGGTAATGCATCCATCATCCGCTCGTATTTCTCAATGACTTCATCACACCAATGGTCAAACTTTTCGTCTGTGGTCTGGCACTGGGGATGCGTATAAATATAGTCGATTGATTCTCCCACGCCCTGATCAAAGCGCTTATTCGCACTAAACTCGGGAACAGCACGCTTGATTTTCGTATTGTCAAAGAGCACGTTGTTGCTCTTGTCGCCAATGAGCGCACCTTCATAGCTTGGGTTCAGCAAGGCAAGGGTTTCGCTGGCGATATGCACCATCTTTGGCTTTGCGCCAAGCGCTGCACCAATCGCTTCGTGGATTTGATTCCATGTCAGGCTTTCATCCCCTGTGATCTGGAACACCTCGCCCTTAGCATGCACATTGCCCATCAAGCCGCAGAACGCCACAGCGAAATCTGTATTGTGCGTAAGCGTCCAAAGCGTCAGCCCATCGCCGGGCACAATGATTTTGCGGCCCGTCCTGATGCGCTCAAGCACAGCATACGAACCATTATCGCCATGCAACGCCACGGGCACACCCTTATTGCCGTAGGTATGGCTTGGGCGCACGATGGTCACGGGAAAGCCCTGCTCACGGTACGCCTTCATCAGCATCTCTTCGCATGCAATCTTGTCGCGGCTGTACCGCCAGAATGGATTGGCCAGCGGTGTGCTCTCCGTAATCCACGGCATGGACAGCGGTTTTTGATATGCAGATGCTGAACTGATGAAAATATATTGCTCTGTCTTTCCTGCAAAAAGCCTTATATCACGCTCTACTTGCGCAGGAACAAACGCGATGAAGTCCGCAATGACATCGTAATGCTGACCCTCTATTGCTTCCTTAACTGCCGTTTCGTCATTGATATCCGCCTTGATTACCTTAGCCCCTTGCGGCACATCACTCATGTTATTGCCGCGGTTGAGCAGCGTCACATCCCATCCACGCGCCGCGCATAGCTGCGTAATCGCGATGCTGATTGTGCCTGTGCCGCCAATAAATAGTGCTTTCATGGTTGTACCTCTTCTCTAAATGTAATGCTGCTGACCATTTCTTTTGTTATATCTGGATAATTTCCTGCTTGATCAATGAAAAACAGCATGAGCTGTTTACCATGCGCAGTCGCCGTCGCCATGCGAAAGATCACGTCCTCGCCGTTGCTGCGGAGTGTTTCGCTGCTGATCACAAACTCCGCACCATCCGCCGTCACGCTCTCCTCGACCGTTACATTTTCGTGAGCCTCTGCCCGCGCAATCAGTGCGGATATATCCATATCTCCGCCGCGCTTCATTGCTTTGACAATCAGCACAAATCGAAGCGAACCGTCCGCGTTTTGCGCCGCATACCTTACGCCCGCGTCTACCGCATCCGCCGGCAGCTCTTCGGGCTGCAATACCAGCGGCACCGAAAATGACATCTCTGTTGTTCCGATCATAACGCTTTCGCCCAGCGCCGCAGCAGCGATGAGCATCAATAGGCATAGCACAATCAGCGCTATATACCTCTTTGTTTTCTTCATCATATCATGCCTCCCAGAGGTCTAGTTTCATCCACATAGTAGCATAGCGACTAAGTCATTGCAAGTAAATTAGGCAATATGTACAGGTATTTCGCTCGACAGAATCCCTCCCAATCCACCCGAAAATTCCCTTGCGATTTTCTCTGTACATCAGAAATATACGCTTTCACTTGCATTTCAACCATCTAAAAGTTATAATTCTTATATCAAACGAAAGGGGAAGTCACCGAATGAACCTTTTTGACGAAACCAGACCCTTTTTCAAAGGGAATCTACACTGTCACTCTACCCGCAGCGACGGCAAACTTGACCCTGATGAGGTCATAAAAACATACCAAGACCTAGGCTATGATTTTCTATCCATTACCGATCACCGCATTCTAAGCGAGCCCGCAAATATGCAGGGAGATATGCTCATGATTCCAGGCATCGAGATGGATTTCATGCTTCCAGGCGAAGCACTTCACATCATCGGCATCGGTCTTCATAGCACCTTTGTCCCCAGCGATCACCTCTACAGTCCACAGGAATGCATCAACCAGATCAGAGCCTGCGGCGGCCGCGCAATCCTCGCTCATCCCGCTTGGTCACTCAATTCCACAACCACCCTCTGTGCCCTTAGAAACCTAAGCGCAGCTGAAATATATAACAGTATCTCCAATACCCCTTGGAATGGCAGGCGTGCCGATTCCTCCAATCTGCTGGATATCGCAGCCGCGCATGGCTCACCATATCAGTTTGTCGCCTCAGACGACTCACATTTTTACACTGGCGAGGCTGGACGCGGCTCAACGATGGTGCAGGCTGATGATCTCAGTCAGGAGTCCATCCTTCGCGCAATGGACAAGGGTACATTCTACTGCACACAGGGTCCGCAGTTTGAGCAGATCACCCTTGAAGGGGGCTGCCTGAGCATTCGCTGCTCGCAGGTGGAGACCATTGTCTTCTACAGCAACCTCGTATGGTCAGAGCATCGCTGCATATCAGGTGAAAATCTGACATCCGGCAGTTACCCTATCGATCCAAGCAAAGGTGAAAGCTTCCTTCGGGTAGAAATCATCGATGCTATGGGTAACAGTGCGTGGTCCAATCCGATCGCACTCACGTAAACTAATTTTCTGAACGGAGGCAAATGATGAGAACTCGTTTTACAAAGAAACTGGGTTGCGCACTAGCGATCATGCTACTGCTCATGAGCATGTTTCTTCCCGCCCTTGCTGCCAGTAAAAGCATTACTGTAAACGCATCGGACTATCCGGTTGAAAAAGATGGCTGGTATCAGACGATGGAAGAAGTCGCGGTCTATCTCGCCACTTATGAAAAGCTGCCAGGCAACTTTATCACAAAGAAAAACGCCGAGTCCGAAGGCTGGAGCAATCGAAACGGCAATCTGGACAAGGTGCTCCCCGGCTGCTCAATCGGCGGCGATTATTTCGGCAATTACGAAGGGCTGGTTCCCTCTGCTAAGGGCCGCAAATGGACGGAATGCGATATCAACTTTGATGGCGGATACCGCGGCGCTGAGCGCATTGTGTTTTCCACCGATGGGCTGATCTACTACACGGATGATCATTATACTTCCTTTTCAAAAATCGATGTAACCACCGCCGGTCCAGCGCAGGCCACCCAAGAAATCGTTTTGGCAATTGTGGATGTACAGGAAGGCGAACTCTACTCCTCAGCCGAGGAAGTAGCCGCTTACCTCCATGCATATGGCGAGCTCCCCATCAACTATATCATCAAAAATGACGCCAAAGATCTTGGTTGGACAAACAAAAAGGATAACCTAGGCAAGGTAGCCGAGGGCTACACGATTGGCGGAGATGAGTTTCAAAACCGCGAGAAGCTACTGCCGAGTCAAAAAGGCCGCACATGGTTTGAATGCGACGTTAACACCGTCGATGGGAAGCGCGGCAAGCAGCGCATTGTGTTTTCAAACGATGGGCTCATCTACTACTCGGACAACAACTTTAAGAGCTTCACACAGCTTTATTGATCAAGGAGGCAACCATATGAGAGAGATCACGTTGGACATCACCACATTTGAAGAAAAGATCTCATTGCATCGTTATCTCAAGGAGACTCTGGATTTCCCCTTTTATTACGGAGCAAATCTAGATGCACTTTTCGATGAGTTGACAAGTGAAACCACGCCGCACCGCATCACCATCATCTATCCCAAAAAGCCGCAAGGCATGATGGTGGACTATCTCCCCCGCATCCTTAACGTTTTCCATGATGCCGCAAGGGACAACTACCATCTAGAGATGATCTATCAAGAGGCATGATCTAAAGTCACTCAATTATATAGCAAATAGTGCTGCCCACTAGCAATAGCGGGCGGCACTTTTATCGTGTGCTTATTTGCTATTCATTTTTTGGCAAGACAAAAAAGCTCAAACTATGCTGCTTTTTTATCCCATCACTTTCTCAGACAAACCCAGAATGAAATCCGCACTGATATGATAGAAATCACACAGCGTGATCAAATGCCGAATAGGCAATTCATTGATTCCATTCTCATAGCGGGAATACACTTGCTGAGTGGTGTTTAAAACCATCGCAATGTCCGCTTGTTTCAAATCTCTGCCTTCTCGGAGTTCTCTGAGCGTTTCATAATATGGCTTCATTTGTGTTCACCCCCACTAGAACGTTATACTGTTTTACTTCTACTATTATTATACATTGCGGAGTGTATGTATGCAAGAAGTCCTTTGTTACCTAAATGGTGTATTTTGGTCTTGTTTTTGTAAAAGAATCGATAACCAAATGCCATGGTTGGGTTTATGCTATATTTTCGACCATTCTTGCCCATTATGCAATTTTTATTCTTTTATGCAGGAAATAACAGTATCAGCTTCTCAAATCCCCTGTTTGTCACGGTTTGATAGCACTAACCATTTATGTTTTCTTTGAATTGATCTACATATTTCCATTGACAACGTTCGCAAAATCGACCCGAAACACCACATATGTCATATATTGATGGATTCAATGCTTATTTATACATCTGTAACATTTCAAAACCAGAGGCTTGTTTTTTCGATGTTCTTGTGCTTTTAGCTCATTAAAAGACGCACAAATTTTCATTAAGCTAGTTGGCTTTCTTCTAAATGATAAGCAAAAGGGATGTTCGCATGCGCAAACATCCCTTTGATTTGATATCAATTACCACATTCGATGGATATTTCGTTGAATAGACCTAGGATTTCGTCAAGCGCCATCGCTTTCTTTTCCTCGTCCTGCTTATCAAGCACAATACGTCCCTCGTGCATCATGATCAAGCGATCGCCATACTCGAGTGCATACCGTAGGTTATGGGTGACCATGAGCGTGGTCAGCTTCTTTTCGCGAACCAGCTTGTCGGTCAGATGCATGATGATCTCCGCCGTCTTGGGGTCAAGCGCTGCGGTATGCTCATCTAAAATCAAGAACTCAATAGGCGTGAGCGTGCTCATAAGCAGCGCCATCGCTTGGCGTTGACCGCCTGAAAGCGAGCCTACAGGGGTCTGGATCTTGTCTTCCAATCCAAGCCCCAACTCGCTGAGCAAGCTGCGATAATGCTCTGTGCGCTTCTTGTTAACGCCCGGGGTGATGCCGTAGCGCTTGCCCTTGTTGTCGGCCATTGCCATGTTTTCATGGATCGTCATGTTTGCGCAAGTGCCCATGGCGGGATTTTGATATACACGCCCGATGTTGCGATAGCGTCTGTGTTCCTTCACGTTGCCAATGTCATTGCCGCCCATCATAATGCTGCCTTCGTCCACGGGGATGGATCCGCATAGAAGGTTTAAAATGCTGGTCTTGCCGCTGCCATTAGAGCCCACAACGCTGACAAATTGCCCATCGGGGATCTGGAGCTGAAAGTGACGGAAAATGCAGGTTTCATTCACACTGCCGGGAGAATAGACCTTGCTGATATCTCTAAGCTCAAGCATCGAATTTCACCTTCTTCTTTCTCGCGCCGCCAAGCACCAATATAATCAGGAATAAAATCGCAGTGATCAGCTTCAGATCCTGAGGCTTGAGGCCCATGGACAGAGCCGCTGCAATGCATGCCTTATAGATCAAGCTGCCGATGATCGCTGCTGTCGTGCCCTTGATGAAAGTCATGTTCTTAAACAAATTCGTTCCGATAATGACCGCCGCCAGTCCAAAGACCACCGCGCCTGTACCAATCGAAATTTCGAATACGCGCGTATGCTGCGCCATGACTGCACCAGATAATGATACCAGCGCATTGGCAATGACAAGTCCGAGGATTTTAATCGTTCCGCTATCACATGCCAGCGTTGTCACCACGGTTTTGTTGTCGCCCACCGCACGAAGCAAAAAGCCCGCCTTTGTCTTCATGAACAAGTCCAGCAATAGCTTGACCACCAGCAGCACCATCAAGATCACGACAACCTTGCGATAGGGGTACAAAAATGCTGGGAAGCTATCGACAAACGAGTTGCTAAATAGCGTCTCCATATTAAAGAACGGTAGGTTTGCGCGGCCTGCAATGCGCAAGTTGATCGAGTAGAGCCCCGTCATGGTGATGATGCCGCTGAGCAGGTCTCTCACATGGCATTTGACGTGAATAAGTCCCGTTACCAGCCCTGCCAGCGCTCCTGCAAGAAGCGCAAAGAAAAGCGTGAACACGGGATTCATACCATTGACCGTCAGGATTGCGCTGACAGCAGCGCCAAGCGGGAAAGACGAGTCCACCGTCAAGTCCGGAAAATCCAAGATCTTATAGGTGATCAGCACACCCAGTGCCAAAATACCGTAGATCAGTCCTTCTTCTAAGATACCGATGATAATACCCATGGTAGTAACCCTCCGAATCAGACGCGAATGCGCAGGAGGCGATAATCGCCCCCTACGCTTGCACCTTGATTATTCCTCTGTAACGTCCAAACCGCGCTCGATGTCTTCCTGCGGGATGGTGACGCCTAGTGCTGCAGCAACGGTGGAGTTGTAGCACATGTCGCCGCCCTCAGATGCGATGAACGCGAGGTCGCCGGCAAATGCGCCTTCCAGTACCTGTGCAGCCAGTTCACCGGTTTGCTCGCCAAGTGCGATGTACTCAACGCCCTCAGATGCGATGCAGCCGTTCTTCACCTGTTCGATTTCGCTGCCGAACACGGGTTTACCTGCTGCGTTTGCCTTATCCAGCACAAGTGCCAGAGCGCTGACAACAGTGTTGTCGGTGAGGTTTGTGAGGCAATCAACCTGCGTTAGGATCTGGTCCATTGCTAGTGCGATATCAGCGGTAGTGGAGATACCCATTGCAACGATTTCAAAGCCGTAGGTTGCTGCATGTGCTTCGTAAATCTTGAGGGAGGATTCGCTGTTTGCTTCGCTGGTGGTGTAGAGGATGCCGATCTTTGTTGCTTCAGGCATGAAGGAACGGATCAGCTTGAGCTGTGCTTCAACGGGCAGGATATCGGATGTGCCTGTGACTGCCTTCTCGTTCTTGCCTTCTTCATTGGCAAGCATGGAAGCTACAGGATCGGTAACTGCTGTATAGATGACGGGCTTTCCGCTGTCCATGCAAGCGTTGAATGCAGCCTGTGCCATTGGGGTTGCAATCGCGCATACAAGGTCGCAATCCTGCGCCATCTGGGATGCGATCTGCTGAGCCATGCCCATGTCCGCCTGTGCATTTTGGATGACATACTCAACGTTCTCGCCTTCTACATAGCCCGCTTTTTCAAGACCTTGGATAAAACCGACGCGGCAATTATCAAGGCTGCCATGCTCTGCAAACTGTGCGATACCAATCTTGTATACCTTGTCCTCCGCCATTGCGCCTGTCAAAAGTCCAAGACCCATCACCAGTGCCAATACCATTGCCAAAACCTTCATTGTGTTTTTCATACTAATCCATCCCTTCAATTGCTTATGATATGTTTCCAATGATTTCAATAAAAAAACGCCTCACGCAACTTGTGTTGCTTGAGGCGGAATTTCCGCGGTACCACTCAATTTCCTCGCAAAGCGAGCTCTATCATGTACTATCATACATGCCACATTGATAACGGATGTGGTGTCCCGTTGGCAGCTACTGTAAAAACCTTCGCCACCACCCTCAGAAGTCCATTCGCTGCCTCACCGTACACTGTGGTCTCACTATTCACAGCTCCCTTGGCTACGCTCTAAAGCAGGTACTCCTCTTCCTCAACGGTTTGTTTGGATTGGGTGTATGATACCGCTGTTTTTTAATAATGTCAAGCGGTTTTTGCATGTTTTTCCGATGTATTTATTTCCCCGCTGCAAAAACGCCTGTTCGCACCGCGCTTTGCGCTGTTCAAAAATTCCGTATTATGGTATGATATAAAAAAGCTTGATCCCGCATTTTTCTGCAAAGGATTGATCCCATGTACTTGTTGGAGCATCATTTTCCCAGCCAAGAACTCCAGATGGAAACATCTGCCTATGTCCTGCTTCCCGATCTGCATCGCATGGACGAGGAGAGCAGAAAGAATATTCCCACACTTTACCTGCTGCATGGCATGCATGGGAACCAAACAGACTGGATACGAAGAACTCGTCTTGAATACTACGCATCGCAGTATCAATATCGTATCGCCATCGTAATGCCAGCCGCGGCTAATTCTTTTTACACCGATATGGTACATGGCGAGCGGTATTATAGTTATATCACAAAGGAATTACCCGCCATCATGGAATCCGCTTTCTCCCTCTCCCCCAAACGAGAGGATCGATTTGTGGCGGGCTTATCCATGGGCGGCTATGGCGCACTGAAAATCGGAATGAGCTTGCCCGATCGCTACAGCACCATCGGAAGTTTTTCAGGTGCAGTGATGCTGGAGGAGTCCTACTCTCCCTCATCCAACCAGTCAGCTGAATTTATGCATATGATGGACAATATCTTCGGGAGCGAAGAAGGTCTTCGCAGTGGCGATAGCAACCTATCGCTGCTCGCAAAGAAGCTCAGTGCAGCCCCCGAAAAAGCACCAAAGATGTACATCGCTTGCGGCACGGAGGATTTTCTCTTTGAAGCGAACGAGTATTTTGTGAGCAAGTTCAAAGACCAACTCCCCATCGACTATTTCACGGAAACGGGCACTCACGATTGGGATTTCTGGGACAGGCATGTGAAGCAGTTTCTCGCATGGCTTCCGCTCACGAAGGTTAGATACAAATGAAAAAGAACACAACTGCAATCGAGCGGCTGCTGCGCGAGGGCATCTTTGAAAGCAAGGAAGCCGCCCTCCCCTACCTGATGAGCGGTGCTGTTTTTTGCGGCGCAACCCTTGTTACCACAGGCGGGCAGAAAATTCCAATGGACCTGCCGATCACCGTGCGCGGGCTTGATGACCGCTACGTGAGCAAGGGCGGCTATAAGCTGGAGGGCGCGATTGCGGATTTTGGTATCGATGTACAAGGCAGCATCTGCATTGATGCGGGGGCATGCACAGGCGGCTTTACCGATTGCTTGATCAAGCACGGTGCGGCTCTGGTCTATGCGGTTGAAGTTGGCTTCGGTCAGCTATCAGGCTCGCTCGCGCAAAACCCGCATGTCGTCAACCTTGAGAAAACAAACCTCGGCGATGAAACGCTGCTAACGCTCGATCCTCCGCCAATGCTTGGAAGTGTCGATCTGAGCTACCTATCCCTCGTCAAGGCCGTCCCCCAGTTTCGCGCCATCATGCAAAACAAAGGCACATTGCTATGCCTTGTCAAGCCGCTTTTTGAAACCGATGACGCCGTTGCAAGGCGCACGGGCGAGATTAATCCCCAGGGTTATTATCCCCTGCTCCTCAAGCTGATGGCTAATCTAAACGAGCAGGAGCACACCTGCATCACGGGCGTCACCCACAGCCCCGTCACCGGCAACAACGGCACGCACGAGTTTTTCTTGCATGTACAGTTTGGTCTGAACCAATCGGCCCCCGATCTATCCATCGATGCCAAAAGCGCAGTAGACCGCGTGATGGCATTGCCAAAATACCAAAAAACATAATTCTCTTTTCATGGGAAGATTTACAACTCTTAACGCGTTTTATTATTGTAACATAACCTCATCACTCACCACCAAGGAGGATTTGCCCTATGACAAACAACTCATTCCTCAAAGCACGCATCACATTACTCATCGCACTTATTCTCACCTTTACCATGCTTGGCAGTGCATTATCTGAAACCTTTGGTGTAATCTATAATACCGATTCACTGAACCTTCGTTCACAAGGCAATTCCTCCAGTCAATTGCTCGGCACCTATAATCGTGGTTCTTGGGTTACCATCAATGGCAGTCAAAACAACTTCTACTATGTCAAAACCGCGGATAATCGCCAGGGCTATATGAGCAAAAACTATGTCGATACATCCGGCTCTTCCCTATCCGCCACAAGGGTCGCCATTGTTAACAACAAAGGCGGTAAATTTCTCAACTTCAGAGCGCAGCCCAACTATTCCTCGCAAGTATATGACATCTTCTACGACGGTGTGCCGCTGTATGTGATGGCAGAATCAAACGGTTGGTATAATGTCTGCATCAATGCCAAGTTCGGCTATGTCGCCAGCCAATATGTGGACATCAAAAACAGAGTCGCCAGCAGCGATGTTGCCACCATCAAGACACCCAACAACGGCAGCATGAACTTGCGCACAGGTCCCGGCACAGGCTATGGCGTAACTGCATCGTTCAGCGGAGACCGCTATGTTTCAGTGCTTAAAAAAGGAACCAATTGGTGGATGGTATCCATTGACGGCTATACGGGCTTCATGAGCTCTCAATTCCTGCAAGACGGCCTATGTTCAGCCAAGGACATCGCGGCAGGAGGAGGAGGCGGCGGTACAACAGGCACTGCCTATGCTGTCGTCGCTAACCCCAAAAGCACGCAGGCCCTCAACCTCAGAGCCTATGCCTCCACAGGAGCAGGCGTTCTTGGCAAGCTGTATAACGGGACCAAGCTTTGGATTGATGCACAAGGAACAGAATGGTGCAAGGTAACCGTTGAAAACACAGGCGTATCAGGGTATGTAATGACCAAATATCTATCCCTGCATAACCTGCCCGCTACCCCGCAGCTCAAGGTCACGCATCCAAGCGGCACATTTGTGAACCTTCGTTCCGTTGCCAACATCAATGATTCCACTGTCCTCGTCAGGGTTCCGTCAGGCAAGTATGTCACCGTTGTTTCCCCGGGTTCTGACTGGACGAAGGTCCAATACAACGGAAACACAGGCTACATGCTCACGTATTTCTTAAAGTAAGCGCAGCATGTACCCTTGGCACAGCCCTATATACGCCGCAAAGAAAGCTCAGCAGCAGCATGCACAGTATCTCAAGGGAGCAGATGTAAAACAGGTTTCCTTTTGAAAACAACAGCTCAAGCGGCGTGCCCATAGGTGCCATTTTGAGAAACAAATAATTAGTGTCCAGCATGCGATTCATCGCGCTGACAAATAGCAAAAAGCCATTGCCAAACACAAACGCAATATGCGGAGTGCTTGGCAGTGGCTTTCCTTCTTTCACAAGAAGCAAAGGTGCGCAGAGAATCAGCACATGAAGGCGCAGAAATGCCGTGAGCATCAGGCTTTGATGGCTGCTGGTAATCACCGCAGGAAACAGCAGTGCCATCAGCGCAAAAGGCGCACCCAGCAGCAATGATAAATCCAAAAGCCATTGCCATCCAAACCACAAAAGCGGTATGCTCAAAAGGGCAAAAGCGCTGCAAAAATGGAGCGGGAGTCCTGTATCCACAGACAACAGCCCGTCAAGCCAAAGCAGGTAGAGCTGCGTTGCCATCGATAAAATCAAACCGATGGTTATCATCAATCGCATGATGAATGCGGATGTCTTTTTCCGCCCACAATAAACCGTTGCCATTCCCCATGCAAGCAGCATCAGCCATTGCATCCCAATCACCTCATCGGCTATTATGCACACCCTGCTTAACTGCCATTCACATTGACCATATATCATATTTGCGTTACAATAATGGTACTCTATTATTGAGCATATAAATCATAGGAGGCTGATCATGCCTTTATCTGACTCTCCCCCTTTTGCAAGTGGAATCCAAGAACTAATGGATAGCTTTTTGTCCATGAAATGCCGTTATCAAGCTGCACTCATGGAAGTACGCACCAAACTCGAAATTCTCGATGATGAATTTGAAATTCGTTACAGCCGAAACCCCATCCATCATATGGAAAGCCGCATCAAGAGCCCGCAGAGCATTGCTGAGAAATTGCTGCGCAAGGAGCTCCCCATCACGCCAAATTCCGCCATGGACAACCTAAACGATATTGCAGGCATACGCGTTGTCTGTGCCTATCTCAATGATATCTACACCATTTCAGACCTGCTGACAAATCAGGATGATATCATGGTGATCTGCAAGCGCGATTACATCCTAGCCCCTAAAGAAAATGGCTATCGCAGCCTGCATCTGATTGTTAAGGTGCCCGTTTTTTTGAGCGATGGCAAACAGATGGTTCCTGTTGAAGTACAGATTCGCACCATCGCCATGGATTTTTGGGCGAGCCTTGAACATCAAATCCGTTATAAAGAAGTGCGGGATGTTCCTGCTGACCTCAATGACGAGCTGCATGACGCTGCTGAGCGCATCTACGTGCTGGATGAGGACATGCAGCGCATGCATGATCGCATGGTCAGTCTAGCCGCAGCCTCGCAACAGTCCAGTGAAAGCGTATAAATAAACCCTCCCTTGCGCAAACTTGCGCTGGGAGGGGATTTTCTGTGATAGGTTTTTTATTTAGCATCATCGCCGGAGCGACAATGAGCTTCCAAGGCGTGATGAACACAAGGCTTGGAGACGATGTGGGACTATGGGAAGCCAATGCTTTTGTTCAGGGCACAGCCTTTGTGCTCTCGCTTATCGTCATGTGGATCTTTGGCTCGGGGAACCTCAAAGCAATGGCAAATGTACCAAAGGGCTATCTGCTTGGCGGTGTGCTCGGGCTCATCATCACCGTAACCGTGATGCTGTCAATCAAGGATCTTGATGCAACCGTTGCCATCTCCACCATCCTCATCGCACAGCTATTGGTTGCTGCTATGATTGATGGCTTCGGGTGGCTTGGGCAAGAGAAGATGAACATGACGATCAAGCATTTCGTCGCGCTTGCGATGATGCTGGGCGGCGTGGTGGTCTTCAAATCCTAATGGGCTACGCGATATCAAGGATTTTGTTGGTTAATAGCACCAGTTGATCAATGGCCTCCGTTAGGGACGCAAGTGAGTCATTCACCTTCTGTCCGCTGGACAGCTTTGCATCGTATGCTTCAATGATCGCATAGATACCGTCAAATACCGATTGCTCGTACAATCGACCAACCTCACCATACATGCTTACATTCAGATCATTGATAACCTCAATGCCATGTACGTATTGACGGATTTTCCCAAGCATGTTAGAGGTACTGGTTGCACCAAGTCTGCTAAGGCTATTGGTATTGCTCACGACATTTTGTATTTCACTGCGTAGCTTTGCGTTGCGCTGGCTTTCAAAGTTCACCTCATCAATCGCACCAAACCCAGAAAACTGGAATATCAAAAAAGCTGCGATGAGAACCAGAACAATGATCACAATCGGACGATATCGATTTGAGCGCATCACAGTGTTATATCCACCGCGATTAAAACGTGACATATTGAATCCTCCTTATTAAGGTATACGCGTTTATTATAGCATACTTTGGTAATGTGGTAAAGAGGGTATGATTTTTCGTCATTTTCGGCGGAATAGTGGTTTTTGCTGTCGCATTTACGTGTTATTCGCATTGTTTTGGGGAATGTCAAGTCTTTTACCAATTTAGATTGTTCTAAATTTAGTACTTGACAGATCATTCGGTGTCGTATACAATCACTTTTAACGCTATGAACGGGCATGGTTTCCACAGTTGCTCTTTAGAGAGACGTCGGTTGGTGAAAGACGTTGAGCCGTGGTTTACCTCTCACCCACGAGCGGTCGGCGCGAAACAGCAGTAGTTCCGAACGGGTCTGCCCGATAAAGCTAGCCAAGAGGGAGCGTTTGCTCCAATTGAAGTGGTACCGCGGAAGTAACAAGCTTTCGTCTTCTATGAACGAAGACGAAAGCTTTTTTATTACCGCGAACAATCTAATGTTTTATAAGGAGGACGAACACATGGCTTTTGTACCGACAACCGAGCTTCATGATTACACCCTGCACGGATTGCTGAAGAGGAACGCCGAGCGCTTGCCGGACAATGACAGTATTGTTGCGCCCGAATTTGATGTTTGCTGGAGCTGGGCAGAGCTGGACCGCAGAACAGACGTAATCGCACGCGGATTCTATGCAATGGGCCTGCGCAAGGGCGACCACGTTGCCATCTGGTCAACCAACACCCCCGAATGGATTTTAACGCAGTTTGCAGCATCCAAGATCGGCGCCGTCCTCGTCACCGTCAACACCAACTACAAACAATTTGAGCTCAACTACCAGCTCAACCAAAGCGATACCAAAATGCTGATCATGACCAAGGGCATCAAGGATAATGACTACATCAGCCATATCACAACCCTTGTGCCAACGCTGGCAACCGAAACAGGTGAAATCAACTGCAAGCAGCTTCCCTGCCTCAAGCGCGTCTTCATCATCGATGAAGTGGACAACAAGCCAATGGGCATACAGAACTTCTCAGAGCTCTATCAGGCGGCTGAAACCGTGCCTCAAAGCACCATTGACGAGATCACCGCAAGCGTTAATACGCACGACACCATCAACATGCAATACACCAGCGGCACCACTGGATTCCCCAAGGGTGTTATGCTAACTCACTATAATATCGGCAACAACGGCCAGTTCATGGGCGACTGCATGAAATTCACCGAAAACGACCGCTTGCTGATCGTCGTGCCTATGTTCCACTGCTTTGGCGTCATCCTTGGTATGATGAGCTGCCTCACCCACTGCACCACCATCGTGCTGATGGATCACTACAACCCCATCCGCGAGATGGAAATCCTCGTCAAGACCCGTTGTACCGCTGTTCACGGCGTACCTACGATGTTTATCGGCATGCTTGAGCATCCTGACTTTGATAAATTCGATTTCTCGCTCCTGCGCACAGGCATCATGGCTGGCAGCCCCTGCCCCATCAAGACCATGCAGGACGTTACCGGCAAGATGCATCTGAGCGAGCTGGTCATCACCTACGGGCAGACCGAATGCAGCCCCGGCATGACCATGAGCCGCACAGATGATTCACTGGAGCTGCGCTGCACCACTGTTGGCAGACTGCTTCCCCAGACTGAAGGCAAGATCATCGACGCGGAAACAGGTGAAGAATTGCCCGTTAACACCCCCGGCGAAATCATCACCCGCGGCTATCACCTGATGAAGGGCTACTACAAAATGCCCGAAGCAACCCGCGCCGCCATTGATGAGGATGGCTGGCTGCACACAGGCGACATCGGCACAGTAGATGAGGACGGCAACTTCCGCATCACAGGCCGCCTCAAGGACATGATCATTCGCGGCGGCGAGAACATCTACCCGCGCGAGCTGGAAGAGTTCCTCTACACCCATCCGCAAGTTCGTGACGTACAGGTAGTCGGTCTGCCGGACGAAAAATACGGCGAGGAAGTATGCGCATGCGTCATCCTAAGAGAAGGCGCTGTCGCAACCGAAACCGAACTGATCGAGTTTGTAAAGAAGGGTCTGAGCAAATTCAAGGCACCTCGCTACGTCATCTTGATGGATGAATTCCCCATGACTGCAAGCGGCAAGATTCAGAAGTTCAAGCTTCGCGAAACGGGCATAGACGTGCTCAACCTGCAAACCGCAGCCAATATCGAAACCGCATAACAAAAAAAGCTTTCCCGTCCCTAGGCCATTGCCTGGGGACGTTTTTTATGGAGCGAAAGCAACCGCAGCCTTCGCTACCCGTAAAAAGAATATACTTATGTCTACACCTTGTTTGATCGCTTTAAATCCTATATAATGAATAACATCGTTATATAATATGGGGGAAACTACAAATGATAGCTTTTGGAAATATTTTGACAAGCGCTCGTAAAGCAAAGGGATTAACACAGGAGCAATTAGCTGAAGCGCTGAGCGTGTCGCGCCAGACGGTTTCTCATTGGGAGAACGGTCGTGTGCAGCCAAGCGACGAGGTCATGCAGCAGATTTGCGGACTTCTAGACATAGACCCGCTCACGCTGAGCGAACAGGAAAGCCCAACTGACAATTCAGTTTCCACCGCGCAAAAGAAATCTCACCTGAGATTGCTGATTGCTTTTTTCTGCGGTGTTTTGATCACTTTGGCTGTGGTTTACGGGATCATGCCGCTATTGAATGTGCCAAGCGAACCCGTAATCGATGCAGCCGCGGTGGCAGCTACCGATCCCGTGATCAACAGCAATCCTGCTGATTATTCATGGGATTGGTATCAACAGCCCGCAGCCGTAGAAGTTAACAAGGCCTATTTGACATTTACAGCAACCAATACGCCCATCAAGCTCATAGAAGTCAACAACGCTCCCACGCCTTATCGCTGGGATATTATCTTTGGCATTGAAGAAACCAACGGCGTTGCTTTTACGATCACTAAGATGACTGAAGCTTTCTTTCAAGAGGACCATAGCCAGATGGATCACCGCGTATTTATGGGCAGTGAATGCGTCCGTTTTTTTGATACATACACCTTTGAAGCAAATACCAAATACGAATACAATCTAGGCAAGTCCGTCAAACCCATTATTGGATACGGCATTGCGCTTGAAGGCATAGATGCGAATGGAAATGATCTCGCCTTTGGATTCTACGTCCCGCTGTCTCAGGAGGTTGTAGAGCAACTGACGGACGAAGATTTCCAGCTTGATTCCAAGCTGCCCCAAGAAGGCGAGGCCTTCCTGAGGATTACGCCCGACGAGAACCCTGCCTATCTCATCTTTGATACCGAATATGACGGCGACCTCGCATGGCGATTTTCGTTTTCCATTGCCAATGAAAGCGGTGTGGACTTCATGCCCTCCAGCATGATCATTGCTTTCATAAACAATGGAGTTGTGATCCAGCAGTTTCAATACAACGAGGATAACATTGCCCAGATGTATGGCAGCGATACTTTTAGCAAGGGCGATGACCCCTTCACGCCAAGTATTGGCACATACAAGCAGGACCTAACCGGCATTGGCTGCATGATGACGGGTATCGATGCAAACGGCAATGAGCTCGTCTTTGCCTCCTATGTAACCTTGATATCGGAGCTGCGCTAACCATGAGCACAGCATCCATAGGACAAAGGCTGCGGCAAGCGCGTTTGGCGCTGGGATATACGCAGGAACAGCTGGCAGAGCAAATCCATGTATCCCGCCAAACGATTTCAAACTGGGAAAACGACCGTTCCATGCCTGATTATTCGGTTCTAAAGCCTCTCGCTGAGGTTCTTGGGTTAGATGTGGCCACGTTCTTTCAAGAACCCGCCAAACCGCCAGCTACGCAGGTAACGCCCTCGCCCGATGACGAGCCTACCCCGCCGCTCAAGGGGCTGAGCAAGCGGAAGCTGACTTATCGGCTCATACTGCTCGCTTTGGTGCTTGTCGTCGGATTTGCAGCAGCATATGTGGTCAAGCAGCCGCAGCAGCAGCCTTCTGGCGGCAAGTATTCGCTGGAGTGGTTTGCTCAGCCGCAGACCCCCCCAGACGATGTTGCCTATCTGCGCGTGTATTCCCGAGATGCGGTCGTGCAGGCAAAGCGCGGCTCCCCTTTGGCAACCCCCATGTGGCGCTATCATTTCTACATGAAGGAAGAGCATAACATCGGCTTAACCGTCCAGCTATTAACCACTGTTACTTTTTTGAAGGATGGCACTTCCATTATTGACTCTGTACAAGGCACAGAAATAGGAGATTTCATTGACACAATCTATATCGGTCCCGGTGAAATCCGCTGGCTTGAGGTGACTCAAGTTGCAGACGATATGACACTAGGCGTTGGCTGCGCGGTGGAGGCCATCGATACAAGCGGCAACGAAGTCGTGTCGCGGCTCTATCTTCCCTTTGAAAACGAATTTGAATGATCTATTTTCATGGTTCAATCACAGCAGACATTGATTTGATGTCTGCTGTTTTTGTGTTTTGAGGAACAAATCGGCATTTACGCCGCTGTCAGCCTGTAGGGTTTAATTGCCCATGAAAATATTTCGGATGTTAAAAACGGTAGTTATTTACACCATTCTTAATGATATATGTCGAATTATCATTGATTATCACGAATGCCAAGGTTCTTTGCGTGACTTTTACGCCTTTACACCGTAAACTTTGAGATAGAAACAAGCAGATGTGACGGCACTTTAGGAGACAGGAGCAACCGCCGCCGCATCACACTTGATCATAGTTGAAAGAAGGTAGACTGCTGTGCGAATCGTCATTGATACAGAAAAGAAATATCTCATCGTCCCCGATAATTTTTTTACCAAGATGGAGCAGCTCAACGATTTCAGGGTAGAAAATGGGCTCAATGAAATCGAACCGCTGGATTATATCAAATCCCATTTTGAAAAGGTCGTCGCCGCTTCCGATGATTGTTTGAAACGAAAAAGCGATGTCATCGTCAGGCGCATCCCAAGGATCAGCAACCGTTAATCACCGAGCCTAGGCGACAAAAAGATAGCAGACAATCAAAATCGTCTGCTATCTTTGCATACTCGTTATTCTGCTTTAGGACTCATTATCCCTTATGCCTTGACTGCGTCTGCGCTTACATCGCTGATGCAATGCGGGCATTTGACAGCCTCATCCTTGATTTCCATCTTGCAATAGGGGCAGAGGCGCGCCGCTTTCTTGGGGGCTTCCGCCTTCTTGGGTGTGATTTTGGTCATCGCCTTCACAAACATGAACACGCAAAACGCAATGATCAAGAAGTTGATAATCGCCTGCAAAAACGCACCATAGTTCAGCGTGCCAATACCTGCTGCCTGCGCAGCCTCAATGCTAACATAGGACTGCAAATCAAGCGCTATAAACAAACCTGATAGGTTCACCCCGCCTGTTGCCAAACCAATCAGCGGCATAAGCAAGTCATTCACCAATGAAGTGACAATCGAGCCAAATGCTCCGCCAATCATAACACCTGTTGCCAGCTCCACAATATTACCCTTTGCACAGAAGGTTTTAAATTCTCCCATTAGTTTTTTCATAATGCCATTCCCCTTTTCTCACACTAATGCAGCCATTATGTGCCTTTTATTACCTATTAGAATATCACTACTTGGATGATTCAGCAACATGAAAATTAGCACATAGTTTTATTTTTCTCCTAACCTGCGATACCTTGATGCACAAACTCGTATTGATTGTATCAATTCCGCTTGCGCAAAGCAGACTAACATTGTCCAGAGCCCGCCGATTGATGGGTTTGTCCTTTTTCTTCCTCCTATGCAATATGCGTCAGCCTTTCCTTTTCATGCGATATGTGATATACTCTGGAACGAAAATCCACCACCATTTTAAATGATCATCTAGGAGGAACATAATGCGCGAATGTTTGCTTTCACTATTGATTGCCGTGATCTCTTATCTATTGGGCTGTTTTTCCACGGGACTAACCATCTCCAAGTTACGCGGCGTTGATCTTCGCAAAGTCGGCAGTAAGAACACAGGGGCCAGCAATGTACTGCGTGTCATGGGGCTTAAGCTGGGCGTGCTTACCTTCATCGGAGATTTTATCAAAGCAATGCTCGCATGCTGGATTGGCAGTCTGATCTTGCCCGGCACGACATTCTCCATTCCGATCTTCGGCACGATTCTCGCCGGACTGTTTGCCATCATCGGTCATAACTGGCCTGTCTTTTACGGTTTCAAAGGCGGCAAGGGCGTTGCTTGCTCAGCCGCTGTAATTGTATTCATCAATCCAACATGGGGTCTCACTGCCATGGCACTTTGGATCGCATTGGTTTTCATCACTCGCTACATCAGCATCGCGAGCATGAGCATGCTCCTGTTTTATGCCGTTGTGATCTGTATCCTATACCCCGCCCAGTGGTTTCTGTGGGGGTTTGCCGTTGCGCTGCTCCTGCTATGCGTATGGCGGCATCTCCCCAATATCAAGCGTTTGCTAAACGGCACAGAAAACAAAATCGGTCAAAAAGCAACGGCAGCAGACGAAACCAAGTAAAGTTTATATGATTAAAGAGGGGGCTGTTGCAAAACAGCCGTTATCTTACAGAATAGTAGTAAATACACACAAAAATCCACCTGCGAATCAAGTAATTCGCAGGTGGATTTTGTTGCTATTGCCTTTTGAAAAGACTTCTGCAACAG
>JAAYIN010000049.1 GCA_012523405.1 Clostridiales bacterium
CTTCACAATACCCAATCAATCCGTTTTTCGGATGGGTTTGGGGCTGTCGCCCCCATCACAATACACAATCAATCCGTTTTTCGGATGGGTTTGGGGCTGTCGCCCTCTTCACAATACCCAATCAATCCGTTTTTCGGATGGGCTTGGGGCTGTCGCCCCCATCACAATACACAATCAATCCGTTTTTCGGATGGGTTTGGAGCTGTCGCCCCATCACAATACCCAATCAATCCGTTTTTCGGATGGGTTTGGAGCTGTCGCCCTCTTATTCGGACTTTTTTCAAAAAAGTCGCGTCCCAACGTACCCCTCATATCCCCTTAAACGATCGTAACCTGTACTTCGATGGTTTGTCCGTTCTGTTCGGGCAGCGGAATCACTTGACCCTCAATCGCATTGCCGTCTACGACTACGTTGATCTTGCCTTTTTCGCCGCCAGCGAGGTTCTTGACGGTGATGTTGTAGACATTTCCGCGGAACTCACGGCGAATCTTGAGGTCTTTGATTTCTGCAGGCAGACAAGGATCGATCATCAATCCGTCAAATTGGGGCTTCACGCCGAGGATCGCCTGCGCGATGGCGTTGAAGTTCCAAGCTGCTGTGCCTGTAAGCCAGCTGTTCTTCGCTTCGCCGGGGAGATAGGATTCCTTGCCGTTGATGGTTTGGCTGTATACATAGGGCTCGGTACGGTGGAGTTTCTGGTCTTTGATGTAGGCGGGTGCGATGCACTTGTACATGTCAAAGGCAGAATCGCCGTGTCCCAGCTCTGTTTCAGCAATCATAACCCATGGGTTGTTGTGGCAGAAAACAGAACCGTTTTCTTTGTATCCCGGAGGATAGCTGCTCACTTCGCCAAGCTCGAGATGATACTTGGTGTAGGCAGGGGCGACAAGCACGATACCGTGCTCAAATTGTAGATGCTTCTTGGTGGATGCCATCGCTTTTTCAGCCATGCCGTTTTCAATGCCGATGCCAGCCATGACGCACATGCCCTGCGGCTCGATGTAAATCTTGCCCTCTTCGTTGGTGTCACTGCCAACCTTTTGGCTGAATGCATCATATGCACGCAGGAACCATTCGCCGTCCCAGCCGTGCTCTTCAACCGCCTTGGTCATCTCTGCCTTGGCGGCTTTGGCAAATGCTGCCTCGTCTGCTCTTCCGCAGATTTCCAGCATCTTAGCATAAGCGTCTGCAACGCCTACGAACATGCCAGCAATGAAAACGCTCTCTGCAATGCCAGTGTCGTTGTTGGTAACGGTCTGGAAGCTCTCGCCGGGCTCTGCTGAGAAGCAGTTAAGGTTGAGGCAATCGTTCCAGTCAGCGCGGCCGATCAGGGGCAAGCCGTGCGGTCCTTTGTTGTTTACAATGTTCTTGAACGCACGTTCCAGATGGACATGCATGGGCTGTGCTTGCTCGGGATCGTTATCAAAATCAACGACCTCATGCAGCAGACTCACATCGCCTGTTTCCTTCACATAAGCAGCTGTGCCATAGATGAGCCATAGCGGATCGTCGTTGAAGCCTCCGCCAACATCCGAGTTGCCCTTCTTGGTGAGGGGCTGATACTGGTGATAAGCGCCGCCATCAATTTTCTGGGTCGCAGCGATGTCAAGGATGCGCTCACGAGCACGCTCGGGAATGAGGTGCACAAAGCCCAAAAGGTCTTGGCTGCAATCACGGAAGCCCATGCCGCGGCCAATGCCGCTTTCAAAGTAAGACGCAGAGCGGCTCATGTTGAAGGTGACCATGCACTGGTACTGGTTCCATAGGTTGACGGAACGGTTGAGCTTCTCATCAGCCGATTCAATGCTGAAGTGATTGAGGAGCTGCTTCCAGTATTCTTTGAGTGCAGTCAGCTTTTCTTCAAATTGCTCATCAGTCTGGAACTCGCCCAAAAGTGCATGCGCAGGTGCTTTGTTGATCACGCCGTGAGAGGTGAATTTCTCTTCATAGGGGTTCTCACAGTAGCCAAGCACGTACACGAAGCTCAGTGTTTCGCCGGGCTGAATTGTGCGCTTGATGCAGTGGCTGCCGATGGGTGCCCAGCCATGTGCATCGGAGTTCTTGGATTGGTTATTCACAACCACGTCAGGGTTGCCAAAGCTGTTGTACAGACCAATGAAGCTCTCGCGGTCGGTATCATAGCCGTCAACTTCGGCGTTGACAGCGTAAACGGCGTAGTGATTGCGGCGTTCGCGGTACTCGGTCTTGTGATAGATTACAGCGCCGTTTTTTTCAAGCTCCATCTCCGCGAGTGCATAGTTACGCTGGAAGTTGGTGCTGTCATCCTGTGCATTCCACAGGCAGAACTCAATGAAGCTATAAAGCGCGATGTCTTTTGCTTCGCTGGATTCGTTTGTAAGCTTCACGCGGGTGACCTCTGCGGTAAATCCGCGAGGTACCATCACCGTTTGCTCAGTCTTGAGACCGTTTTTGGACGAAGTGATGGTGGTATAACCTGTGCCCACTCTGCATTCGTAGCTGTCAAGCTCGGTTTGGCAGGGCTGCCAGCCCGGATTCCACATAGCTTCGCCGTCACGGATATAGAAATAATGCCCGCCCGCATCGGTGGGGACATTGTTATAGCGATAGCGTGTCAGGCGCAGTAGGCGTGCATCCTTATAGAAGGTATAGCCGCCTGATGTGTTGCTCATAAGCGAGAAGAAATCCTCACTGCCAAGGTAATTGATCCACGGGTAGGGGGTATCTGGGCGCGTGATGACGTATTGAGAGTTCTGGTCATCAAAATAACCGTAATTCATTTCATAACCTCCAATATTAAACCTATTAGTCCTTGACTCTGCGAATCATTATATCAAACCTCAACCGATCCACAAGGCGCAGCTGCGCATGAAGGATCGACTGTGCTTTCTTATTTGGGCTGGTTTTCAAGCCAAGATGCCAAGCACAGCAATCACCTATTCGGTCAATCACTGTCACGGCACAAACCAACCATCTATTCTTGTTACTCTCTACATACTATATCGTTTTCGCAATTTCAATATACTACATCCTAAAACAGAATGCAAGGTCTTTTTTTATCGTTGAATGAATTCATCTAGCGCTTCCCTTCAGCTCTTACTGCCTTCTCGCAATTTTCTCAACGCAAAACAAGTATTCTTTTTCGTGAAAACGTTTTCGTTGTTTGAAAATGCAACAATCGGCTCACTCAAAGGCGCTCTCATACAGCCATCTATACGAAAATACCGCCTGCACATTCGTGTCCAGCGGTATTTTCATATCAGATTCGATCTTTATTTATGCTTTGCCTCGCAATAGAAGCAGCGATATGCTTGCTTCTCGCGGTCCGCCAAGAAGAAGATCTGCTCCAGCTCCTGCTCGGACTGGGTGATGCAGCGGGGGTTTTTGCATTTCATCACATTGATGACCTTTGCAGGCAGTTTTAGATGCTTTTTCTCAATGCGTTCGCCATTGCGAATGATGTTGACCGTGATGCCCGGATCAATATAGCCTAGGAGTTCCAAATCCAGCGGGATCTCCCGATCAATCTTGATGATATCTTTTTTGCCCATGTTCTTGGACTTGACGTTCTTGATGATCGCGACCGAGCAATCCAGCTTGTCCAGCTTCAAATAGCGATAGATTTCCATGCTGAGTCCTGCATGGATATGGTCAATTACGTAGCCGTTTTGAATGCTGTCGATGTTCATACTTCAACCTCCAAAAGCTTCATCAAAAGCGCCTCGCGCATGAACTTGCCATAGGCAACCTGCTTGAAGTAGGCGGCTCTTGGGTCGCTGTCCACAGCCTTGCTGATTTCGTTGACGCGGGGCAGTGGGTGCATGACGCATAGGTCTTGGCGAGCAAGCTGCATCTTCGCGACATCCAAAATATAGCTGTCCTTGAGGCGTACATAGTCTTCTTCATTGAAGAAGCGCTCACGCTGCACGCGTGTCATGTAGAGGATGTCAAGCGTTCCGATGACATCCTCCAGCTTCTCAACCTCCGTGAAGGTAACGCCTTCCGCTGTCATATCTTCTCTAAGATAGTCAGGGATGCGCAGCTCTTTGGGGGAGATGAGCACGAAGCGGATGCTCTTGTAGCGGGACATCGCGTCAATCAGGCTATGCACCGTACGACCGAATTGGAGGTCGCCGCACATGCCGACCACCAGCTGATTCAGCCTGCCTTTTTCGCGGCGAATGGTCAACAAATCAGCCAATGTCTGGGTTGGGTGGTTATGCCCGCCGTCACCAGCGTTGATGATCGGGACAGGACAAACCTGCGCAGCTGCCGTTGGTGCACCCTCCTTGGGATGGCGCATAGCGATTGCATCTGCATAGCAAGCAACGGTTCTGACCGTATCCGATACGCTCTCCCCCTTGCTAGCCGACGAGCTATCCGCTGCCGAGAAGCCCAGCACATTGCCGCCAAGCTCCATCATCGCCGCTTCAAAGCTGAGGCGGGTGCGCGTGCTGGCTTCATAAAAGAGTGTGGCAAGCTTCTTGCCTCGCATGCAATCCGCATACTTCTGCGGATTGGCAATGATATCGTCTGCACGGTCCATCAGCTCATCGATTTCGTCCGTGCTTAGGTTTCTGATGTCAAGTAAATGGCGCGGCATGCTACCATCCTCCTCTTATTTCATCCAGCTTTCATCACTTGGGTTGTTACGGAACTGAAGGAGCTGGTCGACCTGCTCGGGTTTGATATAGCCTGTGTCGGCTGCGACCTGAGCGAGCACATCAAAGTTGGACAGGCTTACATTCTTCACGTTTGCTGCCGCCATGCGGTCAACGCCTTTTTTCATGCCGTAGGTGAAGATGCTGACGATGCCAAGCACCTGCGCACCTGCTTCGCGAAGCACCTCCACAACCTCGATCACGCTGCCGCCGGTTGAGATAAGGTCTTCCACAACCACAACCTTCTGGCCACGTTCTAGCTTGCCTTCGATCTGGTTGCCGCGGCCGTGATCCTTTGCGCCGCCGCGGACATAGCCCATGGGCAGGTTCATCAAATGCGCAACGATTGCCGCATGCGCAATGCCTGCGGTGCTTGTGCCCATCAAAACGTCTACGTCAGGGTACTCGCGCTTGACCACTTCTGCAATGCTCTCTTCGATCTGCGTGCGAACCTCGGGCGCAGTTAAAGTGAGGCGGTTGTCGCAGTAGATGGGGCTTTTGATGCCGCTCGCCCATGTGAAGGGCTGCTCGGGACGAAGGAATACCGCACCGATTGATAATAATGCTTTTGCAATGGACTTTTCCATAATGTCCTCCTCGTATATCACTTCTGTATTTGGTAGATTACTCGCCTAGGAATTCGTTCATGCAGCGGCGATAAGCTGCTACAGGGTCTGCTGCCTGCGTGATGGGGCGACCTACCACGATGTAGTCACTGCCGCCTATGCGTGCCTTAGCGGGGGTCATCACGCGGGACTGATCGTCTGCCGCGGAGTCCGCAAAGCGGATGCCGGGGGTAACGGTGAGGAACTCTGCGCCGCAGCCGTCCTTGACAATCGCTGCTTCAAGAGGCGAGCAAACAACGCCGTCAAGCCCTGCTTCCTGCGCGTTCTGTGCGTATTTCTTCACGGTGTCAGGCATGGATGCATTGATCAGCAGTTCCTTTTGCATCACTTCTTCGCTCGTGGATGTGAGCTGAGTTACAGCCAGCAGCATCGGGCGTGTACCGTCGGGGCGCGTGAGTCCTTCGATCGCTGCCTTCATCATTGCCACAGTGCCTGATGCATGCAAATTGGTCATGTCAACATCCAGCCTTGACAGCGATGCCATCGCGCTTTTCACCGTGTTGGGAATATCATGAAGCTTCAGATCCAAGAAAATCTTATGTCCGCGTGCCTTGATCTCGCGCACAATCTGCGGACCTTCCGCATAAAAGAGCTCCATACCAACCTTCACATAGGGCTTTTCATCCTTGAAGCTGTCCAGAAACGCATATACCTTTTGCGCATTGGGGAAGTCCAGAGCAATGATCACATCTCCATTTTTCCTGCTCATTTCCAAGCACCTCCAATTATATCTTTGAGTTCAGTGATTCCGTATTTTTGCATCACGCGAGGTAAATCCTCGATGATTTTGGGGCATACAAAGGGATCGACCAAGTTTTGCGCGCCGACCTGCACCGCCGTTGCGCCTGCGAGCATCATTTCGATGACATCCTCCGCTGTGCTCACCCCGCCCATGCCGATCACGGGGATTCCGACCGCCTTTGCCACCTGATACACCATGCGAAGCGCGACAGGGAAGATCGCAGGTCCTGAGAAGCCGCCCATGGTATTGGCGATGACGGGCTTCTTGGTCCTCAGGTCAATGCGCATACCAAGCAGCGTGTTGATCAGGCTAAGCCCGTCCGCGCCTGCGTCCTCGCATGCCTTTGCAATCTCTACAATGTCCGTCACATTGGGGCTGAGCTTCACATACAGAGGCTTAGTCGTCACTTTTTTCACAGCGCGCGTCACCGCCGCTGCATTTTCAGCCGACACGCCAAACGCCATCCCGCCGCCATGAACATTGGGGCAGCTGACATTCAGCTCGATAATGCCGACCTGCTCCTGCGAGTCAATCAATCGGCAGGTCTCCACATACTCATCAATCGCAAATCCGCTGATATTCGCAATGACCTTCTTATGAAAAAACGTCTTGAGCTTTGGAAGCTCATGCTCGATCACGTGATGCACGCCCGGGTTTTGCAGCCCGACCGCATTGATCATCCCGCTCGTGCACTCCGCAATACGGGGCGTAGCGTTACCAAACCGCGCATCCAGCGTTGTGCCCTTGAATGAAAACGTGCCAAGCACGTTAATATCGTACATTTCGTGGAATTCTTCGCCAAACCCGAATGTACCGCTCGCGGGGATCACAGGGTTATCAAGCTCCCAGCCTGACAGCACAACCTTTGTACTTACCATATAATCTCCTCCTTTAGCAGCACTGGTCCGTCCTTGCAGATGCGCTTTGATCCATACTTCGTCTCGCAGCTACATCCCATGCAAACCCCGAAGCCGCACGCCATGCGCTCCTCAAAGCTATACTGCCCATGAATGCCGCTTTGGTCGCAGATACTATAAACAGCCTTCAGCATCGGTTCAGGTCCGCAAGTGTAGATATAGTCGTACTTCCCGCGAAGTTCTTCCATCGCCGCCGTCACAAAGCCCTTCGTGCCCATGCTGCCGTCAACCGTAGTCACGATCACCTGCACGCCCAGCTCTTCAAACTGCGTCTTCCAAAAGACTTCCTCAGCCGTATTAAAGCCCAGAATAACCCTTGGCTTTTTGCATCCCGCCACCAGCTTCTTACAAAGCGCATACAGCGGCGGCACGCCAACCCCGCCGCCAATCAGCAGCGGGAACTGCGTGCGCGTTACCTCGTCCAGCCGATCAACGTCATAGCCGTTGCCAAGCCCAAGCAGCAGGTCAAGCTCTTGTCCTACTTCAAGCTCAGCCATGCCCTCCGTGCCGCGCCCGACTACCTTATAGATCAGGTCCAGCGTGCCTTTTTCGCCCGCATGCCAGTCGCAGATCGAAATTGGACGCCGCAAATAAAACCCCGGAACAGAAATCTGTACAAACTGCCCCGGTCGCTTAATGCTCCGCGTATCGCCGCAAAGCCTCATAGAATAAACATTCGGCGCAATTAGCGCGTTGGAAACGATAGTGAATTTCATACTGTCTTCCTTTCGGGAGTGGGAACGGGGAGACGGGGGGACGGGAGGAACGGTAGGGGCTGCCGCCCCTATGACCCTGCTCAGGGCTTTGCCCTGAACCCGTTATTTGGTATGGGTGTATGGGTGCTATATCATATCTGGTTTGCTATAGTTTGGTTAGCGGATTTTCTTATGCATACAACACCCCATTAGGAGGTATCGGAGGGTGCGCACACCCTCTGATGTACAATCCGAAACCAGCGACATGCGCGGTGGTTTCAAGACCATGCGTAGCATGGGTTCCTTACGCCAATCCCCGACCGAGAGCGTTAGCGAACAGGGGATTGGTGCAAAACCCGCGTGAAAAGATCGCCATAGGCGAGCTTTTCACGCGCACAGCTTTAGCTATCGATCGTCGAGATTCCTAGCGTGATTTCTTCTAGTACGTTTAGGAGTACGCGGACGGTGTCTAGCGCTGTGAATGTCGTTACGTTGTTCTCCACTGCACAGCGTCGAATCGCAGCACCGTCGGTGTGGTGGGTTGCGGCGTTCAGCTCGCGGGTGTTGATCACATAGTTCACATGACCTTGGCGCAGGGATTCGAGAATCTCCTCGCTCCCCTCGCTCAGCTTCATGCGGGTGCGGGTGCGGATGCCGTTGTTCTTGAGGTAGTCCGCCGTTCCCTTCGTTGCTTCGATATTGAAGCCTAGGTTATAGAAGCGCTGGATCAGCGGCAGGGCTTCGGCTTTATCGCAGTCTGCGATGGTTACAAAGATCGTGCCGTAGTTCGCCACATTCATGCCCGATGACTGCATCGCCTTATACAGTGCGCGGTTGATGCTTACATCGTAGCCGATCGCTTCGCCTGTGGACTTCATTTCAGGGCTTAGGTATGCGTCCATGCCGCGCAGCTTGCTAAAGCTAAAGGCGGGCGCTTTGACATACCATTTCTTTTTCTTAGGGGCTACAACATCCACGATCCCCTGATCGCGCAGGCTCTCGCCCAGCATCACGCGCGTTGCGATATCCGCAAGCGGCACGCAGGTGGCTTTGCTCAGGAAGGGCACAGTACGCGATGAGCGCGGGTTCACTTCGATCACGAAGACATTATCCTGCGGATCAACGATGAACTGGATGTTGTACAGTCCCACGATGCCGATGCCCAGACCTAGGCGCACGGTATAATCGATGATCGTCTGCTGCGCCTTTTCGCTTACGCTGAATGTCGGGTACACGCTAATGCTATCGCCGCTATGAATGCCTGTGCGCTCGACATGCTCCATGATGCCCGGCACATAGACGTTCTCGCCATCGCAAACCGCGTCTGTTTCCAGCTCCTTGCCCACGATGTAGCGGTCAACCAGTACAGGTTGATCCACATCCAGCGCAACGGCGGTCTTGAGGTAGTGGCGAAGGGACTCTTCATTGGGCACAATCTGCATCGCGCGGCCGCCAAGCACGTAGCTGGGGCGAACCAGCACAGGGTAGCCGATGCGAGCCGCAACCTTCACGCCTTCTTCGATCTCGGTCACTGCCTGGCCAAGCGGCTGGGGAATCCCCAGCTCCACCATGATCTTTTCAAACGAGTCGCGGTTCTCTGCGCGGTTGATCGCAACCACATCCGTGCCTACGATCTTCACGCCCATCTTGTGCAGCCCGTCCGCAAGGTTAATCGCGGTCTGTCCGCCAAGGCTGACGATGACGCCATCGGGCTTTTCAAGCGTGATGATATTCATCACGTCTTCTATCGTGAGCGGCTCAAAGTACAGCTTATCGCTGGTAGTATAGTCGGTCGAAACCGTCTCGGGGTTATTGTTGATGATGATCGCTTCATAGCCCGCCTTCTGAATCGTCCAGATGGCATGCACCGTGGAGTAGTCAAACTCAACGCCCTGACCGATGCGGATAGGACCTGAGCCCAGCACGATGATCTTCTTGCGGTCTGAGATAATCGACTCGTTCTCCTTTTCGTAGGTCGAGTAGAAGTACGGCACATAGCTATCAAACTCGCTTGCGCAGGTATCGATCATTTTGTATACAGGCATCATATTGTTCTTCGCGCGCAGGTCAAAGACTTCCTTTTCAGTCAGTCCCCATACCTGTCCGATGTACTTATCGCTTACGCCCATGCGCTTTGCGCGGTACAGCACTTCCAAGTCGCCCTTGCTTGCTTTGAGTTCGGGCTCAAAGTCGGTGATATTCTTGATCTTCTCAAGGAAGAGCATATCGATCTTGGTTTGGTCGTAGATCAGTCCAAGGTCAACGCCGTTTCGAATCAGCTGCGCAATCGCGAAGATGCGGTCATCCGTGCCCTCGCTGATGTACTCAAGCAACTCGTCGCTGGGCATATCGTCAAAGCGTACGCTATGCATATGGCATACGCCGATTTCAAGGGAGCGCACTGCTTTGAGCAGGCTTTCCTCAATCGTCCTGCCGATGCTCATCACCTCGCCTGTTGCCTTCATCTGGGTGCTCAGGCGGTTGCTTGCACCTTCCAGCTTATCAAAGGGGAAGCGGGCAATCTTGCTGACCACATAGTCAAGCGTAGGCTCGAAGCATGCAGGGGTATTAGCGAGCTGAATCTCTTCAAGGTGCATACCGACTGCCACTTTCGCGGACACGCGGGCAATCGGGAAGCCGCTCGCCTTGCTGGCAAGAGCCGAGGAGCGCGACACGCGCGGATTTACCTCAATGAGGAAGTAGTCAAAGCTGAAGGGATCTAGCGCAAACTGCACATTACAGCCGCCTTCGATTTTGAGTGCGCGGATGATCTTCAGCGCACTGTCGCGCAGCATATGGTATTCCTTGTTGGTCAGCGTCTGACTTGGGCAAAGCACGATGCTATCGCCTGTGTGCACGCCGACGGGGTCGAAGTTTTCCATGCTCGCAATCGCAATCGCTGTATCGTTTGCGTCGCGCATGACCTCAAACTCGATCTCTTTATAGCCCTTGATGCTCTTTTCCACCAGCACCTGATGCACGGGTGAGAGCTTCAAGGCATGCTCGCAAAGCTCGTTGAATTCTTCTTCGTTATCCGCAAAGCCGCCGCCTGTGCCGCCGAGGGTGAACGCGGGACGCAGCACAATGGGGTAGCCGATTTCCTCCGCCGCCGCTCTGCCGTCCTTCACATTATGCACGATGGTGGAGGGGAGCACAGGCTCGCCAAGGTCCACACAGAGCTGCTTGAACTTCTCACGATCCTCCGCCTTATCGATGCTGTCAAAGGTCGTGCCGAGAATCTCGACTTGGCATTCCTTAAGCACACCCTTGCGCTCCAGCTGCATCGCGAGGTTAAGACCTGTCTGACCGCCAAGCCCCGGCAAAATCGCATCGGGGCGCTCGTAGCGCAGTATCTTTGCTACATACTCGAGGGTGAGGGGCTCCATGTAGACCTTATCGGCGATATCGGTATCTGTCATGATGGTGGCGGGGTTTGAGTTGACCAATATGACCTCATAGCCCTCCTCGCGAAGTGCGAGACAAGCCTGTGTACCTGCATAGTCAAACTCCGCCGCCTGACCGATGATGATTGGGCCTGAACCGATGACTAAAATGCGCTTGATGTCTGTACGTTTAGGCATTCTGTTTACCCTCCTCAAGCATGTCTATGAAGCGTTTGAATAAATGAACGCTATCCTGCGGACCAGGGGCGCTTTCGGGGTGGTACTGGACAGCGAAGAGCCTATCCTCAGGACATGCGATGCCCTCTGCCGTGCCGTCCAGCAGGTTTTGATGAGTCAGCACAAGACCTGTGCCTTCAAAGCTATCCCCGTCCACTGCGTAGCTATGGTTCTGGCTCGTGATCTCTACCTTCCCTGTTGCCAAATCACGCACAGGGTGGTTGCCGCCGCGGTGACCGAACTTCATCTTGAAGGTCTTGCCGCCGCAAGCGAGGGTGATCAGCTGGTAGCCAAGGCAGATGCCGAACATTGGCAGCTTGCCGCGAAGGGCGCGAATCGTATCGATGACGGGCTGAACGTTTTCAGGGTTGCCCGGACCATTGCTGATGAAAAGTCCATCGGGCTTGAAGCCCATGATGGTTTCAGCAGGGGTATCAAAGGGCACAACCGTTACATTGCAGCCAAATTCGTTGAACTTCCTGATGATATTATGCTTGATGCCGCAGTCAACCGCTACCACGCTGTAGAGGGGGTTAGGGGTGCGGGCATACCATTTCTTTTTGCAGCTGACGCGGCTGACGCAGTCGGTGGGCAGCTCGTACGCATTGATACGCGCCATCGCCTCTTTGATCGGGGTGTCCGCGTCGCAAATCAGCGACTTTTGAGCGCCTTCATTGCGAATCATGCGTCCGATCATACGCGTATCCACGCCCTCAATGCCGGGGATATTGTTCTCTTCCAAAATCTCAGCAAGCGTCTTGGTGTAGCGGAAGTTGCTGGGTCTGTCGCAATACTCGCGAACCACCAAGCCGCCCATCGTAGGTACTTTCGTTTCATTATCATCGTCGGTAATGCCGTAGTTACCGATCAGCGGGTAGGTCATCACAACGGTCTGCGCGTTGTAGCTGGGGTCTGTTACGACCTCCTGATAGCCTACCATTGCAGTGTTAAAAACCAGCTCGCAAACCGCATCGCATGTTGCGCCGAAGCCGTAGCCCTTGTGTACACTACCGTTTTCCATTACCAGCATGCGTTCTTTTCTCATCTCTGCCATACCAATTCGCCCCCTACCCAAGTGTAGATGCATTTGCCCCAGACATGCATACCCGCGAGCGGTGTAGCGCGTCCCATGGACAAAAACTCATCTGGATTCACTGTGTATTCCTCATTAAGATCAAAAACCGTAACATCCTGAGCTCCATGCTCAAGCGTCACTTCCGGCAGTCCAAAGCGCTTTCTAGGCGTGTCGGTCATTGCCCTGATGATCACTTCAAGCGGTACTTTGCCTGTTTTCACAAGCCCTGTATATAGCGCAGGGAATGCGCACTCGAGTCCTACGACACCAAATGCACTCCCCGGTAGCCCCTTTGATTTCTCCTCGGCGCTATGCGGTGCGTGATCGGTTGCGATCATGTCCACCGTGCCGTCAAGGAGTCCCGCGATCAGCGCCCCGCGGTCTGCCGCCGACCTGATCGGCGGGTTCATTCGGAAGCGTCCGTCCTCCTGCAGGTCTGCGTCCGACATCAGCAGGTAATGAGGTGCGGTTTCGCAGGTCACGTCGACCCCCTCCGCTTTCGCTTGCCTGATCAGCGCCACACTTTCCTTTGTGGATACGTGGCAGACATGATATTTGCAGCCTGTTTCCTTGGCGAGCATGAGGTCGCGCTGTACCTGCCCCCACTCGCTCTCGCTGCATATGCCCTTATGTCCGTGCGCCTTGGCATATTCCCCGTCGTGGATGTAGCCACCGTGAAGCAGCGTTTCATCCTCGCAATGCGCCACCACCATCCCGCCGATGGCTCGGATACGCTTCATGGCTTCCCGCATCGTGTCTTCGCTCTGCACGCCCTTGCCGTCGTCCGAAAATCCGCAAACATAGGGGCTGAGTGCTTCAAAGTCGCACAGCGTTCCAGCGCCCTTTCCCCCTTGCGTGATGCAGCCGTAGGGATAGACATGGACTTTTGCTGTTTTTTCAATGATATCCAGCTGGACTTTGAGATTTTCCAAATTGTCGGGCGCAGGGTTCAGATTGGGCATGGCGCATACGGCGGTATATCCACCATGCGCAGCAGCACGCGTACCCGACTCAATGGTCTCCTTATAAAAAAACCCCGGTTCTCGAAGATGTACATGAACATCAACAAAACCAGGAACCAACAATTTGTCTGACAATGAAATGACATCACCAGAATTTATATCATCAACCAATGAAATATCAACAACGTGGCCATGTGATAAAGCCACATCTTTCATTGATAACTCGCCATCGCTATATACCAAAGCGTTTCTAATCAACATTTGCATCAGCTATACTCCTCACATCTTCATCGTTTTTGGGGACGTATATTCAATTGATTATTATGCCGTAAAACGCGCATTTTGTCAACAACTATTTTGTATTTATATACGGAGGCAATGTAGAGCTACAATACATATTGGACAAAGAAGAAAAAAGATGAAGGATAAGACAAAATCGGTTATAGTTGAATTGCAGCCAACATAACAGAGAGGAGCCTTATCCTTCATGAACAGCATAACACAAG